>CAZWDL010000020.1:36642-76683 GCA_964632995.1 uncultured Saprospiraceae bacterium
AATGGCAATGAGCAATGGCAATGGCAATGAGCAATGGCAATGAGCAATGGCAATGAGCAATGAGCAATGGCAATGGCAATGAGCAATGGCAATGAGCAATGGCAATGAGCAATGGCAATCCGCTGCAATGACGGGAATTGCTATTGTTATTGTAATTGTAATTGACCATTGTAATTGATCTTTTTCCACGAATTAACCCTCAATAGCCGTTTTAATTTCAATGGCAATGGCAATGGCAATGAGCAATGGCAATCCGCTGCAATGACAGGAATTGCTATTGTTATTGTAATTGTAATTGTTATTGAAATTGTTATTGTTATTGGAGATTGTTCCTCAAAAATTCTCCCCTGCCCCCCGGCATTGCCCCGCCCAAGCCCGCCTGTGCACTACTTCCTCCATTCTGCGGTTCCTCTGTTCGTCCGTTCTGCAGTTCTTCTGTTCTTCCCCCTTGCCTTTCCACCTTCCCTTCCCTAATTTTACTGGAAAACCCAAAAATGAAAACCTGGCAAATTCTTCTGGTTATGTTTCTCATTCTGGCGGCCGTGGCAGGTATTGTGGTCTACCGGTATATCTGGCCGCCCCCGGGAATTGACTATCCGGCGCTTTCCGAGGTAAACAAGAGGGACGACCTCATCCAGGCTTACCTGGCAGATGAGCGTACCCACGCCCTTTCTATCGGCATCATTCAGGACAGTCAGTTCAGTTACCAGCACTACGGGCATATCAGCGGAACGGGAAGTGCATCCCCTGATAACAGTACTATTTATGAGATCGGTTCTATTACCAAGACCTTCACCGCCGCCGTGCTGGCGGAAATGGTCAGGGAGGGGAAAGTGCAATATGATGATCGCATCGCGCAATATTTGCCGGAAGGCGTTGTCAACTGGCCCGATTCTTTGCACATCACACTGTTGGAACTGGCTACCCACACTTCGGGACTACCGCGTTTGCCCGATAATATGAAGTGGGATGTGTTGCTGAACTTGCGCAACCCTTACGCCAATTACCAAGAAGAAGACCTGTTCGATTTTCTGCGGGAATACCAGCCCAAGCCCCCTGCAGAGCGGGAGACCGCCTACTCCAACATCGGCTACGGGCTCCTGGGGCAATTGCTCGCCCGGGTGGAAGGCGTCGGCTACGAAACCTTGATAAACCGGTATGTCTTGCACCCCTTAGACATGCATTCCACGGCAATTGAACTGAGCGAAGACCAGCAATCGCGCTTCGCGCCGGGTTATAATCCGCGGGGCTACGCCAATCCCGCATGGGACCTCCCGGGACTCGCCGGCGCCGGCGCCCTGCGTTCTACCACTCCCGATATGCTGCGCTTCCTGCAAGCCAATCTGGAGAAACATACTCCCTTTCCCGTCACCCACCAGCCACGCGCCGAAATGGACGAGAACATGCAGATGGGATTGGCCTGGATCATTGAAACACTACCCGCCAGTGGCCGGGAAATCATCTGGCACAACGGCGGCACCGGTGGCTTTCGCAGTTTTGTGGGCATGGTGGATAGGGAAGAACAGATTGGCGTAGTTGTTTTATCCAATACGGCTTTGTCAGTTGATGAAATTGGGAAGGGCTTACTGACACTGCTCTCTCAGAAGAATGCTAACTGAACAGGAACCCGGCTCAACTGTTTGAAAGTAGAAAACTTCACTCGTATATGGTCTTTAGCTCCAACGGCAAACCACCCAAAAATGTGCTCGGCGAAGATCTGGAAAGCTGCTGCCAGGATCCTGTCACCGGATTCTATCGCGATGGATTTTGCAAAACCGGCCTCGAAGATTCGGGGCGCCATGTCATCTGCGCCGAAATGACCGACGACTTCCTCCGCTACACCTTCACCCGCGGCAATGACCTGATGACGCCCCGCCCGGAATACCAGTTTCCCGGGTTGCGGGCCGGCGACCGCTGGTGCCTCTGCGCCCTGCGCTGGCGCGAAGCCCTGGAAGCCGGCAAGGCGCCGCCCGTCATTCTGGCCTCGACGCATGAGCGGGCCCTGGAGTACGTCAGTATGGAAGACCTCCAAGCCCACGCCATCGACAAGGAGGCCTGACGGTTGGGAATGATGGTGGAAAATTAAGGTGTAACGCCCGGCAGGATTAGTCAAATCTTAAACGTAGGAAAAACGCATTCCACCGTCACCTCAACCCGGACAGATTTATTTTGAGTTTAGAGGAACAGGATTGACAGCTTGCCCCGTGGAATAATCGCCTTGCGAATTCCACAGGGCTTGCCCGACCAAGTTGCACTTGGTCGGGGATAAACAGGATCATATACATTTTTGGAATTCAGTTTCCTGTGGAAACTGGGATGAACAGGATTTCTAAACCCGATCAATCCTGTTCCTCCCGTGAATCCTGTCCGCCTACTTAGAGGCTGTTTCACTTAACCCGGATTATTAGTAAGCTTGAAAAATAGTAGTTTTTCCACCACTCTTACAGGTATTCTATAGAACCGGTGGGAGGCCTTCCGACTTCTCTTACCCGCCGTAGCTTCCAGCGAAGGCGGGCGCTTTCCGACTTCCGGCTTCCTCTACCGCCTCCAAAATGCCGAGCGACCAACCCTAAAAGGGGCCTCTGTTTACCGTTCGCGGTACTGGCGGATTACGTCTTCGAGGATCCAGTCCGGGTACTCAATGAAGTCGATCTGGCGCTTGATTTTCAGCCGCTCGTCAAAATAAAGCCAGATGGTGAATTCGCTGCCCCAGCGCCATTCGTACAATTCGCCGCGGAAGTAGAAAGGCGTAAAATAGCCCCGCCCGACCGCGGTGGAATCATTGACGGCCAGCGTTTGCAGCACCAGATGCGGCTGATCGGGCGACAGTTTCTGAAAATTCCCTTCGGGCCAGTTGTAGAAAGCCTGAAAGTCCGTCTTATTGAATATCTTGATCTGCAGCATAACGTCCTCAAACTGCATATCCTGGCGGTAAAAAGAGAGGAGCTTTTCCCAGTTTTCCCGCTCGGCGTAGGTAGCGAAGAATTCACTGGCGACCTGCTTGATCTTGGCCTTTTGGGCCGAAGCGGAAGCATTGTCGCGGGCGGAGGAGCTGTCGCAGCTATACAGGATAATTCCCAGTAAAATAAGGATCCCTGGCAGGATAGTTGGTATCTTCATCTTGTATCGGTATTCTGAATACTCCCGAAGGTATTATATTTTTTGGAAGTAGTCCCGACGGCCGGTTCCTGGCGGCTGATAGCGAGAAATTAAGATCTTACGCTCGATGGGGCTCAGGAAACTTCCTGATGAGATACTACCCTCGTCGCCGTGACCTTAATTTCCCACCATAACATCTATTTTCGTAGCTTATTAGTAAGCTTGAAAGATGGTACTTTTTCCGCCGCTCTTTTAGGTATCACGTAAAGCCGGTGAGAGCCCTTTCCGACTTCCGAATTCTCACTTCCGGCTTCGCTTCAGCCGTGCTGTCCAGTCGACCTTGCCGGCTTCGATATCGGCCGGAGCGGGCATTTGGTCCTGGCGCATGAGTTCCTGGATGGCGTTGAGTTCGCCGCGGCCCATGCCGGCGACGGCCTTCACTTTATCGTCCACGACGTAGAAAGCGAGGAAACTTTGCTCGTCGACATCTCCCTGGTAAATGATGCGCTCCCAGTTTTTGGCGTGGCCGAGGTAGGCCAGGCTTTTGCCGTGCTGCCGCGTCCAGAAGAAGGGCACCGTTTTGAAAGGATGATTGGCGCCGGCCATATTCATCCCGGCCACACGTCCCTGCTGGCAGGCGAGGGCCCAGTGTTCGATACGGGCCGTGCTGCCGTTGAGCGGGAAGTGGGCGATATCGCCGGCCGCGTAGAGATCGTGGCGTACATGCAGGAAATCATCGGTGCGAATGCCGCCGTCTTTTTCGCGGGGTACGCCCTCCAGATAACCGGTATTGGGTTCTACACCGATGCCGGCCAGGACGAGATCGGCGGGCAGGTCCTCCCCGTTGTCGAGCGTAACGGCCATTACTTTACCATCTTTGCCTTTCAGTCCTTCCACGGAGTGCCCCAGTTTGAATTGTACGCCTTTTTCCTCGTGCATTCGCTGGAGGAGGCTGCCGATGTCTTCGCCGAAGACGCGGGCGAAGGGCGCCTTTTCAAGACCGACGACCGTCACTTCGCAATCGTGATTCAGCAAGCTGGCGGCGCTTTCCATTCCGATGAAAGAAGCGCCGATGACGACAGCCTTTTTGGCGCTTTCGGCCTCTTTGCGGATCTGCCGGCTGTCGGCCAGGCTGCGTAGCGTATGTACATTTTCCAGGCCCATACCGGGCAGGGGCAGGTGCCGCGGTGCGCCGCCGGTGCACAGCACAATCTTATCGTAAGACATTGGCTCTTGGTCTTCAAATTCGATCCGCTTATTGGACGCATCGACACGGGTGACGCGGCGCTTAGTCCGCACCTCGATGCCGTGGTCGTTATAAAAATCTTCGGAACGCAGGGGCATCCACTCTTCCGGTGCTTCGCCGGCCAGGTAGGCCTTGCTACAGTTGGGCCGGTCGTAGGGCAGGTCTTCGTCGGCCGAGATCATCACGATGCGGCCCTGATAGCCGGCCTGACGCATGCCTTCGGCCGCATAGGCGCCGGCCGCACCGCCGCCGAGCACAACATAAATTTCTCCTTCACTTTCATTGCGCTCACTCATCTGGTTCGGCACGCGGTCGCCCGCCTCTTCACGGACGTGGATGATGGCGTCATCGCCTTCCATACTCACCTCGTAAGTCGGCAGAGCATCCATGCCCGGCGCTTCCAGATGCTGACCTGAACAGCCGTCGAAACAGGCGTGGTGCCAGGGGCAGACCAGGCGCCGGCCGTTGAGCAGGCCGTCTTCCAATGGAGCACCGTAGTGAGTGCAATAAGGATAGTGGGCATATAGTTCGCCGTCTACTTTAAGCAACAGGACCTCGGTGTCGTCCTGTTCTATTTTGCGTTTTTCGCCGTTTTTCATCTTGGCGGCGCCGTCCACTTTTATTTTTTTGATTGCCATGAATACTTGGGTTTTGGTAGGAAAATGTTTTTCATTACTTATAAAAACAGAACGCAACAAATGTTTAGTGCGGACGGCACTGCCAGTGCCGCTTGCAGCAGTCCCAAGAAAAGATTCGTGTAATTCCCCACATCGCTGTATTTTCGCAGCGCGAAAGACCGGACATCCAACCTTTTGAGGAGTAAATCCCTCTTTCTTTTACCCGGGCAGGCAACTGCCTTTGGTCACAAACAGGAGATTGTACATGCAAAAACGATATAAAAAACAACGGCGCCTTACGACATTCGTCGTTGTTCTTTTTCTTTTACCGTTCTTATTCTTTCACTGCGCCAACCCCATTCCACCCGAGGGAGGGGAGCGGGACGAAACACCGCCACAGCTCGACACCACAGAATCGACGGCTAACTATCAGACCAATTTCAGCAAGCAGCCCATAGAGCTGGCCTTTGACGAATGGGTGGAGTTGAAAGACCCCTACAATGAGATTGTCATCTCGCCACCGCTGGAACGCAGCGAATACGAGGTGAGCATCAAAAGAAGGTCGGTGATCTTTGAGTTTACGGAATCGGCCGAATTGCGCGACAGCGCAACCTACACCATCAACTTCGGGGAAGCCATACAAGATCTCACGGAAGGCAATGCTGCCGATTACCTGCGCTTCGTCTTCGCCACCGGCGACCAGCTCGACTCCCTGCAGATGAACGGTCTCATCGTGGATGCACGTAGCGGCGAGCCGGTAGAGGAAGCGCTCTTTATGCTGTACGACGAACTCGCAGATTCTGTCGTCTACGACGGCAAGCCTTTTTACTTCGGTAAAACCGGGGAAAACGGGCAGTTTCAGATCAATAATATTAAAGAGGGCATTTTCAAGGGCTTTGCATTGCTCGATGAAGGACGCTCCTATATCTATGATGGAAGGAATGAAAAGATCGGTTTTCCCGACAGCCTCATCACGCTAAGCGAATCGGGCCCGGCCCCGCAAGTGCGCATCCGCCTGTTCCAGGAGCGCAGCGAACCCCGAATGGTGGACAATATCCTGGATGAATTCGGAACGGTCAAAATCCTGTTCAACCAGCCTGTCGAAGGCATGGAAGTGACGACGCCCGACGGCCCCGCCATCGACCGGAACTACGACAGGGATACGCTGGAAGTCTGGTACGCCGAAGCACAAAGCGAGCCCTGGTCCCTCATCGTCAACCTGGATACGATCTACCGCGACACCTTCCGCGTGCCTGCGGTAGAAAGCGAGGCGTTTTTGCAAACAGCCAGACTGGAAAGCAGCGGCAGTAGCGGCAGTAGTATTGCCCCCAACAAAGACTATCAGCTGACGTTCAACCACCCTCTTGCCGTCATCGACACTTCCCTGATGACCCTGCTGGAGGATACCAGCCGAACCAGTGTCCCTCCTCTACCTGTTCTCGATACCATTTTCCCCAATAAACTTTACCTGCAGTACAACCTGAAAGCCGGCATCTCCTACGAACTGCAGATTCTTCCCGGCGGCCTGTACGACATCTTCGGCATCCCCAACCAGGATACGGTCAGCCAGACTTTCCGGGTGCAGGAACGCAAGGAATTCGGCAACCTCGACCTGAGTATCACCGGCCTCGACAGCACCGAAAATTATGTCATTCAGGTTACCGAAGGAGAAGATAAAGTTATTCTCGAACGGCTGAGCTCCGGCCAAAGCAGCTTCCAGGAACGCTTCTCCCTGTTGCCCCCCGGCAAGTATACCGTCCGTCTCATCACCGACTGGAACGGCAACGGCCGATGGGACACAGGGGATTACGAACTGCGCCGCCAACCGGAACCCATCTACCTGGAAGCCATGGAACAACTTCGCGCCAACTGGGACCTGGAAGCCACCGTCAACCTCATCCCAGAGGAATAACCCTTGAGGAGGGGCGGCTCGCTTCCCGTTTTGGAGGCGTTTTCACGAAAGGCCCTGTAAAAAACGACCGGGCGTAAGACCTTAATTCTCCGGCATCAGCCGTAAGGCTTTTCCCGGATGGATGCGAAATGAACAAGTCTGAACCCCGGCTATATAACTAACTAATCCGACTATTAACTAATTTTTACGTTAAAAAACGTATCATTTAGTTGCAACTTACCTCCCAATCTCCTATCTTTGTCTCGATCGCAACTGAAAAAAACACTTGAGCGATGGCAAAACAACTTTTAATCACCGTGCTGACCACTCTCCTGATAACGACGGGCGCCTTCGCCCAAGCGCAGGATGAGGCCCCGGCTGACCTGGACCAACGCTACCAGCGGGCCCTGGATCTGATTAGCGCCTATCAGTTTAAACAGGCCCAGGAGCTGCTGAGCGAATGCTACCATCAGGAGCCCGAAAATACTGATTACCTGACTCGTATCGCCTACTGCAATATGCAATTGGGTCGCTACGGCGACGCCAAGATTTTCTACAACAAGGTGCTGAGCCTGGATTCCACCAACGCCGTCGCGCTCAGTTCGCTGGGTACAATCTACGAGCGGGAGTACAACTACGGGCAGGCCGCCGGATATTTCCAGCAATTGCTGCAGGTAGATACCACCAACAGCTATTACTACAAGCGCAACGGCGCGCTGGCGCTCAAGCAAAACAACGCCATCGGCGCCCTCTATTATTACCTCAAAGCGCATCAGCTCAATGGGGCCGACATCGAAGTGATCGACCAGCTGAGCGCCCTCTACCTGGGCATGGGACAACTGGATTATGCCGAAGCAATGCTTGACAAAGGCTTCCACCTCGATCCGAAGAACATCAAGCTTTTATATAATAAAGCCAGCCTGCACAGCAAACGCCAGCAGCACTCAGAAGTGATTAACGCCGTAGAGCGCGCCATGGAACAGGGCGACACGAGTGATTACTACCAGATGATGGTCGGCGTCGCCTACGTACGCGTCGACAGCGCCGAGAAGGCGATCGAGCACCTGCAGGCCATCGTCGACCGCGAGAAGGATTCCGAGCATACGCATCACTACCTGGGGCTGGCGCATTTCTACAAACGCGACCTGGAAAAGGCGGAGGAGCATCTGCGCATGGCCCTGGAAAAGGGCGTCTCCCAAAAGATGGGCATCTACCACGGTGATCTGGCGAATACGCTGGTAGCAAGTAACGACTACCCCGGCGCTATCGAGCACTATCGTGCGGCCCACAGCTACAATCCGACGCCGCGCTATCTGTTTCGCCTGGCGCAACTGAGCGACAGCTATTACAAGGATAAAAAAATTGCCCTCCAGTACTTCGACCGCTATCTGACAACCAATGACGATGAATTCCGGGAGTACAGCGAACAGCGCGCCCGCCAGATCCGGGAATATTTGCACTTTTCCAAATCACGCACACAAGAACCAAACAAATGAAGAAACTGACCAAAGCCGAAGAGGATATCATGCACATCATCTGGGAGATCGCTCCCTGTACGGTTGGGGATATTCGCAACTACATCGAGGAAAAGCTCGGGGAAAAAAAGCCGCCGCATAGCACCATTTCCACCACGGTGCGCATCTTGGATGAAAAAGGCTTTCTGAATCACGAAGCTTACGGTCGCACCTTTGTCTACTCGCCACAGGTGAGCAAGGAGCAGTACAGCAAGCAATCGGTTCGCAAACTGGTGCAGGACTACTTCGGCGGCTCCATGAACCGGCTGGTTTCCTTCCTGGTCAAAGAGGAAGACCTGAACCCGGATGAACTATCCGAGCTGCTGGACCGGCTGGAGGAGAAAGACGAAGAAAAAAAGGCCTAAATCCCTGTTGTCATGATTAGCTATTTCATTGAAGTCACGATTTGCTGGGCCGGGTTTTACGGGCTGTACGCGCTGCTGCTCAGCAAAACCACTTTTTTCCGGGCCAACCGCTATTACCTGATCGGCACCATGCTGCTCGGCCTGCTGGTGCCGCTGATGAACCTGCCCACCTTTGCGCCGGAACCGGAAAGCATTCCCGGCGTGGCCTACCTGCAACCGGTAACGGTAGGGGCCGAACAGCTGGAAATCGTCGTAACTGCTAAGGCGGAAGATCCCGGATTCAATTACTACCGCTTACTTCAATGGATCTACCTCGGCGGTCTCCTGCTCTTTGGCAGCCGCTTTCTCTATGGACTTTGGCAAATCCGGCAGCTATACCGCGAAGGCCGGAAAGAAAAATACGAGGGGTATACGCTCGTCCGCACCCGGGAACCGCATCTGCCCTTCTCTTTCTTCGGCTACCTCTTCTGGAGCGATCGGATCGAGCTGGAAGGAGAGGACGGCAAAGCCGTACTCCGGCACGAACAGGCCCATATCAGCGACTGGCACAGCTTCGATGTGTTGCTGATGGAAGTCCTTTGCATGACTTTCTGGTTCAGCCCCTTTGTTTACCTATACCGGCGCTCGCTGCGCACCGTTCACGAATACCTCGCCGATCACGTGGTGCTTCAAACCACGCGGCGCAAAAAATATGGCCATTTACTGTTACAGCAATCGCAGTCCGGACTGCAGGTTGCACTCGCAAACCACTTTTTTCAAAATCAGATTAAACAACGAATTACGATGATGACCCGACATAAAACTTCGCGCAAAGCCCTATTACGATACTTCCTCGCCGTACCGCTTTTCATTCTTTTCTTGCTGGCCTTCGCCAACCGGCAGCTCATCGGCCAGACGCTCCTGGAGATCCACAAGCCGGACGGGACCGTGGAACAGCATACGCTGAAGACTCCTAAGGAAGCCGATCAGTTCGTCAAGCCTGAACAGATTGCAACGGTGGAAGTCCTCAAAAATGAGGAGAATGACAAAATTATCATCCGGATGAAGGAGGTTGAGAACACCCTGCCCAACCTGAAAGAAGAGCGTGCGATCAAACTGGAAGATAGCAACAACGGCACTTTCACCATTAAGGGCGCAGATATGTCTGCCCTGCAGATAGAAATCGTATACCCCGACGGGCGGGTGGAAAAACTATCCGGCTCGCGAGAGGAGCAAATGAAGAAATTATCGGAACTGGCGCCCCCCTCCGATATTGCACGGGTGGCCAACCGCGAAGACCAGGCAGCGGGAACCAATCGCCTCACCGTGTACCTTAAAGGAGCGGATGAAAAACAGACCGCACCTTCCGATGAGGGCGCCTCCTTTTCTGTCAAGAGGGAAGACACGGAAAAGCAAGCGATGCAAACCGGTCCCGGCCCCTTGAAAGTGGTGGACCAAATGCCGCTTTTTCCAGGGTGTGAGGAGGTGGAGGATGCCGAAGAACGCCGGGAGTGCGCCAATCGGCGAATGCTGGAATACATCTATAAGAAAGTACATTATTCTGAGGCCGCCCGCAAAGCCGGCATAGAAGGTACGGTCGTCGCTAAGTTTATCGTCGATGAAACAGGACAGGTCACCCAAGCTCGCATCGTCCGCGATATCGGCGGTGGGCTTGGTGAGGGCGTGCTAAAGCTTATCAATGAGATGCCCCGCTGGACGCCCGGCCGGCACAAGAATAAAGTGATAGCCGTAGAAATGGTAATTCCTGTAAAATTCGAATTGGAGGAAGAATATCTCGGCCAGATTCGAATATTGGAAAAGTCCCAGGAAAAAGTCTTTAAAGTCGTTGAGGAGATGCCCCGCTTCCCCGGTTGTGAGGATATGGCCGGCAGCGTGCAGGAAAAGACCAACTGCGCCAATCAGCGACTCCTGCAATTCATTTACGAAAACATCCGCTATCCGGAGGCCGCCAAAGCCCAGGGGCTTGAAGGCGCCGGCGTGGTCAGCTTCATCATCGGTAAAGACGGTTCGGTTCGCGACGCCAAGGTGCGGCGCGATATCGGCGGCGGCGCCGGCGAAGAGATGCTGCGCGTGATCAACGATATGCCGCGCTGGATCCCGGGCAGACAGGATGGGGAAAATGTAGCCGTCGAGTTTAACCTTCCGGTGAAGTTCAAACTGCCGGAGAAAGAAAAACAACAGGCGGCTGACCGCCAACTGAAACTCCAGCAATTCTCCGCCTCTCCCAACCCGACCGACGGGCAGCTGCAGCTGCGCTTCCAGGGCGAGGCTGTGCCTACCCAGGTGCGCATCAGCGACCTCTCGGGCCGCGAAATCTTCCAGCAGAACCTGCAAGACTTCGACGGCTACTACACCGGCGATATCGACCTGAGCAAAGCCGGCGGTACGCTGCTACTGACCATTCAACAGGGAGAACGCCTCTTTACCGAAAAAATCATTGTGCAATAAAGCACTGAATTCACCCGACACATTTCGACGACAAAGCGCTCCCCGGCCCGGCCGGCGGAGCGCTTTTTAGCATCTAGCCCCCATCCCCGCAGGCCTCAGCGATTGTCTGGCCGCGGCTGAGGGCCCGCAGCCAGTCCTCCAGCCGGAAATGGCGAAAGCCCAGCAGCACCCCCTTTTCCTCAAATTGATCGAGGCTGTCGATAAACTGTCTGGTCAGTTGACGACGGTTTGAAGGTTCGGCAAGCAGTTTCCTGAAAAAGCACAGCAGGCTTTGAAGGAAAGGGTCAGAAATTTTCTTTCTACTGCGGCGGCGGAAACTTTGCAGCAGGTGGTCGGCCAGGTAGTCCTCGCCGGCGTCGAAGAAGCTGATCCATTCGAAGATGAAGGGAAGTCCGGTAAATATTTGACGCACCTCTTCCCTGCTGTCCTGAATCATGCGTAAGTAGGTCGCTGCTTCCTTGTGCCGCCGGGTGGCCAGGTGCGCTATAAAGACAATGCCGTAGATAAGAAAGGCAATGCGTTCTCCGGCAATTTGATTATGTTTCAGGTGTCTTATAACTTTTGGCGCCTGCTTCAGCAACTGTTCAAAGCGGCATTGCCGGAAATACATCTCCAGTTCTACATAGAGAAAATAACTCAGGTGATGCTGAACACGCGTATATCGCTCCGCAAAGGATTTTCCTTCTTCCAGCAATTGCGCCACCTCTTCATAATCTTCCTGCCTCAGGCAGTCGTTCAGATAATTGCGTAGCACCCCCAGATACTGGATGGGCATACTCTCTTTAAGATAAGCTTCCCGCCGGAAGAGCTGCACATTCTCACGACGCATTTGGCTGCCTTTCGCATCCTCCCCCAATAGTTCATAAATACGGCTCTTAGCTATATTTCTCGACAATTTTTCCACGGTTGAGGCCGAAGGAGAATCCTGTAGCAGCGGAAACTGCAGCAAGTTTTGCAACTCCCGAACACCTGCTTCGGATAATCCCTCCTGCTCCGCTTTCCGGGCGCTGTCTATCAGTTCATTACTGAGGTGAGAAAGTTTGGTTTGTCGCCGAAGATGCCTCAAGCTTTTTTCGATGGTTTCGTAAGCAGGATGCGTACCCAATCCGGGTTTATCCCTGGCAATATGGCCGAGGAAATAATCCAGCCGGGCTATCTCTATCAGGTAAGTATATTCTTCGTACTGTTCGCAAATTTGCCTGATCTTTTCAAGCTGGTGGATAGCCAGGTCGTACAACTGCTTTTCCGCAAGTACTTCCACCTCCTCCAGACCTTGCCGGATCTTACTCATTACACCGCGTTTGTGGTGGAAAGAGGTCAGGCTCTTCAGCACTTGCTGCCGGAGCTGGTTTTTGTAGACTTTAAAATTGGGAGCTCCCTTTTCACGAAAAAATTGTTTAACCGACTGTTCATCATACGCGTCCTGCGCATTGAGATAATCGAACAAATCGGTCAATACACTGCCTTCCGAGGCAAAATGCATTTTGTAGTACCGCTTTTCGGAAGGCTTCATCGAATGGATGATTCTAAACAAGTCATCACTGGGCTTTTTCATAGTGCACTCCACATTAGACCCTGCAAACAGACAGATATGGGAAACAGTGTACCGTCAGTCAGGATTGGGCACGACCTGAAAAGGTCTGCCTCTTAAGGTCAGAAAAAATTTACATTAATGCTTTAGAAAACGAGGTGGGTAGCACAAACACTTATCACAAACCACTGTAAAACAGCAATGAATACATATTTAAGTCACAAACAAATAGTACGAAAAAGCATTCCGCTTATCGCTGGATACTTAACTTTCAACTAAATTTGCCTTGCAACAAAGCAGGTTATTTTTCAAATTACAAATTAATTAAAAAAAATCTTGAAGTATTTTCTTTAAAAGGGGTATCACACTCAGGTCTTAATAAGTCTCAACGTGATGCCCAAACAAGTACACACAAACTACTTTTGCCATTCCCCTGATCAGGGGGAATGGCTTTTTTACCGGGACGTTCTATTCTGCTCCTTCTTCCTCCGACAGTGCAGCGGCATTGATTTTCTCCACCTCCATATCGATGTAATACAAGCTTTGCGAACCGTCGCCGATCAGCTTGATCTTGTCGAGAATCGTGCGCATCAGTGCTTCTTCTTCCTTCTGCTCGTCGATGTACCATTGCAGGAAGTTATGAGTGGTATGATCTTTTTCTTCCAGGCTGAGCGCCACCAGTTCGTGGATGGATTTGGTGACGCGCTGCTCGTGGGCGTAAACCTCCTCAAAAAGGGATTGGACCGATTCAAACTCGTGCGGCGGTTGCTTAATAGCCGGCGCCAGGGCGTGTCCGTCCACCTCACTGATGTAGTAAAAAATTCGCAACATATGTTCTTTTTCTTCTTCCGACTGGCGATGCATAAAAGCCGCACAGCCATCCAGCCCTTCCTTATCGCACCAGGAAGCCATCGAAAGGTAGAGGAAAGAGGCGTATCCTTCTAATTCAATTTGTTGATTGAGCGCTTGCTCCATTTTCTGTGAAATCATCATTAGTATCTGCGTTTTGTTGGTTCTGTTCAATGCCCAAATATAAGAGCTTGTCGGGAGTTTACCCCTTAGCACAAGGGGAATTACCCGGTCAGATAAACACTTTTCCCTTGCCCTTGTTAGGCCCATACTATGAAAATTGAGAAAAAATACCAGCTATCCTCCCGGGATATAGATCGTATTATAGAAATGGCCTGGGAAGACCGTACGCCTTTCGAAGCGATTGAACAACAATTCGGGCTCCCGGAAGATGAGGTGATCCGGTTTATGCGCCGGCAACTCAGGCACAGTAGCTGGAAACGCTGGCGAAAAAGAGTACAAGGTCGAAAAAGTAAACACGCTAAACTACGCCGGGAGGGCACCAGACGCTTTCGCTGCAGCCGGCAAAAACACATTTCCCTGAACCAGATCTCTAAAAGGAAGGGTTAAAGGATTGAGGGAAGAATCCGTTGAAATATAAACCAGAGGTTCCTCTGTTCCGCTCTGGTTATTTGTACGAATTTCATTCTTTTTCGCCAATTTAAATTGCATCAAGGAATTGGAGGTCAATAACAGAGCTTCCGACTTCCGACTTCCGACTTCCGACTTCCGACTTCCGACTTCCGACTTCCGACTTAGTATTATTTCTACCGCATGGGCTGTATGCTGAAGGCAATGACAAAAGCAATCAGCGCGATAATCAGCCCGTACATAAAGATGCTGTAGCAAATGCGCAGGTACTTGTATTTCTTTGCCAGAACGATCCCCAGGTAATACAAGTCACGGGTCATAGAGCTGTAGAGAAAGTCGGAATCCTTGATCATTTCCATCATCCCCCAGTGAAAATCGCGGAGCTCCATGTTGTAAAAATTTCCAAAAAAGAGGAGGTTAGCTTGTTTGTTTTCAATGTCTTCACGGGTGAATTTGCCTTCCGTGATCTTAGGACGCGTAGACATGATGGCGTAGATCAGCGAAAGCAGGCATACCAGCAACAGCAGACCGGTGGGGATAATTAAATGGGGGTTGCTGTCGAGCTTGGTCGCCAGGTTAGAAACGACGATGGAGATGATGATCGCATTGATACTCAGCATGATATTGGCCTTGTTGTCGGCGATAGAGCTGAGGTTGATATGGGTGCGGTAAGTGGTGCGGTACATCGTTTCGACGCCACGCCCCAGGTTGAGCTGCTTGAGTTCAAGGTGGCTCTTGTTTTTGTTTTTCTTCTTTTTCTTCTTTTTGTTTCCCTTCTGTTCGTTTTCTTCTTCTACCTCGTTGGGATAAAAGCGCCGCCGGTGCTTTTTCAATTGTTTTATATGCTTAATCTTTCCTTCCTCAAACATTTCCCGGGCGGCTTCGGTGTAGTACTGATGTCCTCTGACAAAATTGAGCTCAAAGTCGACCCATTCCTGTTCCGACATGAGGCGCTTCTGCGTCAGGTTGAGTTCCTGCCGCACCCGGCTGCAGCGCTCCCAGTAAGTATCGCTTCCCAGGTGACTCATATCGGCGTCGCAAAGAATTTCCTCCAGCAGACTTTGCGGCTGGTAAGGCATGCGGGTGGCCATGATGCAGTTGAGTACTTCTTTCAGGTCCTGATCCGGATAATGGTGCTTTTGCAAAAAAGCGCGGGCGTGCTCGCAACTGCGGGCCTCGTGCCCCTCCGCCCCTTTGTCGTAGCCCGTGTCGTGAAACCAGGCTGCCAGGCGCAGCACCTCCATCTCTTTATCGGATAAATGATAATAGGAAGCGATGTGTTCTACTGCCTCCGCTACCTCTTGTACGTGCTCGAAGTTGTGGTATAAGTAGTCAGGGGAAATACATTCCTCATAGAATTTTTCCACGTAATCCTCTACCTCTGCCAGGAGATCTTTCACTGTTTGCATCATCCGCTTGCAATTTGTGCAACCCAAGTTTAGTTTTCTGACAACCGGTGTAACCAATTGCCGATGAGGGCAAAATATCAAAAATTTGGCAAACGCCTGAAAAGCCGCACTGTTTCTAACGGATGAGAGGGGGAGTTTATTGAAAGTTAAAGTACTCAGCCCTATTACAAAGGCTCAAAAAATCCGATACTGGCGCCCACCCAGCGATCGTCGCTGTTATAGCGTACGCCGACCATCTCACCGCGGGTGATCCGCACCAGGTTGATCGCCGGTTGGGGCCGGTCCCAGCCGGGTTTCCAGATCATCATCATGCGCAATTCGCACTTGGAGTCCGGCAGATCACCCGGTGCTTTAATGACGGGACTGTAGGTCACCTTACGCTGGAGGATATAATTGGAAGGATCCTTCACGGCGTCGAGGTCCTGTTTTGTCACATTGATTTTGACCCCCTTTCCGGAAAAGGAAAATAATGGTTTTAGGACGTAGTTTTCCAGGTCATCGGGATAATACTCCATCTGGTCCAGAAAGAAAGTTTGCGGTACGCTGGGATGCTGCAGGAAAGGCATGGTGTATTTACTGATGCGCATAAACCAGTTGGGATGACCGGCCCATTCCACATCGACTTCCTCGGTGAGGTTGAAGTCACGCAGCAGGTCGGGGCGCTGCATCAGCTCGTCGAAGATGACCCGGTTGAAGATGCGGTGCACGGCGATGCTTCGGCCCTGCTCATCGAGGTAGTAGAGGTCGCGTCCATCGCGCTTCAGGTCACTCAGGCAAAGGATTTTGATGCCCAGCACCTCCTGTGCGCCCCAGAAGTCGATACGGGTATTTTGCTTTCCCGGTTCGATTTCCAGAAGGATGACATTGCGCGGATGATGTTCCCCTACGATCACTTCGCGCAACAGCTTTACATAGCTCACCAGGTTCAGCCCCCCGAAAAGGTGATCCAGCTCCGCCGGCACATGAAAGTACCGCCGGTAATTGATAGCCAGCAGATGTTGATAAAAGAAAAGGGAGGGGAAGCCCTGTAGCTCGATCAGGTGAGGAGAAAGCACGCCGTTTTCATCCTGGCTGATCGCAAAGTCGAATTGCAGAAAGAGGGGATGCTCATCCTCGTTGGGCACTAATAAAGCGGGCAGGGGAATCGCCCGGTGGGTGAGCGATTTGAAATCGGGGCGCAGCAGAAACTCACTGATATCTTTGCAGGCCTGTTCCAGTTTGCGCCCCAGCTCCCGGGGAACGAAAACCGGCGTCTCCGCCACTTTGAAGGTGGGGGCTTCGCCAAAGGTGTGCTCGATGGCCTTCATAAAGGCCTCATAAGCCTCCGGGCGGAACTGCTCATTAAATTGCTTCCTGATGTGAGGTATCATATTCTTTAGGCGTTGGGCATGGTTCGGACATCAGACGGGCATCGCCGCCTGCTGTACCTTTCGGATGGAGCGATACAAAAAACCGGGAAGTACAAGCTCGTAAGTCAGGGATATCTTATCGGGGTCTCCCAGGTGATTCATCATGCGCATATACTTGCGCTCGCTGTGCTCATCAGTAATTTTACGGCGGCGTTCGGGGTCCAGAAAGTGGATGATCATCCCGTCGGGATCCGCTTCCGGATGAAACTGGGTACCGACGATCTCTCCGGAGAAGCGCATCGCCATAATGGCGCGTTCCAGCGGCACACAGGGACGGATCTTTTCGAGCGCCAGGATCGAGGCTCCGATTTCGTTTATGCGTTCTACATCAGGCTGAACAACCTGCCAGTCGCGAAAATCGGCTACGTAGAACGGATTGGGCAACTCCTGCAACAGGGGGTCGCCGGTGCCCGCATCGGTCATATGGCATAGGAAGGTTCCAAAGGAGGTCGACTTGCGTGCCGTCACCTGCCCTATCCGGAAGAATTTACAGGCCATCTGAAAAGAGTGGCAGATGAAGAACACATGCTTTTTCGGCTGCCCGGAGAACCGGTTCCATTCCCAGATGCTTTCTAGCCACTCGTAGTAACGGCGGTCCCATTCGCCGTCCCCGTCGTGCGGGCTGCCGGGGCCGCCGGTGGAAATATAGATGTCGTAATCGAGGCCCGGCAATTCGGCTTTTCCCCTCACATCGAAAAGGTCCCAGCCGGCCAGTTCGGGAAAGCTATTGACGATGGCTTTGATACAACGCATACCCTGATTCGGGGTATTGTCGTATAAATCAAGTATGGCTAAACGGACAGATTTCATTTCCTTATACTTATGCGCTCCTGCGGACAACAGGCGCCCTGTGCCTGTGGAAGGAGCAACTGGTTTACCTGATTAACAAATCATCGCCAGGTCGGGATTAAGCCGGCCACTGTTTTTATAGCCTTAACCCGGATTATTCATGGGTTAAAGGTACGCAGTTCGGCAGAAGGTTAGGGTATTGCCGGGGCCTGTTTTTTTGGCGGCGTATTACTTCTTCTCAGCGCCCGCCGGTTTCGGCATACCGGGCGCCACGGCCTGCTGCATAAAGGCTCCCCAGGTCAGGTTGTTCTGCCCTTCCCGGTGCGCCTGCGCCCGTTCTATTGCGTACTGAGCGGAGGTTTCCACCACCCATTCGAAGTTTTCCTCTCCGACGGAGTGCACATCGGCATCGGGCGCCGGGTTGCCGAAGTCGATAGCGTAGGGCACGCCGTCGCGCACGGCCAGCTCCACGGTGTTGAAATCGTAGCCCAGGGCCCGGTTCAGGTCGATGACATAGTCCTCCATCTTTTTGACCAGGCTCTCCGGTACGTCGTGTTGTACGCGGTAGCGCAGGTGAAAGGGGTTGCGGGGCTCGTAGTGCATAATGCGGACGTACTTGCCGCCGATGCAGTAGCAGCGGAAGTAGGCCCGGAAATCGATAGCCTCCTGCAGCATCATGACCAGCTGGCCGGTCTCGTTATATTTTTCAAAAAAGTCCTCGCGGTTCTCCAGCTTGTAGACGTGCTTCCAGCCGCCGCCGGCGAAGGGCTTCATAAAGGCCGGGAAGCCGACGTAGTCGAATATCGCCTCCCAGTCGAGCGGGAAAGCCAGGTTGGAAAAGGATTCGGCGCGAGTATCGTCGGGGCGTTCATTGGAGGGCAGCAGCACGGTGCGCGGCACGGGCACTTCTTCATTCAGGGCCACCACGTTGTTCAGGAATTTGTCATCGGCGCTCCACCAGAAAGGGTTGTTGATGACCGCCGTGCCGGTGGCGGCGGCGTTTTTCAGATAGGCGCGGTAGAAAGGCACATCCTGCGAAATGCGGTCGATAATGACGGCGTAATCCGTGGGTTTACCCTGAATTACCTTGTCGATCTTGACCGGCTCGGCCACGATGCCGTCCACCTGTTTGCTGTTGACGCGATCGATAAAGGCCTGCGGATAGGTGCGTTCCCAGCCGAATAGAATTCCAATTTTTTTCATGTCGATTGTTCCGTTTTTTAGATGAGGCTCAGATAGTGGGGAAACATCTCCTGCCACAGCGGCCAGTCGTGCTTCACCCAGCCGCGCATATCCAGCCAGTGGTTGACGTTTTTCTGATGCAGCAGATGAGAAAGATGCTCGTTGGCCGGGCGACAGATATCCCATTCGGAAGTGCCCAGCACGATGTTCATCCGCCACAGGTCGGGGTGATTCAGTCCCGGCAGGAAGTCCAGCGGGCTGTTAAAATAAACATTATCGTCGTGATAGCCATCCATAAAAGGCTTGGTGTCATAGGCGCCGCTCATGGAAAACAGATGACTGACCAACTCCGGGTGCCGGAAGCCGAAATTGGCGGCGTGAAACCCACCGAAGCTGGCGCCCGCTACAGCCACCTTGCCGCTGCCGGTATTCCAACGCACCTTCTGGACGATCTCCTCGAGGATCATATTGTCATACCACAGATGGTTCCGCACCCGGTCGGCAGGGTGTATCCCCCGGTTGTACCAGCTGTAAGCATCGATGCTGTCGGGGCAGTAGATCTGGATGAAGCCCCGCTCCAAAAACCATTCGGCGGTTTGAATCAGACCGAAGTCTTTGCTCTCGTAATAGCGCCCTTTAGTGGAAGGAAAAACGATAACCGGATATCCCTGATGCCCGTGCACCAGCATTTCAATGTCCCGGTTGAGATTGTGGGAGTACCAGCGATGATAGGATTCGTGGGCCATATAGTCGGCAAGTTGAAAATGGTTTTAAATTGAGCGGCAAAGGTAATAGTAAAACGGGAATCAGCCAACTGATTGTCAAAACTTTACAACTTAGACAAACCGTCATTTATGCGGCTGTATCTCTCCCCGGCTTCAATATTCAAAATCAAATTCTGAAAAAACTGTCTTCCCGGTTTTATTGGTTTCCCAACTTTCTTGTTGGAGAAAAAATCATCGCCCGGTTTTTTTGGGAAAATTGTCCGGTTTTGGTAAACCGTCAGCAAATTCTTTCGTGGTAAATTGACGGGGTGACTCAGAGTCACCCCGTCAATCAAAAATTCAATAACACCTGGCGGCCTGATGCTGGAAAATCAAGGTGGAACGCCCGGTTTTTGAGAAAGCGTCCGATGAACGCCACCAAAAAGACAAGCGAACCGCTCCCTACACGACTGTTTTCCCGATTCCATTCAACTATTCCCTCAAAATCTCGATTAAAAGAGTAGCTTCCAATTCATTCCATCAAAGCAAAACCCACACCACCCATGCGTTCACAAAAAGTGACCTTCGAAAACGCCAAAGGCGAGGAGCTCGCCGCCCGCCTGGAACTGCCGGTCAACCAGCAGCCGCATACCTTCGCGTTATTTGCCCACTGCTTCACCTGCACCAAGAACCTGACGGCGGTGCGCAACCTCAGCCGGGCGCTGAGCATCAACGGCATCGCCGTGCTGCGCTTCGACTTCACAGGGCTCGGGGAAAGCGAGGGCGACTTCGCCGACACCAACTTCTCCTCCAACATCGAGGACCTGATCGAAGCAGCGCAATACCTGGAAGAACATTACAAGGCCCCCGCCATCGTGATCGGCCACTCGCTGGGCGGCGCGGCGGCCATCTGCGCGGCGGCGCAGCTCGACTATGTTCGCGCGGTCGCCACCCTCGGCGTCCCCTTCGATCCGCAGCACGTCAGCCACCTGTTCGGAACGGAAATCGAAAAGATCGAAGCGCAAGGCGTGGCCGAAGTCAATATCGGCGGCCGGCCCTTTACCGTGAAAAAGCAGTTTCTGGAAGACATCAAAGAGAACAACATCAAGGACCACCTTGAAAACCTCGATAAAGCCATCCTGATCATGCACTCGCCACAGGATAGAACGGTAGCAGTGGAAAACGCCGCCAAGATCTACCACGCCGCCCGCCACCCCAAGAGCTTCATCTCCCTCGACGGCGCCGACCACCTGCTGTCCGACAAACGCGACTCGCTCTACGCCGGCAGCATGATCGCCTCCTGGGCCGAGCGCTATGTCAATGTGCCGGAAAAGGAAAAACTCAAAGTGGAAAAGGAAGTGGCCGTCCGCCTCGGCAGCGAGGGCTACACTACCGACATTATGGTGCGCCAGCACAGCCTCACGGCCGACGAACCGGAAAGCGTCGGCGGCAACGACTTCGGCCCCTCCCCCTACGAACTGCTCAGCGCCGGCCTCGGCGCCTGCACCGCCATGACGCTGCAGATGTACGCCCGCCGCAAAAAGTGGGACCTGCGGGAGGTCGTCGTCCACCTCGAACACTACAAGGACTACGCCGAGGACTTCCAGAAGACCGAAGAGGAAGGCTCCAAAATCGACCACTTCGACCGCATCCTGGAACTGGAAGGCGACCTGGATGACGATCAGCGACAACGCCTGGTCGAAATCGCCAACAAGTGTCCGGTGCACCGCACCCTCCACAGCGATATTCAGGTGAATACAAAGTTGAAGTAGCCTGTCAGGGGCCTATCAGGGTGCGCCTCCAAGGGCGCGCCCTGACTTCGGAGGCGTCCCCCGATAGCCCTTAGCTGCGGGGATTTACCCTTGAGGTACGGAGGACAGATCCCGTCTTTTTTAGTTCCGTCGGCCGGAGGAACTCCGGAAGAATCATGACGCCGCCGAAACAAAAAAAGCCGGGATGGGGGCTTTGCTCTCAGGGTGCAGGTTGCTTCGTTTTGCTCTTTGCAGCGGAATAAAAAACCTTAGCATTTGACCTATGCTTCCGGTTGCAGCTCTCATAGCCCGCCAGATTTATAGCCTGCCAAACCTGAAAATCTTAAAACCATACTTCTGCAAATAAGCAGCCATGCCGAAAGGGGATTTGCTAAATCTGTTCCCCTGCCTCCACCTCCCAGCAATCCTCCCCATCTCTCTAAACCAGGAGCCCCTGGGAAAGGCCCTCCCCTGCGGGCCGTATGGCTGCTGCGCCCCGCCAGGTTGCGCTTTCCTCTGGCCGCCATAGCCGCTTTCCCGGCGAAGGCTGCCCAGCGCGACCTGGCTTGCCTCATACCTGAACGGGCTCCCCAGATGAGCAGGCTGCCGAAGCCCTCAGCAATATCGAGCTGCTCCGGCAGTTAAAAAAGTCGAGCAGTTGCTCAACGATAAAAAGGCCGTTGTCAAAGCGTTGCATAGCTCGGCAGTAGGGCAAAGTAAGAATCAGTCACAATCAAGAGAAGACAGATCAACCGCTAGATCTCCATCATAATCTAAAACAGAAATTCTAATCCCTCTTTCGAGTAGTACCGCAAGCATTGAGCGATAATCATAGTAATAGAGTAAGGGTGAGTATACTCCTTCACTGGTAAAAATAGCTGACACAATCTGACAAGTGCTGAATTTTTTGTAGGCTAATATTTCACCTTTTTGGATTGGAACATTTAAAGGAATTAGTTCTAGGAAATCAGAAGTCATTTTTCCCTTATTTAGCAAACTATCTATACTCCCATAACTATATCCTTCCTTCCCACGCGGATCGAGCCAGCTTGTACAAAGCAATAGCTTTTTATCACTATTTTCTACCGATGCAGGTATTACAAGTAAATAGCTTGCTCCCTTATTGATGGCTTCTTGATGTGCTTCTACCGAAGCTGAATCAAAAGGAGGTGAAAAATCTAAACCTTCTGGCGTTTGATTATAGCCCCTAATACATATTAAAACCAAACTAAATACCAGGATTACTTTTACAAAGTTCATGCTCAGTTGTTCTTTTTTGTTGGATCATAAGTCTTGGGATCTGCAAGTCTACTGGGGCCAATCCTTTTACCACCGAAGGTTGTGCGCAGAGGACGATTTTGTCCCGCTTGATTTAGCCTCTCCGCATTTATTCCGTCAACTTCAGCATCCGAGACGCCACTAGGTCCAGGGTTTCTAGATCTCAATTGCCCTTTATCTCTATCATATGCATGCTTCCCTTCGTGAGCGGCGATGTCACTACTTGTAGGCACAGGCCTTTTGTTTCTGATTGCTCGCAGTTTGTCTGCTTTAGGATTAAATTGAGTAATCGTACTATTCCCAGGTTCATCACTCGCTCTATTATCTGACTCAGGGTTACTATCTGGTACATCAGGATTATTGTTGGTAAATTCATGCGTATTAGGAGAGTTTTCTAATTCTTGAAACATCTTATCTAGTCCTTTATTGGCAGCCCTTGCTTCATTAATCGCGTCACGAGTTTCGGTAAAAAATGTGATATTACCTGTGTACTCATTCCCTGCGGCGTCATACAATTTACCATCATTTCGATAATCTAATTCCTTTACTACATTGCCTTGAGGGTCTCTCAATCGCAATATAATATCCTCAGGAGCTCTTCCATCAGGATCTACAAATCTCACAGGATTATTGAAGCTATATGAGAAGGGCGACCACCCTGCAAATTCCTCCGCCAACGGATCCACCCCCGTAAACATGCCTATGGCCGGATCGTAATACCGCGCTCCGTATGCGTACCAGTTCAACCCAAAATCCTCATTCAGCTCCTTGCCATTATACCGGTACTTACTCTCCCTCCCCGGATCCCCGATCCACTGCCCATTCATCGCCATGCCGAAGGGATAGTAATGATTCTCTTGGAGCACCTCATTCACCTCCGGGTCATCCGACTGATCGATCACCCCGTCACCGTCTTTGTCAGAAAAAGTCAACCGAGTGTTGCCCAGGTGATCCGTGATCGTATACTCATAACGAGGAGTGCCGTTTTCAAAGTATGCTCGTCCTTCTGAATGGTAAATGGCCTCCAACACCTCATTCTTATACTCGATCCCGCCCACATAGTCCTGGGTAGACAGCACCATGGAGCCGTCCCTGACCAGCTTGCGCAGCTTGGCGCCCGCGGCATCGTAGACGAACTCGATTTCCTGGCAGTCTTCGAATTGAATGCGCTTGGGCAGGTTGAGGTAGTTGTACTGGACATTTATGTAGCCCCTTCCCCTACGGGCCGTCTGGCCGGCCTCCCCCAAAGGGGGAGGAGTCAGTGCATGCCTTCCCCCCTTTGGGGGGACCGAGGGGGGCTGCAGGAGCCGTCCCAATACTGGCCGTTGCGGGTGATGCTGGAAATGTTGCCCCGTACATCGTAGCCGTAGGTAGACCCGAAGCGGTTATTACTGGATGTACCGCCACTATCCGAGTAGTCGATATAATCAGCTTTTGTCAAACGATCATACGCATCATATTCAAAACCGTAAACTTGCCGCTCGCGACCGCGAACCCGCCAGAGCATTTGGCTGATGTTGCCGTTCTTTTTGCAAAAATATTGTTAATTGGATGTATTGAGCGCTCCCGAATTTCCTTACCTTACAAAAGTAAAGGCATTTTCAATACTGATGGAAAAGATTAACGTTTATGACCTCAGAAAGGTGAGTCGCCTTTCCCCCGTCAAATGTGCAGACTTTTCAGAAGCAGCAGCAGTATGCCTGGATCATCATAGGCATCCTCAAAAGGTATCACTAATAACTTGAACCTGCCGGCTTACGTTGTAATTGTAGAATTCAGTAGGCCTCTAGTCAAAATCAAGAAGCGATGAATAGCATGCATAACACGATAGACGAACTCCACCGGAGGGCCATGAAACTGGCCGATGAGGCCTTCTATGCCAAACGGGAAGGGAGTTCAGAACTGGCCCAAACCAAGTACCTTTCAGCTTTTGAATACGAACGGGCAGCCGCTATGCTATTAGTCAACGAGTACAATCAGGAGCCAACCCGCTCTGTTTTCTTTAGAAGTGCCGCCAACTTGTTACTGAATCTCCCTCATCCGGAACTTGAGCACTACCGGCAGGCAGAAAGAATGATCGCCTTTGGCTTAAGTGGTAATCCGCCTGAAGAAATTGCGGCAGAACTCCGGGAAGCCTGGCAGGAGTTGATGGAACTGTTAAAACAGGCGGCTTGAATTACTTTCCATTTATTTATGATCATCGCCACATTCACTACGGCCCATTTCACTTTGACATCAAGAACGATAAGGTGTGGGTACCGCCGTCAGGGCATTTCTTTCCCATGGCAGGAGTAGCACGGCAGCGCGGCTGTCAGCGCGGCCGGAACGCGGAATTCCATTCCGCGATGGAAAAGCGGGAAGAAAAGAGTGGTCCGTAGCTGGAAAGTTCTCTCTCGTCTGTTTTCCTGCTTTTGTTTTGGCTGGAAAAGATGGGTTGGAGCCTGTTGGTCGAGTGTCTTTGACCTCGCTCCTTTATCCCGCGGCCCGCCCAAGCCTGGGCGGGTAAATCTTTGACTGCTGCTTCGCAATACCCGAATTAACTCCCCGAGTTTTGAGACTTAATAAAATATTAATTCTTTACCTGCGGTACTAGAGGTAGCTACTTGCGCACCGTAAACATCCGAGCAACTATAGGTCTACGCCCTCCAGCGTATAGCCGGGCAGCAGTGTAAAAAACTTTCCCAGTCAGAGCTGGCTCGGATTCTAAAGACCAATCATTCTGTAATAGGCAAGTACGAACGCGATGAGATGAAGCCCTCTATAGAGACAGCCACTAAATTGGCGGCCGCACTTGAAGTTTCGCTGGATTATCTGGTAGGGATCGGTGAGATGCAGGTCTTTGATAAAGGACTTCTGCGACGGGTGGAAGAGCTGGCCAACCTGCCTGAACAGGGCCGGCAGGGGATTCTCTTCGCCCTCGACGGGCTGCTGAGGGATGCGAAGGCGAGGATGGCTTATCAGTAAAAAAGTCCCGCCGAAGGGCGAGGTCTTTCACTATTCTTTGATTATAGCGTGATTTTGAGGAAACACCGAGTTTGACAATATATTATATTCTAAACATCCTTCTTTATGAAAATACTTAATGTCTGGCCTTCCCCTTTCATTCTCCTTGAGCTTATTATCAAATTCATATAAGCCCGTATCGTAACTCTGATCAAGAATACTGGTTTTAGGGCTTACCACCTCCATTTTACCAGATTCATTATGCCAGCATATAAAAATCCCCTCTGCCTCCAAATCAACCTTTGAAATATCTAATTTCACATAGCTTACGTCAGCACCAGATTCAAAATAGATCATCCTGGTATTCAATTGGTCTTCAATAGTAATACACCTTTCTCCATCAGTAGAACAAAGAGTTGTTTGACGCTTTCCGCAAGAACCAAATAGTGTCGCGGCAAAAAGCAAAAATAAATATGACTTGACATGCATATCTATTACTATAAATCAATATTTTTAATGACAGTCTTCTGGAAGGGCCTAAAACTTCTGTAGTAGGAATCTTTAGAGCGAAGTTTTAAACCGATATTATAACCAAGCCGCTGTGCTTTTTGGGTGGGCACACCTTCCCTAGCAAGCCTTCCTTCTTGAATAGATTGTAATCCATCGAAACCGAGCCGAGCGTCTCCCCATCCTAATCCGTTTCTGCCTGCTACTATACCGGCCCCAATATTTCCAAAATCTCTTGCAGAGCCGACCTTCCCGCTTGAAGTTACACTACCGCGGTATTGGTATTGCTCTCTTGACATTCCCTCGGGCCTGTTTTCTATATCGCGGGTTTTAAAATCCAATGGTTCTCCTCCTTTTGCGTTAGCTATGTATTTGGTTAAACCAATATCCGTCGCAACTATTTCACGCTCTAAAAAATCCTGGCCTGCTGTAGAATTGAGGTCTATTACAGCTCCGACTATAGCTTGATCATCATCGCCAAAAAATGAATGGGATGTCAGGGATTCACCTAATCTTTCGCTCTTGCCTCCATTTCCATCATCTATATAAATTCCGTTATCCCCATCATTAGGATCGCCTCCAACTACAGAAAAAGTCCCGTCCTCATTCTCCTCGACGATTGTACTTTCAACACTTCTGCCATCAGGGTCTATGTTGCTAATCGGATTCCCCATCACGTAATTGAAGGGCGAACAGGCTGCATACTCCGCTGCCAAGGGGTCAACCCCCGTAAACCTGCCTATGGCCGGATCGTAATACCGCGCCCCGTACGCGTATCAGTTCAGCCCAAACTCCTCATTCAACTCCTTGCCGTTAAACCGGCACCTATTCTCCCTACCCGCTCCTCTTAACCACTCCCCTTCCAATGACATTCCAAAGGGATAATAATGATGTTCCTCCAGTACCTCATTGGGTTCCGGATCAGAGGACACTTCCACCTGTCCATTCCCGTTCTTGTCAGAGAACATCAACCGAGCATTACTGAGGTAATCAGCGATCGTGTATTCATAACGCGGTGACCCCTCTCCCAAGGAATTAGAATGCAATAAGTTTCCGGTTAGGGGAACGTTGGAGGAATAAATTGAAGAGACACGTCCTGATATAGCTTCTTTATATTCAGGACTTTTCTTCTAAATGGAGCCATCACACCAGAAAAGGATTCACAATCTTAATTATCCTCTCGATTACCTGTCCATTTTGAAAATCTTCAGAGTAGAGGATGGTGCACCCATTTTCCAATGCCGCTGCTAAAATCAAGCTATCATAGAAGCTGTATTGATACCTTTTTGCAAGTTGAATGGCCGAATCGATCGTAGGTGGCTGGATTAAAACTATTTGACACTGTTGAATTAGGTTCTTGGCATGTTTTCCGTATCGTCAAGCGAAAGCTTCAGTTTTTTGAGGCAAACATTGATATTCTCGGTAAGTACCTGTGTACTGATGATTGGCGATTGACTAAGCAATTGTAAGGCCTTATTTTTCTTGGCCTTATCCTGGTCGAATAAGTAGATCCAAACATTGCTATCGACAAAGTGCTTATCGTTCATTGGCCTCCTGTCGATTGAATTTAAAACCGGATAGATCTATCTGGAATTGCTCGTAAAAAGAATGGATGTCCGGGGCTTCTCCTTCTTCTTCCTTTTTTTCTTCCACGATGGGAATATTCAGAAATTTGAGAATAGCCTTCAGAACAGCGATCTGCCTTTCGTTTTTTAGTTCTAACACCAGCTTCGTCATAGAGAAGTATTTAACCCAATATACCCATTTTCAAGAAATTTTGTTCGGTATTGTAGCTGTTTTGGTACTCCGTATGAGGTTTTGTCAGAACCGGGAAGGAAAAAACCAGGAGCTTCTGGGAAAGGCCCTCCCCTGCGGGCCGTATGGCTGCTACGCCCCGCCAGGTTGCGCTTTCCCGGCGCAACCTGGCTTCCTGCAAAAGCCGGAAAAAGAAAAAACCAGGAGGCTCTTTCCCAGAGCCTCCTGGTGGGTCCTGCTTCAACAAAAGCCCTCCGCCCCCGAAGCAGTCAATCCCAATCCCGGCCTTTATCCAAAATTCACCTTCCCCCCAGCCGGATCATCTTCCGGGTATGGGCGCCCTCCCTTGTCTCCAGCGTATAGAACAGCACGCCGCTTACCGGCAGGTCTGCGCTGTGGACGGGCCATTCGTTGTATCCCGCCTGGCCGTCTATCCGCCGTTCGTAGAGCAGGCGGCCGTTCGTGTCCGTCACTTTCAGCAGGACCGGCTGGGCTTCCGGCAGAGCGAAGCGGATCAGCGTCTCCGTGCGGAAGGGGTTAGGCTGGTTGGGGTACAGCTCGAAGGCCTGTTCCGCCGGCGTTTCGAAGGCCAGCTCCACGTCCAGCAAGTCGCCGTTGCCATGGTAGGCCTCGGCCGGCGTAAAGCCAGAGTTGATTTGCAGGAAGTCGCGCAGGCGGCCGTCGGCGTGGGCGCGGAAAGTCAGCGTGAGCAGGCGTGCATCGATTGGCGCGTCGCCCATGCGGTTCCAGCTGGCGGTTAGGCGGCCGGCTTCCAGGAAGGCGTCACCCGTGTGGGCTTCCTGCAAGAGGCCGTGTTCTAGATGCAACAGAGACAGCGCGCTCGCATCGAAGTCGAGCGTAAACTGAAAGCCTTCGATCGTTTGCAGGTCGCGGGCGCGCAGATCCACGCGGTACACTTCGCCGGCCTGCAGTTTTTGGTCGACGGTTGCGATCTCCCAGTTGGGGCGGTCGCGACGTTCTTCCACCGCATCGAGGTTGTTGGCGGCGGCGCTGGCGTTGACGTCGCCGACCTTGAGGGCAATGAAGTCGTAGAACAGCGGGTCGAGAGTGGAGAGGTTATTGATGTTGACCAGCTCGGGGAAGAAAGCGGCGAAGGGGTTCCCGGAGTTGGGGAAGTCATAGTCGGCGCGCACGAATCGCCAGCTGCTGTTGTTGGGAAAACCGGCCGCAGTGCCGAGAATGAGCTTGCGGGCCTGGATCAGGTCGAGTGTGGAAACGGAACCCGAGCGGTTAATGTCGGCCGCGATGAGTTTGTAGGGCGAGTCCAGTTTTTTTACGCCGAGGATGTGCTTGGTGATCAGCAGCAGGTCGAAGGTGGTTACGCCGTTAAGTGGACCGTCGTCTTTTTGAGGGACGATGCTGTAGTCATAGCCCTCAAAAATGCTGTTAAACCGGTAGTTGCCCGATTCGTCGGTCTCTATAGTCTGTGACGACTGCCCGCTGAGGCTGACGGTGACGCCGGCTACCGCGCTGTTCTGTTCTGTGGTGATCAGCCCGGCGATGCTGGCGCCGGGTGTATCGCCGCAGAGGTTGAAGCGATTGTCCTGTACGTACAGTTTGACGTAGCACTTGCTGTAGTTGGGCCCTCCGATGGTCCCGTTGGGCTGCACCGACTCGGGGTTGTACGCCGTATCCCAGGCGTAGACCTCTACGGGCAGGATATCGGGATCGCTGCAGGTAACGGTGATGGAGGTAAGGTCCACATTAGGCTCCTCCCCTGCCCGGTTGATGGAATAAGTGAAGCCGGAGCAGTCGAAGGTTTCGGAGGCGATGAAATCAGACACCCAGACGGTATTGGCGGCGCTGTCGATCTGCCCGTCGTCATCCGTATCCAGGGGCATGAGTTCCACGGCCAGGCGTTCGATGCAGATGGGCGCCGGCGGTTTGCAGTCGATCACTTCGAAGGGAATGCGTTCGGAGTTGATATTGCCGCAGTGATCGGTGATGGTCAGGTAGAAGGCGTGCCGGCCGATGGGAAAATCGCCGCTGATGCGCTGCTTAGGGTAGCGGCCTTTGAGGTAAAGCGTTACGTCCAGATTCTGGCGGTTGCCGTCGTCGTTTTCGTCGTATTCCAGGTCGTATTCCACGCCGCCGCGCTGGTTAATACAATTATCGACGATATCGAACAGCAGGTCGATTTCGGTCTCGCAGCCGTTGAGGGCGCAGAAGGTCCCCTGCCAGGGCGGCATGACGATATCGGGCGACGTATTGTCGTACACCTTGATCATCTGGGTGTACTCCCAGAAGCCGACTGAGGTTTCGGTGCGGAAGAAGCCGTCGCCTTCGTCGTTATTGCTGTCGATGTAGGTCGAATCGGGGCCGGGTGGGCGGCGCAAAACGTAGACGGCTTCGTCGCCGGGGACGCCGTCGCCGTCTTCGTCACGGCCGATGACCACCGGACTTTGACCGTCCTCGTACTCGCACCAGTTGATGACGCGGTAGCGGATAAACATTTTGAAGCAAGCCGCATCGTCGGTTTCGAAATAAGTCGTATCGCGGCTGACGGCCAGCACATCACAGGCCAGTTCATTCACTTCGATAGAATCGGTGAATATCTCGCCGCAGCTGAAGTTTTCGATGTCCTTGGGAAACTTGATTTCGTAATTATGCCGTTTGGTCAGGCTGATCGTCTGGGTACAAACGGCGGATTCGTTACCGTAGCCGTCCACGGCCTGGAAGCGCCGGATGAGGGTGCCGGTCCCGCAGTTGTCGCGATTTAGTTCAGGCTCCAGTTCCCTGACAACGGCGGTGCAGTTATCTTCAGCGCCGGCCTTACCGAAATAGGCTTGTAAATCGGTCGTATCCTGCTCGTTGATAAAAGTCAGGCTGTCGCAAACGATAGCCCGGTCTACAGGCGCTTTACAGATAGGCGCGATTTTATCTTCGATCAGTACTTCCTGCCAGCAGGTATTGGTCAGCCCCCCGTCGTCCGTAACGCGCAGTTCCAGTTTTACATAAGTGCCCACTTCACAGCAGATGAACTCCAGTTTGTTGCGCCAGGGCGTATAGTAAAGGCCGGTGGCCGGGTCGAGGGTAAGCATGGTATCGATCTCGCTGCGGTAGGCTTCCAGGCATTCCGCCGACACGATGCGTCGGATGTGCAGCTCCGGATCCGCATCGCAATTGTCCCAGCTGCCCTCATCGACATCGGCAGCTGTGATGCTGCCGATACCGGCGCCTCCCACAGAAACGGTTAATGAATCGTCACAAACGGCGATGGGATTCACTTCGTCCACGACCAGAAAATCGCAGTCGCGCACACGCTGGTTACCGCATTCGTCGCGCACCGTGTACCGGAAAGCATGAACGCCGGGAGGCACGCCACTGATATAATAATCTGTGCTGCCGTGGGGTAGCGAGATCATCAGTTCCGTACCGTTGAGAAGCACCTCAATATCAATCTGCAGCGAATCCGAGCAATTATCCCGGATATTTTGCGGAAGCGGCACTTCAAAAGCGGCGAAGCAGGAGAAGGGGCCGGTGGAGAAGGTGAGCAGCTCATCGGAAGCGCGGGCAGGAGCCGGGCAATCAAAGGAAGGTTCGACAAAATCGCCGACGATAATGCGCTGGGTAAAGAAAATTTCGCTCTCGTTGTCACACCAGTTGACGATTTTCCAAAGACGGCGGATAAGGCGGGTATCCGCGCACTGTTTTTGCACCGACTCATCGCTGTACGAAGCGCCGATGCCGCAGGTAACGGTATCCAGGAAAATGGGACCGAAGGCAGATAGTATAAAGGGCCGGCCGCTAACCATGGGATGAGGGTGGCCTTTATCGTCCAGCATCACCCCTTCATCACAGCCGATATAGGCGTTCTGTGGAGGAAGCACGACATCGGAAAAGCCGGGCTGGCGAAAGCGGACCTCCTGGGTGCAAGCGGCCTCATTGGCTTTTTTGTCACGAAAGGTGAACCTTCTTTCCAGAATCCGGTCCTCGCAGTCGGCGACAGCTCGCAATTCGTCCCGGATATCGATGAGCTGCGGCAGACCGCAGTTGTCCGTGGCCGTAGCGGCGCCCAGATAAGCCGTACTCTTCGGATTGTTAAGCACGGAATCTGCGTTTTCACAAAAAAGCGGCAGCAATATGGGGCGTTCGCTTACCGGCAGCCCTTCGATCCTGGCTCCGCCGCTGTTATATACTGCCCAGAGGTAATTGCCGCTGACACCGGCCGCCTCGCTGCTGGTGAATAACACATAGTTGCGCCCCGGTAAGAGTTCGATCGACAACCGATAGGGCTCCCCGGAAAGGAAATAGCCCTTTCCGTCGCTGATGAGCCGGGCAGGCAGCAATTGCCGCTTACAGGGCTCCGCCGGGTTGAACTCCTCCTGGTAGATGCCGGCAAGCGGCGTCCCAAACTCAGCGCTCAGTTCAAAGGTATAAACCGCCTTTTCCGTTACCGAAAAAGAAAATAAATCGTAGCGGTGATCGCCCGCCGCGATCGTCCGGTCCGGATAACAGGACAGGTTGCCCGGATCGAATTTTTGATCGGCGGCGTCGAGCAAGCCTGCTATGCGCTGTAAGGGACGGTTCCGGTAGGCCTGATCGCGGTCATCAGGACAATCGAGGACCGGCGGCGTTTTGTCTTCCGCCCGCAGGTATCCCCAGCAAGTGCTGAAGTCCTGCCCGTCACAACTGACCCCGGGCTTCAGGCGCACCTCGTACTGAAAAATTCCGTAGCCGTCCAGTTGGGGGCCGTTACCGGGAATATCGTCGCTGATATAAATATCGAAATCGGATGGCGTCAGGCAGCCCATCTCCCCTTCCAGTACCATATCTGCTGTAATCAGCGCCCGGCACTCTTCATTCAATGTAATGTTGATCGTGTCGTTACAGCCCAGATTGCTTATAAAAGCTTCCGGGAGAGGCGCTGCTGTCTCGTCCGCAGACCAGATACCCGAGGCCCCTCCCCAGGAAGCCGCGAGCAGGGTGATCCACAGTGTCCAGGCTTGAAATGGTATAGCTTTCTTCATAATTCCTTTGTTAGCAATAGTTTTGGGATAAACGCCTGCTGTCCGGTCTTCGACAGAAAGGCGCCCACATGATGAACAGACTCACCGTTGGGAGAATGCCTGACAAGGTAACTATGAAATCGCCTGGAAACAGTCGCAGGAAGGTAGGGGGGGGATGGCCCTTACAGACTGACGGCTTGTGGCGGTCTTTATACTGTGAAACACAGCAAAACCACCGCTACAGTTGTGGAAAGGCCAGGTCGCGGCCAATTCATGAGTTACGATTTGTCAGTTAGTCCGGCGCTTTGCTTTTAAGCGACAGGCAATCAATAACTGTCCGTTATCTAAACACGACACTTATTAATCGCTCGTCGTTAAGACGCCGTCCATAGCGCTCCGCACTCGGCGAAGTGGTATTAATTCTAATCTTGTGGCTAGAACGCGAAGTAGATGCCCTGATCTTGCTCTTTCTGGTCTTGCGTGTCGGTTTAAAAGCCGGTAGCTCTTCAAGTAATAAACATTCCGGCTTCGGCCCGCCCATGCTGCTTTGCAGCCTGGCCGGATGAACATTCCGACTTTAAATTAGGATCGTCTTAGCAATTTCATGGGACCTGGGGATAGTTTTGTAAGAGGGTTTCTTTATTTCCTCCGGCAAATAAGGACCATTGAAATAGTATACACTTCCCTTCAAAGTTAAATATAACTTTTCAATTTATAAAAAAATGGCCGATCTAAATATGTTAACGTTGGATGTATTGCCCTTAATCCTGAATGAGCATGGAGCGGGTCAATTGCTGCTTACCGACCTCCAGGGTGTAGAATACCATTCCGGCGCCGGGGATATCGCTTCGGTTGACTACCAACTCGTGATAGCCGGCCGGGTATGCTCCCCTGATCACCTTCAGCAAGCGCCCGCCGGCGTCGTGAAAGAGGAGGCGGGCATCTGTATATTCCGGAAGCTCAAAACCGATGCGGGTGATTTCGCGGAAGGGGTTCGGCGCATTCTGATGGAGTACCGGTGCGGCGACCCGGTTCCGGCCCGGGTAGTTAAAGTCGAGCACAAGCTTTAGTGCCTCGCCTTCCGGCCTGTAGGCTTCGGCGGTTGTCGGGCGGGCTGAGAGACGGAGCGCCTCACTCAGGCGAAGCGTCCTTTTTGCGCGGAGGCGCAGCGTAAAGAGCCTTTGGGCGCCGGAAACCTCCGTATCATTCCAGCTGGTAGTCAGTAATCCCCTTTCGGGAAAAAGGCCAAAGTTATGCCCACTGGCCAATCCTTCCTGCACGTCAAGGATTTCTACCGCCGGATCGAGGTGCAGGGAAAACTGGTATCCCTGAATACCGCTCATTTCTGCTGCCGTAAAAGGGATGTCGAGCGGGTCTCCCGGCGATAGGGTCTGGTCTTCCAGCACGATACGGAAAGTACCGGCCGTACCGCGCTCTTCCACCGGCGTAAAGTTATTGGGGCGGGCGCTCAGGTTCACGTCGCCCACCTTAATACCGATGAAGTCGCCATTTGTGATTTCTCCGGTTAGATTGTTGACATTCAGCAATTCGGGGAAGGCGGTGCTGAAGGGATTGGCCGGATTGGGGAAATTGTAAGCAAGCGGCACAAAGCGCCAGCTGGTATTGCCCGGTAAGTCGGTATTGACATTCAGAATGAGCTTGCGAAGCAGGATCAGATCCAGCGTGGTGACACTTCCCGATTTATTGGCGTCGGCGGCGATGAGCTTATAGGGGCTGTCAAGCGGCCGCACCCCCAGAATATGCTTGGAAATCAGGACCAGGTCGAAGGTGGAAACCCCGTTGAGGTAATCCCCGTCGCGCTCCGGCAACACGGTAAAGTCGTAGCCCTCCTGAAGTGGTTCGAAGCCGTACAGGCCGTCTCCGGCCGTCGTAGTGACGGCAGAGCGCTGCCCGCTGAGGCTGACCTGTACCTGAGCAACCGGTTCGTCCTGCTCCGTGATGATCAGACCGCTAATCCCGCCGCTGCCCGAAGGTTCGCACAGCTCGTTGAGATCCTCAACCACGATAAAGGTTTCGCACAGATCGCGGTTGCCGGCCTCATCCCAGGCATACACTTCTATCGGCAGGGTTTCGAAGAGCGGATCCTCACAGGTCAGCGTGAGGCTGGTTTTTGCCCGGTCCGGCATCTCGCCGGGCATATTGATGGAGTAGGTCACTTCGCCGGAGCAGTCGGTCGACATGCTGGCCACCAGGTCCGTTGCCCATACCGTATTCTGGCCGCCGTCGATAATGCCGTCATCATTGGTATCAACCGCCATGAGCTCCACAGCGACGCCATTGATACAAATAGGAGCCGGCGCTTTACAGTCGATAACGCTGATATCTACCCGCTCGCTGGAAATATTCCCGCAGCCGTCGGCAAAGCGCAGGATATAGCGGTGCTCGCCAATGGGAAGTTTGCCGCTGAGCAGCCAGCTGTCCTCCACCTGGATCACCTGATAAAGACCTTCTTCCGGGCCGATCGCCTGGTTGGGATTCTGGTCGAGCAGCAGCCGTACCTCCCGCAACTCGAGGTCCTCAGGAGTACAGCCGTCCGTTACGTTGAAGGTCAGCTCGGTTTGTCCGTCGCAGCTGGTGGCGGGGCTGCCGTAGGCGCAAAACTCCAGCTGATCCGAGGTCAGCGCAATTTCGGGAGCGACGTTATCGTATATTTTATTGATTTGCGTGTATTGGTAGTACCCCGGCGTCCAGCACTGTTCCTCAACAGGTTGTTCCTCGCAAATACCGTCAACGCTGCGCCGGCACAATTCGGCGTAAGCGCCGTTGGATTGCCGTTTCCAGATGCGATAGCCTACCAGCGCAGGGCGGTCACTGCACTGAGCGCGCACCAGGACGCGCTCGGGTAAGGCCTCCTGCCGGCCGCTGGCGTCGGCGGCGAATAACTTGACGATGAAAGGTTCCGTTTCGCCCGGCAGGTAGCGCTGTACAAAGACGGGATCCAGCTCCGCTTCCAGCCAGGTACGTTCTTCCAGGTTTTTATCCTGATCCAGATCCCTGGAAATGATAGTCGGTTTGACCGATTCGCCATCGTACTCGCACCAGTTGACGATGTCGTAAGTGATAAACTGTTTAAAGCACTCATCGCCCGACGCTTCGAATCGCGTCGTGTCGCGGTTAAGGGCGAGCAAGTCGCAGGCCTGACTTCCGTAGAGCAGGGTATCGACGGGCGCTACGCCGCATTCGGCGCTGTTTTTGTCACCGGGAAAGGTGATTGTGTAACGGTTGACCTCTTCCACCGTGATGGTCTGCACACAGGTGGCCGTTCCGCCGCTGGCATCGGTAGCGGTAAAGATGCGTTCGATGACGCCCGTACCGCAACTGGCCGGTGACCAGACGAGGTTTTCCTCCAGCGTGGCGCCGCAGTTATCCCTCAAGTCGACCACCTCTTCCGCTGTTCCGAAACGCGCTGCTACCTGGGCAGGCGCGCTAGGGTCGAAATCGAGCTCGGTGCACAAGATGGATGCATCCCCCACCGAGCAGCTGGGCGGCAGTTTGTCTTCTACCGTCAGCTGGAGCCAGCAGATATTGGTATTTCCTGAGACATCGGTGGCCCGAAGTTCAATGCGGGCCTTACCGGCGGGGCTGCTGCTGATATCACAGCAAGTAAAAAAGACGGCGTCGGCCCACCAGCTGTAGAAAGTTCCTTGTTCGTTGACGATCAGCGTGTCGCTGCCCAGCAGGTAATAAGTGACATTCGCCGCGCTGTTGCGCTTAATGGTGAAATCCTCCGGGAAAGTCAGCCCCAGGACCTGTGTAGTATAGCTGTTAATGCAGCCATTATCGATCAGGCGGCGCGCTTCCAGCTTCGTAATCGCGCAATTGTCCCAGCTGCCTTCGTCTACATCCTCTACGGCGATGCGGGCAACCCCCTGTGCACTAGTGCTGGCCCCGCCGATGGAAACGTTAAGGTCATCATTACAGATGGTCACCGGCTCGATCTGATCGGCTACCAGGATAGGGCAAATCGCCCGGCTGGTATTGCCGCAATCATCGGTCACCAGGTAGTGCAGGTCGTAGTTGCCGGGCGCAATACCGGAAGCGACCTGATTGACGGAGGTGGCAATCAATTGATTGGGCAGGGTGATACCGGTCTTCGGATTGGTCACTTCACCGTATAGTTCAAACTCCCAGTCCCAGTCGCCACACTCTTCCGTTACTACCGGATCAGGGGGATTGATGACAGCTGTGCAGTTAAAAGGGCCGGTGGGAAAGAGGCGCATCGCCGGGCAGGAAACAACGGGCTCCGTTTTGTCTTGAACCAGCAGTACCTGCTCGTAGATGCGCGTTTTGTTGTTCCAGCCGCTCAGAGCATCCGCGCAGGCTTCCGGCGTCCGGAAATCATCACAATTCTGACCGGGTTTCCAACACCAGTCCAGAAAACTCCATCGGCGAACGACCTTCACCCCGCAATCCGCCTCTCCTTCGAAGATTTCATCCTCGTAAGCGACAGTGAGCTGGCAAGTGTGCTCGGTCAGATACAGGCGCTCGCAGATGCCGTTGAAATAATAAGGTGCGCTGCCCGTTACTACGGGGTCGAGCAGCTCAGAGGCGTTGCCGGTAGTCAGTTCCGGAAAATCACAGCGCTCGAAGCTTAGCTCGCATTCCGGTAACTGCAGCTCCGGCCGGAAGAAGAAAATCTTTTGCACACAGGTGTCCGCATTGCCGGCGGCATCCCGGTAGCGGAAGCTTCGCTCGATGATCGCCGCAACGGGACGGCCGTAATAATACAGGTCCCCGCAAGCGGCATCGATCAGTTCATCGCTTACGCCTACCAGTTCATATTCGGAACAGTCCGTCACCTCCGGGCTGCCGGTGTAGTAAGGATAGGAAGGATCATCGTAGGAGGCCGATTGCTGCAGGATACTGTCTACATCATTGCAAATGAGATAGTTGAACCCCTCCGACGCCGGGTCGCAATTTTCCGAACAAACTGCTTCGCGCGCGCAACCGGCATCGGAAGCGATTCCTGGATGGAACGCGTAGGGCGCCCCATCGACAATGGCTTCGGCCTCCGCTGCTGTGACTTCCGTTTTAACGAGGCCGATCACCTCTTCCGGACAGGAGATTTGCGGCGCCGATTTGTCTTCGGCCAGTATGCTGCCCCAGCATGGCACCCAGATGAAGCAATCCTCATAGCCGGCCCGTAATTCAATTTGATAATCAAAAAGGCCGGCACCGTCAACAATATTGTCCGCACTGTTGGCATCCTGACCGGGATAAACACCGTCGTAGACGACTACTTCCAGCGCTTCTTTGAGCAGTTCGAAGTTTTCACAAATGCCGCCCTGCTCGCCTTCGGCCACCATACCCAGCGTGACCGCCATCCGGCAATCGTCGTTAAGGGTAACATTGATGGTATTATTGCAAGCCAGGCAACCGGCCACCTCTACCTTCGGGCGCACCGTGACCTTTACTTCAAAAGGGGGGCCTTCACATCCTTCGACAGTAGTCGGCACCACGCTATAGATCAGCGTCTGAGCTATATTGCTGGTATTTGTCAACACATCATCGATAAGCGCACTGGACTGTATCCCGACGGAGGCCCCGGAAAGGGCTGTATTAACAGTACTTAGCTCCCATTCAAAAGTGGCATCCGGCTCCAGACCGGAATACGCTGCCAGGTCGAAACGGACGGAAGTACAAGAATAGATCGTTGTTTCAGCATCGGCCGGCGCCGGGGAAGCGATCACCTTTAATGAGAAAGGGGGCGATAGCGCCGCACAGGCTGCTTCGGTGCATTCAGACAGCCTCGCGCGGAACTGATAGTCTCCCGGTGCAAGGTCGTTCAGGGCGGAAAAGTCATAGCTTCCATCGGTGCTTATGCCTAGCGTTTCTACCGTGGTGAAGGGCGCGCCTTCATAGCTTTGTTCCAGTTGCACTTTTTGACAACCTGCTTCCACGGCGCCACTGGTCGCCGCCTGCAACACCGGAGCTATTCCCTCACAAACGGCGGCAGGCCCTGAAAGGCTCACCTGGCTGACGCAGCAGGAGGCCACAATGTCTTCCGCCGAGTTGCAGGCGGCGGCATTGCCTTCGATCGTGATGCTCCCCTCCACGCCTTCCGCGAAGAGCAGGGGCCCCAGGCCACAGCAGGCGTTCAAGGCGTCGTTATTGCGGATGCGCAGGTTCTCGCCCACGCGGCGCAGGGCCGACAACCCCTCCAGGCTTTGCAGTTGATCATTATCGGTAATCGCCATGCCACCTGTTACTTCCTGTAGGGCCGCCAAGCCGCTGATGTCGGTTAAGGAGGCATTGAGCGCAATCTGCAGACTGCCGTCAATACGTTGTATCCCGGACAAAGCATTGAGGTTGCTAATATCCTGCACGCCGTCGCCGTCGTCAAAGATGAATATACTTCCGGTGAGTTCCCGGCAACCGGGATAGACAATAGGAAAGGCATCGATCTGCGCCTGGCTGCTAAAGGTAAGCTCTCCTGACGGACATTGCCCGTATCCCCGGGGAAGCACCGCTCCCAGAGACAGGCAAAATAACATGACCAGCCAAGCCGAGGTCGTCCTTTTCATGAGAATCAATTTGTTAACATTCCTGGCGATAGAGGACGCAAGTGTATAAACTGATTTCTTATACAGAATCGTACACATACTTTCCTGGTTCATCAAAAAAGTAAATGCCTGGCCTCATCACGCTGTGCCGGTGGTATCGAGTTCTTCTACATTGGGCGGGAACATCCGTGCTAACAGGGGTCGTCTTATCTGTTTTTGCCGGTAGTTTCCTCAACCTTCCAGCTTTCGATGCTAAAAATACAGAATTTTAATGAAAACTGGCGGGTTTCAAGGCCGGGAGCTTTTGCGAAAGAATTAAAACCGCCGTTTTGAGCTCTTTTAGCCCGCAATAGGAAGGTGGAAGACCTCCGGTGAATATAGTTTCCACAAAAAAGTAGATGACCTTACCCCGGATTATTCATGGATTAGGTTCAGGAGACCAAAACCCAGTTCTTTGTAAAATATAGTTAACCCGGATTATTCATGGGTTCTTTGTCATGAGAGGCCAAAGTGGTTGCCAGGCTTAGGCTCCCGCCCAGACGGGCAGGCAGGAATGAGGCGCGGAGGCGTATTCCCAGATACGGTGAGTACCGAATGACAGCCTGCCCCGTATCCAAAGGGTCGGGGAGGACGCCCAAGAATGGCGGGCAGTTTGGCTTCGTAATAGAT
>CAZWDL010000021.1:0-74520 GCA_964632995.1 uncultured Saprospiraceae bacterium
CATAGCTGCCCTGTATGCTTTGCGCACTTTGCGAACTCCGCGTGCGGCCCTTTCCCTCAGCATAGCTGACTTGTAAGCTTTGCGCACTTTGCGTGCAACTTCCCTGTCAGCTATCGGAGGTTTCCTATTTCTGATTTTCTATTTCTGATTTCACTGCCACTGCGATCTTGGAGTCTGCTGTGCCGTAGTAGAGGAACCACTTATCCCGGAACGGCGCCAGTCCTTCCAGGAAGACGACGCGGTTGACCTGGCCGGCGATTTCGTAGTCGGCCTCGGGGCGGAAGAAGGGTTCGTCGGTGCGTTTGAGCAGCTGCTGCGGGTTGGCGGCGTCGAAGAGGGCCTGGCCGGCGCTGTAGGTCCCTTCCGGGATATCCGGATTGCGTTCAGGGCCGTAGTTGCGGCCGTTGTAGATCAGCAGGATGCCCTGATCGGTGAGCAGGGCGGGCGGGCCGGGCTCCACCAGGTCGCTGTCGAAGTAGCCGGGGCGATAGGGCATGACGACCATCAGGCTGTCGTCCGCGGTGAGGGGGGTCCAGTTGAGGAGGTCATCGGATGTAGCCAGGTGGATATTCTTGTCGCCCCAGTACATCCAGTACTGCCCGTCGATGCGCTCGGCGACCAAACGGTTGCCTTGCCGGCGGCTGACGATGGAGCCCGACTTGGACCACAGGTCGCGGTATTTTCCCTCGCCGAAGGCCAGGCCGTGCTTATCCCAGTTGCGCAGGTCGCGGGAGGCGGCTGCGCAGAGGCGGGCAGTTTCTCCATCGTAGGCCGTATAGGTCATAATGTAGCGGCCGTCCTCGCTTTCCACAATGCGGGGATCCTCATTGCCTCCTTCCCATTCGTAGACTTTCATGCTGTCTTCTTCCGGAAAAAAGACCGGTTCGGGAAATTTCTCGAAATGCAGACCGTCAAAACTCATGGCCAGCCCCAGGCGGGAGGTGCCGTTGTAGCGACCGATGGAATCCTCGGCGCGAAAGATCATGAGCAGTGTATCGCCACGAACGACCGTAGCAGGGTTGAATACATCCTTGACGGCCCAGCGCAGCGTTTGGCGCTGGAGCGGACAGGCAAAGGCCAGGCTGGGATCCGGTGTCATTACCGGATTCAGGCTGTCGACCTTTTCGAAAGGCAGCAAAGTCCAGTCTTTTGCTGCTTCCTGTGTTTCTTCAGCATTCGGCTCTCCCTCACAGGCGGCGGACAGTAAGAGAAGCAGGAGGAAGGCAAAGCCCTCCGGAATCAATTTAATCTTCATAATCGGTACTAATAAAAATTAAGTGGTACAGATGGTTCCTGTCAATCATTTGCTAAAATTACAGAATTCTTTTTCTTCAGGAAGCATTCAAATGGCTATCGTTGTCGAATAAGGCCTTCTCTTGTTGTTTTTGAAGAAACCGTGGCGTCAGTATGAACTACCCCCACCATGCGCTGTAACGGGAGGCGTGGGGGTGATCTTTACTGAAAAGCCTGGATCGCATCTATGTTATTCTGCTCATAGGGGATCTTTAGGAAATCGAGCGATCCGGGTTTGACCCGAATAAAGAAGCTGTAGGTATTCCGGTTGGGCGCCCAGTTCATACCCATTTCCCAGCAGTGCAGGTCGCGACTGAAGCCGACGAAGGGATAGGTCAGGTCTTTGCGCTTAAAATCGTAACCGAAGCTGCCGATATTGATATCCCAGTGCTTGGTCAGCGGGATACGGCCCTGAATATTAATGGTGTTGACCGAAATTTCGAAGGGATCGCGCCGTGGATCATCGTTGGTCCATCGCATGCTCAGGTTGTGATTGATGCTGAAGTTTTCGAAAAGACTGAGGAAGTCCTGTGACCCCGTCGCCCGGGCCTGGGCGCGCTCTTCCCGGCGACGCTGGCGCTCTTCTTGCACATCTTCCACCACCTTTTCCTCCTTGCCCTGAAAGAGGGCTCGGATTTTGCTCACCGTCAGCCGGGTATTCAGGGCGGCGCTGGCGCCTACGAAACGCACCGGGGCGCCCGTTTCGCGGAAGGCGGTACGGTTGATGCGCCGGCCTTCTTCATCGGTGACGTAAGGATCGAAGCGGGCGTTGAAGCGGAAGGTAGTGGCGCCTTTAAAAAAGCGCGTGGCGCCGCCCATGGAGATCTGGCTCCACTTGAGGGAGTCGGCCGCGAAGTTATAGCTGCCGTTGATGATAAAGTTGTTGAACAAGGGGATCTTCTTTTCCGTGGAGTCTTTCCTGGAAAAGACCTTGGCCTCAAATATGTTGTTGATCGAATAGTTCAGCGCCATCTGTCGTTCGGAAGAGGGCGGACCCCCGTATATTGAGCCGTCGAAGATTCCGTATCTTCGTTGCCGGTCGGGATTAAAGGGATCATCGAGATCGCCGGGTATAAAATCGAAATAGCCCAAATCGGGATTGAGGTAGTTGGGCGCGAAGCCCAGAGAGACGCTCGGCTTGATGACGTGCCGCAGTCCGCGCAGCCAGCCTTTATTAAAACGCAGGGTGCCGAAGATCTGGGTATTCAGACTCAGGGCGGCGTTGTACTGGCGGAAAGTTTGGAATCCGTAGACGTTCATGGTGTCCAGGAATCCTTGGGATAAGGTATCTGCAATAATTTCGACACGCGAGCTATCTGCACTATAAATCGTGTCCAACTCGACGATCGGTTCATCAATAAAATCGACGTTCCGTGATTTGCTGTACCAGACCTCTTCGTAGTTGAAGCTGGGGTTGAGGTTGAAGTATTTCAGCAATTTGAAGGACATACCGGTGGAGACGTCATGCTGTACGCCAAACTGAGCATCTTCCAGGGTCTGCTGAGTAAAGAGTGTGGTGTCGGTCGCCGTAAAGCGGTTCTTGGCTTCCCCGCGGTAGCGCAGTACAATGGTTTCATACCACTTCTGCCCGCCCGAAGCTACCTTTCGCTTGAAGGGATACAGCGCCTGCGTCTGGAAATTCAGGGTGGGAAAGTTGATTGTCATCTGGTTGGTGTTCGTATTCTGACTGTGGTTGAAAGCGGCGCTGAAATTGAAGGGCTTATCGGTCCAGCGTTTTTCAAAACGGAAGTTGGAATTCAGGGTGCCGTTCAGCACGCTGTTAGCATCGTTGTTGACTGTTCTGTCGTAGCCGTTTGTCTGAATATTGATAGATCCGCCGAAGTTAACCGTGGGGTGAGCCGAGCGATCCTGATTGTGTGACCAGTTGATGCTGAAAGATCTTCTGGGAGCGATGACGCCTTCTGCGTTTTCGATACGGCGGTTATCATATCCGAGGCGCATCGAGCCATTGTATTTATATCTTTTCCGGTACTGGGAATAGGCGTTCAGGCCCCAGGTTCCTTTGAGATAGATGTTGGCGGTCAGGCTCAGATTGAAGTGCTCGCCCAGCGGGAAAAACCAGCCGATATCGCGAATGCCGAAGCCCAGGCTTGGGGAATACTCGTAGTCGCGCGGGAAGATCAGTCCGGTTCGGCGGCCTTTGGCGATGGGGAAAAAGCCGAAGGGCAGCCACAGTGGGGTGGGCACGCCCATAATTTCGAGGTTGGAAGGCCCTACGACCACTAGTTTGTCGGGAATAACCTTTTGCTTTTTGCTGCGTATACCAAAGTGCGGATCCTCGTGCGTACAAGTGGTGAAGATAGCATTCTGGCTATAGAGGATATCACCAGCCTTACTGCTGGTGTCGGCCGGTGTACTGGGTTCTTTTTCTTTAGCGCTGACGAATTTGGTGCGGGCGCCGCGCACGGTAATATCTTCGTACTTACTACTAACGTCGTAGACGATCCCCTTTTGGGTATCGAAATTATAGCGCATACTGTCGGCCGTAAAGGTTTGATCACCGTCGCTGAACTCGGGTAATTCCACCCGGCGCCCGGCGCTGTCGAGGCGCGCCGAAGCCGTCACGATATTCGTTTCATAATCGAGAACAATATAGCCGGCCTTGAGTTTTATGGTGGTATAGGTGACCTCGGCCTGCCCGTAGAGGTGAACGCGCTGCTCGGTAAATTCAGAGATCATGGAGTCGACCGCTGTGTACTGCACCGGAAAATCAATGGAATCTTCGGACATCCGCACCTGGCTGAAGTCAATACTTCCGGTATCCTGAGCCGGATTCCGGAGGGGCAGTGTATCCGCGCCGGCGGGAATAATATTTGGCGGAAAAGGAGGTCCCTCCTGCCCTGCCAGGAGCCGGACAGTGCACAGCAGCACCAAAAATATAAGTTTTTGTTTTGGTATCAACTGGATATTTGCGTTATTTTGTGTTCTTACAGGGTTGAATATGATCCCTTTAGCCTATGATGACGACATTAATTTTTCTACAAACGTTCCTGCTCAGCAGTTTGCCTTCCACCGTTGTTGGCTTTAACAATACTTTAGCAATTGCTAAGGAACCGGCCGTGATGATATCCCCGGCGGACTCTGTTCGCCCCCAGGAGTTTGCTTTAACCCCGGCGGAGGGCAAAGTTATTAAAGAAAGGGAAAACGCCAAGGAAGAGTTTCGGATTAAAACGGTGGTTATCGATGCTGGTCACGGCGGGCATGATCCCGGATGTCTGGGCGGTGATTCTCAGGAGAAGCACCTGGCGCTGGCGATTTCCAAAGCGCTGGCCAGCTCCCTGGAAAATCATTTTTCCGACCTCCGCGTCATTCTCACGCGCGATAAGGACGTCTTTGTTCCGCTCCACGAGCGAGCCGCTATCGCCAACAGAGCGGGCGCCGACCTCTTCATCTCCATCCATTGCAACTTCATGCCAAACAGTGAGGCCACCCACGGCTCCGAAACCTATGTGATGGGGCTGCATACCGCCGAGCACAACCTCGATGTTGCCAAACGCGAAAATGCGGTTATTCTGATGGAAGATAATTACGAGAAAAATTACGACTACGACCCTAATTCACCGGAAGGTCATATCATGCTGAGCATGTATCAGAACGCTTACCTGGAACACAGCATACTCTTCGCCGAACGGGTGGAAGCTAAAATCCACGAAGATGCCCGGCGGCGCAGCCGCGGCGTCAAACAGGCCGGCTTCGTCGTCCTCAAGGAAACGGCAATGCCCAGCGTACTTATCGAGACGGGCTTTCTCAGCAACCGGCAGGAAGAACAATACCTGAAAACGGCCGATGGGCAGCAACAAATGGCCGATGCTATCCTCAATGCCTTCCAGGAATACCGCTTGCTCGTAGAAGGCGTCGCCGCTTCGGAAGAAGCAGCGGTAATTGCCGAAGAGCCCCCCGTTCCGGAAGGCAAGCCTGAAAACCCGGTACTGAAAGATCCTTTTCAAGCTATTCCTCCTACTTCCGCCGGTATGGGCGTCCCTATTCAAAGCACTGATGCTCCCGAAGAAAAACAACAGGAGCTTAATACAGCTCCACCTGCGCGCAGTGATTATGCACAGCGCCCCGATGCTCACCGGCAGCCGGCGGCCACCGTCAGGCAGACTATGGAAACCTCCGCTCAGCCGGTCAGCCAAAAGATGACCAATGATGTACACGTAAGGGGGAGTCAACCCCCAGCCCAGGCAGCTCAGCCCAAGGCCGTAGCCACCCGGCAAACGAACAGTACCGGTAGCGCCCTAAGCCAAATTCACTTCTGCGTTCAGCTCGCCGCCTCTCCGCGACCACTGAATACCTCCGAAAGCCGCTGGCAGGATGCCGACTACCAAATCGAAGTAGTTCAGGAGCAAAATATGTACAAATATCAGGTCCGTTCCTTTGAATCTATCCGCGGCGCCATGACGGCCCGGTTCGCTCTTCGCTCCCAGGGTTTTACCGATGCCTTCATCGTAGCCTACAAAGGCAATCAGCGTATCAGTATGGAGCAGGCACGCCAGGAATTAGGGCGGTAAGGGTTTTCCTATCGGCGGCTCAACTCTTCTTTGAAAAGAAGTGTTGTAAGGAATGTTTTGCGTTATGCTCGAATACATTACCTTTGCGCCAACTTTTTCAAAGCTAATAGGAAAATGTCAAACGAAGTTAAAGTCGCTATCCTCGCTATTATTGCCATCGCCTTATTTTACTGGGGTTATAAATTCGTTCGCGGCAAGAACGTACTTTCCAGCTCTATCATTTACTATGTCGAGTACGACAATGTCGATCAGCTCAGCATTTCCTCTCCCGTTTTGATCAACGGGCTGCAGGTTGGATTCGTCGCCGATATCTATCTCAATCCCGACGATTACAATACTGTCATCGCCAAGCTTGATATCAATAAGGACATCAGGGTGCCGAAGGATACCCGCGCCGTCATCAAGGACACCGGCTTCATGGGCGGTAAGGCAATCGTGCTCGAATTTGACCAATTTTGTTCGGAGGGCAACTGTGCGCCCAGCGGCGCCTACCTGGCCAGCGGAAGAAAAGGTCTGCTTGACTCTATGGTTGGCGAAGAGGAACTCAAAGACTATATTGATTTGCTAAAAACAGGGATTAAGGACGTTATTGACACGCTCAACAGAGAGTTGCTCAGCGAAGAGGCTACAGGCCCGCTGGCGGAAACCCTGCGCAGCCTGCGCGGCACCGTCGCCAATCTGGAAACGACTACCGGTCAACTCAACAGCTTGCTGGCCAGCTCCTCGGGTAACATCGAGGGCGCCTTGTCCAACCTGAACTCTATCACCGGCAATATCAAAGCCAGCAATGAACAAATCGACCGCATCATCGGCAATGCCGACAAGATTACCAGCGAGCTGGCCGAAGCTGACCTCCGGCAGACGCTGGCCGGCGTCGACAGTTCTATTCTGCAACTGAACAAAACCCTGGCCACCGCGGATGAAGCCGTCAGCGGCGTCTCGGTAGCCATGAACAAAATCAACGAAGGAGAAGGTACGCTAGGGAAATTGCTCGGAGACGAAGAACTGTACAACCGGCTTAATCAGCTAAGTGTGCAGACCGACTCCCTCGTCGAAGATTTTCAGGAGCGCCCCTACCGGTACATGCCCTTCAAGAGCCGTCGCAAGGTGCAAAAATATGACCGCAAAGATGCTAAACTGGAAGAGAAGGAGAAAGCCGGCACCGCTGCAACCGGCGCTAACCGCTAAAATCAATGCGGATAATCTATGAAAGCCCTGCGGGATCAATATCGCAAACTGGGAGTAGAATCCTATTACCGCCGGCACGGCGGGGAATACCAAAATCCGCATTTCCCACAGGTCAGGGCCCTGCTTCATCAAAATGAATCCCAAATAGACTACAGCCGGGCCCTGGATTTCTGCTGCGGCGCCGGGGAAGTGAGTATGGTTATCCGTGACCTCGGCTATCCGTTGCCTCTGGCCAGTGATCCCTTTACCGGAGAAGCCTACCAGCAGCATTTTGAACAGTCCTGCCTTTCCCTCGCCTTCGAAGATGTGGTCCGGCACGGCTTCGCCCCTCACGGCCCCTTTTCCACGATTATCTGCAGCTTCGCCATGCATCTTTGCCCCCCGCACTTGCTTTTTCCTCTTGCTTACCAACTCTTTCGCCGTACGGCGCAACTCATCATCATCACCCCGCACAAACGCCCTGCCCTGGAACAATACGAAGGTATCCGCCTCGATTTCACTGATCATACCCTGACGGAGCGGGGAAAGAAAGTTTTTCTAAAAGGATATTCATTTCTGAGTATCTAACCCTGCGATTGTCTTTGTCTGTCCGGAAAATGCTGAATCTTTGAAGCCGGGGATCACCACACATTCACCTCCGTTTCCAGCCGGATACCGAAAGTCGCTTCCACTGAATCGGCGATTCGGCGGGCGAGGGTATAAATTTCCTCGCCGGTAGCGCCGCCGTAGTTGACGAGAACCAGGGCCTGCTTATGGTAGCACCCTACATTACCCACGCGGCGCCCCTTCCAGCCCAGCCGTTCGATCAGCCAGCCTGCCGGAACCTTGACCAACTGTTCACCAACCGAATAATTAGGGATATCCGGGAATTTTTTCCGCAGTGTTTCCAATTGTTCGACGGGAATCAGTGGGTTTTTAAAAAAACTGCCCGCATTGCCGGTCTCTTCCGGGTCAGGAAGCTTGCTGCGACGAATGCGGACCACCGCCGCGCTGATGTCCCGGATGCCGGGCTCGGCAATATCCATATCCTGCAGGGTTTGACGAATAGCACCGTAAGTCGTATTCAACTCGTGATGTGGTGATCTGGTAAGTCGAAGAAAAACCTGACTGATGAAGTATCGTCCCTTAAGTGTATTTTTAAAAATACTATCGCGATAGCCGAAACCGCAGTCATCGCGATTAAAGGTTTTCAGCGCTCCGGTTTCCAGGTCCACTGCTTCCAGGTGATCGAAAACATCTTGCAATTCCACACCGTAGGCGCCGATGTTCTGTATGGGCGCCGCTCCTGTGGTTCCCGGAATAAGCGACAAGTTCTCCACGCCGCCCAGGTCATTATCCAGGCACCAGCGGACGAATTCGTGCCAGTTTTCCCCACCTCCCACGCGAACCAGCGCATGGCGCTTCGCTTCCGAGATCAGTTCTTTTCCGTAAATCTCATTTTTAATCACCAGGACCTTCAGGTCTTTCGTGAATAAAATATTACTGCCCCCGCCCAGGATGCGCACCGCAGCGGTATGCCTGCTCAACAGCGTTCGCAGTTCTTCCTCCGACCGCACCGCTGCAAAGCATTGCGCTTGCACCTCTACGCCAAAGGTGTTGAAGGACTGCAAGGATATATTTTCTTTTACTGTTGTCATAATTGTCTCTTTGCACTGTGACCGGCAGTCCGCTACCAGCTCACCAGTTCATATCCCCACAGTCCCCGTTGCAAGGGAATCGTGATCGTATCTCCACGTTCTTTACCGGGATACAGCGGGCTTTCACTTTTTATCCGGTAGATTCCCCCATCTTTATAGAAAAAGATAAAGTACTGATCCGCCTGTACGGTATCCTGCTCCGGGATACCGAAGCGATTGGCGTAGCGCCCTTCTTCCTTGACAAACTCTACGGGCGCCTGCCGCGGCTCCTGCATCGCCAGGAGACGATTGCTCAGACTGGCGAAAAGCGGCATGAATAGGGCGGTCAGCACGATGAAGAAGAGGTAGATTTGCACCCGCTCCACGCGGTCTTCGCCGCGATGCCGGAAGCGGTGTCCTAGCAGGGCGCCGATAAGGGCGCCGGCCAGGAGAGACCAGCCCACCAGACCGGAAGCGTGGAGCATCCGGTTGAAATACCTAAACTCCAGTACATAGAGGGCAATCAGGCCAAGGAGGGCCAGCGCGCTCGCAAAAGCCTGCAGGTAGTTGCGTCTTCTCATAAGCCGGAGCCTATATGGATTCGAATTGCAATTTGGCCAGGGCATTGTAGGCGCCCTCCTCTTTGAGAGAAAGCTCCTGGTGTGTACCCTGCTCGATGATCTGCCCGTTTTCCAGGACACAGATGGAATCGACATCGCGAATGGTGGCAAAGCGGTGGGCAATGATGATCGATGTCCTGCCCTCCATCAGCTTGCTAAGTGCTTCCTGCACCAGCTTTTCCGACTCGGCGTCGAGCGATGAGGTCGCCTCATCCAGCAACAGTATGGAGGGATCCTTTAAGATGGCCCGCGCGATAGCGATGCGCTGACGCTGACCACCAGACAGCTTGACGCCCCGCTCCCCTACGATGGTTTCCAGCCCGTCGGGAAAAGATTGTATGAACTCCCAGGCGTTGGCCTGCCGGGCCGCTTCCTCGATTTCCTCCTCACTAGCACCGGGGCGCCCGTAGAGGATGTTTTCCCGGATCGTACCGCCGAAGAGAATAACCTCCTGAGGCACCACCGCCATATTTTGCCGGTAGGTCGTAATATCGTAATTGTATATCGACTGGCCATCGACGAGGATATCGCCCTCATCAACCCGATAGAATTGTTGCAACAGCTGGACAATAGTGGATTTACCCGCTCCGCTGGCCCCAACCAGAGCGATCTTCTGGCCCGCAGCGATACTTAAGTCGATTCCCTTCAGCACCTCCACATCGGGCCGGGTGGGATACGTGAAGTGCACCCCGCGGTATTCGATATTGCCCCTGAGCCGGTCTTCCGGACGGAGTTGCTGCTCGCGCAGCTCTACCTCTCCGTCCTGCTCCAGAATTTCCTGGATGCGTTCAGTGGCCCCCATGGCGCCGGTCAGCGCGGTATAGAGGTTTCCCAAACCCCCGATGGCGGCGCCGATGATTCCCGTGTACAGGATGAAAGAGAACAAATCCCCCACCTGCATGACCCCTTCCTGTACCAGCAGAGCGCCCTGCCAAAGGATAAAAAAGATGGCGCCGAAAAGAATGGTAATGATGAAGATAAAAAAAAGCCCCCGGATACGGGCAAAGCGCAGGGATACCTGTACTACCCGGTCCACCGACCCAGAATAGCGCATCACCTCAAACAGTTCGTTGGTGAAAGACTTCACTACGCTGAAAGACTGGAAAGTCTCCTCTACGATCACATTGGTATTCGCCAGTTCATCCTGCCGCTTTCTGGACATGCGCCGGATGTAGCGGCCGAAAAAGAGGGCCACGATCACGACCACCGGAAAAGTCGCCAGCATGATCAGCGATAAACGAGGGGTCAGCCAGGCAATGATAAAAACGCCGGAAATCAGAATGACGATTTGCCGGACAAACTCGGCCAGCGTGATGGAAAAAGCATTCTGTAACTGCTCCACATCCGCGGTTATCCGGCTGGTCAGCTCCCCCACCCGGCGCTTTTCAAAAAAGGCAATCGGTTGGGTAATCAGTTTCTGGTACAAAGCCTTTCTGACATCGGCCATTCCCTTTTCACTTACATTGGCAAAGAGGATCGTGCGCAAATAGGAAAAGACCCCTTGTACGATGAGGAGCACCAGAAAAAACAGACCATACTGTTCCAGCGTAAAGTCGAATTTCGACTCGCCGTTGGCTGCGTTGGCCATTTCACCGGCCGCGCCCGGAAAAGCCATAAAAACCAGACTGGAGGCGCTCAGCAGGAGCATCCCAAAGATAAAAGACCATTTATAAGGTTTGATGAACCGGAAAATCCGGACGGTGCTTTGCAGGTGCTGCCTGGTCACCTTCTCGCTTTTCCCGTCTTTCCCGGTCGATCTTCTCCGCATTGACATTCCGAAGTATTGTATTTTTAATTAAAAAGAAGGCAATTATACTACCTCCTTATTTTATCTTTACACAAAACTACACCATTAAACACTTTTTTAACAGGATGGATTAAATGTTGACGAAAATTGACCGGGAAATGGCAGATTCAGATGGTCATTTTCAGAGATTCACGTTTTTTCTCTTCCGCCTTCTGAAAAATCGCCGCAGCGATCTCACAGGGGCTAATTTCAGAAATTTCGAATATTTATTTTCTTTATCTATAATTTATACTCCTGAGTGTCGTTATATTTGAATCTTGTATACCGCTATATCTATGGCATTTTTTGCTTTTGACGACTCCCATCCCCAATCACCAAAATCACCTCCGGTTTGTTCTCTTTTACCGCTGCTGTCGGGCAGGTGCGATTTGATTCGGCTCTCGGGGCGGGATTTAACAATTGACGCCGGATACATCGGTTTAACAACTAAGAGCTTGTTGGGAGTTTATCCTTCGGTCTGCAAATGCAAGTTCCCAACAAGCCAAAAGCCTCATAGTACCCCGATGAGCATTATTTAATCCTAAAAATCTGACCGATTATGCGAAAAGCAATAACCATCAGTCTCCTTTTTTGCAGCACCTTCCTGTCAGCCCAGACTGCGGAACTGGGGATTTTTGGAGGCGTTGCCCTGTACAGCGGCGACCTCTCCCCCCGTGAGTTCGGACTGTATTTTGAAAACAGCGCGCCTGCCATAGGTGCTTTTGGCCGGCTGTACCTGGCCCCCTGGCTGAGTACCCGCCTGAGCGTCAACACCGGCAAATTGGAAATTGAAGACGCCGACAGGAATAGAAAACTGGACTTTCGGTCCAAACTGACGGAATTCAACGTTATGGCTGAATTCAGCCCTCTCCACATTTTCCGGGGGTACAGAGGCGCTTTTTCCCCATATGTCTTCGCCGGTTTGGGGTTCTTACGCTTCGAAACGGAGGGCGAGCTAGATGGTGACTGGTACCTCCTACAACCGCTGGGCACGGAAGGACAGGGCCTGCCCGGTTATGACAAACCCTACAATGTCACGGAGCTTAGTTTTCCCCTCGGTATAGGGCTGCGCATTGAACTGACTGAACATATCGTACTCGGGCTCGAACTTGGTGGAAGAAAGCTTTTCACAGACTATCTGGACGACGTAGGAGATACCAAAGTGAATTACCGGGAGCTTTTCGAAGGCAACGGCCCTATTGCCGCTCAGATCAGCAATCGACGGATCGATCCGAATGGGGAAACCGATATTACGTATAGCCGGGGGGGAGCTTACAACGACTGGTATTACATGAGCGGCATCAGCCTGGCTTTCGCCATCGGCAATAACGACACCGGGAGGCGAAGCGGAGGCCGAAACGAGCCGGGATGTTATAAATTCTGATTCTGCGGCGCCGGGGATAGCTTCCGGCGCCCGTTTTTTTAACTACACAAAGTCCCCTTTCGAAAAAAAATCCATCGAAGCAAATCCTCCGTTTTTATTGATTCCCTTTCTTACAAAGCATCGGTCAGGAAACTATACATGCAAAAAATCATCTCCTGAAAAGAATAGCTTTCCTCCTCCCCGGAAAAATCCGGTTCCGGACATTTCCCTTTAACGCATTTCCTGATTTTGTATTAACTTTGGCTTAAGCAAGAGTAAACTGAACTTTCGCTGAGTATGAAAAAGATTCTGATCCTCTGTTCCGGGAATTCCAGCCGAAGCCAAATGGCCGAAGGATACCTCAACTTTTACGCCCGGGAAAAAGCTGATTTTTACAGCGCCGGCCTGGAGGACCGGGGTGTCAATCCACTCACCGTCAAGGTAATGGCCGAGGACAACATCGATATCTCCGGCAGCCGTTCCAAGTCTTATAAAGTTTTCGGCAAACTTCACTTCGATTACCTTCTAACGGTCTGCGACGAAGCCCAGCAACAACTGCCACGGGAAATATCCTTTAACGAACACTTCCACTTCAGCATTCCCGATCCCGACAAAGACCGGAAGCCGGAAGCCGAACGCCAGGAAATCTTTTGTCAAGTACGCGAACAGGTCAAAATCAACATCCTGAAGTTTATCGGCAAGGAGCTTTCCGGTAATCAGGAGCTTGAGATAACATACACTTAATATTTATTCCTTACCTTTCAGCTCCTTCTCGACCACAGACTTTATCAATGATGGAAGACCAACCATACGTCAAAAGAGACATCAGCTGGCTCTACTTTAATCAGCGGGTGCTGCAGGAAGCTAAGGACGAGAGGGCGCCTCTCTACGAACGTATCAAATTTCTGGCCATCTATTCCTCGAACCTGGATGAGTATTTCCGGGTGCGGGTCGCTTCGCTGCGCAGCTTCAAAATGCTGAAAAAGGAGACGCGGCGGGAAATGGATATAAAACCCAAAAAGGAACTGCGTCAAATCCGGAAGATCGTTCAGGAACAGCAATCGGAATTCGGTCGTATCTTTCGCAAAGAGATTCTTCCTCAACTAAAGGAAAAGGGGGTTCACCTCATCAATGAGAAGGAGTACGATACAACCCAACAGGCATTTGCCCGGAATTACTACGACGAACAACTCCGGCAACGCCTGCAACCCTTGTTTATTGAAGCGGACGGTCATGCTCCCTTTCTCAAAAATAAAGGCCTTTATTTCGTCACCCAATTTGAAGAAGCAGAAGGACTTGCCCTTATTCCTATACCTTCCGGCGAATTGCCCCGCTTCGTAACACTGCCCTCCACCCAGGCTGATCAATACTACCTTACTTTCCTCGACGATATACTCCGTTATAATCTGGATCGGCTTTTTGCAAAAAAAATCAGCGGAGTGTATGCGGTTAAGCTTTCACGGGATGCCGAAATGTACATCGAGGACGAGTTTCACGGCGACCTGGTGGAAAAAATCAAGGCGGGCCTGGAAGATCGAAACGTAGGGCTTCCCACGCGCTTCCTTTACGACAGCCGAATGCCCAAAGCACTCTTGCAGCAGCTGAAAAATTTGTTCCAGCTCAAAAAGCCCGACCTGATTCCCGGCGCACGCTATCACAACTTCAACGACTTCTTTGACTTCCCCGATCCCAGCGACAGTCCGGAACTGCACTATCAGGCCATGCCGCCCCTTCCCCACCCCGTACTGGAAACGGCCGGGTCCATCACCGCCGCTATCGGCAAGCAAGACCAGCTGCTGCACTTCCCTTACCAGCGCTATGGTTACGTGCCGCAGTGGATCTGGGAGGCTGCCGAAGATCCGCAGGTCCAAAGTATTCGAATTACGCTTTACCGGGTCGCTTCGGACTCGGAGGTTGTCAACGCCTTACTCCACGCCCTGAAAAAAGGAAAAGCCGTCACCGCCTTCATCGAAGCTAAAGCGCGCTTCGACGAATCCTCCAATATTTTTTGGGGAGAACAGCTGGAACAGGCTGGCGGAAAGGTACTGTATAGCTATCCGGAAATCAAAGTGCATACTAAACTACTCCTGATTGGACGACAGGAAGAAGATAAAACCAGGCACTATGCCTATATCGGCACCGGCAACTTCAACGAGAAAACCGCTCGCATCTACTGCGACCACGCCATCCTGACCGCCGATGCATCGCTGGCCGACGAAGTAGAGCGCATCTTTGACCTCCTCGAACGAAAAGTCATCCTGCCGCAATGCCGGCGCCTGCTCGTCTCCCCTTTTACGCTGCGCGATCGCTTCGGGGAAATGATCGACCGTGAAATTGAATACGCCCGGGCCGGTGAAGAGGCTTACCTGATTCTCAAAATGAATGCGCTGGAAGATCCGGAAATGATTCACAAACTCTACAAGGCCAGCCGGGCCGGCGTACGCATCCGCATAATCGTTCGCGGTGTCTGCTGCCTGGTGCCCGGCGTGGAAGGCTGGAGTGAAAATATTGAGGTAATCAGCATCCTTGACCGCTTCCTCGAACACGCCCGGGTATACATTTTCGGCAACAGGGGAACAGAAGAGATGTACCTCGCCTCAGCTGACTGGATGACCCGCAACCTGGACCGCCGGGTAGAGGTGGCCGCTCCTGTTCGCGACCCGCGAGTCTTCCGGGAAATCCGCAATATTATCGATATGCAGCTAAAAGATAACACCAAGGCCCGCCTGATCGAGGCCTCCCAAAGCAATCCCTACCGGGAGAGGCAGGCCGGCGAAGCGCCCGTCCGGGCCCAGTACGACTCCTATGCTTATCTGGAAGGGCTGCTCGAACCACGCAGACATCAGAAAAAAGCGGAACGATCAAAGGATGTATGAGCTAAAAACCTCTCCCTTCAACACCTCATTTTGAGCCGCTTTCAGCTGCCTCCTCTGCAACATTAAATCAATGTAAGCTGGAACGCGTCAGTATTAACTCACCCTTTACAGAAAATTATCAATTAAATAAATTTCTGTATAATGCCCGGCTTCCAGGGAGTTCTAATTTTGTTGGGACATACCATTGACCAACAAAGCGAAACCCGTGAAAGAACTCAATCCTGTACGCGACTGGCTTTTCCGCCAGGTGCACGCCAAAAATCTCGTCTACAATACTTGTTGGGAAGATCCCCGCTGCGACCGGCAGCTCCTTGATTTAAAAGGCGACAGTGAAATTGTGATGATCACCAGCGCCGGCTGTAATGCGCTCGATTACCTGATCGATCAGCCGGCCAGCATCAATTGCATCGATGTCAACCCACGGCAGAATGCGCTGCTGCAACTCAAGCTGGCTACCCTGAGGGAAGCGAAATACAAAGACCTTTTCCGGCTCTTCGGAGAAGGCGTTCACGTTGGTATGGAAGATCTTTACCGGGAGAAACTCCGCTCCTGCCTGCCCGGTTACGCGCGCAGCTTCTGGGATACAAACCTCAACTACTTCAACGGTAAAGGCGTACGTCAGAGCTTCTATCACTACAGTACCTCCGGCACTTTCGCCTGGATGACTAATCATTACCTGCGGGCTCGCCGTGCCTACCAGCATGTGTGCGCGCTATTTGAAGCAGAAAACCTGGAACAACAGGCAACGCTTTATTACCAAGTCGAAAAGCGACTGTTTAACAGCGTCCTCGAATGGATGGTCAACCGGCATCTGACCATGTGCCTGGTGGGTGTACCCCGAAGCCAGCAACAACTATTCCGGCGCCAATACGAGCGCGGCGCCCTCGGCTTTATACAGGAATCCCTGCGCAAGGTGTTTACCCGGCAATCGCTGCGGGATAACTACTTCTGGCGCCTCTACCTGCAGGGATGTTACTCCCAGGAATGCTGCCCTTCCTATCTGCAATCCGAAAACTTCACTTCTCTTCGTCAAAGCAGTAACCGGATCCAAACCTACACCTCTACCATAAGCAATTTTCTCAAGACAAACCCAAAAGACTACACGCACTACGTGCTGCTTGACCACCAGGATTGGCTTGCGGATAACAACCGGGCTGCCCTGAATGAAGAGTGGCAGCTCATCCTGTCCAACAGCCGCCCCGGCACTCGCATCCTGCTGCGCTCCGCCGCCGAAAAAATCGACTTTTTTCCCGACTTTGTACTTGACCGGGTGCACTTCGAGCAGGAAAAAACGCAGGCCGCTCATCAGCAGGATCGCGTGGGCACCTACGCCAGCGTCTATCTCGGGATTGTGCAATGAGTAAGCCGGACCTTGCCTGCGCTGAAAAAAACATTTCAAAAATTCAATCATATGGCTAAAGAAAACGCTTCTCCAATCAATACCCGCAGCGACCGGGAACAGAACCGGAATATGGAGCGTTATTACCGCTTCCAGTCCAAAATTTACGACCTCACCCGCTGGAGCTTCCTGTTCGGCCGGCGGCGCATCATCCGGGAGCTGCCGCTTGATACTGATGAGGCGCTCAGCATACTGGAGGTTGGCTGCGGAACCGGCTTTAACCTGCAACAATTAGCCTGTCGCTTCCCCAAAGCCCGGATAAAGGGAATGGATGTCTCCCCGGACATGATCCGAATCGCCCACCGACAGCTGCGCAACCTGGGCGAACGTATTGAACTCGTGGAAGCCCCGTACGGCCCCGGAGCGGTTCCCGCTCACTATTTCGATCTCATTCTTTTCTCCTACTCCCTTACCATGATCAATCCCCAATGGGGCCAGCTGATCCGGCAGGCATCCCGGGACCTTAAGCCAGGCGGGTACATCGCCGTCGTTGACTTTCACAATTCACGCTTCTCCTGGTTCAAACGGCATATGTCCAATCACCACGTGCGCATGGACAGTCACCTGCTCCCTTTTCTCCAGGAGCTTTTTCAGACGGAGAAGTCCGCAGTGCGTCCGGCCTACGGGGGAGTTTGGGAGTATCTCACCTTCCTGGGAAAAAAGGGTTAAAAAGTTGACTGCTGCAGGGGTGAGTTGTCCATTAAGCGCAATTAACCATAAAAAATTGCATTTTTTCTCTGCTTTTGCTTTGTACGTTTTATTTTAGCCCGCTTCACAAAATTTCTTTACAAACGTTCAAAGTGATGAATCGAAAAATCCTACTGACAGAAAAAGAGATCCCTGAAAAATGGTACAATGTTACCGCTGACATGCCGAACAAGCCGCTGCCACCCCTGCATCCCGGCACCAAAGAGCCTATAGGTCCGGAAGCCCTGGCGCCGCTCTTCCCAATGGCCCTTATCGAGCAGGAAGTCAGTGGGGAAAAATGGGTCGACATTCCGGAAGAGGTTCGGGATGTATACAAACTCTGGCGCCCCACGCCTATGTTCCGCGCACATGGACTGGAAAAAATGCTGGACACGCCCGCAAAAATTTACTACAAGTACGAGGGTGTCAGTCCTTCCGGCTCCCACAAGCCCAACACCGCCGTGCCGCAGGCCTACTACAACAAACAGGAAGGCGTGAAGCGCATCACTACCGAAACCGGCGCCGGCCAGTGGGGAAGTGCGTTGAGCTTCGCCTGCAACCTCTTCGATATCGAATGCGAAGTGTACATGGTGAAAATCAGCTATGAGCAAAAGCCCTATCGCAAGGTGATGATGAACACCTGGGGAGCGATGGTGCACCCCTCACCTACCGACCTGACGGAAGCGGGCCGGAAGGTGCTGGCAGCCAATCCGGATTCTCCCGGCAGCCTCGGCATCGCCATCTCGGAAGCCGTTGAGCGAGCCGCCGGTGACGAGCACACCAAATATGCGCTCGGCAGCGTCCTTAACCACGTGCTGATGCATCAGACCGTCATCGGACTGGAAGCTGTCAAACAGATGGAAAAAGCCGGTGACGAACCCGATATCATCGTAGCTCCTTTCGGCGGCGGCTCCAATTTCGCCGGTATCAGCTTTCCCTTTCTGCGCCTTAACTTCGAAGAAGGTAAAAACATCCGCTGCATTGCGAGCGAACCCAGCTCTTGCCCCAAGCTGACCAAGGGCGTCTTTCGCTATGATTTTGGCGATATGGTTGGAATGACGCCGTTGCTGCCTATGTACACCCTGGGCCACAATTTCGTACCTGCGCCTATCCACGCAGGGGGGTTGCGCTATCACGGCGCCGGCGTACTGGTCAGCCAGCTGCTCAGAGATCAGCTCATCGAGGCCCGCGCCCACGATCAGGTGGAATGCTTTGAAGCCGGGGTCCTGTTCTCCCGCGCCGAAGGCATTATTCCGGCGCCGGAAACCAATCACGCCATCGCAACTGCCATCCAGGAGGCCAACCGGTGTAAAGAAGAGGGCAAAAGTGAAACCATACTGATTCACCTCTGCGGCCACGGCCACTTCGACCTGGGCGCCTACGATGCTTACTTCAGCGGTAATCTCGTCAAGCACTCGATCACCGAAGAGGAAATCGCCGAAGCACTGGCGCAGATTGATACGCCGGTCATAGAAGGTTCTTAGGCTTAACAGGGTTGGATATCGTAAAACCGGTAAAATCGAAGCCTGAAATCACGGGGTATCCGTTGATCGTGCGGAAGCGATAAACCTATATTTACCGACCGGCGAAATAATGCGTTCCAAGGGTGCGATTTCAGCCTCTTTGAGCGGTATATTCCCATTAAAGCAGCAACAGTTGAGGGGGCCCATGCCGTACCGGCTTCATTTACCGGCCGCCGGGGCAGGCAGCGAACCGGTGTTGCGCATTGTAAAATAAACCAAGCCGGCTAACCGCCTCGGTCAGCCGGATATTTTTTATAAGCAAACGTGTTAAAAGATCGACAATTATGGCAAAGCTTAATTTTGGAGGCGTTGAAGAGAACGTCGTTACACGCGAAGAATTCCCCCTGGAAAAAGCACATGAAGTCCTGAAAGATGAGGTCATCGCGATTATCGGTTACGGCGTTCAGGGGCCCGGTCAGGCGCTCAATCTACGCGATAATGGATTCAATGTGATCGTAGGCCAGCGTCAACCCTCGAAATCTTGGGACAAAGCCGTTGCCGATGGCTGGGTGCCGGGTGAAACGCTGTTTTCCATTGAAGAAGCCGCTGAGAAAGGCGACGTCATTCAGTATCTGCTGTCCGATGCCGCACAGATTTCCCAGTGGCCTACTATTAAAAAACACCTGGCGCCGGGTAATGCGCTCTATTTCTCGCACGGCTTTGGCATTACCTACAACGACCGTACCGGAATTATGCCGCCGGAAAACGTAGATGTTATTCTCGTCGCTCCCAAAGGTTCGGGAACCAGCCTGCGCCGAATGTTTGTGAAAGGCCGCGGGCTGAACTCCAGCTTCGCCATTTACCAGGACGCCACCGGTCGCGCCTGGGAACGCGTCGTTGCACTTGGCATCGGCATCGGTTCGGGCTATCTCTTCGAAACGACTTTCAAGGATGAGGTATACAGCGACCTGACCGGCGAGCGCGGCACCCTCATGGGCGCCATTCAGGGTATCTTCGCCGCCCAGTACGATATCCTGCGCAAGCGGGGCCACTCGCCTTCCGAAGCCTTCAACGAAACGGTGGAAGAGCTGACGCAAAGCCTGATGCCCCTCGTCGCCGAAAACGGCATGGACTGGATGTACGCCAACTGCTCGACGACCGCCCAGCGCGGTGCGCTCGACTGGTGGAAGAAATTTCGCGACGCCGTCGCCCCCGTCTTTGACGAACTCTACGACAGCGTAGCCAGCGGCCAGGAGGCCCAAAAATCCATCGATTCCAACAGCCAACCCGACTACCGGGAAAAGCTGGAAGTCGAACTCAAGGAGTTGCACGACAGCGAAATGTGGCAAGCCGGCCGCACCGTGCGCAGTCTGCGCCCGGAAAACCAGGAAGTGCCGGAGGAAACGAAATCATAAATCGTTCAAGGTTCAGGGTTCAAGGTTCAAGATTCAGACAAGCTTGAACCTTGAACTTTTTAAACCTTGAACCTTCAACCTTTTTTACTCATGACCTACGATACCAAGCAAAGTTCTGCGATTATTCCACTCGACCGCATCTTCCAAACCAAGGTCAGGCTCAAAGGGGTGGTGGAACAGACGCCGCTGCAGTACAACCACAACCTTTCCCTGCACTACAATTGCACAATATTGCTCAAACGGGAAGACTTACAGGTAGTGCGCTCCTATAAGATCAGAGGAGCCTTTAATAAAATGGCCAGCCTGTCGAAAGAAACACTCGCCAAGGGCGTCGTCTGCGCCAGCGCCGGCAATCACGCGCAAGGCGTCGCCTTCGCCTGTTATCGCATGGGGGTCAAGGGACGCATCTACATGCCCGGCGTAACCCCCCGGCAAAAGGTGCGCAAAGTAAAGCGATTCGGTCAGGAAATGATCGAGGTCATCCTCACCGGCGATACCTTCGATGACGCCTATGAGGAAGCCCGGCAGGACGCCGAACGTAAAGGACTGACTTTCGTCCATCCTTTTGACGACCCCCGTACTATTGAAGGACAGGGAACGGTAGGATTGGAAATCCTGGAAGACTGCAGCGAGCCGATCGACTATGTACTCGTCCCCGTCGGCGGCGGCGGCCTGGTATCCGGCGTGGGCAGCTATTTCAAACAGGTGAGCCCCCATACCAAAGTCATCGGCATAGAACCCAAAGGCGCTCCCGCCATGCACGACTCCCTCAAGGCGGGCAAACTACTCACACTGGATCACATCGATAATTTCGTCGACGGCGCTGCTGTCAGGCGGGTCGGCAACCACACTTTCGCTATTGCTCAGGAGGTTGTTGATCAGATGTTACTGATCGACGAAGGAAAGGTTTGCAGCACCATCCTCCATCTTTACAACGAAGAGGGCATCGTCGTGGAACCCGCCGGCGCACTGACCATTGCTGCGCTGGATCAGCTCAAGGAGGAAATCAAGGGCAAGACCATCGTCTGCATCGTCAGCGGCAGCAATAATGATATCACGCGGACGGAGGAAATCCGGGAGCGCGCCCTGCTCTACGAGGGCCTCAAACACTACTTTATCATCCGCTTCCCGCAACGCGCCGGCGCGCTACGCGACTTCCTCAACAACGCGCTCGGCCCCAATGACGACATCACCTACTTTGAATACACTAAAAAGCACAACCGCGACACCGGACCGGCGCTGGTGGGTATACAGGTTCCCGAAAAGGAAGACTATGAGGCCCTCCTCCAACGAATGGATCAGCAACGTATCAACTATCAGACCCTGAACGACAGCCGGATGCTGTTCGATTTGCTCATATAGGAAGGATTGAGAGAATCCGGAACTTGCTCGTAATTTAAAGGTTTAACCCGGATTAACTTTTCTTCTTTTTCACCATCTTGGAGAAGTGGCTCGGCAATAAGCGCACGTTGTTTTTGGTGAGTTTCTCGATGCTGTAGGCCAGCATGATGTACATTTCCGTGATGCCCGGTACGGGAACGAAGACCAGCGAGAAGAAAGGCAGAAAGCGCGGCAGATCCTGGATCTGGTCCAGCGCCTGAGCAATTTCTTCTTCGCTTGGCAGCTTAGCCCCCCTGCGAATGCCCAGCTGATGCTTTAGTAAACGACCGAAGGTGAGCGCCATGTCCACCGTTTCGCGGTATTCGCCGTGAGTGGCCGTACGCAGGCTGAGCATATTATCGCCCAGGGTTTTGGCGATCAGCGCCGCGCTGGCTTTCTGACTATTGAAAAAGGATAGCCGGCGTCCATAGCGCAGCAGGAAACCGCCCAGAGCCAGTTTGGCTTCTACCAAATCTTCTTCTTTCAACTCCAGTTTGGTCAATAATTGTTGAAGAAAAAGCTCTTCTGCCTCCTGAATCTCCTTATCGGCAAACAGCGTCATCAGGCTGATATCGAGGAGGTAGCGACGGGCTGTCCACTCCAGCGGCGGCAAATGAATATCGCTCAGTTCCACCCCTTTATCAAAATTTCTTTTGATTTTCCGTCGCTCCGAATCCGTAAAAAAAGGGGCTGATTTTTGAAAGTGATGTTGCAGCACCCGCTCACTAAGGTCGAGCTTATGGTCGCTGTGGGCAGCTGCTGCAATGAGCTGCATCGTCAGCATTTTGAGCTGCTTTTTTCGCTGAAGCATATCTGCGAAAAGATCCTGTGAAGGCTGAGCATCTCTGTCCAGCGCCTCCAGATAAAGCTGAAAGAAGTACCAGTCCCAGAAGAGGTGGCAGTTGATGCCGCTACGCCGCCAGTCGACCCAGTTTTGCCGAAAGGAAATATGCTCGCTAAGCAAGCGGCCGATAGTGCCCACGCTCATCCCGCCGCTTTGCTGCCGAAGGCCACTGAAGTAAATTCGAATGAGCGTCGCCGCCCGGTCGACCTGCATTTCGTAATCCAAAGCACTGGATTTGAAATGATCCAGTACGCTGAACAGAATGAGATCTACCAGCAGTAGTTTGGTCACCCATTTGCGCGGCATATTGGAAGCCGGCGCCGGCTGGAAGGGATATACAAAGGGAAAACCATAAATCAATCCGCTGTGCAACAGCATAAAATAGAGCGGATGTTGCAGACTTTTAAAACGATGAAGATACTCCGGCGCCAGTCCGACCGCGGCCGGATCTGCAATATCCAGAACAAGAGGATGCCGCTTCCTGTATTCAATGTATTCATCGAACCAATGATCGGAGCGGAAATCGATTCCGGTGACGGAAGTTTTTCGAAACTTGGACAATAGCATCATCGTTTTACGGAGCCATTACGCTGTAAATAATAGCTTATTTCTTCTATTTCACTCTACAAGTTCCCGAAAAAATTAGAGTTATTTCTAAGCTATGTTCTTCCTCGCCGGTCCACCTGACAGCAGAAGAAGGGAAAATCTCCGCTTTCCGGCTTCTGCTATCCTATTTCCGATTTCAAATTCCCGTCTCCCCCATCTCCAGGATGCGCTCGAATTCAACCTTTTCGACGGGCATCACCGACAGGCGACCGATGCGGACCAGGGGCATCTCCTGTAGTTCTTCGGTTTGCTTGATTTCCTTGAGGGAAACGGGTCGATTGAGTTCCTTGACCGGCGCCAGGTCGACGGCCGTCCAGTCGCCTTTTTCGGCCGTGGGATCGGGATAGGCAGCTTTGATCACCTCAGCGATGCCGACGACCTCCAAGCCCTTGCGGCTGTGGTAGTAGAGCACGAGGTCGCCCTCCGACATGTCCTGCAAATGATTGCGGGCTGCATAGTTGCGAACGCCGACCCAACGGGTGCGGCCGTCGGCGACGAGGTCCTGAAAGCTGTATTCGTAGGGTTCGGATTTGACGAGCCAATAGCGCATGGTAGAGACAGGATTTGGAGGTTTGACGAATTTGGTTTTAGAGACAGGATTTACAGGATGGGCAGGATTCACTTGTACGGGCTTTTGCTGTTCTGCTCTCAAACCGCGATCCTACAAAGCAATGACCATTGCATTTTCATAAATTTTATCTAGAGGTCATCCTGTCCATCCCGTCTCACATGGAGCGCAGACGCCGCGTCAGCTCCCAGCTCACCACGCCGATGCAGACGGCGATGTTCAGCGAATGCTTCGTCCCGAACTGCGGCACCTCGATCGCCCCGTCCACCAGTTCCATTACTGCTTCGCCCACGCCCGAGACCTCGTTGCCGAACACCAGGGCGTAGCGTTCCCCTTCCTCCACCTTAAAACACTGCAGCGGCATACTTCCCTCCGCCTGTTCCACCGCCCAGATCCGGTAGCCGGCTTCGCGCAACTGCCGGACGGCCTCCGCGGAATCCTCCACGTAAGACCATTCCACCGACTCCGTAGCGCCGATGGCCGTCTTCAGGATTTCCCGGTGCGGCGGCCGGGCCGTGATACCGCAGAGCAGCACGTGTTCCAGCGCGAATGCGTCGGCCGTACGGAAGGCAGAGCCGACGTTTAGCCCCGAGCGCACATTGTCGAGCACCAGGACGAGGGGCGTCTTGTCACGTTGCTTGAATTCCTCGATGCTGAGGCGCTGAAGTTCCTGAAGTTTGAGTTTACGCATTGGAGGTTCTCGGTTCTTCCCGTCCTTGTTCCTCGGGACGGGTAAAGGTTCTCGGTTCTGTGAGTATCGGGAACCGGGAACTTTTTACTTCTTCGTTTGCCGGAAATCCATAGCCGCTTTGACGAAAGCAGCGAAAAGCGGATGCGGTTTTTCCACGCGGCTTTTCAATTCGGGGTGAAACTGCACCCCGACGAACCAGGGGTGGTCTTTCAGTTCGATAATCTCCACCAGTCCTGTATCCGGGTTGCGGCCGGAGGCGAGCATACCGTTATTCTGAAAATCTTCCAGATACTCGTTATTGAATTCGTAGCGGTGCCGATGGCGCTCGCTGATACGCAGACTCCCATAGGCAGCCGAAGCTTTTGTTTTACGTCGGATTTCACAGTCGTAGGCGCCGAGTCGCATGGTCCCCCCCATTTTGGTGATTTTCTTCTGTTCGGGCATCAGGTCGATCACCGGCTCCGGGGTAGAGGGATCGACTTCGGTAGAAGCCGCCGCCTTTTTATCCAGAACGTGGCGGGCGAATTCCACACTGGCGCATTGCATACCAAGGCAGATCCCGAAAAAGGGGATTTTGTTTTCACGCGCATATCGAACTGCCTTGATTTTGCCTTCTATTCCCCTTTCACCGAAGCCCGGTGCAACCAGAATTCCGTCCAGGTTTTCCAGCCGTTTGCCAACCTCTTCATAGCTGGCTTCCAGTGCTTCGGAGTGTATCGGTTCAACGACTACGCTGCACTCATTGACCGCGCCGGCGTGTACGAAAGATTCGTGGATAGACTTGTAGGCGTCCTGCAGCTCATTGTATTTGCCGACCAGCCCGATGCGTACCTCAGAAAGCGGGTTTTTTAACTTACCTAAAAATTCCTTCCAGGCAGTCAGCTTCGGCTCGCGGCGATCGGGCAGCCGCATTTTGGCGATGACTACTGAATCCAGTTTTTCTTTGAGCATCAACAAGGGGACATCGTAGATGGTCTCTGCATCCATCGACTCGATCACAGAACCGACATCGACATTGCAGAACAGCGCCAGCTTGCGCCGAATGTCCATATTCAAAGGATACTCGGTACGACAGACCAGAATATCGGGCTGAATACCAGTGGTCAGCAATTCTTTAACCGAATGTTGAGTCGGTTTGGTCTTCAGTTCCTTGGCCGCCCGCAGGTAGGGAACAAGAGTCAGGTGAATGACCAGACAGTTGTCCGTTCCCAGTTCCCAGCGAAGCTGACGCAGGGTCTCCAGGTAAGGCAGTGACTCGATATCACCAACCGTACCGCCCAGCTCTGTGATCAGGATATCGTACTCATTGGTATTGCCCAACAGCTGCATCCGGCGTTTGATCTCATCAGTGATGTGCGGAATCACCTGCACCGTCTTGCCCAGGTAATCCCCCGCTCGTTCCTTGTTGATGACCGTCTGGTAGATACGTCCGGTAGTGACGTTGTTCGCCTGAGAAGTGGAAATATTGAGAAAGCGCTCGTAGTGTCCCAGATCCAAATCTGTTTCCGCTCCGTCATCGGTGACGTAGCACTCTCCGTGCTCGTAGGGGTTGAGCGTCCCGGGATCAACATTGATATAGGGATCAAATTTCTGGATGGTGACCGAAAAGCCCCGCGCCTGAAGTAGTTTGGCGAGCGAAGCAGATACGATGCCCTTGCCTAGTGATGAGGTGACGCCTCCCGTAACAAAAATGTACTTAGTCATGTAAATATTGACCGTTTTACAGAGACCGGCAAAATTCCATGGGTCTCCTGAATTGAGCTACTGGTTTGGTATGAATGGACAGCAGGAGAATAAAATAACACAATCACTTGTCCTTTGCTCCACATTAACCGTTACAAACCAATAGCAATAATAATGTTACGGAACGTAAAGATACGGAAAAGCCATGACCTATCTGTGGCTTTTCGCCCCTTTTTTATCCTCCTGTTCTCATAAATAAACAGGAGTCATTCTGATAACACTCACCACCTTAACCCGGGTTAAGTAATGGGCAATTAGGAACGTGCTGAAAATAAGTTCCCGTTTTTGGGGAGCGAATTGTTTTCGCTGCCAAGGCGGGAGGAGGGAGCATAGCGGCGCTACGTGACCGACGAGCAACGCCGGCAGCGGAAACAAGGCGCCGCCAAAATAGGGAAGTGATTTTCAACATGTTCCTTAATAAGTTGAAGTGATTTTTCAAATAGGTTCTGAACTGAAAATGTCGGATTTATTTTTGAACAATACTTAACCCGTTCAAAACAATAGGAAAACAGAACGATTTATCATCTTAGATTGTTAATTTAATATTAACTAAATGTAAATTAAATGTAAACAACCATAAAACTTTCAGGTGGAAAAAGGCGACGTATGAAGAAGTGGGTATTATTTTTTATCATATTGGTTTCAAATGCAGCTTTTGCACAAAAGCAAGTAGCTTATCTTTCCACCGATAAGCAAACGGAAGACATTACCTCTTTTATTAAACCGCTCCATCAGGAAATCGATTTTCAGTTGGTCAACGGCATGATTCTGGTCAAAGCGAGTATCAACTATCAAAGCGGCTTTTTTATTCTGGACACGGGCGCCCCCATGTTAGTCCTCAACCAAATTAACAGACCCGGCGCCCTTGCTCAGAGCACTGCCGCCGGTTGTTCGAGCGTATTTAATGTAGGAGAAAGTACTGTCCGGCATTTTAGCTGGGCCGGCATAGAAAAATACGAATTCAAAGTATTGGTGACCGATCTCAGCCATCTGGAAGCTGCCGTCGGCTGTAAAATCCTGGGGCTCATCGGATATAACCTATTCAGAAACCATGAAATATTCATCGACTACGAACGACAGCGACTCATCCTTTTCCCTTCTGATCAGAATCTTCTTCATCGTGCTCTGTCTCCTATCTACACTTCGGATATATCCATGCATGACCATCTTCCCGTCATTGAGTTTTCGATAGACGGGCGCGTCCTTCGCTTTGGGTTGGATACCGGCGCCGAAACCAATCTGATAGATCGGTGTGTAGTGGCCTCTCTGGATAAAGATCTGATTGACACCCTTGATAAGAGAAAAATTCAGGGATTGGACAAGGAAGTCCGGACTGTTCCTGTCATCCGGATCAGAAAGAGCAGTTGGAACAATGCGCCCATGCATCAGCTAAATTACATGGTTATTGACCTGTGCCATCTGAATTCAGCGGACGCTCCCTCAATTAACGGTATTTTGGGATTTCCCTTCCTGCGCTCCCTGAAATTATCCATCAATTACCGAAAGGGGAAAATTTATCTTTGGGAACAGCCCTCTAATCTGTAACACTCGCCCCGGCAGTATCAATTATACAACAGGCTTCCATCCCGGCGAGCTCCGATGCCGGGTACCTTTTCTTTTCTCACCGCTGAAAAGCGTTCCTGATCAATATTCAGCTCCCGATTCATTTATCGATTAATTAACCCGGGATTAACACTGAGTTAATGATTCAAAACTAATTTTGCAGCGTCTTTAATTTAATTGATTTAATCAAGCATAAAAAACCTGCATATTATGCGTCTAAGATTTTCTCCTCTAGTGTTGTTGTTGCTACCGGCTCTTTTTTTTCTGGGATGCAACGATGATAACGAACAAGTTTTCATCGCCCCCAGGGTAACTGCTCCATCCGCCGTAATTTCGGTCGAAAACGGCGCCACCGGTCAATCCGCAACCTTTGACATTTCGGTCGACCCCAGCCTGACGGCTACCTACCAGGCGTCCGGTGTCAACGTAACGGTGCTCAATTCTTCGGGTACTGTCAGCGGTAATACCGTTACTATAAATTTTGACGCAGGCACTACTCCCGGCGCCGCATCCATTAAATTGACCGTCACTGATTCGGAGGGACAATCCGATGATGCAACGGCTACCATAAACATCGGTGCGAATGAAAGCCTCGTAGTGGTTACCAATAATATCACGCAAAACACCACCTGGACTTCCGACAAGGAGTATATTTTGGCCGGGCGGATCACAGTCGTTGATGGAGTCACCCTTACCATTGAGCCGGGCACGATCATCAAGGGTCAGGCCGGCACCGGAGCGAATGCAACTGCTTTGCTCATCGCCAGAGGCGGCAAACTCATGGCGGATGGAAGAGCGGATGCGCCGATCATTTTCACTTCTTTTGCCGATGAGATCACTCCGGAAGATATAGCCGCCGGCAATTTCGGCAGTCCGAACCTGGACCCGGATATCAACGGTCTTTGGGGAGGCGTAATTGTGCTGGGCCGGGCGCCTATCTCCGCTTCCAATGATAACGGTGATATCAGTGAAATTCAGATAGAAGGAATTCCCACCTCCGATCCAAATGGATTGTACGGCGGATCGGATCCCAATGATAATTCAGGGGTGTTAAGATACATTTCCATTCGCCACGGCGGCGCCAATATCGGCGCAGGGAATGAAATCAACGGTCTTTCACTGGGCGGCGTAGGATCTGCAACCGTCGTCGAAAATATTGAGATCGTAGCCAATCAGGATGACGGCGTAGAGTGGTTCGGCGGAACGGTAAACGTGAACAACGTCGTAGCCTGGAATGTCGGAGATGACGGAATAGATACGGATCAGTCCTGGGCGGGCGTCTTGGATAATTTCGTAGTCGTCACTCCTACGGGTCACTGCTTCGAACTGGATGGTCCGGAAGGCTCTTTCGAAGCCGGTCATACTATCCGTAACGGAACCGTTGTCGCTTCAGGAAACGGCCGTTTTGCGGAGGATTTGATCAATGTCGACCAGAATTCCATTGTTGCCTTGGAAAATATTTACTTCACCGGAATAGTAGATGGTCAGCAAATAAACCGCGTTACGGCGCCGGGTGTTACGTTCAGCGGCATTCAGTTCGATGTTGCTGCTGAAGATCTGGCGAACTACGTTAACGGCGAAGTTCCGGAAGGCGTTACGGCGGGAGGTTCCCCATTTGCTGATTTATCCGTGTTCTCATGGACCTGGGCGGCTCAGGCAAATGCATTTGAAGGTCTTTAAATAACACAAAGCAGCCTTACAAAGAGAAGACCTGTAATTTTTTTACAGGTCTTTTCGCTATTTTATACATAAATCTAAATTCAAGCATAAGTGAAACGGTTATTTTTCATTTTTTTCGTTTTTATCGCTGTTGGAGTTTATGGCCAAAAAGGAATTATTCGGGGTACGGTCATTGAAGAAGCCAGCGCGGATCCTGCTATCGGAGTCAACATACTCATTAAAGACACCTCAGTCGGGGCTGTAACGGACCTCGACGGCGCTTTTTCCATTGAGGTGGCGGAGGGCGCCTATACTTTGCAGATTTCTTATTTAGGCTTTCAGTCGATCACCATTGAAAACGTCGAAGTGAAAGCCGGGGAAGTCACGATACTGGGTGATATCCGTATTTCGGAAGACGTGCTGGAAATGCAAGAGGTAGTAGTGACCGCCGAAGAGATAAGGAAAACAGAGGTAGCGCTTCTCACCCTAAAGAAAAAATCGCCGAGTATGATGGACGGCATTTCTTCCGAAAAGATCAAGCTAACAGGCGACGGCACTGCCGTGGAAGCAGCAAAAAGAGTGACCGGCGTTTCAGTGGAAGGAGGTAAATACGTCTACGTCAGAGGGTTAGGCGACCGTTATTCGAAGACCACGCTGAACAATGCGGATATTCCCGGCCTGGACCCTGACAGAAACACGCTGCAAATGGATATCTTCCCGACCAGCTTGATTGAAAATATCACGGTAATAAAAAATTTCACGGCAGAACATCCTGCTGATTTCACGGGCGGTTTATTGAATATCGAAACTAAATCGTTTCCGGAAGAAAGGATTTTAGACGTATCCGTAAGTACTTCTTTCAATCCGGATATGCATTTTAATTCCAACTACCTGACTTATCAAGGCGGCGATACTGATTTTTTAGGTTTTGATGACGGCGCCCGCACACTCCCGCCGGGTGCGGATCAGACTAACATTCCGACGCCGATCAGCGGAGATTCCAAAGAGGAGGTTGTCAACTTTATTAAGGGATTCAATCCTGAACTCGCGGCTAATCGACAAACCAGCTTCATGGACTTTAGCGCCGGCATGTCTTTTGGCGACCAAATCAATTTAAACCCGGACAAATACGGGATGAACGGCCCCAAGCTCGGATACATTTTCTCCCTGTCATATAAAATGGATCATAGATATTATGATGATGTAATCTATGGGGAATTTCAGCGGTTCATCGATCCCGAAAAGTTGGAAATGCGTTACGCCACTCTCCAGAACGGTCAATTGGGAGAACGCAATGTACTGATCGGCGCGTTAGGCGGACTGGCTTACAAAAACAAGAATTCAAAAATCAGGCTGACGGCCATGCACCTGCAAAATGGAGAGAGCCGGGCCGGAAAATTCCGCATTGACAATGACGGTGAAGCGGTCGGGCAATCCGGATATATCGCATCCTCGGATAACCTTGAATTTAATGAAAGGGCCCTTAGCAATATTTTGTTGAATGGCACTCATAAAAATACTAACTCCGGCTGGGAGATAGACTGGCTGTTGTCTCCGACTTTTTCCAGCCAGGAAGACCCCGATATCAGGAAAACGGCATTCACTCTGACGCCGGTCGATACGCTCTTCATAGCAGGCGCAGGAGGTAACCCGGCGCGCATCTGGAGGTCCCTGAACGAATTCAATGCGACTGCAAAATTTGACATCACCAAAAAATACAGGTTTAACAATGCGCCGGCAAAATTCAAGTTCGGCGCCGGCCATGCCTATAAGCAAAGAGATTACGAAATTCTATTCTTTGACATTCAATTTTTTGCAACCCAATCATGGCCTAACCCGGATCCATCCGTCGTGCTTTCACCGGAAAATCTTTATCCGAACAGACCGAACAGCATCTATTACCAGTCCGGCAACAATAGCCCAAACCCCAATGCTTACGAATCAAATGTAAACAATACCGCCTTTTACGTTTCAAACGAAATAGAGTTCTTGCCGGGCCTTAAGACCATTCTCGGCCTCAGAGCTGAAAACTACGTGCAACGACATACGGGGCGCGACCAACGGTACGCCAGCGGCGATTTCACTAACGGCAGAAACCTGGACAATGAAAAAGTCCTGGAATCACTCGACCTTTTCCCCTCTGTAAACCTGGTTTACGAACTGGTTGAAAACCAAAACCTGAGAGGTTCCTATTCCCGAACGATAGCAAGGCCGTCTTTTAAAGAATTGTCGTTCGCTCAAATCCTCGATCCTATCACCAACCGGATCTTTAACGGTAGCTTATTCACCTATTCCGACTGGAACGGCCGGCTTACCGAAACCCGCATCGATAATTTTGACCTGCGCTGGGAAATGTTTATGGAAAACGGCCAGATTTTCTCCGTAAGCGCCTTTTTCAAGAACTTCGATAATCCAATCGAGTTGGTGCGCATTCCCGAACAACAGACCAGTACGGAATACCAGCCGCGTAACGTAGGAGACGGAATACTTTACGGCGTAGAATTAGAGTTTAGAAAGGACCTGAATTTCATCGCTCCTTTTTTGAACGACTTCAAACTCAGCACCAACGTAACCTTGGTCGAGTCCCTGATCGATATGACCTTGACGGAATTTAACTCCAGAAAGACTTATGAAAAAAGCGGGCAAGAGATCACTGATACTCGTCAGATGGCCGGACAGGCGCCTTTCGTCATCAACACCGGTCTTGTTTACAATAATAACAACCTAGGCCTCGATGCAGGCTTATTTTACAATGTTAAAGGAGAAACACTCGAAATCGTCGGGGCCGGCCTTTTCCCGGACATTTTCTACCAACCCTTTCACAGCCTCAATTTTTCCTTAAACAAAAAAATCGGAGAAGATCAAAAAACTACCATAGATTTCAAGATTTCCAATATTCTGAACGATCGCATTGAAAGTCTATATCAGTCTTTCAATGCCGAGGCCCAGCCTTTCAATAGCCTCGCGCCGGGGCGATCCTTCGGAATAGGGATAAGTCACAGATTTTAGGAATGAGGAAAGAAATAATCGATTCACTAAAAACCACAGTTTTACGGTTTCAATGATTGATCTGATCCGATCATCCAAGCTCCGGACAATTTCTTAGGCTGACTGGTTATTTCTGTCTACATTTACGCTAACGAAAGAACAACTGGTCATGGATCTCACCTTTCTCGTCATGTGGCTCGGTTTTGCGCTGGCTTCCCTTTCCGTTGTCGGTAACGATGTCATCCAGACCTTGGGTACTTTTCTCACTTCCAACGAAAACCGGGTCCCCTGGTATGTCTTATGGCTTTTCGCCGGGCTGGTACTTGCCGGTGTACTGATTTACGGTTATAATATGGACAACATCGCCTACGGCCGGCTCGACAAATTTGTTTTCCCCGAGCGTTACGCCTGGTATTACCTGTTGCCGCCTATCGTCCTGCTTACCATCACCCGGCTTGGCATTCCGGTGAGTACGACCTTTATGATCCTGACGCTTTTCTCATTGAGTGAAATTCCTGCTGATCTCACCGCCATGATGGGCAGTGTTTTCGATACCGATCAGCAACTGGGGGGAATGATCCAAAAATCGATAATGGGGTACTTGGTCGCTTTCGGCGCCGCTATTTTGATCTACCTCGGTATCACCACGTTTACCGAAAAGTATTTTATCGAACACCCACTGAAAGATAGCCGTCTCATTCCATGGACGGTTGCACAGTGGTTATCTACTGGTTTTTTGTGGTCGCAGTGGTTGACGCAGGACCTGGCCAACATTTACATATACCTGAAAGGAGGAACGGAGTTGTCCCCTCTTGGTTTTTTCATTTCCCTGGTCATCATCCTGGGACTACTGGCTTACATCTTCTACCTAAAAGGAGGGGCAGTACAGAAGGTTGTCCGGCAGAAAACCAACACCGCTGATATCCGGTCGGCTACCTTTGTCGACCTCATCTACGGTATCATTCTATATATTTTCAAGTACGATTATTTCGGTCTTTGGGGTGGTAAGATACCCATGAGCACCACCTGGGTTTTCATCGGTTTGCTCGCCGGCCGGGAAATCGCCATCCGGCTGAGACTGGAAAAGCGCATCAGCAAACAAATCGCCAGGATGATATTCACCGACCTGGCAAAGGTTTTTGCCGGCCTTGTGGTTTCTGTGCTACTGGTATTTTTGGTCCGGTTGCTGGCAGCCTAGTGCGGAACTAAGTACGAGGAACGAAGTTTTGACGACCGGATACTCCTCTTTGGGAAGGTCTGGCATCTGATATCTGGTTTCTGACGTCTTTTTGATCCGACAAGATTAAATTCCTTGAACTTAGGGCAGGATGCGGGATAGCCTCCGTTAGAACCCAGCCTGCTATAGCAACTGCCGACCGACGACAGCTAACTTCCTATTGCTCCAACTCTTCCATCCGGTAATCCCGTAATTCCACCTCCAGACTGCCGGTGGATACGAAACGTCCGTTATCTAGCTGTGTCATGACATCCTGGTACTCACCGATGACGCGTTCGCGCTGGTCGCTGCTCCATATTTTAACTTTTTTGATCATGTCAAAAAGAGTGTCGCCGTTTAAATCCAGCAGCCAGGTGTCCTGTTGTACACACTCCCCTTCTTCACAGCGATACATAGCCAGGGTTTGGCGGTGTTGCATCTCTCCTTCGATCATTTCAAAAAGTTCAATCGCATTTCGAAGGCCCTCTCCTTCGTACCGGACGATGTAATAGGGTTTACCTTCTCCTTTAATAGCATATACAGCGTAGGCATCGTAAGATTTCGGCAGCTTTTCCCGCCATGCTTTTTTGAAGATTCCCATAGCGCCTTCCGGGAGTTTTTCCCCTTTGAAAAAGAAGTCATAAGAGGCAGAAGTATCGGCGGAAGGATAGACGTGCAGGTTGCCGACATTCGTTTCTTCAAAAAACGAAATGACGGCAGCCGCCTCTAAGGATTCCACCCGGTTATTGGCAGGATATTTTTTCTTCTCCAGGTTTTCCACGGGTACCTGGCCGGGGAGGGAAAGTGAAAATAAAAATACACCTATTGTGATAAACACTAATCTTACAATGACCATATCGCTTATAAATATCTGATTTTCAAAAAAAACTGTTTTATTTATAAAACTGTATGAGTCACCGGATGTTCGACCGGACGCTTTTTCCGGTCAGCGAATCAATGTTACATCTCCTTTAAACATTTCGGTAGTCCCGTCCGGGAATTCGACTTCCAGGAAGTATACAAAGACTCCCGGATTTAAAAACCGGCCCTGAAAACGACCATCCCAGCCGTCACTGGGATAGTTGGGACGCGGATTATCTATTTCGTACACCAGCGGTCCCCAGCGTTCAAATATTTTCAGGTATTTGATTTTCACTAATTCATTAGCAGAGAAAATATAAAAGCGGTCGTTTTGGCCATCGTCGTTGGGCGAGAAGGCATTGGGAATGTAGAGTTGATCTCTTTTCAGAACCGTAATGATCACATCATCGACGGCGGTACAGCCGTTGGAATCCACCACCATAGCGCTGTAGCGCGTTTTCAGAACGGGCCGAACCACAATAGCCATAGTGCTGTCGTTCGACAGCGTATCGGGCTCTTCCCATTGAAAAGATTCGATTTCACCCGGTGGGATATTGACAAGGGCCTGCAGGGTGACAGAATCACCGAGTTTGATAGCCCGGTCCTCTCCCAGGTCGAGCCGGAGATTATTGCCGTTTTCGACCACTGCGGCGCTGCGGTATTCACAGCCGTTAACATCCTGCACGGTGAGCGTATACGCTCCGGCTGCTAACCCTTCAAATCGCTGACCTGTGGAGAAAGGCCGGTCGTTCAAACTGTATAGGTAAGGCCCCTCTCCTCCATTCACTCCCCCGATTTCTATATGCCCATCCTCCTCGCCGAAACAAGTCGTGGGGGAAGCTGTCACCTGTAAGCCGACAGGAATATTGGTATTCCGGGCGACTTCCACGGTATCAATTGCGGTACAACCGTTATTTGTATCGGTGATCTGCAAAAAGTAGGTGCCCTCTTCATCGACTGTTACCGAACGCGAAGAACTCATAAACCCAGTATCCTGTGCAGAAAACCACTCGTACCGGATCGAGGGCCCGGCAGAGGAAGCCGAGGCATCGAGTATGACTTCCGGGAAGTCGCATTCCAGTTGCTGGTCTTCCCCTGCCTGGGCAACCGGGGTTCCAAGATCGAGACGAACCTGTGTTGTATCGGCGGCCAGGCAGCCATTTCGCTCATTGCGGGCATGCAATATATAAGTCCCTGCCTCGTCGATTACCGGCGCCAGCGGGCTGTTTGTCCTCAGCGTATCTCCGGCTGAATTAACCCAGGTAAGCACGATATCCGGACCGGTAAGGGTAGCGGCGGCATCGAGCCGTACTTTCTCATTTTTGCAATCCAGCTGGCGTTCCGGCCCCGCGCTGACAACGGGCGCCGCCTGATCGGCGCCGATAAGCATCTGTTCTCTGATTCCGCATCCGGTCAGCGTGTCCTCAATACTGAAGTAGTACAATCCAGGTGTTTCCACCTCAAGTCGTAGCGGATCCGTTGGATTCAGGGCCTGGTTTTCAGCATTCTCCCAGGAATAGACAAATGCCGGACGGCGTTCCGAACGGGAAGCATCGATGGTAATTGAAGGATTGCTACAGGTAAGCTGACCCACCGGTTGAATAACGGCCCGGGGGGTAAACCGCAAATCTTCGACGAATACGGTATCCGGCTGTGAAAGACATCCGTATACCGTATCCACCACTTGCAGGAAATAGTCACCTCCGGCAGACACCGCGGGGGTAATACCTCCCTGGTTAGTCTCATTGATTCCGGGACCATTCCATTGATAATCGTACCGTGCTCCGAGGGTGCTGCCTGCGCCCCCGATCCGGATCAAGGGAATACGGCAATCCAGCCGACCGGGATCTCCCGCATCAGCCAAGGGCTTTGGAACCTCTTTAACCGCCACATTCGCAGAGGTCTGGCACCCGTCCATATTAGTGACGCTTACTGCGTAGGTCCCTGCTGAATCCACCTGAATGCTTCGGCTTCCCGACCCTGTCGACCAGCTATAAGCTTCAAAAATGCCTTCTATATCCAGCGAAGTTGACGCTCCTTCGCAAAAATACCGGTCTCCCAGTACTTCAAAATCCGGCGCCGCCAGTTCCTCCAGAAAAATAGTTTTGCCGGCTTCACAACCATTGCTGTCGACCACCGTAACCTCATAGGCCCCAGGTTCCGCCACTTCGACGGCATAAGAAGTATCACCGGTTGACCATTGAAAAGACACAAAATTGGAATCGGCCCGTAAGACGGCCGTAGTCCCTTCACAGTAACTTTGTTCGGTTTCGATTGCCGGTCGCGGCCCCGGCAACTGATAGACGATCGTTTGAGCGGAACCTGCACAGCCGACCTGGTTGGTCACGGTCACCTGATATATACCCGGCTCACTCACCTCCAGCGTTTGTTCAGCCGAGCTATCCGACCATTGATAAGAGCTGTAGCCCGGGCCTGCATCCAGCCTTACACTTTGCTCCGGGCAGTAAAAGGCTTCGGGGTTCAGCGCCGTCCGGGGAGCCGGTGACTGGCTTACTCTTACCTCATCACTCGTCGTACAACCATTGCCGGCGCGCACCACTATTCCGTAAAACCCGGGATCGGAAACGGTAATCTCCGGACTGGTGCTGCCATTGGTCCAGGTATATCCGGAATAAGCGGGATCTACCGAAAGCGTAGTGCTTTCTCCTTCGCAAAAAAGCGTATCGCCCTCTATATCAATGATGGGAGAAGGTTTTTCCAGGATACTTCTTTCTTTACTGGTGCTGCAGCCGTTCGCATCGGTAACGCTGACCCGGTAGGAGCCCCCTTCGGCTATACTGATATTGGAAAGGGTATCGCCTGTAGACCAGGAATAGGAGACATAAGGGCCTTCAACGAAGAGCGAAAGACGCTGCCCACTGCAGAACTCCTCTTGTCCTCGAATAACCGGTTCTACGATGGTAAATTCCTCCACGAAGGCCTCCCGCGCCGAAACGCAGCCGTTTTCATCGGTGACGGTCACCTCATAGCTTCCTCCCTGGTCAACGGTTAGTTCCTGACTTGTTTCGCCGGAAGACCAGCGATAATTCTGGAATCCTGTTCCCGCGTCAAGCGTCAGGCGCTCCCCGGTACATAAGGCATAACGGTCAGCCAATTCAGGCCGGCGCTTGTCAAAAGCCTGCACATTCAGCGCTGTTGATCCGGCGCAGCCCGCAGCATTGGTTACGGTTATGCTGTAAGGACCGCCCGTTTTGACTTTAATAGCCTGGCTGGAAGCACCGGTGGACCAGCGGTAGGAGGCATAGCCGGTGCCGACATCGAGGAAGATGGAGTCCCCCCGGCAAAGAGTGGAATCCCCCATCAACTGCGGCCTGGGTGACGCGATGGTGTCCAGTGTGAAATTATCCGATCCCGAACAACCGAAGGCATCTGTTACCGTAACGGTATAGACTCCCGGAGAACGAACCGGTAAAAGGCGGGAAGAATCGCCCGTTGACCAAAGGTATCCCTGAAAGCCCAGACCGGCATTGAGGGTAGTGCCGGCGCCACTACAAATCAGATCCTCGCCACCGATGGTGGGAAGTGGATTAGCACGAACGGAAATATTTTTCGATCCTGCGCCGACGCACTGATTCTCGTCAGTAACCGTCACCGAATAAGTACCGGGCGTATCGACCTCGATACTGCGTGAGGACTGTCCGCCCGACCATTCGTAGTTCAGATAGTTGCCCGCATCCAGCTCGATAGTAGTCCCTTCGCAGAGATAAGTGGGTCCGAAAATGGGGGGAGAAGGTTCGGGATATTCTATAACGGAAAAAGAGTCCACGGCTTCACAGCCCTCCGCCGTGGTAACGGTTACTTTGTATTGTCCGGTAGTATTTACCAGAATACTGCGGTCGGTATCTCCATTCGACCAGCGGAAGCTTTGAAAGGAGGGTCCTACGGAAAGGGTAGTTTCTCCTCCGGGGCAAAAGCCGCGCTCTCCTGTAATAATAGGCTGCGGAATAGGATGGTTTTCAACGGTGACCAATCCTATCCCCGGACATCCGCTGCCGTCACTTACACTGACCCGGTATTCGCCAGGATCGCTCACCGTTCGCGTGGCGCCTGTTTCGTTATCCGACCACTGATAATCGTCAAATCCACCGGTTACCCGGAGTACGCCGGTTTCTCCGGGACAGAAGATGGTGTCCCCATCGATTTCCGGTATGGGGCCGGCCTTGACATTCAGAAGAACAGAGTCTTGCTTTATACATTTTCCTTCTTCAACGCGTAATTTATACAAAATTTCCCCGCTAAACCCGGCCGGGATGTTCACCTGAGGCTCCAGCACGTTGGGATCACTGAGAAAAGCGGTCGTATTACCAGGCCCCTCCCAGATGTATGTTTCCCCGCCATTGGTATTGAATGCAGCGCCCTGTAATTGCAGCGCTTGATCTCCGGCGCAAACCTCCTGAGACGGGCCTGCCTCAGTATAGGCATCCACACAGCGGGGATTGGCGATACAGTTGAGAAAAGGAGCCGCCGAGCCACCCCAGGTGAGCTGGAAATCTATCACGTCTACGGTATCAAGGTCTATATCGCGTTGAAAAAAGTCGAGAATCAGGTAAAAGCCTTGCGTAGGCTGCACTTCCATGGGGGCCACAAATCCGTCGGCCGGACGTCCCAGTGCATCCGTAGTGAACCCTTCCGAAAACTCTGTTTGATAAACGGTATCAATCACCTGCCCCAGGGCGTTCCTGCGCAAAGTATAGGGGCGAAGACCGGTAGTGTCGCCGGATACACCGTAGGTATTGGGATCGGAAAATGAACAGCGAAGGGGCATACCAAGGCTGTCACAGTTCAGGTCGGCGCCGTAAATCGCAAAGTCAAAATCGGTGTTGCCGCCCTGCAGAGCTTTGATCGAGAATTCAATACTGCTGTTGGGAGGCATATCCGCTCTGAACTCAAAGTAGTACCAGGCACTGATGCGTTCCAGTTCCTGAAGACACCCTTCACTATTGTTGGGATTGGCAAAATCATCTATTCCTCTGCCCTGAGGCTTGAAACTGATCCTGTCATCGCTGCAGATGACGATCGCCGTCTCGCAGTCGGTATTCACCTGAGCAAGAATTCCCCAAGGCAACATACAGGAAAAGATTAGTAGAAAGCCGTTATTAATTACACTCCGCATTTCGAATAAGTTTAGCATTGCACCGAGACTCGTTATCCTTTACCAGTACAACTTATTCATTGGAAATTGAGGATAAAATTCCTCAAAAAGAAATGTCCATGAAGATTTTATCTAGATTGAGAATGCAGGGTAGAAGGGTTTCATCACTCTCACTCTGTAAGGTGTAGCTACAGGTAACAGTGGAGGGGGGATCCACTGTAAATTTGAAACAAAAATAACTTATATTTTTTATTTCCGTAGATTTTCAATTCCTAATTCAATAAAAACATCATAATTATACAAAAAAATGATTTATATTTTTTAACACCCCGTGTTAAAAACTACCTGTATGGAAAAGCATACTGGAGGTAGCCTGTCAAGATTAGTGCTCCAGGCTTCTTCGCTTCATTTCCTGAAGCACCAATTGGTGCTCACGGCTCATATCCCCGGTTACGGAACTATTCTCCTGAGCTCTTCGGATCAGGTAAGGCACTACTTCGACGACCGGTCCGTAAGGTAAATACTTGGCGGACAGGTACCCTTCCTTGGCCAGATTGAAGGTCAGGTTATCACTCATTCCGTAGAGTTGGCAAAACATCAGGTGCGGGTGATCCTTGGGAATATTTTTTTGGTCAATTATTTCCGCCTGCAGCAAATTGCTCTGCGCGTTATGCGAAGCATTGACCAAAGCCAGCGTTTCGTAATTATCTACGCAGTACCGAACCGCCTCGTTATAGCTGGCATCAACAGCGGACTTATCCGGAAGGATCGGTGAGGGATAGCCCATCTCTTCGGCGCGTTCTCTTTCCTTCTCCATGTAGGCGCCGCGTACCAGTTTGGCAGCGGCAATATATCCTTTTTCCCGCGCTGCCCGGTGGGTCTGTTTCAACAGGTCGAGCTGTCCTTTCCGGTAGAGCTGATAAGTGTTGTAGACGACGGGCTGCTCCGTGTTGTAACGCTCCATCATCTGGACGACCAATGTATCGATAGCTCCCTGCATCCAGCTTTCTTCAGCATCAAAAGAGATCGATACGCCCTTTTGTTTAGCGACGTGACAGATGCTGTCCAATCGCTTTCGTATATTCTGATACTCGGCTTCCTGTTGCCTGTTCAATGCTCCGGGGTTCTCCTGAACGGTCCGAAGCAGCTCATTACGGGCCATTCCCGTAACTTTGGTGCTGACCATCCGTACACTTTTATGGTTGGCGGCAAATTCCAACGCGCGAATCGTTTCATTCATCGTGTAGTTGAAATCCTCCTCCTTTTCTTTCCCTTCCGCACCGTAATCCAGAATGGTATACACGTTAGCGGCATATAAGCGGGCCATCGTATCGCGGGATTCAAGAAGCGTGGTTCCTCCACAAAATTGCTCGTAAATGGTGTTTTTCACAATGCTTTCGATAAAGGGCAGGTGCATACGAATAGCGGCTACTCCTAGTTTAGAGCCGATACCGACGAGCCAGTGCTTGTTCATCAGGCCAAAAAGCCAGGCTGCCTTTTTGAGTTCCTTGTCTGATTTGTGGGAAAAGGCTACTTCCGTGTTTGAAAAATCAACCACGGGGTCCTCCTCTCTGCCAGAAGCGGCATTTACTGCATGACTATGCTCTCTTCCCTCACCGATAGATTTCCCTGAATTTTCCATGTATTATTCGTTTTTCTTTTCTTTTCTCCCGCTCTGCTTTTGAACACCTATCTCGGCGAAAAGAAAATTGCCGTCTTTGGGTATTGAAGTAATTTCGTATTTCTATTAAATCGATCCCTAAATTCAAAAAAATCAGGCTGAATTCCAAATAGCCCAGGATCGCTCCGCCTGAAGATAGAGCATTTCCAGACCGTTTTTCACCGGACAGCCCCGCCGGGCGCCTTTGCGCAGGAAGGCCGTACGCTCGGGGTTGTAAACCAGATCGTACAGCAAATGGCCGCTTGTCAAATATTCATATGGCAATATAGGGAATGTTTCAATTCCGGGAGCCATCCCCAATGGAGTAGTATTGATGATCAACTGGTGGCGATCCATTAGCCCCTGATCGATCTCTTCATAAATTAAGTCACCCCGCTCCGGGTTGCGGGATACCCGCAGAAAAGGTATGGACAGGTTTCCGAGCACATAAGCTACCGCTTTGGCCGCCCCCCCTGTTCCGAGCATAAGGGCAGCGCCGGGACGGGCTCCGTTCTCCTCCAGAAACCGGCGCAGGGAAGTTTCAAAGCCGTATACATCGGTATTGTATCCAATGAGCGCCTCCTTGCGAACAGCAATGGTATTGACGGCGCCGATGGCGGCGGCTTCCCCCTGCACTTCATCCAGTAAGGGAAGTACGACTTCCTTATAGGGAATGGTTACATTGAGCCCCCGGAGTTCTGGAAAGCGCTTTATTAGTTCCGGCAATTTATCAATGGCCGGAAGGGGAAATAACTCATACCGGCGGTCCGATAAGCCTTCCCGTTCAAACTTTTCAGTGAAATACCGCTTTGAGAAGGAGTGTGAAAGCGGATATCCGATCAAACCGTAAAGATGTGCGATGTGTTTTTCCAAAGTATTTCCTATTTCTTCGCGCCCAGGCTTCGCTTGGTCGGGTAAAATTTCTTATTTCTCATTTATCCATCTCTCCCAGTTCTTCCAGTTCTTCTCCTTCTTCTACCGTACCAACACGTTCTATGATAAATACCGAGGCGAACCCGATGATGATTAGAATGATCACCCCGGTAATCATCGGATCGCCTTCGAATTGCCCGGGTAATACGCTGCGTTCAATGAAAGGCACCTCCTCTCCCCGGCTGTTGATTCTGGTTTCGATGACATTGCGCCAGGGCCATATCTTATTCAAAGATCCAATCATGAACCCCGTCAGCACCGACAGCGTCAAACTGCGATAGTTCCGAAAAGTCCAGGAAAGCAACCTCGCAAAGGTGGCCAGACCGAGCAGACAGCCGGCGGCGAAAGTGATGACGATGATCAGGCTATTCGTATCCAGGGTTTCGAGCACGCTCTTCAAAGAGGGAATGATCAGCGTATACATGCCCATCAGCAACAGCATAAAGCTACCCGAGATACCTGGCAGAATCAATGCGGAAATGGCAATCATTCCGGCCAGAAAAACCATCCACAGGGCAGCACTGCCCTGAGCGGGGGTGGCAACGGTGATGTAATAAGCCAGAAAGGCACCCAGTACGAGTGCGGTCACCGCTCCGAAATCCCAGCGCTTCACCTGCCGGCCAATGTAGATGGCCGAGGCGATAATCAGCCCGAAGAAGAAAGCCCACAACAGTACCGGATAACGCTCCAGTAGTAAGGAAACGCCGAACACCCCGGCAATCACCCCGGCGCCCATTCCAATGAAAAGTGTCAGTAAAAAAGTACCATCGCCTTGTTGCCAGACGCCTTTCAGGCCGCCTTCGCGGAAAGCACGCAGTATTCCCGGTCCCAGGATGGTCTTGATCGCATGGATCAAGCGCTCGTAGATACCGGTTATAAAGGCTATTGTTCCCCCGGAAACGCCGGGAATGACTTCCGCAATGCCCATGGCCATGCCTTTCAAGGCCAGTACGATCTTTGAACCCATTGTATTCATTCGGTCAAAGGTAATTATTTCGACGGATATTGCCAGCCCGGAATTCTTGGAGTTTACGAGGAAGCGCCGGCCTTCAAAGTGGCGCTCATACAGGACCGCGGCAATACAGTATGACTTCACGGAGTATTGCTCCGCCCGATTCTGCTAAGCTGAGCCTTCGCCCCACTGCTCAGTGCTCCCTGCCCTTGAGTTCTCCCTGAAGGAAGGAGCGCTCCAGTTCCTGCAAGGCCTGTTGCTCCTCCGGGGCCGCGCCCGGGTTGCCGAGCTGGCGCAGGTCGGGCTGCCCGGCGTCAACCCAGGCAGTAAACCAGGAGCACCCGATAGCCAGTATAGCATCGCGCATCCGTTGCTCTACCTGTCCGTTCAGTCGCTCCTGATAGGCCTGGGCATATTCGGTACACTCGGTCCGGATCGTGCGTCCCAGGCGTTCTTCAAAGCAATACTGTTTGTCCTTCGGAAAAGTCCGGCTCAACTCCTTCTCTATGCTCAACACCTCATCGACCAACTGATGACTGGCCAGCACGACTTCCCAGAAATAATCCCTGGGGGATTCGATGTATTGGGCTTTGCCGACAAAGAAATCATATTGCTCATCGGCAAAAAGTTCGGGAATGCGGCTCTCCCAAAAAGCGTGAATACCGACCTGATCGGTGAGCTGGCCGTTGTAGTTCTCGGTGGTGTGCAACGGTACGTGCGCATCGCCGATATAGTGCCCCATCTCGGCCGATAGCCGCAAAATGCGGGCGACACTACCCTGCCGGAAAGCTTCCGTCAGGTTCCGCTGCATGCGCAACAGATGATAAGGTAAAATGCCGTATTCCGAAAAGTGATCGGTAACGATGACTTCCCTGCAACCGAGCGGCTTGCCAAGCATCGCTACCAGACTGTCGCATTCTACTATCCATTCCTCTTCATAGTACTGCGGTAGGATTTGTTCCTGAAAAAAGCGGCGGTATTGCGCCATACTTAATCCGCTTTCCTGCAGGACAGCGGCTTCCTTACCGGTAAATACGAGCTGTTCTTCCACCACCCGGATTGCCGAACTATCGATCAGCGTGAGCGTATCGCCATGGCTGTCGATCACTTCCAGGTTGGCGTAGCGGACGAGGGCGTCGGTCCAGCGCCGGGGCACCTGTGCGAAGGGATAGGTTCCCCAATGATCAATATCGATAAAGTGCCGGGGTGCTTCATGCCGGGTGGCGTAGCGCCGCTTGTCGGGATCAACCGCGTGTTCGGTAATATATTCCAGGTGCTTTTTATAAAAACCGGTCATTTCCGGCGGAAGGGTAAAAACTGCCAGACGGTTGATCCGGCGGTGTGCGTAAAAGCCCCAGTCAGGGGCTTCAACGATGAAGGCGGTGGAAAGAAGAATGCTAAACAGGAGCAGACTGCGGCGGAAATAAGAGGGAACGGACATAGCACCCGGTTTTATTGTAAGATCTCCTCTTTGAAGAAAAAATCATAGGCCCATAGTACTTTTTTAAACACCCGGTGCTGAATGAGCATGAAATCCCCGGTGCTGAGCGCTGCAAAGTAGCGCTCCACCTGATCGGGGCCCACTACCCTACCTGTTTCGGGATCGAGTGCCCGTTGAGGATAAAGGGGAAATAAACTTGCGCTGAGTGTTTCGCCCTGGCGGTTGGTAACGCTGATGATACTGAAAGGCAACTGTTGGATCACCGAATCGCGCCGGGGGTTTTTGTTTTCAAAGGCTTCGGCGCCCAAGGACTCGAAGCCTGACAAGAAAACCTCTACCATACCCTGAGAAGTAGGCTCTAATTTGGCCGGAGTAAAATCATAGAAAGGAGTGACTTCAAAGCCTTCTCCCCTTCGTCTCAAGCGGAAAGATTTACTCTTTTGCTTAGGATATTCGATGGTCACCAACTCGATTTGCTCCGGCTGGTAGCTGAAGACCGTTCTGTCACGCCAGTCCTCCCCGTTCAAGTTGAAGCGATAACGCAGGTTACCCGACCATCCCGGAAGATGCCCGACGTAGGGTTGCTCCGCGCCCTTGCGAATGATGAAAGTCCCTCGCTCATCCACCGTGCTACCGCCTATATAATAAGCTTTCAATAGCGATTCTTGCGCATCGTACAACTCTACTTTTATCCCGTTTGTAGCGAGATCCACAATCATGTGCTCCACCATGGCCTGTGACGGCTTATACTTCATTTCCAGGCGACCGACAGCATCGAGCAGATTTTCTATCGCGTTTGGCCGGGCTTTCCACTTATCGTTGTAAAGCCAGTAGTCTGTACGGCGCTCCAGCGTAGTGCGGTTCCCTTTGCGGTCGACAATGAAGATCTTGTGGATATCAGCGGTATTCTCCACCGCAAATTCGCGATCCCATCCCGTCAGGGTGCGCTGTTCATCCTCCCGGGTCAGCAAATACCAGCCCGACAGCCCACCCAGTCCCAGAAACAATAAAAGTAAGATTACCGTACGATTCATTGCACTTCTTTTTTACTTTCAATACTTTTCAGCCACAGCCCTGGAGCGGGTGATTTTTTACCCCTTCAATCCGCTCCCGTTTTCCCTACTTCGCATACCGCCGTCGACGGATATAGTTGTATCCGATTCCGAACAAAGCCAGAAAAAACAAAGGCGCCAGGATATTGATCAGTCGCCATTTCGTGGTTTCGGCACGGGCCTGCGCCTGATCCAGGAGGCGCAGTTTAACTTCTTTACCGCGGGCCTCGATGATGCCGCGGTCATCGATCAGGTATTCCAGGGCGTTAATGATAAAATCTTTATTCGCGAAGCGATAGCGTTCGAATTCATTAAAGCCGAGTGGGCTGAAAGACTGTTTCTCCCAGTTGACGTTATTGCGGGCCACATCGCCGTCAGCGACGACGATCATGCGATTGTCTACGCTCTCTGCTTTGAATTCCAGATCGAGTTGCTGCAGACCGGCCAACATGCCTTCGGTAACCCGGTTTTCGTACATCGAAGGGAAAGTCCCCTCCAGCAACATAGCGACGGGTTGACGCCCCTCGCCAAAGCGCGCCGGATCGAGTTCGTAGCGCAGGAATTCGAAATCCATTCGCAGGGGGGGATACTGCAGCATACTGCGTTCCGAGGAGCTCAACAAGGGTGTTTTCCGGACCTTGGTTTTGGTGCGCACCTCTATATCCAGCGAGCTGGGATAAAATAGATTGACCGGACCCAGTCCTTTGACGACGGGATGTTCCGAGGCCGCCGTCACCACGGGGTGATAGGGATATTTTTTATAATCAAACTGCGGGGCATTGCCCATCATGCCGGAAGCCAACGGGATGCGGGTACTCTGCAGATCGAGTACCAGGTTGGGCTGAATGCGAATGCCGTAACGAAAAAGCAGATCATCGATATTGAGGTCGTATTCCACCGGAACGTATCCTTCGGGGCGGCGCAAGCTGTCGAGATCGACCCGCAAAGCATCCAGTAGCCACAACACTTTTCCGCCGTTCATAATGTACTGGTCGATTTTGAACTTGTCTTTCTCGGAAAAGGGACGCGTAGGTTTGGCGACGACCAGGACTGCGATATCCTGACTCAGGGTGACCACGCTATCGAGGTGCAGGCGGCCCGTATCGTAAAAAGCGCGCAGGGTACGCTCCAGGTCGGCGGTTTCCAGCGGAATCAGCTCCCCGTGCCCATTCGTAAATACAATCGGGGGCTTCTTCGGGTTTCGCAGTTTCTGGATAGCATTGGCGAATTTGTATTCCAGCAGGCTGATCGAGTTATTCAGCACCACTTCCTGCGGCATGCCGGGCACTTCATTTTCCAAAAAGTTGACCGGCAGGCTACGTCCCTTATAATAAAAAATGGCGTAGGGATAGATCAGCTTTTGTGACTGCTCGCCGCTGGAGCGCACAGTCAGGGTAATGGGACGGATGCCTTGCTCCTCGAGTTGCTGAGCCAGGGCATTCACCTCTTCGGGATTACCCGCTCTCGGATCTACGAATTCATATTCGATATAGCCCGACTCCGAACGGAAATCATCAAGTATATCCTGTACATTAGTTTGCAGCCGTTTAAAACCGGCGGGGAATGCGCCCTCCAGCAAAACCCTAACCGTGACCACGTCGTCCAGGTCCTGCAGCAGCTCAAGCGTCGGATCGGTCAGCGTGTAGCGCTTCTCCTCGGTCATATCCCAATAGGTGTAAAGGGGTTGGTCCCCAAAGCGCGCATTCGCCAAAATATTGATGAAAATCACCACGCCTGCGAAAAGCCCCAGCTGCAGCAGCGATTGTGTTTTTTTATTTTGTTTCTTTTTCGTCATAGTCAGTTTTGGTTCTACTCACCATTTTCTTCGATCCAGCGAAACCAGCGTCATCATGACGAACAAGCCGATCAAGGAGAGAAAATAGATCAGGTCCCGGGTATCCAGCAAGCCCCGGCTGATAGAATTGTAGTGGTGCTCCATACCGATCATCTGCACGGTATCGTCCAGCGTTCCCACAAAGACCGGCAGTTTGCTGATATAGAAAAAGCCGTAGTACAACAGAAAACTCAGGAAAGCAGCCAGGATGAAAGCCACGATCTGATTGTTGGTCAGCGAGGAGGCGAACAGGCCGATGGCGACAAAGGAACCGGCAAGGAAAACCAGGCCAATGTAGGAACCCAGTATGGCTCCGGAATCCAGGTTGCCCTTAGGAGAGCCCAGCTGATAAAGAGTGTAGTAGAATAAAAGGGTTGGCAGCAGGGCGAAGACCAGCAGCAGCAGCGCCGCCCAGTATTTTCCCATAACGATATTCAGGTCTGATACAGGTTTTGTGACCAGCAATTCTAAAGTGCCGTTGTGCTTTTCCTCGGCCAGGGAACGCATGGTGATAGCTGGAATCAGCAACATGAAGATCTGTGGAGCGATGTCGAAAAACTGATCCAGCGTAGCGAAATTGTACTCCAGCAGGCTGGTATCGGGAAAAACGAAAAGCACCATGCCCAGAATAATCAGGAACACCCCAATGACGATGTATCCGATCAGCGAGCTGAAAAAGGTATTGATTTCCTTTGTGAATATACTTAGCACCGTTGCCTCTTTTTTAAACTGTTATTATGTGTTGGCTCTACTCGCCGGTCTCTCCAACGTAGACCGGATTGCGTCTATTGTAAGTTTGCAGGACGCGCCCCCAGTCTATATCCTCCGTGGGAGTGGACTGTAGTTGCTGAAGCAACTCGGGATCATCGGCGACCCATTCAAAAACATTGTTCCGCGTAAGTTCCGCGACAGCGCCGGATACGATATCGTAAAGCATCCAGATCTCCACAGTTTGCTTACGCGGCACCTGTCCGCTGCGAAAAGGTTTTCCGGTCAGCGGGTTGTAAGCGTTGATGGTCACCATGCGCATTTCCTGCCGTTCGAAGCGGTACAGGCTGTATTTTCCCTGGATGAGCAGGCCGCCGAACAACTGCACCTCTTTTTCCAGAGAGTCCACTTCAATGTGTACATATAGCAGGCTGTCGCGGGCCAGGGCATACACTGTTTCGGGAGGAACGACACTGCCGTTGTCCTTCCGGCGCAATGCTGCCAGCCGGGCCAGCCCTTTTTCCGGGTTACTTGCCAGGATGGCCTCCACGTCAGGCCACTGCAGGTCGGGACGGTTTTGCTGCACCGATTCCAGTGACAGGTAAATGCCGCTGGAAAAGATAAAGCGAGGCGTCAGCCGTTCCTGCTTTTGAGCCGGCAGAAGACTGCTCCAGATAAACGCGAGTAGTAGTGCTGCATATTTCAAACTATACTATATTTGGTATGTGTGGTTTCAAAGGATCTTGCTCAGGCTGAAACAGCATCTTTCCGGGTCAGCTGTTGGAACACATCTTCCACGGTAAACGTTTCCTTATGCATTTCCAACAGGGTGAGCTGCCGGTCGACGGCAAAGCGAAATATCTGTGGCCGGATGTCGTGTTCCCGGGGGGTGATCAATTGCCAGCGACGCCGGTCCAGCTTCCGAACCTGCTGCACATGCGGCAGTTGGCCGAGTTCCTGCTTTGACACCTTTTCCTGAAATTCGACCGTAACAACGGCCTCACCCGCAATTCGGTTTTGTAGCGTTGTAATGGGATCATCCGCTACAATGCGCCCCCGGTTGATGATCAGCACCCGGTCACAGATAGCCTGTACTTCCTGCATAATGTGCGTTGAAAAAATAACGGTCTTTTCTTCCCCCAGGTTTTTTATCAGCCGGCGAATTTCCACCAGCTGGTTGGGATCCAGCCCGGAGGTAGGTTCGTCCAGGATCAGTACGGCGGGGTCGTGCAGCAGGGCCTGTGCCAGCCCTACCCGCTGACGGTATCCCTTTGACAGGGCGCCGATCAGCTTGTGCTGTTCGCGTTCCAGACCGGTTTGTTCAATCATCTGCGCCACGCGCTCCTTAACCCGGCTCACCTTGTGCAATCCCGCTACGAAAGTGAGATACTCCTTGACGTACATATCGGGATAAAGCGGATTGTGCTCCGGCAGATAGCCGATACAGCGCCGCACCGCCATCGGGTCTTCCTCAACGTCGTATCCGCAGACCGAAGCCCTCCCGCTGCTGGGAGGAATGAAGCAGGTAATCATTTTCATGGTCGTCGTCTTTCCCGCACCGTTGGGGCCCAGGAAGCCAAGCACTTCCCCACGCCGGGCCCCGAAGGTAACTTCGTCGACAGCGCGCTGCTCGTCGTATAGCTTCGTCAAATTTTCTACTTCGACCGACATACACTTCTTTTATACTATGATCTGCAAAACTACTAAAATTAGGCGCTACTCCCAATGGCAGCTTGTCTTCCCTTGTGGTCACAAACGTCAAAAAACAGTAAAAGCCTCCTAAATTTTTGTTAAAATTGGGGCCCTTGCTGAAAAGCGCCTTCCCCTTATGGGAAAAAATAATTTTTGATAACCCTTTAACGAAATATTCATGGCACAGAGAGTAATCACCCGCGTCGGACTGTACCGCCTTCGCGTTCCATTGAAAGAACCGTTTGTCATATCACTGGAAACGATAACGCACGCTGAGAATATACTGGTGCTGATCCACACTGCCGATGGGCAGACCGGCTACGGTGAATGCAGCCCTTACCGGACAATTACCGGAGAGAGCCAGGACGGCGCCTACGCGGTAGGCCGGGAACTGGGACGCTTGCTGTTGGGGCGTGATCCGGTAGCGCTGGAAGATAATCTCGACCGGCTCGACCGCCATATATACGGCAATCGCTGTATCAAAAGCGCCTTCGACATGGCCCTGTACGATCTGGCGGCGCGGTACGCCGGGCTGCCGTTATACGCTTTTCTGGGGGGAAATAACGACCGCCCCCTGCGCACGGATATGACCGTCAGCATCGGCGCGCCGGAAAAGATGGCCGCGGATGCGCGCAGCTTTCAGCAAGCCGGTTTTGAGGCTATAAAGGTAAAATTGGGCACTCAAACCGATGATGATGTCGCCCGCATAAAAGCTGTGCGGCAGGCGATCGGAAAGGATATTCCGCTGAGGATCGACGCCAACCAGGGATGGGACCTGCCCACCGCTACCCGTACGCTGCAGGCATTGGCCGGCTTTGGCATTGAATATTGCGAGGCGCCGATTCCAAAGTGGCAGTATGAAGCCCTTCCTTTGCTCAGAAAACAAAGCCTCATCCCTATTATGGCTGACGAATCGATATTCGACCATCACGACGCCTTCCGGCTGGCGAAGCTGGGCGCCTGCGATTTTTTCAATATCAAGTTAGCCAAGTCAGGAGGAATTAGAAATGCGCTGCGCATCGTCGCCGTGGCGGAGGCCGCCGGCATCCCTTCTCAGGTGGGGTGCTTTTCCGAAACGCGGCTGGGCATCACCGCCCTGGCCCACCTGGCGCTGGCCCGCCGCAGTATTCATCACTACGATATGGATAGCTTCCTCATGCTCGCCGAAGATCCCATTGAAGGAGGGGTAAATTATCAGCCCGGCGGGCGCATCAGCGTTCCGGAAAAGCCTGGCTTGGGAATTCATATCCCGGAGGCCCGGATGAGTAAAATGGAAGGAACCCTACTTGAAAACTCCTGAATCAGCTGCTAAAGATCAGCTTCCGACCGTCCTCCAAGGTCATCGTCAATTTACCTTCGGAGATTTCATAATCGGCAGCCAGGCTGAGCATATCCAGATATTGATCCTGCATAGGTTCAAGTTCCTCCGGACAGGGTTTGGTAGTGGCCACCACATCATCGATACCCATACCGGTATCCATGCTGGCCAATCTTCCCGTATAATTATTACAGACGGCCTTGCCTGTCACCGTATTATTTTTCAGATCCATATTAAGGGTGATCTCCACATCATCAGCGACCTCCTGCATTTGTCCGGGTTCGCCGTAAGATTGAAGCCTCCAGACCTTAACATCCTCCATTTCCCGGGAGGAAGTGGTTTGTTCCTCCGCTTCGGTCATGGCTTGCTGTTCTGTAGTTTCCTCCTGAGTCTGCTGCTGACAAGATGCCAGAAAAAACAGGGAAAAGACGAGAGATGAGAGTAAGTATTTCATGAATCTTTTGTTTTATTCACTTACTATAAAACAATTTTATTTCCGCTGTTCAACTACCGTCCCGTACATTTTTGTCCTACGTGCCGGGTGCATCATTTTTGAAAAAAACCTATCTTACTTACTATTTCCTCCTTTTTTGCGTTTAAATATATACTTAACTAATCAAATACATCTGACATGAGAATGCTATCTGTCTTTTTTCTCGCCGCAGTGATTTTATTCGCCGGGCAAATCCATGCCCAGGAAACTGATATGACAAAGGAAGAGCGAAAGAAGTGGAAAAAGCTTGCCAAGCGCTACAAGCGCAACCCGGAGGCACTGGCCAGGCTTACGGAAGAAAGAGAAGAACTGTTGAACGAAAACAATCAGCTTGAGGAGCAAGTGGAGGAATTGAAATCTGAAAACAACCTGTTGGAAGAGCAGGTGAATCAACTGGAATCCGCCAATACGGAACTGAACCAGGATCTGATGATGGCCCAATCTACCATCCGCCAGCTCCAGGAACAACAGGACCAGATGACCGATAAAGGAAGGACGGTATCTCAACCTGAAATGGATATGAGCGGCACCGTATACCGCATACAGATCGGCGCCTTCGAAAAAAAAACCCTACCGGAAGAGCTCACTACTGCTGAAAACATGAAAGTGGAAGAAACAGAAGGTATGCAAAAAGTAATGGTGGGACAGTTCCGCGATTTCAATACCGCCAAACAACTCATGGATTACCTCCGGAAAATGGGTGTCGAAGGCGCCTGGATCGTCCCCTACCGGGACGGTCAGCGCATCTCGCTGAAAGAAGCACTCGGAACAGAACAGTAATAAGAAAACGTTGAAGTCCGGGGTAAAGAAAAGCGATTGTTCACAACAGTGCAGTACCGTTATTGAACAATCGCTTTTTTATTGGGGAAAATAATAGCGTTGTTGCTCAAGTTGCAAAGCACAACTTCTTTTGGCATGCAAGAGTACGCTTAAACTTTAAATCCGTTCAAAAAAAATAGAGGATTCCGCAAGTGCGGAATCCTCATAACCCCAAAAAACCAAATGAAAACAATCTTAATTATCTTTGATAACAATTAAACGCCGCAGATCAATTTTAGTTCGCATAAGGCGCCCTCGTTTTACATTTTCAGCATTTTTTAACAATAATACTGAGATTTTCGCTGTGGACCCACCAGGATTCGAACCTGGATCTTAGGTTCCGGAAACCTACATACTATCCCTTGTACTATGGGTCCTTTTCAAATCGGAAGGCAAAGATATGACCTTCGGTTTGTAATTACAAGTGAATTCCTGATAAAGTTCACTTTGCGGAAACGCCAGTGGCTTCGGCACTAGTGCAAACCGGTTCACGCATCATTGAGTTTAAGCACCTGGCCCCTGTACCACTGCAGTGCTTTATCAAGATACTTCCTGGCAGTAGAAGACAATCCGCGCTGTAATTCCCATTCTGCTCCTTTGATCCCCAGGAGAAAAGCCGGTGGACAGGCGCCGTACAGTTCCCGGCTTACTGCCAGCACGGCGGACGGAGCAACGGAATGAGTAGTAAAGCTGAAACTACTTTCGGGATGACAAGGTTCCAGTGAAAAACCGCTGGCTAGTCGCTCCCTGGAAGCATCGACAAAAAGCACTGCCGTTGCGCCGGCGATCAGGGCGGCATCTTCAACTTGTAACTGATAACGGTAGTGGATCTCGCCCGGGAAGGGCATCTGCTCAGCTTCCCGGGCAAATGCCCAGCCCAATCCGTCGTCCTGCCGGCCATCGTTGCCGATGGCCAGTAGCAGCACTCCGGGTTGATTGAGGCAATCAAGTGTGTAGCTCATCTTTTAGTCTTTCCTGTATGACCTGACCGCGATGATCGAAAAGGGTCACGCGTAAGGGCATGTGCCCGATGGCATGGGTAGCACAGCTCAAGCAAGGATCGTAGGCGCGGATGGCCGTTTCGATGTGATTGAGCATGGGTTCCGTGATTTCGGGCTGGCTGTCCAGCGTCTCCCGGGCCACTTCCCGCACTGCGCGGTTCATAGCTTCATTATTATGTGTGGTGGACACAATGAGGTTGCACCAGGTCACCTGGCCGCGCTCATCGGCGCGGTAGTGGTGAATGAGGGTGCCCCGGGGCGCTTCAACCACACCGATACCTTCGGGCTGGCGCCGGCCTTCCCGCACCAGGTCATCGCTGAGAATTTCAGGATCATGGAGCAGGTCGCGGACGAGTTCGGCACAATGCAGCATTTCGATCAAGCGGGCCCAGTGATAGTACATGGTTCGCTGTACGGGCTTTTGACCGGCAAATTCGAAAAAGACCTGGCGGGCGGATTCAGCCAGCGGGGTAGAAATGTGATCACAGATATTGATGCGCGCCAGCGGCCCCACACGGTTCCAGCCGGTATCCTTGCCCAGATGTCGCAGATAGGGAAATTTCAGGTACGACCAATCCACCACATCTTCTCCAAAATAGTCGTCATAATCATAAGGGGAGACGTCATCGAGAGTGCGTTCTCCTGCAGGCCCTATGGCGCGTAGCAGCCCGTCGTACAGTTCGAGCGCCCCGTTTTCCCCTACCAGCCCAAGGTGTCCGGATGGATAAGCAGCGAAATTGTCCAGCCATTCCCGGTTTGATTCGTGATATTGTTTGATGAAATCGACTACGCCCAGGGTCCATTCCACCATCTGATCGATGGAGGGCAGATCGGCAGCGCCGAGAAAACGGTCGCGTTCCTGCGCCGTAAAGGTCTTGTAATTGCCGCCTGGAACAGCGGCGATACCGTGAATTCGCTTCCCCGCGATAGCTTTGATGATTTCCTGACCGAACTGTCGCATGAGTATACCGCGTTTGGCCAGGTCTTTATTCGCCCGGGCTACCGCTACCACATTGCGCTGGGCGGCCGGCGCATCCGCTCCGAACAGGAGATCGGGAGAAGCCAGATAGAAAAAATGAAGCGCGTGTGACTGAAAAATTTGTCCGTAGTGCAGCAGCCGGCGAAGCTTATTAGCCGTCGGGGATAGATCGCCCGGGTCCAGGCCGTGAAGTTGATCGACGGCTTTGGCAGCAGCCAAATGGTGACTCACCGGACAGATGCCACACAGGCGCTGAACCAGCCCGGGTACTTCCCAGTAGGGATGCCCCTGGATAAAACGTTCAAACCCTCGGAACTCTACAATATGAAACCGGGCGTCAGATACATGCCCTTTTTCGTCGAGATGAACGGTAACTTTTCCGTGTCCTTCAACCCGGGTGACCGGATCTATGGTGATTTTTTGTTTCATGGTATTGCTTTTAGCGTTGAGCCCTTCAGTCGTATTTGAACTCTTCGTGAGTAACTGCGTAGCTGGTCCCGAAAAGCAGGTTTTTGAGTACTTTCCAGATGTGGCTTGCATCCGGCGGACAGCCCGGGATATAGTAATCGATGCCTACGACCTCATTACATCCATAGACGCGGTCCAGCAGCTCCGGTAATTCCTCATGATGGGGGATGACCACTTTGCCGTCTTCCAGTTCGTTGATACGCCCGTAGGCCTCCAGCAGGCACTCCTCGATGGGAATGAAATTGCGCATGGCGGGCAGGCCGCCCCAGATAGCGCACTCTCCCACCGCAACCAACACGTCGCAGTTTTCCCGAAAGTCGCGCAGTACTTCGACATTTTCGTCGTTACAACAGCCGCCCTCGATCAGGCCTATATCACATTTTCCGTCAAAGCGCTTGATATCGGTAAGCGGTGAGCGATTGATTTCGACCAGTTCGACCAGGTCGAGCAACTCGTCGTCAATATCCAGCAAAGACATATGGCAACCGAAGCAGCCGGCCAGGGAGGTGGTGGCGATCCGTTTTTTCTTCACCGGTTTGCCGGCCGGTATTTTTTTACTTTCCGTTTGGGGAAGCGCTGTCTGCTCCTGATCGTACTTGCGTTCGCCGCGGGGGCGGGCCAGGCTGCGACCGCGCACCAGGATAGCGCCTACCGGACAGATGTGCATGGCCCGAAGAGCTTCTTCCTCACTGAGTTTGGCCTCTTGCTCGTAATCAATAGCTACGCTGGTTTTGTCGCCCCGGTTGGTAAAGGAAAAGACCCGCTGCCCTTCCTTGGTCAGTACTTCCTCTACACAGCGACGGCAGCGGATACAGCGGTTGTGTTCGATAATCATTCGTTCGGGGCGATAATCGATTAACCGGTGAACAAAGAAGTGCGGAAAGCGACTGACCTGAACCCCCATCTGGTAGCCCATGCCCTGCAAATCGCAGTCGCCGCTTTTTTCGCAGGCCGGGCAGAAGTGATTGCCTTCGGCAAAAAGCATCTCTACCATGCCTTTGCGCACATCCGACAGTTCCTCCGACTCGGTCTGCACCTCCATACCTTCCCGCACGCGAACCGTGCAGGCGGCCGTCGGTTTTCCATTGACCAGCACTGTACAGACCCGGCAGGTGCCCAGCGGCGGTTCGATGTGTTCGTAGTAACACAGGGAGGGCAACTGTATGCCGGAGGCGCGGATGGCATCCACCAAGTTTTCGCCTTCCCTGACCTTGTGAGATTCGCCGTTTATAATGATCGGAATTTCTTTCATGGCGTCTTGTTTAAGGTTTCACGGCTTGCCGGTAATCAGATACAGCGGACTCCAGATCGAAGGGCCGTTTTCCACAATCTCCCGTCAGTCCGAAGTGACAATCAAAGTAATCGGGGAACTGTTCCATCGCGCTGATCAACGCCGTGGTTGCGGCACGCCCCAGGCCGCAGCGGCTGGTCTGTTGCATGATGCGGCTCCAGTTGTGGATTTCATCCACATCCTGAGGTACGCCCAGCCCTTTGATCAGCTTGGTGAGCTTGCTGTGGAAAATATAGTTCCCTGCCCGGCAGGGCGTACAGACCCCGCAGGACTCCCGCTTGAAGAAAGCGCTGTAATTTTGAAGGATCTGCAGCAGGTCACGGTTATCGCGGTAGAGCGTCAGAGCGCCGCCGCAGCGAAGATCGTGGAAATCAAATCGCCGCTCCCGGTCGCTTGCACGGATGAGTACGCCGGAAGGGCCGCTGAGTTGAACGGCGTGTGGATTTTCTGCGCTGCAGCGGTCCAGGAGTTCGCCGAGTGTAGCGCCCCATTCGATTTCGTAGATACCCGGACGGGCGCAATCACCGGCTACGCTCAACAGGCGCGTGCCAGGCATATCAGGAGTACCCAGGCTGCGGAAGTGATCCGCTCCGTAAGCCAGTACGCCGGCTGCAGCAGCGAAAGATTCCACGTTATTGATCACGGTAGGTTGTCCGAACAGACCGCGCTCGACGGGAAAATAGGTTCGCACACTAGGTTCCCCCCGCTCGCCCTCCAGCGAGTGCAGCAGAGCAGTTTCTTCGCCGCAAACGTAGGCCCCGGCTCCGAGCTGCACGTGAATATCAAAATCAAAGGGTTCTTTTGTCGGCAGATTCTTCCCCAGCCAGCCGGCTGCGCGGTATTCTTCCAGCGCCGCCTCGATGACCGGCAGCATCCATCGGTATTCGGCCCGAAGGTACAGAACGCCGTAGACGGCTCCGGTGCAATACCCCGACAGGATCATCCCTTCGATCATCAGGCCGGGGTACTCCTTCATCAGTAGCCGGTCTTTGAAAGTGCCGGGCTCCCCTTCATCGGCATTGCAAACTACGTATTTCGGACGGGCAGGTTGCTCACGGCACAGCCGCCATTTGCGGCCAACCGGAAAAAAAGCGCCGCCCATACCGCGCAGGCCGGAGGCTTCCACCTCCCGCAAGGCTTCCTCGGAAGAAAGCCCCGCCATGCGCTGAAGGCTTTTGCCCATGGCGAAAGGCCTCAGCAAAACAGCGCGATCCTCCGGCGGATGATGCCGGATATTGGCCGGGATTTCATCGGCCAGGGATTCTACCGTCTCGCCCCGCTTCAACTGCCAGATAATGGCCTTGGCCTTTTGCGGCGTCAGCCGGGTAAAGGGCTGAAAATTGATCAACGCCGCCGGCTCGAGATCACTCATCCCTATACAGGAGGTACTGAAAAGACCAAACTGCCCCGAAGGATCCGTCGTGCCAACCTTGGCGCCGGTGGCGGCCTCCAGAGCTGAAAGCACCCCGGGACGCCCCTGGAATTCCGCGAGAATGCTGTCATTGAGATAAATCGTATAACGACCTGCCGGACGGCGGTGGAAGAAATGATAGAAGGAGACTACCCCTTCGATTTCCACTTTGGATAATCCGTAACGATGCGCCAGTTCCGATATCGCTGCATCGGAAATGTACCGGTCGCGATTCTGTAAACGCCATAAATCATCGAGTAAATGAGTTCTGGCGGGAGCATTGGGCATATTCATATATTAGGGCTTTGATGCTCTAAAGTAATAGAAACCCCAAGTGCTGAAAATGATATTTATCAGTGAGAAGTGGTGATTTTAATGTAAAGGAGAAATCAAAAAGAAGAAAAACGCGTTAGAGTTTAAAAATCCGATCCATAAGCACCCATTTCTCCCCTGGTTTGGCCCAGGGAAGGGCCCGTTGGTATTGCCACATCAAGTCCTCCCATTCCTGCACTTTGCTGTTGGCGGCATCCATTTCCGCTTTTGCTTCAAAGTTAAAATCATCTTCCACTTCCATGATCATGAACAGGCGGTTGCCGGTCCGGTAGATCTCCATATCGAGTATGCCCGCGCCCCGGATACTGTTGAGGATTGCCGGCCAGACGCTTTCGTGATAGCGCTCGTAGGCCGCAATGTATTCCGGATCATTAATGAGATCGAGTGCGAGACAGTATCTTTTCATAGGGGTTGTAGAATTGGAGGAAAGAAAACCTTCCTTATTAATCGCTCGTCGCTAAGTCAAAGACCGGTCCAGGTGTACGTAGCCGCCGTCTACAATGATAAACTGCCCGGTAGTATGGGCGGATCGGTCAGAGAGCAGGAATAAGGTCATATCCGCGATTTCACGGACAGTCGTCATGCGATGCCCCAACGGGATTTTGGTAAGGATTTCCCTTTCCTTTGCTCCCGGATCATCAAAGCTATTGTCCAGCCAACTTCGATAAAGCGGAGTCATGACTTCAGCGGGTAAAATGGCGTTGACGCGGATCCCGTGGGGCAATAGTTCGGCAGCCCACTCACGGGTGAGAGCCAGCTGAGCACCCTTGCTGGCGGCATACCCCGAAGTGCCGCCCTGACCGGTCAGCGCTACCTTAGAACTGACATTGACAATAACCCCCTTATGCTCAATCAGCTGCGGCAGGGCATAGTATACCAGGTCGTAGTAATGAAAAAGATTCTGCCCTACCGATTGGCGAAAAGCCTGAGGCTTGCCTTTTTCCAGTCCTATGCCGTCGTTACGGCCGGCGTTATTCACGATGCCGTCAATACGGCCGAATTTTGCTAGCGTGTCCTGAATCACCCCCACTGCACTCTCCGGTGTTCCCAGTTCAACCGGAATAAACAAAGCTTTGCCTCCCTCCGATTCAATTTCTCCTACCAGTTTCTCCGAAACGCCCCGCGACCTGGTGGCAATAACCGGAATCGCTCCTTCCTCTGCCAGCGCCCGGGAAATCCCCTCGCCGATCCCTTTCGAACCGCCGCTGACTATGTATACCTTATCTTGCAAATGTAAATCCATGTAATGATTAACCTGTTAATGGAGTATAGGGGGTTAAGACCATCTCACCCTGATACCTGGCCTTACACCCTTTTTAGGTAGAACTTTGGTAATTATTCAGCATCGCCGCCACGCGGCGATATTTTTTGTTTTGCCACGAATCACACGGATTTTCACAGATTCTCAATTTGGGAAATCCATGAAATCTGTGGCTTTATAAAAAAAAATTTCCCGGCAAAGCCGGTATGGTGAATAGAGTTGTTGCGATAGAGTAATCGGGTAGAAGAAAAAGATCAATTTTAACCGCCTGAGGACTCCTAACGCAACAACTCTAATAGTAACGAACTTCTTATATCCCATAAAAGGTGGCTGCATTCCGGTAAAAGAAGTCTTTCTGCTCATCCGGACCAAGTTGGGCGGCAAAATCTTTAGCAATACGCAACACCTCTTTATAGGTCGCCGCCAGGCGGCAAACGGGCCAATCCGAACCAAACATAAGACGCTTCGGACCAAAACTTTCCAAAACAACCCCGAGGTAAGGCTCAAAATCACTGTAGCGCCAGTTCTCCCATTGTGCTTCGGTCACCATGCCCGATATTTTGCAATACACATTCTCACATTCCCCTATAGCGCGCATCAGCACTTCCCAACCATCGATGAAACCTTCGGCAATGTAAGGTTTTGCCAGATGATCGATAACAAAGGGCTGTTCCGGGTGACGGCGGACGAACTCCAGTACCGCCCCCAACTGATGAGGAAAAACTAAAATATCATAGGTCAACCCGCGAAGAGTGAGTGTATCTATACCTCGCTGAAAATCCTTACGAAGCAGAAAATTCACATCGGATTCTCCCTGCACAATATGCCGGAAACCACAGAGCTGATCCCGGTCCGCCCACCCGGCAAGCTTTTCCTCAATATCCGGCGCACATAAGTCTGCCCATCCGACTACGCCTGCCACAAAATCGTTGGCAGCAGCCTGCTCCAGCAAAAATTCAGTTTCACATTCCGACTGTGCTGCCTGAACACTTATGCAGGCGCTCACACCGTTACGCTTCAGTTCCGGAGCAAGATCAGCCGGCAGGTAATCCCGCCGTAGCACGCTCATCTCTGCCGTGATCCAGCTGTCCCGTTCCGGCTTGTAACGCCAGAAGTGTTGATGTGCATCCAGAATTTTCATAAAGCGGGTCAATAAAAAAACCTCCTGCACCTTGATGATGGTGCAGGAGGCTGACTAAATAATGTATGAAACTAAAACTCTCTTTAAATCCAATCGATAGAACCAGTTTTTGCCAAATGGCCTATATCCTTTTTTCCAACCGGCAAGCAGTGTGTTTAGGTTCCGTAAAGTCAGTATTTTTGCCCTTTTCCTATCAGACTTGCTGCGAGGGGATCCCTCCGCGGTCAAAATGGATCTTTTTGCCCCACTCTTCGGCTTTTTGTTGGCCAATAGCGCTGCTATTACCCTCAAAAACCCTGTCCCGCTCTTCGAGCGGGAAGCCAAAAATCGCTCATTTTCATCATTCGATGGCCCCGTAACAACAAGTCTAATATCTTTACTGTCGTTTACCGACTGCATGATTTCAAAGGTTGTTCAAACGATTGAACAAGTTACTAAATTTTATAGGAAGTACAAATTATTGCCTGAAAGAAAATTCGAGAGCTAAAGTATTACTGAACATGACGTTGGTGCTGAAATTATGATAAGTATGAAGGATGATTAAACCTATACAAACCGGGAGCCAATTACCCGGTTATCAAAAAAATGGTGATCATCCACTTTTCTAATTAAAAACATTACTTATGTTACGATTAGCGTTACTCTTTTTTATCATCGCACTTATTGCTGCCCTTTTCGGGTTTGGAGGCATAGCTGCCGGTGCTGCCGGGATTGCCAAAATTGTCTTTTACATTTTCTTAGTTTTATTGGTAGTATCCCTACTAGCCAGTATACTCCGAGGCGCCTGAACGGACAACACTCATTCTCAGAAATCTCAAACAATCCGACTGGATCATTCTTGCTTCTCAGAATATCCCGCAATGCGCTCCGCGCGCCGGCCGACCAGCCAGAAGGAAAGCGCCAGGATGGCGAAAAATAAGGCGCGATGCAAAACGCCCCAGGCGTATTCGAAATACTTGGTATACAGGTTAAGCATGAAAAAAATTATGCCGAAACCTCGCAGCAGCTGGTCTCCACTTCGATGCCCCCACCATATGGCTCCGGCAGATACCAAGGTCAGCAGCAGGCTGTAGCCCAGGAAATCATACCAGGGCGCCATCTCCCAGGCACTCCAATTGGCGTAATTCCCGAAGATGGAGAGTAGCCAGAGAGCCACGAAGGTGAAAAAGAGCCCTGCGGAATAAGTCAGCTCGCCATAGATCTGATCCCAGGGTAATTGACGTATGCCTATCGCTGCCCCTGTCACCAACAATCCAAAGATTACAAAACGGAGCGGATAGTTCATCCCCAGAAAAAGGTAGGTTTCATCAGACAGGTAAGCAGTCTCCGCTCCAAACCAAGCTCCCGCCGCCGCCAATCCCAGTAGCCACAAGGGCAGGGAGGAGAGCACTTTTCCCAGGGCGAGATACAATACGGCCCCCGCCAGGATGAGTATGGCATAATGATTCAGTTCCTGATCAAGAGATTTTCCTATAAAAGCAATAGCTGCTCCCGCAAAGGAAGCCCCCAGCAATAGTATGGCCTCACTACTATACAGGCTACCCGGCTGACGTCGCTTTCGACGATACCCCAGCATAAATAAGGTTCCTGCCGCCAGAGTGAATAGCCCGGCCAGGATAGGGTAAGGCGCATTGATCAGCCGGTAAAAAAGATCGACCAGTAGGTTCTGTTTAAGAACGATGACAAAGGAGGTGATTCCACTTACAATCGCTACCGCAAATGCCGTCTGCGCTAAACTCTTCCAGTTAAAAGTATTCACTTCCATGCTCTCCTCCAGCTGCTTCGCCTGCTCTTCCGAAAGCCTGCCCTCCTCTGCCCAATCGCGGAGTACAGTTTTCAGGAACTCGGCCTCTCTCTGATTGAATTTCATAGTAAATTTGCTAAGTAGACGGTTCACTTTCTTGTATCCAGCTCGAAGTCAGAAACCGGAAGGGGCTTAGTCTGGCTGTGCAAAGCGCTCCCCACCGATTGCCAAAGACCGGCCAGGCTGCAAAAAGCATATTCCATCGATTCGCCTGCCACCGGCTCAGCACCCAAATCGAAGTGGGCCATACGGCTCTTCGCTTCGCTCCGAGAAGTCGGAAAGGGCTTAGCTGGGCTTATCCAGGCATCCAGCACCCAGCCCTCACCCCACCTTCTCCCGTCGTCCACCATTGGCAGCCGATCGATAGATCGCCTCCACCACCATCATATCGTGCAGTCCCTCCATGCCATCGGCCAGTACCGGGGTATTTTCCACGATATTGCCGGCAAAAGCATCCATCTGTACAGCCTGCTGGTTTTCTCCCTCAAAGGAGATGGGTTTCCCCTGTACTTCGCCTTCGGGTTTGTTGTACTGATAACAGGGATGCAGTTCGAAATTACCTTCCTGGGCCGACACCTTCAGATAATCGCTGCGGGCGCCGTAGCTGGTCGAGCAGTTGGCGATAGCGCCGTTGTCAAATTCCATCTGCCAGGTCATGGTGTCGTCCAGTTCGGGAATAATAATTTCAGGGCGGGGATTATAGAACTGTGCGGTGACCGCCACTGGTTCCTTGCCCATGGTGTAACGGGCTCCTTGTATACAATATACGCCCATATCCATCAGGGCGCCGCCGCCGGCCAATTCTGGGTCGTTAAAACGCCAGTTGTCGCTACCGCCGCCGTAGTAGAAGCCGTTGCCCGTCTGGATGAGCATGACTTTACCCAGCACTTCCTCCTGGCCGAGTCGCATGATTTCCTGGTGGTGCGGATCGTACTGGCAGCGGTAGCCGATTTGCAGTTTGACGCCGGCCTGTTCACAGGCCTCAATCATCTGCCGGCACTCCTCCACTGAAATGGCCATGGGTTTTTCACAAATGACGTGTTTGCCTGCCTGCGCCGCGCGTATGGTATATTCGGCGTGCATACCGTTGGGCAGAACCACGTATACGATATCGATATCTTCGTTATCCTGGATTTGGTCGAAGGTATTGTAGTTGTATATATTCTCCCCGGGAATGCCATATTGCTTTGACCACTCCTCCGCTTTGGCGGGCGTACCGGTAACGATGCCCGCCAACCGGCAGCGTTCGGTGACCTGCAGGGCCGGCGCCAGTTTGTTTTTGCTGTAATTACCCAGACCGACCAGCGCGATCCCCAGTTTTCGCTCCTGCTCGGGAGCACAGGCGCTCAACTTACCAAGCGCCAGGGAAGAGAAAGCCAGCGTGGAAGCCCCCAGCGTCGCTTGTCGTAAAAAGCGCCGCCGGGTAGTAGTTTGTTTCTTGTTTGATTGCATAAAGAAAGGTTTATCTCGGGAAAATTCTTATCAACCCTTAAGCTACGGAAATCAAAGAAAGGTAACAACTGGAAATTCTCTCCTTTTTTTAGCAAATTTGCGGTCATCAGAAAATCCAAGTATCATGAATGAAGCCATCCGTCAATTAGAACCCAGCCGGCTATGGAAACATTTCGCCGACCTCAATGCCGTACCCCGCCCCTCCAAAAACGAAGCGCGCGTCATCGCTTTCGTAAAGAATTTCGGCAAGCAACTTGGTCTCGATACCAGCGTCGACAAAATTGGGAATGTCCGCATTCGCAAACCGGCAAGCCCGGGAAGGGAAGATCGACCGGTAGTCGTCCTGCAGTCTCATCTCGATATGGTGCATCAAAAAAATGCCGATACCGATTTCGACTTCGAAACGGAAGGAATCCGCTGTGTTGTGGAGGGCGACTGGGTAAGGGCCGAAGGTACTACCCTGGGTGCTGACAACGGAATCGGCGTCGCCGCGATCATGGCCATACTGGAATCGGATGATCTCGCGCACCCGCCCCTGGAAGCCCTGTTCACCATCGATGAGGAAACCGGTATGACCGGCGCCAAGGGTTTAAAAGACGATTTCCTGAAGGGCAAAATACTTCTCAATTTGGATACCGAGGAGGATAATGAATTGACTATCGGCTGTGCCGGAGGCATAGACACCAACACCCACCTCGAATACAGACAAGAAGCCTTCCCCGCGGAAATAAAAGGCTTCCGGATAAGTGTGAAAGGACTGCGAGGGGGACATTCAGGGATGGACATCCACAAAGGAAGGGCCAATGCCAATAAGCTGCTAACTCGCCTGCTGTACCACACCGGGTCCCGCTTTGGCCTTCGCATTGCGGAAATTGACGGCGGTAGCCTGCGCAACGCTATTCCCCGTGAAGCTTTCGCCGTAGTAACGGTACCCAAGACGAGAGAGGCCGCATTTTTAAAAGATTTCCAAGAACGGGTTGAGCAGATCAAACAGGAATATCGCCGCATTGAACCTAATATACACCTGCAGGCAGGCGCGGCCGCCCTGCCGGAAAAAATCATGCATCCGGAAGATCAGCAAAAAATACTTGCTGCTCTTTACGCCACCCCCAATGGGGTCTTCCGCATGAGCCCTGATATTGAAGACCTTGTCGAGACCTCTACCAACCTGGCACGGGTCATTGCCAAGGACGGCGTATTTACCACGCAAAGCCTGCAGCGCAGTTCTGTAGAATCGGGCAAAAGGGATGTAGCCAATGCCGTGCGGGCCACCTTTGAGATCATCGGGGCTGAAGTCAGTAATGACGGCGACTACCCCGGCTGGGCCCCCGACCCCGACTCAGCCATCCTGCGGGTTATGCAAGGACTATACGAAGAACTTTTTGAAGGAAAGCCACACGTTGCTGCCTGTCATGCCGGGCTGGAATGCGGAATTATCGGGGATCACTATCCGGGGATGGATATGATCTCTTTCGGACCGACGATACAACACGCACATTCTCCCGACGAGCGGGTCAGTATCTCATCGGTGCAGAAATTCTGGCAATACCTGCTGACTACCCTGGAGAGAATACCGCATTAAACGGCTTTACGCCTTTTTCGAGGCAGAGGTTCCATTTTAATCCGTTTGGTCGTTTTCTTCTTCCGTCGCGGAATATTAATCCGGTATCCCAAAATGGCGCTGACGGCGACTGCATAGACCAAGAGAATCATCCAGGCCTGCTGCGTAAGTACGGCAACAATGGCGACAAGCATCATCAGGTAAAACCTGAAAATAGTATTGCTGAAACTAAGGGATAACATGTTGTTTAATTTTTAATTCTATCATAAATTAACTTACTTCCGCAGGATTGAAAATGATGCTTGTTAGAACCCGGAAGTGATCTTTATCAACATCGAAGGCAGATATTAAACAAAAAGGCCCTGGCGGTCTTTATAAAAAAGAAATTTCAACAGGATCCGTTTAAAGTTTAAATCAAACAAAATATGAAACCAATTGCTGACAGAGTAGTCATCAAACCAGCACCCGCTGAGGAAAAAACCAAAGGCGGCATTATCATTCCCGAAACGGTTAAGGAAAAGCCCCAGATGGGCGAAGTAATCGCCGTGGGGCCCGGCAAGGACGGGGAAGGCATGACCGTGCAGGTCGGCGACAAGGTACTGTATGGTAAATACGCCGGCCAGGAGCTCAATTACAAAGGCGAGGACTATCTTATCGTTCGCCAGGATGATATCCTGGTGATCCTGGAAGATTAATGTACGTCATTCATCCTAAACCTTAATTTGAAAAAGCAATATCACCATGCCTAAGCAAATCACTTTTAATAGCGATGCCCAAAGGAAATTAAAAGCCGGCATTGACAAATTGGCCAATGCGGTGCGCGTCACCCTGGGGCCCCGCGGCCGCAACGTCGTCCTGCAAAAAAGTTTCGGCGCCCCTCAGGTCACCAAAGACGGCGTCACCGTCGCCAGAGATATAGAGCTCAGCGACCCACTGGAAAACATGGGCGCTCAAATGATTAAAGAAGTGGCTTCCCAAACCGGCGACGCCGCCGGCGACGGCACCACTACGGCTACAGTTCTGGCCCAGGCCATCGTCTCTGACGGGCTGAAAAACGTCGCTGCCGGCGCCAACCCCATGGAAATCAAACGGGGGATCGATAAAGCCGTGCGGAAAGTCGTTGAACACATCAATGAACAATCTGAACAAATTCGGGGAGAATCCGAGAAAATCAAACAGGTGGCCACCATTTCTTCCAACGGCGATCACGAGGTCGGCGCGCTGCTGGCCGATGCGATGAAGCGCGTCAGTGAAGATGGCGTCATCACCGTTGAAGAAGCCAAAGGAACCGATACCTATCTGGAGGAAGTCAGCGGAATGCAGTTTGACCGCGGTTACCTGTCGCCCTATTTCATTACTGACACGGAAAAGATGGTTTCGGAATACGAAAACCCGCTAATCCTGATCACGGACAAGAAGATCTCCAATATGAAGGACATCGTTCCGGTATTGGAAAAGGCCGCCGGTATGAACCGTCCGCTGCTCATCATCGCCGAAGATGTTGAAAGCCAGGCGCTCGGCGTGCTGGTGGTCAATCGCCTTCGTGGCGGCCTGAAAGTAGTCGCCGTCAAGGCTCCGGGTTTTGGAGACCGGCGCAAGGCCATGCTTGAAGATATCGCTATCCTCACCGGAGGCACCGTTATTAGCGAAGAACGGGGGTACGCTCTGGAAAATGCCGACCTGCCGCATCTCGGCGAAGCGGAAAAAATTACCATCGACAAGGATAACACCACCATCGTCAATGGCGAAGGCGAACCAAGTCAGGTAGAAGCCCGCGTCAATCAGATCAGACAACAGATTGAGGCCACCACTTCCGATTACGACCGCGAAAAGTTGCAGGAACGGCTGGCCAAGCTGGCCGGCGGCGTCGCGGTTCTTTATGTCGGCGCTCCCTCCGAAGTGGAAATGAAGGAAAAAAAGGATCGCGTAGATGATGCCCTGCACGCCACCCGCGCCGCCATAGAGGAAGGTATTGTCACCGGTGGCGGCGTCGCGCTGGTACGCGCCATCGCCAGCCTGAAAAACCTTAAAGGCGATACGGAAGATGAAACGATCGGCATCCAGATCATCCGGAGTGCCCTGGAGGCCCCCCTGCGCACTATCGCTCAAAATGCAGGCGCCGAAGGTTCCGTGATCCTGCAAAAGGTCCTCTCCAAAAAAGGCGCTTACGGATACAATGCCTACAGCCTCAAATTTGAAGACCTGAAAGCCGCAGGTGTAATCGATCCGGCAAAAGTAACACGGATCGCTATCGAAAATGCCGGCTCAATTGCCGGAATGGTGTTGACGACAGAATGCGCCATCAATGATCTTCCCAAAGAAAAAGAGGACGAGACACCGATGGATGCCTCGCCAGGCATGTACGGCGGTTATTAATGCGCCAAGCAGCGGTCAATGAAAAAGCCCGGGAGCTGTTCCCGGGCTTTTTCCCGTTATTGTCGAGTTCAGCGATTAAACCTGTACGCTGCTTTACAGGGGCTATTCTTTCTCCTTCCCCTTATCGGGCGTAGCTACCGCAATGGGGGGGCCTTTAGCTTCCTGCATAGCGGTTTCCGGTGAGTGATAGGCCCGGTCGATTTCATCGATCATCTCATTATAATGCTGGATCAATTGCTCCCGGTCTATCTCAATGGGCAGGTTCAGGTGGTTACATAGCGGCAGTACAATGGTCTTAAATTCATGTTTCGACGTTTTCTTTTGGGAATCGGGCGCATCATTGCCGTTTTTCACCATCTTTTCAGGGCAGCCCTTCCTTTGGGCGTTGAGCAGGTAGGGCTGGAATACTAAAAGAGTGAACGCGACAAAAAATAATTTCAGGGCTTTCATGATGGTCTAGTTAAAAAATGATGTTTGCTTTTTCAATTGCTGACAATACAAAGTTGCGGCTAAGTCACATCAGTTGCAAACCGGAAATGGATATGCTCTACAAGTTTCCCCATTGACTCTGTAAGCAATCGTCCGGGCATCGACGAACGGTGTATTTGGCTCTATAAAACTTCCTAACCGGCCTTCGAAGCGCCGAAAACATTAAAACATGGAGATTATTACGCAATTTTTAGAACTGAAAACTAAAGGCCATACGGATATCGTCAATCTGACGGAGCAGGTGCGCGAGCATTTATCACTTACTGCACTACAGGAGGGGCAGGTAACGGTCTTCGCCACAGGATCCACGGCCGGCGTTACCACCCTGGAGTTCGAACCCGGCCTGGCCGACCACGACGTGGCCGAGATGCTTGACTCCCTGGCCCCCTACGGCAAAGATTATCAGCATAATCAGACCTGGGGGGATGACAACGGCGCCGCCCACCTTCGATCGACCCTGATCGGCGCCTCCTTTACCGCCCCCTTCACTCGGGGCCAGCTGCTACTGGGCGCCTGGCAACAGATCGTGTTCATGGACTTTGACACACGTCCGCGCGAAAGGCGCATCGCTGTACAATTTATGGGAAAACGCTGACCAAGGGGATTAATGATCTGGAAGGGGTCTTCGCCTGACGGTCAGCCTCCAGCCTCCTCATTCCGTGTTTTCAGGCTCAATATGGCCTTCGTGTACTTCTTTATCCATCAGCTTTTCGCGCTTATCCATGCGCTCATCCCATTCCAGAATGCGGCCGTCCTGGGACAGCAGGATAGCCAGGGGCATGGTAGAAGTAAACTGCGCCAGTATGATCATGATAATGACCATCAACGGTACGCTCAGCACCATACCGATCACGCCCCATATCCCTCCCCACAAGGCCAGGGAAAGCAGTACCACCAGCGGGCTTATATTCAGCGACTTGCCCATCAGCCGGGGATCCAGGTAATTCCCTATGGCTAGCTGTATACCGCCAACCGAAAGGAGGATAAGCAAAAATTCGGAAAGATCCTGAAACTGGAGCAGTGCGAAAAGACTCACCAGGCCGGTGGCGATAATAGAGCCGATGGAAGGAATGAAGTTGAGCAGAAAGATGAGAAAGGCCCAGAAAGCCGCAAAATCAAGCCCCATCAGCCACATAACGGCATAACTGAAACCGGCCGTCAGCAGGCTGACGAAGGTTTTTACCGAAAGGTAAATCTTAATCGAACTATTGATGCGCTCCATGATGCGCAACCCCTGCTGATAACGTCCCGGTTTGGAGAAAAAAGCCTGAAACTTGACGTAAAAAGAACGTTGTTCCAATAACAGAAAAATGATGTAAATAATGATGAGAATCAATTTGCCGGCAATATTGGAAATGCTGGCGCCCAGGTTGACGATCACCGGCTGCAAATCGATCTGATCCAGGAGCATAGCAATAGATGGGGTCTCCTCGATATCGAGCAAATTCATGACGTCGGCGATCAGGTTATCCAGTATTTCCTCATACCTGGGAACGGCCAGCACCATCTTTTCAGCATTGGCCAGAATGATGTCAATACTGAGTGCGAAAGCCGCAATAATAATCACGGCGGCAGCCAGGAAAGCTAACCAAAGGGGAATGCGAAAACGCCCTGTGGGAATACGCTGTATATACTCGGCAATGGTATTGATGAGAAACCATATGGATATCGCCACCACCAATGGAATAATCAACTGCTTTCCGATGATCAGCACATAAACCAGCAGGGCAACAATCAGTAACCACGCCGCCAACTGAAAAGATTTCATCACTACAATTTTTGAGTAGTCGATAGTGAACTATCTTCGCTTAACAAAGCTATAATAATAAATATGAAAGAGGTAAAAGAATTGCTCGACCTTTTGGAGCTGGAACAAATAGAAGAAAATTTATTCCGCGGCCTGAGTCACAGTATGGGAAGCAAACGGGTATTCGGCGGTCAGGTACTAGCGCAGTCGCTCAACGCCGCCATGCACACCGTTACGGAAGATCGCTTCGTACACTCCTTGCACGCTTACTTTATCCTTCCGGGAGATATCGAGATGCCCATCATCTTTGAAGTCGACCGTATTCGCGACGGTGGCAGCTTTACCACCCGCCGGGTAAAAGCCATCCAGAAAGGACAGGCCATCTTTCTGATGTCGTCTTCTTTCCAGCTTTCGCAGGAGGGGTTTGACCATCACATCAATATGCCTAATGTTTCGCCGCCCGAAATGCTCGTCAGCTGGGAAGAGCTGCGGGAGAAGTACGGCGAAATGCTTCCGGAAAATATCCGGAAGTTTCTCAATATCGAACGCCCCATAGAATTCCGGCCCGTCGAAATGATCAACCCGGCGCTGCCCGGCAAAAGCCGCCCCTACCGCCATGTATGGATGAAGGCCCGGGGAGAAATGCCGGACCTGAAGACGGCCCACCAGTGTGTGCTGGCCTACACTTCCGACTACAACCTGCTCACTACCGCCCTCCTCCCCCACGGCCACGAGGCCGCCTTCGGCAATGTACAACTGGCCAGCCTCGATCATGCCATGTACTTCCACCGTGATTTCCGCATGGACGACTGGCTGCTTTATGCCATCGACAGCCCCAGCGCTTCCAACGCCCGAGGCTTCACGCGCGGCAATATCTTTACCAGAGACGGAAAACTGATTGCTTCGGTGGTGCAGGAAGGATTGATGAGACCGAAAAGGAAGTCGGAAGGCGGAAATCAGTGACCGAAATGGGAACCCGGATGCTTTTCGACTTCATTTTTCTTCCCCTTGTTCAATTTCCGCCTTCCAGTCCAGAATGGGGAGGCGTGTTTCATAGGGCCCTACCTCGTGGCGGTATTGCCAGGCCATCACGCGGGAGATCTGAGCGAGGTGGTCCAGGTCGCTGACGACCCAGGCGGAAAGGAGTTGACGTAAAGTTATTTGACCGAATTCCGGATGTACGCCCCACAGATCCAGGCGGCGGTCATTGAGTTTGGCCGTTTTCAGGGCCAGCATATTGGCGCCTCGCAATTGCTTGAACTGGATGAGCAGATCGCGTAACTTTCTGCCTTTATTATCCACCAACATGGCATAGCGGTCGACAGGGGGAAAAGGATAGTTGGCACGCTGCTCCAGGATGATGCGCATGCGGGGAATCCATTCGTTTTTTTCAAGGTGCACCAGATGCCCCACCATATCAAAGGGGTTCCAGGTTTTTGGTCCTTCATTATTCTGAATCCAGGAATCGTCAAGTCCCAGTAAAAAATGTTCTAATACTTTTGGACTGCGTTCCAGAACCTGTATGGATTTCTTCAGATTGAATTTCATCTTCTTTTGGCTTTGTGTCAAAAAAAAGGTGACCAGGAAAGATGGAGCAGCCCACTCATGGGCGCCGCCTTATTACTTTACCCGCATCACCTCCACTCCTGTCCAGTCGGCAGGCGCCCCACTTTTTAGATAGGTCAAGGCTTTTTCGTGAAAAAGTTATGCAGCCGCATCTTGTAGCTGTTGAACATCGATATTTTGACTAAAGGAAGAAAAAATACAACTGCTGAGAATGAGTATCAGGGTTAATCGACGCATGGGTTTAGGTTTTCAAAGAGACTCTTTGTCTTTCTTAGAAGAGTGACTGTAAACTGAAAGGGGGGTACATTGTGCAAATTAAGCTTTTTAGGCATCCTTTCAAATCTTATGATTATAACGTTTTGCTAATCTCATGTGAAATTCATCCCCTCTAATCAGGCAAGACTTGGAGCTAAGGAGATACTCCGGTCTTGTCATTCTTCCGGTCACCTCATATCCAAGTCTTCCTGTCCCTCCCTTCTCCTAATCATTCACCGGCTTAATGCCCTTGCTTTTCAGTTGCTGATTGAGCTTCGGCAGCTCGGATTCCATTATTTCATCTAACTCCGTCAGCAGTTCGGAAAGGTCTTTGGATAGCTCCTCAAAGACTTTATAGGCCCCGTCCGTCGGGCGGGCGTCACCACGCTCCAGGCTGCGCCGCAGATAGGCCAGGCGGTTGTTCAACTTAATGGGGAAGTTGAGCGGGTCCTGATTACTACGGTTTTTTACCTGATACAGGCTTTCTTCGATACGGCGCATCTCTCCAAGCATTTTTTCCGCCATCTGCTCCAGGCCGGCGTCGTCGGTTTCAGCCAGGCGATCATTGACGGCCTCACGTACTTCACGGATCCGGATAACCGCTTCGTTAGCTTCACTCGTCTTATCACAGATCTTCATCGCGAGCTCAAATTGTTCTTCCAGATCCTCCTCGGTGATCCCCTTCAGATTGGGGTTCATCCCGATTTGAAAGGGATGGGTTTGGGAAAAATCCCCTGCTGTCAGCCGCACCTGGTACTCACCGGGAGGGGCTTTGGGCCCTGAGGCCGGGCGGGCGCTCCATATGATCATCCCCTCAAAAGTGGTGGCGCCGGGGTAGCGCAGATCCCAGCTGAATTTATTCAGACCAGCGCCGGTGGTGGGCGTAGTGGAGCCGCCCCGCAGCCACCAGGGCTGATCGGGATCCGGTTTGTATTCCGGCTGCACACCGGTAAAAGTATCGATCACTTTACCCTCCGCATCCAGTATTTCGATGGTCACCGAATCGACCTGTTCGGCCAGGTAGTATTGCACGACGGCATCGTAGACGCCCCTGATGGCGTCGGAAAGTCTGTAAAAAATCACAGGCTGTTCGGTCAACCCGGGCGTCAGTTGACGCAGCGGCCCGATATCGTCAAGTATCCAGAAACCGCGGCCGTGAGTGCCCAGAACCAGATCATTATCCTTCACCACCAGGTCGCGCACCGGTGTATCCGGCAGGTTCAGCTGTAGCGACTGCCAGCGTTCGCCGTCGTTAAAGGAAACATATACGCCGTGCTCGGTGGCCAGATAGAGCAGCCCTTCCCGCACCGGATCTTCCCGTACAGCTCTGGCGAAATGTCCTTCCGCTATCCCATCGATGATTTTCGTCCACGTTTTTCCGTAATCATGGGTTTTAAAAACGTAAGGCGCCCGGTCGTCTACCTGATAGCGGTTGGCAGCCAGGTAGAGAGTGCCGGGCTCGTGCCGCGACTCGTCGATAATGCTCACCCGCGAGAATTTGGGTAATTCTTCAGGCGTGATGTCCTCCCAGTTCTTGCCTCCGTCGCGGGTGATGTGCACCTTGCCGTCGTCCGAGCCCGCCCAGATGGTTTTGACATCGTGAAAGGAAGGCGCCAGAGCGAAGACTGTGGCGTATATTTCCGGTCCGTTCATATCCATGGTGATCACGCCGCCGGTTTTGCCGAGCGTTTCCGGATCGGCATAGGTAAGGTCGGGACTGATCTTCTCCCAGCTCTGCCCGTCATTAGTCGTTTTCCAAACATGCTGCGAGCAAGTATACATAATATCCGGATCGAGCGGCGAAAACATGATGGGGAAAGTCCATTGCCAGCGCTCCGGCAGGTCGCTGGCCGGATCGCCGGAGAAAAAGCGGGGGTACACCTGGATGTCCCGGATCTGTCCGGTGCTGCGGTCATAACGGGTTAGCAGGGCGCCCTGACTACCCGCATAGAAGATGTCGGGATTGATGGGATGCTGAGAAATCCAGCCGCTCTCCCCTCCCCCGACGGGATAGTACCAGCCGTGGTTAGGACCACGGGCCTGCATATTGTCCCATCCGTCACTGGGAACGGCCACCGTCGAGTTGTCCTGCTGGGCGCCGGCCACGTGGTAGGGCACGTCGCTGGTGGCCATAACATGGTAGAGCTGGGTGGTGGTATAATCCTGCTCGGTCCAGGTTTTGCCGCCGTTGATGCTCACGTTGCCGCCGCCGTCATTGGCGTTGATCATCCGCTGAGGATTATTGGGGTCGATCCACAGGTCGTGATTATCGCCATGCGGCACATCGATCTGCTCATCGAAGCTGACGCCGCCGTCTGTAGATTTATACAGACCGGTATTGAGGCAATACACGGTGTTTTCATCCCAGGGATCTGCGTAGATGCGGGAGTAGTAAAAGGCTCGCTGCCTCAGTTTGCGTTCGCTATTAGTCTGCTGCCAGGTCCAGCCGCCGTCATCCGAGCGAAATACACCGCCTTCATTGGCCTCCACGATGGCCCACACGCGATTGGGATTGGCGGGAGAGACCGTCACGCCGATCTTGCCGATTGGCGCATCCGGCATGCCGGGATTATCCGTCAGGTCGATCCAGGTATCGCCGCCATCCAGCGATTTGAACAGTTTACAATCGGGTCCGCCGCCCCACATCTTCCAGGCCTTGCGATACACCTGCCAAGTGGAAGCATAGAGCACCTTCGGATTCGTCCGGTCGATGATGAGGTCCACCGCACCGGCCTTATCGCTCACATAGAGCACCTTTTCCCAGGTATTGCCGCCGTCCATAGAGCGAAATACGCCGCGCTCCTCATTCTCACCGTAAGGATGCCCCAACGCCGCCACATAGACGATATCCGGGTTCGTAGGATGCACGCGGATGCGGGCGACGGCCTGCGTTTCTTCCAGTCCGAGGTGCCGCCAGGTCTTGCCGCCGTCGACGGTCTTGTACACGCCGTCGCCTTGTGTGATGCTCCCGCGCAGCTGTACTTCTCCCATGCCGATGTACACGATGTCGGGG
>CAZWDL010000022.1:0-52864 GCA_964632995.1 uncultured Saprospiraceae bacterium
GGCTATGCCCCCTTCCGATTTCCGACTTCCGATTTCCGACTTTGAGCTGGATGCTCAGCCAGGCCTTGCCAATCATCAGGCATCGCTATGCCGTGCTGAGCTGTCAACAGCGAACAGCCGATTGGATCGGCAAAGCTTTGGCAAGCGGGTGGATCACTTTACACAGCAGGGCTAAGGCCCTTCCCACTTCCCCCTTCGTCCCGAATGGTCACCTCGTGGAATGATCGCTTGGCAAACTCCTCCGGATATTCCGGTCCCATGACAATACCGGTGTTTCCATTAAAACCCTAAATTAGCGTTTCAACAAATGTGGTCGCCCTGCCCAACATGAATGACCAACGAGCCGCCTACCGCCGGTTTTGCCGGGAACAGCCCCATCTGCCGGTATTTGTGCAAGACTGGTACCTGGATGCCGTATGCGAAGGTGGAACCTGGAATGCCGCTGTTGTAGAGGAAAACGGAAAAGTTATCGCTGCACTACCCTACTTTCTCAAAAAGAAAGGCCCGTTGCAGTATGTCACCATGCCGCCCTTCACCAAGCACATGGGACCGCTACTTCATCCGGACTACAATGAACTCAAAGATCAACACAAGCTATATAAGTTACTGATTGACAAGCTTCCACCCCTATCCAGCTTTAAGCAGAACTTTACCTGGCAAGCAAACAACTGGATGCCCTTTTACTGGAAAGGTTTTGCCCAGACAACCCGCTATACCTATCAGCTTGATCTGCAAGACATAGACCAAGTGTACCGGAATTTTAACCGGAACATCAGGCGGAATATCAAAAAAGCACAGCAACAGGTTAAGGTAGAGATTAAAGAAGACCTGGAGCATTTCTACCTTATGAATCAGTTGAGCTACGAACGGCAGGGCCTTCCCATTCCCTATTCCCTGGAGCAATTGCGCCGGCATGATGAAGCCCTGAGCACCCATCAATCACGCGCCATCTTTTTCGCTACCGATCCCATGGGACAAACCCATTCGGCCGCCTATCTGATATGGGACCGGCAATCCAGTTACTACCACCTCTCTGGCGATGATACCGATTTGCGCCACAGTGGAGCCGGCATTCTTCTGGCCTGGGAAAACATTCGCTATACCGCCGAAATACTCGCTTTGCCTCTATTCGATTTCGAAGGCAGCATGATGCCTAATGTGGAACGCATCCGCCGGCAATTCGGCGCCCGGCAGCAGCCGTATTTCTTCGTATGGAGGTATTCGTCTAAACTGATGGAGTGGATGGACGCGCTAAAAGGATCACGGTAAGGAAAATCAGGAGCCGCCGTTGAACCTATCATAGAATTTATCTACCTCTCAGCCTTTTCATAGAGCACTATCTCCACCCCACCCCGTTCTATCCGGTAGCGAACTTTCCAACTGTGCTCCAGCTGTTGCAGCTCTTCGTCGGTAAAATCATTGGAAATATTAGAATACAAGATCAAAGATTGGCGATTCGGATTTTTTCCCACGAACCCCGTTTCCCTTCCCGAGAGATCCCGGTACTTCAGCGGGCCGATCATAGGAAACCCCGTACCTACCTCTTGGTAGGTTATTTTTTGATTATCCATATACTCCAGCATACGGCTCCGAAGATCGTAGAAAGGCAGATGGGCCAGCGTGGCGTCCCATCCCTGGGCGATTTGCCGGGGATAGATCCAGCGATTTCCGGTCAATAGTCCCAGCAAGGCTAGCGTATACAATCCATATTGCCATCTCATTCTGATCAGGCTTGCGCCAAACAACAAGTAGTAAAGCAGAAACGTACCGGACAAATAAACCGGCAATAAGTACCGGTGTAACAACAGATGGCGATGAAGTAATAAGGAAGGAGAAAGCAGAAGGAGGGTCAATCCCAGCAGTAATAACAGCTTTTGCAAAAGAAGACTTCCGGCGCTCTTTTTCCAGACTTGCCATAATAGCCCCATGATGATCAGCCAGGCAAAAACGCGGCCAAAGTCCAGCAGCCGCCAGCCGAGGATGCCAATATTATAGAGAAATCCACCGGCGTCCACCCGTTCAAAACTGGGCGCCCAGGGGGAACCAACGTGGTAGCCGATCCAGCCCGTCTGGAAGTAGTGGTAAAACAGAAAAGCCAAGGCAAAAACACCGCTGGGCACATAAGGCAAAGCCGAACGGAAGAGCACCGCCCCCCAGGTCCGTAAATCCCTTTGCTGCTTTTCCTCAAGGAAAGTTTGCCCAAGGTCAAAAAGGTACAGGACTACGACAATCATCATACCCCGCAGGCTGATCATGGCCAGTATCAAGGCTGCCAGGCTCAGGGGGTGCCACCGCCTGGAAAACACACTTTCCAGCCCCATCAAAAATCCAAAAAACAGCACCAGGTCCGGGCTGATCAAGATGGCCTGAGCTGCAAAGGTGGCATCCACCGACAGCAGTAAGAGCAAGAAAGGCGTACTCCACAGCGGGGCCAGCCGTTCCCCCAGTCGGGTGGCGAAATGAATAATGCCGAATAGGAAGGGCAGCATCGCCAGGTGACTGACGGTGAGGCTTTTGCCTAACAGCTTCCACAGCAAAGCCAGATACATCCCGAAAAAGGGCGGATGCCCGCTGTCGATCTCCTCCGGCAAAAGCCAGTAGCGAAAACCCTGCTCGTAAAACCAGGATGCCTGCTTAGCCCCCAGCTGTATCGTATCCCAGAAAAAGACGTTGTTTTTTACCTGGAAAAAGACGATAATAGCCAGCAAATAAAAGGGACCGGTCCGCAGCCAGTATGCCGGTAAATACTTCATAGGCAAAGAAGAGGTAACAACTTGCTTTATGATCGATTTAAATTTGATGCAATATAAAGACTTGCTACAGGTAAGGAAAGAAAAGGGCAAAACCTTCCTCTTCGACCCGATTCGACGCAAATGGCTGGTACTGCAGCCGGAGGAACTGGTACGGCAGTTGATCGTGCAGTATCTGATCAATGAAAGACATTACAACAAAAACCGAATAAAGATCGAGAAAGGACTGAAAATCAATAAATTGAATAAGAGATGCGACATCCTGGTATACCGGCCTGACATGGAACCCTTTTTACTGGTAGAGTGCAAGGCGCCGCAGGTTAAGATCAGCCAGGACGCTTTCGAGCAAATCGCCAACTACAACATGCCCTTGCAGGTCCCCTACTTGCTGGTGAGCAATGGCATTCAGTCGTTTTGTTGCGCCATCGATTACGAGCAGCGCGACTACGAATACCTCGACGAAATTCCTGTTTTTCCATCCGGAACGGCTTCGGAATAAACCCCTTGTTTTGCTATTCGTTACCAATAAACAGATATCTTTGCGCACAAAGCTCTAAACATACCTATGCAAGAAAAAATTCTCATAACAGGCGCTAACGGACAGATCGGTACTGTGCTGACAGAAGCGCTGCGCGATCGCTACGGCCAAACGAATGTGCTGGCTACCGATATCCGGCAGCCCAAGGAAGACCGCGGGCCATTTGCGCTGCTGGATGTTCAGGACCGCGAACGACTGGTCGAACTGGTTCGGCAACACGACATCACTCAGGTCTATCACCTGGCGGCCATCCTTTCTGCCAAGGGAGAAAAACACCCCAAGAAAGCCTGGGATATTAACATGAACACACTATTCAACGTGCTGGGCGTCGCCAAACAGGAACAGTTGCGGATGTTCTTCCCCAGCAGCATTGCCGTATTTGGAACCAAGACCCCTCGGGAGGCCACTCCGCAGTATACCGTTCTGTTCCCTGAAACGGTTTACGGTATCAGCAAAGCAGCCGGTGAATACTGGTGTCAGTATTTCTACCAGAAGTTCGGCGTGGATGTGCGCTCCTTACGTTATCCCGGCATCATCGGGTACCAGTCGCTGCCGGGTGGCGGCACGACCGATTACGCTGTGGAAATCTATCATACAGCCGTACAAGGTGAACCCTACGAATGCTTCCTGCGCGCCGATACACGCCTGCCCATGCTCTATATGCCCGACGCCATCCGGGGCACGCTGGAACTCATGGAAGCCGATGCCGATGTGCTCAGCGTACGCACGAGCTACAACCTCGGAGGTATGAGTTTTACGCCCGCAGAAATCGCCGGCGAAATCCAAAAGCATATTCCGGCTTTTGAAGTAACCTATAAACCCGACTTCCGGCAGGAGATCGCCGATACCTGGTCGGATACGATTGACGATAGTATCGCCCGGAAAGACTGGGGCTGGATGCCCGAATACGACCTGAGCACGATGACCAAAGACATGCTGGAGCATCTGCAAACCAATAAGGAAATGACCAAAAACCTGCTTTCATGAATTCCCCTCTCCTCTATGTCATGCTGTTGCTTTTCGCCGGACTTTCCTCCGCTTCCGGGCAAGCGCCGGTTAAGGCGCCGCTAAGGGTTGGCATAGCCGGCCTCACACACTCACACGTTCACTGGATCCTGGGGCGTCCCGATCGCGGTGACATCGAGATCGTCGGCATCGCCGAGCCCAACCGGGAACTGGCGCAACGCTTCGCCGAACGGCATAGCTTTTCCATGGATCTGGTTTATGATTCTCTGCAGGAAATGCTCGATGCCACCGATCCGGAAGCCGTCACCGCCTTCAACAGCATTTACGAGCACCTGGAGGTCGTGGAAAAATGCGCACCCCGCGGGATACACGTAATGGTGGAAAAACCCCTGGCCGTCAGCCTGGCTCACGCCCGAAAGATGGCTAAACTGGCCCGGCAGCACGACATTCACCTGCTCACCAATTACGAAACAACCTGGTACGGTAGCAATCACGAAGCCTACAAACTCGTTGAGGAGGGCAAGATCGGCCCGCTACGCAAACTGGTCGTACACGACGGTCATCAGGGCCCCCTGGAAATCGGCGTCAACGCCGAATTTCTGGAATGGCTGACCGACCCCGAATACAACGGTGCCGGGGCTTTAATGGACTTCGGCTGCTACGGCGCCAATCTCATCACCTGGCTGATGAACGGCCGGCGTCCTGAAACAGTGACCGCAGTAACCCAACAAATCAAACCGGACGTATACCCAAATGTGGATGACGAAGCCACCATTATCCTGACCTACCCTGAAACCCAGGGTATCATCCAAGCCTCCTGGAACTGGCCCTACAGCCGGAAGGATATTGAGATTTACGGTAAAACCGGATACATTATCAATAAAGACCGCCGGGAAATGGAAATTCTGTATAATGAGGAAGAAGAAAAGCACATCACCCGGGAGGCGCAAGCTACTGCCGCCCCCTTTGACGACCCCTTCGCCTACCTGGCCGCAGTTGTAAGCGGAACGGTCATCCCCGAGCCGGCCGACCTGTCAGCACTGGAGAACAACCTGGCCGTCATGGAAATTCTCGACGCCGCGATCCGTTCGGCAAAAAGCGGAAAAACAGTTAATCTGAAAAAATAATTTAACAAATACTCAAATCTCGCCCAATATGTTTTCAAATGTAGAACCTGCTCTCGATAAAGAATTACAGGAAATTCGCGACGCCGGCCTGTATAAGGAAGAACGCATTATCGTCACCCCGCAGGGCGCCGAGATCAAGACTGATAAAGACATGGAAGTGCTCAACTTCTGCGCCAACAATTATCTCGGCCTTTCCTCTCATCCCGATGTACTGGAAGCGGCCAAGGAAGCCATCGATACCCACGGCTTCGGCCTGTCTTCCGTGCGTTTCATTTGCGGCACCCAGGATATCCACAAGGAGCTGGAGCAAAAAACGGCTGAATTTCTCGGCATGGAAGACACCATCCTTTACGCCGCCTGTTTTGACGCTAACGGGGGCCTCTTCGAACCGCTGCTCAGCAAGGAAGACGCCATCATCTCCGATCAGCTTAACCACGCCTCCATCATCGATGGGATTCGCCTGTGTAAAGCTCAGCGCTACCGCTACAAGCACAACGACATGGAGGACCTGGAATTCAAGCTCAAGGAAGCCCGCGGCGCCCGGCGCCGCCTTATTGCCACCGACGGCGTCTTTTCAATGGACGGCACCATCGCCCAGCTCGACAAGATCTGCGATCTGGCTGAAAAATACGACGCTATGGTTATGGTGGACGACTGCCACGCCACCGGCTTCCTCGGTAAAACGGGACGCGGCACACACGAATACCGCAATACCATGGGCCGTGTCGATATCATTACCGGCACCTACGGCAAAGCCCTGGGCGGCGCCTCCGGCGGTTTTACCGCCGCCCGCAAAGAGATCGTCGATATGCTGCGGCAACGCTCTCGTCCTTATCTGTTCTCCAATACGGTAGCGCCGGCCATCGTGGGCGCTTCCATCAAGATAATTGACATTCTCAACAGCAGCACGGAACTGCGCGACAAGCTGGAGGAAAACACGCGCTATTTCCGCCGTGAAATGGAAAGCGCCGGCTTTGACATCCTTCCCGGCGAGCATCCCATCGTTCCCATCATGCTTTATGATGCCCAGCTCTCTCAGGACTTCGCAGAGCGTCTGCTGGAAGAAGGTATCTATGTCATCGGGTTCTTCTATCCGGTAGTGCCCAAAGGGCAGGCCCGGATCCGGGTGCAACTGTCTGCCGCCCACGAACCCGAGCACCTGGAAAAGGCGGTGAGGGCATTTACAAAAGTCGGAAAGGAATTAGGCGTTATCGATTGAATCAGAAACCTTCAGTAGCGCGATTTCAAACATTATTGTATTTCGTTTTGGGCATGAAAGAACACATTCAACAGAATGAATGGTTGGTTATTGAAGAAGGCTTCATCCCCGAACACAACAGGGTATCGGAAAGTCTTTTCAGCCTGGGGAACGGCCAACTGGGAATAAGGGGGAATTTTGAGGAATTCTTCAGCGGCGACAGCCTGCCCGGAGCCTATATCGGAGGTATTCACTACCCAGAACCCCTTCCCTCGCACAGCAACAAGCAGGGGTTACCCCGGTATTTCAGCAAGATGCCTAATGCCGCCAACTGGATCGGTATCCGGGTAGAGATTGACGGAGAGCCGCTCGACCTGGCCGAGTGCGAGCTATATTCCTTCCGCCGGATTTTGGATATGCGCCGCGGTTTCCTGGAGAGAAGCTTTCACGCCCGGATGCATAGCGGTAAGGAAGTGGAAGTAAAAAGCACTCGTTTTTGCAGCGTGGCCGATACTGAAATCAGCGCTATTCGTTATGCCGTTACCCCGGTCAACTTCTCCGGCACCCTCACCCTGACCCCCTCCATTGACCTGAATGTACAAAATGAAGAACGACTTGTGGAGGAACATTACTGGGTAGAGGTCGAGACGCAGGTGAAGCGTACGCATGCCTATCTGGTTTCGGAAACCAGAGGGACGGAGTTCCAGGTGTGCACGGGTATGAAATTTGCCATTACTCAGGACGGCCAACCTTATGACTTCAACTCCTATCGTATTCACCGGGAAAAGTACGTCGCCTGTAGCGTGGACCTTCCCTGTCAGGAAGAGCAGGAGACGGTACTGTTCAAATACGTCGCCAACCTTTCCTCCCTGCACCACCCCAAGGAAGGCCTGCTCGAGCGCTGTAAGGCGGCCGTCAAGGCGGCAGCCCAAACGGGCTACGATGCTCTATTGGAAAGCCACAGTAACACCTGGGCAGCCTACTGGGAACAGTGCGATGTTGAAATTAAGGGGGATACGGCCATGCAACAGGGCCTGCGTTTTAATATTTTTCACCTGCTGCAGGCCTATAACGGTAAAGACCAGCGCCTCAGCATTAGTCCGAAAGGGTTCACCGGCGAACGCTACGGCGGGTGCACCTTTTGGAGCGCCGAAACTTTCTGCCTGCCCTTTTTTCAGGCAACCCGGGGTACAGAGGTAGCCCGTCAGCTGCTGCTCTATCGTCACAACCATCTGGAAGAGGCCATCGCCAACGCCGAAAAACTGGGCTTTCGCGACGGGGCGGCCCTCTATCCCATGATCACCATTAACGGTGAAGAAAGCAGCACAGAATGGGAAACCGCCCTAGAGGCAATCCATCGTAACGGCGCGATCGCCTACGCCATATTTGACTATGTTCGCTATACCGGTGACCGGAATTATCTGCTGGAATTCGGCATGGAGCAGCTAATCGCTATCGCCCGCTTCTGGGCCCAACGCGTGCATTGGTCGGACCGCCGCAAAAAATATGTGCTACACGGCGTCACCGGTCCTAATGAATACGAGGCCAACGTCAACAATAACTGGTATACTAATTACCTGGCCGCCTGGTGCCTGAAGTATACCATGGAAGTTTGGCAGTATTTGCGCACAGCATACCCAGAAGCCTGGAAATCCCTGAGCGATCGCCTGGATTTCTATGAATATACAGAAACCAACCAGTGGCAACGCATTGTCGAGGAAATGCACCTGCCCTGGGATGAACAACTCGGTATTTTTCCGCAGCAGGACGGCTACCTGGAAAAAAACCTGCCGACGGTGGACCAACTGAAAACGGAAGACCGTCCCATTTACCGGAACTGGTCCTGGGACCGGATTTTGCGCTCAGGATACGTAAAGCGGGCCGATGTTCTTCAGGGGCTTTTTTCTTTTGAAGCAGCTTTCCGGCGCGAAACCTTGCTGCGCAATTTCGAACACTACGAGGCGCGCACCGTCCATGAGTCTTCCCTTTCGGCCGCTGTCCACGCCATCCTGGCTGCCCGGCTCGGCAAGGAGAACCTGGCGTATACCTATTTGCGCCGGAGTGCACGCCTGGACCTGGAGAATTACAACGGCGATACGGCCGGCGGATGCCATGTCACCAGCATGGGCGGAACCTGGATGGCACTTGTCAAGGGGATTGCCGGTATGCAGGTAGCCGAAAACCGGCTTAGCTTTGCCCCCTTCCTGCCCCGGCAGTGGGAGGCTTATCATTTTCGCCTGCACTTCCGGGAAAGGCCCCTTGTGCTTCGCGTAACTACAGGGGAGTGGAACATAGAGAACAAGGGCGATAGCCCGCTGGAGGTGCTTTTCTATGGTAAGCAATACACCGTACCGGAAAACAATGAACGCAGCGGTGCATTAGAGACCGCTGATCAATAAACGATACTTTTGTCGAACGTTATAAAGCATCAAATAATTTAGATATGAATAGCGAAAATCTTACTGTTTCTATGAGAAGGTTCATTTTACTGTTTACCTTAAGCAGCCTGTTCTTTGCTTGTAACAGCAACCAGACAACTGAACAGGAAACGGAGCAACAACCTGGTAGCACGCAAACTGATCCGCAGAAAGCTGTCGCTCCTCCTCAACCTATTCCCGACACCCGGGAAGCCCAGCTGCTGCTGCGTGATTATTGGGTTTTTGAATACTTCATCGTTCCCGGCAACCCCGAAGAAAGTATGGCCAACCGGGGTAAATGGTACAAGTTTAACGGCGACGGCACCTTTACGGCCGGGCACTGGCAGGATTTTCAGACTACCGGCACCTGGACGCTGCACTACGGCGGTGAATTTCCTATTATTCACATGCAGGCCCAAAATGATGCCCTTACCGGGGAATATCAGATACAGGGTGTCAGCAATGACACGGAGTACATGTCCTGGATGGGCACCGCCAGGTATAACCAAAAAGGCTACGCGGTCAAAGTAATGAACCTGCTCACGGAACCCACGCGTCAGCAATTTGGTATACAGTAGACGGAGCGATTTATCAATGTCTTTTCATCCAGATCAAGCTGTTATGAACCAAACGATGTTCTTACCGGTGTTTTCCTTTCTTTTCCTGCTGATATTCCCGGGCTGCTCGCCGCAAGAACCATCAACCCAGGAAGAAAAAGCCCAAAACAGCGCTCCCTTCTTTGGGCCGGAATGGGCAAAAAACGCCAATATTTATGAGGTCAACATCCGCCAGTACACCCCGGAAGGCACCTTCGCCGCTTTTGAAAAACACCTGCCCCGCCTGAAAGCAATGGGCGTTGAGGTCCTGTGGTTTATGCCCATCTATCCAATCAGTGAAAAAAAACGGAAAGGATCGCTGGGTAGCTATTACGCCATTGCGAACTACCGGACCGTCAATCCCAACTTTGGCAGCAAAGCGGAATTCATTTCCCTGGTTGAGAAGATTCACGATATGGACATGCGGGTTTTGCTCGACTGGGTGCCGAACCATACCGGCTGGGACCACCCCTGGATCGAGCAACATCCCGAATGGTACACCCGCGATGAGGAAGGTAATATTGTTGATCCGGTCAATCCGGAAACCGGCTTATCCGAAGGCTGGACTGATGTTGCCGACCTCGATTACGATAACCCTGCATTGCGGCAGGCTATGATCGAGGAAATGCGCCACTGGCTGGATACAGCCGGTATAGATGGCTTCCGGGTAGACGTAGCTTACAAGGTCCCGCTCGACTTTTGGCAAACCTGTATTCCCCGGCTGCGCTCCCTTCATCCGCATTTATTTATGCTCGCGGAAGCGGAGGTTCCCGAACTGCGCAACGCCGGCTTGTTCAACATGTCTTACGCATGGTCTTTCCACCACCTGATGAATAACATCGCCCAGGGCGAAGCCAAGGTCAGCGATATCGATGAATGGCTAGCCAGAAACCGGCGCCTCTTCAAAAAAGGCTACAACATGCAATTCATTACGAACCACGATGAGAATAGCTGGAACGGCACCGTAAAAGAGCGCCTCGGAGCAGCCGCCGAAGCGATGGCCGTACTTGCTTTTACCTTCAACGGCATGCCTCTCCTCTATAGCGGACAGGAGGCGGGGCTGGATAAACCGCTGAAGTTTTTTGAAAAAGATACCATTGAGTGGGGCAATTATGAGAAAGTGGATTTTTATGAAACCCTGCTCGATCTTAAAAAACGCAATCGCGCACTTTGGAATGGCGCTGCCGGCGGGCCTGCCGTCAAGATCAAAACCGACAATAATGAGGACATTTATGCCTTTTACCGGGAGAAAGCCGGTAATAAGATCATCGTCGTTCTGAACCTCAGCAATGAGATTCAGGACGTTGCCCTCAGAAGTGACGCCTGCGTTGGAGAATACACCAATGTCTTTGTCAATAGCACCATTACGGTCACCCCCAATATGACGCTCAATCTCAATCCCTGGGATTTTGTGGTGTGGTCTAACAAATGAAAAGATCGAGTTTAGGCCGGGCTTCGGAATTTTTCCTATTTTCAATTCCGGTTTTAAAAACATTGCCATGGAACAGACCTCCTCTACCGCTGCAGCCGCAGCATTGCGACCAAAGCCACATCTGAGCTTTTGGGAAATTTGGAATATGAGCTTCGGCTTTTTGGGTATACAGTTCGGCTTTGCGCTGCAAAATGCCAATGTCAGCCGGATATTTGAAACCCTGGGCGCCGAAGTGGAAGCCATTCCCATTCTATGGGTGGCCGCCCCGGTTACCGGATTATTGGTGCAGCCGATCATCGGCTACTTCAGCGATCGCACCTGGGGGCGCCTGGGACGTCGCCGCCCCTATTTCCTGGTCGGCGCTCTGCTCGCTTCCGTGGCCTTGTTCATCATGCCCAACTCTCCAATACTATGGGTCGCTGCCGGCATGCTCTGGATTCTCGATGCATCGATCAATATTTCCATGGAGCCCTTCCGGGCTTTTGTAGGCGACAATCTACCCTCCGTTCAGCGCACGATGGGGTTTGCCATGCAGAGCTTTTTCATCGGTACGGGAGCGGTGGTCGCATCCATGCTACCCTGGATGCTGACCAACTGGTTTGGAGTCAGCAACGAGGCGCCGGAAGGGGTCGTCCCGGATTCTGTTAAGCTGTCCTTTTATCTCGGCGGGGTGGTCTTTCTGCTGGCAGTACTGTGGACGGTCTTTCGCTCCCGGGAATATTCGCCGGAGGAAAGAGCCGGTTTTATAGAGCATCAGGAAGAAGAGGGTTTTGACAAGAAGGAAAAAAGCAGAGAGGCTTACGCCAAAAACGGACGCCGGCAATTGATGCAGGGTATCCTGCTCATCGCCGCGGGCGTGCTGCTCACCTACTGGTTTACTCAGGCCGGAATGGCCAAAGAACTGATGATCTTCTCCGTCGGCCTCGCCACCCTGGGGGGCTTCCTCAGTCTGGCCGGGGTAATGCAACAGACCGGCCAGACTGAAAATGGGTTTATCACCATTATCAATGATTTTCAGGATATGCCTCCCACCATGAAGCAACTGGCGCTGGTGCAATTTTTCTCCTGGTTTGCCCTCTTTGCCCTCTGGATATATACAACCGCCGCCGTCACCAGCCACATTTACGGCACCTCAGATACCAGCTCATTCCTGTACAATGAGGGGGCCAACTGGGTGGGCGTCTGCTTCGCCGTCTACAACGGTATCGCCGCTATCGTTGCTTTTATGATTCCGGAGCTCGCCAAACGCACCAGCCGGAAAATCGCTCACGCCATCTGTCTGATAGCCGGCGCACTGGGCTTCCTGTCCATCTTTTTCATTAAAGACCCAAACCTGCTGCTGCTCTCCATGATAGGTATCGGTATTGCCTGGGCCAGCATTCTTTCTATGCCCTACGCGATTCTCACCGGTTCGCTTCCGCAGGAAAAGATGGGGTATTACATGGGGGTTTTCAATTTCTTTATCGTCATTCCGCAGGTGGTGGCGGCGGCTCTGCTGGGATTTGTCATCGGCAGGTTTTTCGGCGGCTCCGCTATCTACGCGCTGTTGCTGGGCGGCGGCTCGCTGGTGCTCGCAGCCCTGCTCACGCTGCGAGTAGAGGATAAGGATGATGTGGCGGCTTCCATCGAGGTATAACCTGGGTTAACCCTTTTTATCCGCCATCCCCTTTCCGCTTCGGTAGTAAAAGTTACTGCAGCCGGAAAAGGAAGGCGGTGAATCTTTGCATTTTAATTTATGAAAATCAAGACCACTCCCCTCAAACAACTTCTGTGCTGCCTTATATTATTGGGCTGGGCAGGCTGTGAAGGCCCTCAGGCGCCGGATGTGTCAGTTTCGACAGCCCCCGTGACGATCGAGACTTTCTGGGAAAACGCCACCATATACTTTCTGCTGACCGATCGTTTTTACAACGGCGATACCACTAACGACCTATCCCTTGGCCGCAGCCGAGAGGCTGCCTATCTGCGCAATTTCATGGGGGGCGATATTGCCGGCATCACGCGAAAAATCGAAGAAGGCTATTTCGATTCTCTTGGCGTCAATGCCATCTGGTTTACACCGGTAGTAGAGCAAATCCGGGGAAGTACAGATGAAGGCCAGGGAGAAACATACGCCTATCACGGCTACTGGGCCCGCGACTGGACGCGGTTGGATCCCAACTTTGGCTCCAAAGCCGGTCTCAAAGCATTGGTCGATGCCGCCCATCAACGCGATATCCGGATACTCATGGATGTGGTCATCAATCATACCGGACCGGTAACCCCACAGGACCCGCAGTGGCCCGACAGCTGGGTGCGCACTCAACCACCCTGCAGCTACCAAGGGTATGAAAGCACCGTCGAATGCACGCTGGTGGAAAATCTGCCCGATATACGTACCGGCCGCACCGAAGCGGTAGCCTTACCTCCCTTTCTGCGCGAAAAATGGGCGGCTGAAGAACGCCTGGACCAGGAGTTGCAGGAACTCGACGCCTTCTTTGATCGCACGGGCTACCCCCGGGCGCCCCGCTACTACCTGATCAAATGGCTGACCGACTGGGTGCGCGAATTCGGCATCGACGGTTACCGGGCCGATACCGCCAAACACGTTGAAGAGGAGGTGTGGCAAGAACTCAAACGGGAAGCTGAGATTGCCTTGCGCGAATGGAAAGCAGCCCATCCGGATGCCAAAATCGACGACTCCGGGTTTTTTATGATGGGGGAAGTATACGGCTACGGCCTCGGCGGAGAACGCCCTTATGATTTTGGTGACCGCGAGGTCGATTACTACCGGCACGGCTTTGAAAGTCTCATCAATTTTGCTTTCAAGGCAGATGCAGAAAAAGCTTACGACAACCTGTTTCAGGATTACGCAAACAACGTGACAAAAGGTCCGCTGAAAGGAGTCGGCGTCCTCAATTACATCAGTTCGCACGACGATAGCGCCCCTTTCGACCGGGAGCGCCGGCGACCTATGGAAGCCGCCACCAAGTTGATGCTGACCCCGGGCGCCGCCCAGATCTATTACGGAGACGAAACAGCACGTACCCTGCAAATCGATAGCGCTAAAGGCGACGCTAACCTGCGCTCCTTCATGAACTGGGATGCTATTGAACAGAATCTCCCTGCCGGTGAATTCAGCACTCGTGAAATACTCACCCACTGGCGCAAACTCGGTCGCTTCCGCCGCGAGCATCTCGCTGTCGGCGCCGGTCGCCACGAGCGATTACAGCAATCGCCCTATGTCTTCTCCCGTATTTTTGAAGAGGGCGAATTATCGGACCGGGTTATCGTAGGGCTGGACCTGCCTTCTGGTGTAAAGACCCTGCCTATCCGCGAAGTGTTCGCGGAGGGAAGCGAATTAAAAGATTATTATTCCGGAAAAACGGCTACGGTAAGCGAGGGGAAAGTGCTGCTGGATTCCCCCTACTCAATAGTGCTGCTCGGCGCCGGTAACTGAACGGCGTACCGGCTTGCTTTTCATTCCGACATCACTTCCGCCATGGTCATCGCCTTGTCCATCGCGATTCGGCTGCGATCATCCATTTTCAGGGAACAGCAGGCAGTCCCGGGGTCGTGTTCGAAGCAGAGGATAGCGTCATCGCGTAAGGCCTCACGAAGCAGGCGGTCTTTTTCTGACAGGGTGTTCAGCGGACGAACATCATAGGCCATAACATAAGGTAAGCCGAGGTGGTAGGATGAAGGAATAAGATCAGCACAATAGATCAGCTTTCGCTTTGCCGTTTCCAGCATTGGCAACATCATAGCTTCCGTATGACCGTATACGAAGCGCAGGCGAATGCCCGGCAGCCATTCGTCGTCTTCTTCACTAACTTCAATAAATTCCAGGACGCCGGCGTCCCGTAGCGGCACAAAATTCTCCTTCAGGAAAGAAGCCCGTTCCTTAGCATTAGGAGAAAAGGCCCAGTTGTAATGCGGCTCATTACTCCAGTAAGTGGCTTTGGGAAAAGCCGGTATCAGGTTGCCCTGGGCATTGCGCCGCACCGCACCGCCGACGTGATCGAAATGAAGGTGGGTGAGCAGTACGTCGGTGATATCTTCCGGCTCAAAGCCCAACCCGGCCAGTGACCCCAGCAGGGTAGCTTCGCCGTGAGGTTCAAAATGCCGGCGAAACTTTTCGCCCTGTTTGTTCCCTATTCCCGTATCGATAAGGACACGGCGATCGTGTATTTCCACCAGCAGGCAACGCATGGCCCAGGTGCATCTGTTTTTATCGTCCGGACTAGTCAGCCGTTCCCAAAGCTGTCGCGGCACGACACCAAACATGGCGCCTCCATCTAACTTAAAAAAGCCGGTATCGATGGTATGAATCGTCATATGGAAGTTATGGGTTCTTTATGACAGGCTCGGCTAATCGTACTTCAGCGCCCGGTCAGAATCAAGGTCGCAGGGATTTGAATCCGATGCGTTTATCCTGGTTGGTCATTGTTCTGGACAAGGCGGCCATACGGATGGCGGTGACGGCAGCTTCCACTCCTTTATTACCGTGTTTGCCGCCGGCGCGGTCCAGCGCCTGTTCTTCGGTATCGGGTGTCAGTACACCAAAGATGCAGGGCTTACCGCTGGCCATGCCCAGGTTGGTAAGACCGGTAGCCACCGCCTGGTTGATATATTCGTTGTGGCTGGTTTCTCCTTTAATCACGCAACCCAGGCAAATGACGGCATCCACTTTGCGGTTGCTCATTATCATTTTGGCGGCGGCGGTCAGTTCAAAAGAGCCCGGCACCTGGATGGTATGGATATTTTCCTCCATTGCACCGTGTTTGATCAGTGTATCGAAACACCCCTCGTAAAGAGCGTGGGTTATTTTGGTATTCCACTCCGATACTACAACACCGAACTTCAGTTCCTTGGCGGAAGGGATGGTGCTTTCATCGTAATTAGACAGGTTTTTTGCAGCGCTGGCCATAGGCATCTCATTTTGAAACTTGAATAAAGAAAAAATTTCCTTTGAAACAAAAAAAGGCAAGGAGGGTTTGCGGGCCGTCCTTACCTTTTTTACCATGTATCTGTGCGGGTTCCGCCCTGCCTATCCTTTGGCAGAAACCCGTATGATGAATTTTTCAATATCCTGCCCTACCGGAGAAGAGGGATATTCCTCTTTGATGCGTTCGTAGGCAGCTTTAGCCTGCGCGAAGGATCCGTTTTTTTCGTGAAGCATTCCCACTTTCTTAAGGTAGTAGGGAGTCAGCATGTCGTTATCGCCGGCGCTTACCGCGTCTTCGTAATAATCGAGCGCATTTTCAAGATCATTGAGTTCTGAGTAAGCGTCGCCGAGAGCGCCGTACTTCATGATTGGCGTGATATCGCCGGCCGGATCGAAGTCGTTAAGGAAGTCGATAGCCGCTTCGAACTGACCGAGGTTGAGATAGGAAATGCCGGCATAGTAGTTGGCCAGGTTGCCGGCGTCGGTAGAGCCGTAGCTATCGATGATATCCAGAAAACCAAGATAGCCGCCGCCGGGATTGGTCAGGGCCAGGGCGAAAGAATCGCGCTGAAATTGCACCTGGGCCTGGTACATTTGCTCCATAGCTTCTTGCTGCCAGGGTTGCTGGTAAAAATTGCTGTAGGCAAAAATACCTCCGATAATGAGAACGATCACCAGCAATCCTCCCAGTACGATGTTTTGATTGCGATCGACAAAGCTTTGTGCCTGGTCCCGCACCTCTACAATGTCCACCAGCGTTTCTTCTGCTTTTTTCTGATTTCTCTTCCTGCTTGCCATGTTCTTATCGTTAGCCTATTGAAGTAAGTTAAACTTGTTTTTTCAGCCCCGCAAAAGTAAATAAACTTTTTGTTCCAGACCTAATCTAAGCTCTAAAATTACTATTCCGGGACAGGCAAAAAAAACGAGTGGCCGGCAGCATTTACTACTGCCGGCCACGCCTTATTTTGAGCAGGATGGAAGGAAAGATAGTTTATGGCGCTTCCACCTGGAACTTTTCAGAGCTCAATTTCAATCCTTAATAAAAGGATAATCCTCCTGCAGGTAGTTATCGGAATACAGCTCGGAGGGATCCGGGTAATCGGATACTTCGGCAAAATCCAGTGCTTCCTGGATCTCATTTTTGATTTTACCCTGTATCTCTTTGACTTCCTCTTCGGAAGCAATATTATTTTCAAGGATTCTCTTCTCCGTGATTTTCACCGGATCCTTTTGCTTGTATTCTTCCACCTCTTCTTTGGTACGATACTTGGCCGGGTCCGAAACGGAGTGCCCTTTGTAGCGATAGGTCCGGATCTCGAGAAAATAAGGCCCTTTTCCGGCGCGAATGTGTTCCACTGCTTTCTTTACAGCTTCGTGAACCGATTCCGGCGACATGCCGTCGATGGGCTCGCTCGGCATATCATAGGCTTCGCCCAACTTGTAAATTTCGGTGACATTGCTGGTGCGTTTCACTGAAGTTCCCATGGCGTAGCCGTTATTCTCACAGATGTACAGCACCGGGAGTTGCCAGGTCATTGCCATATTGAAGGACTCGTGGAGGGAGCCCTGCCGTGCGGCGCCGTCACCGAACATGGTTACACAAAGGTTATCCGTCTCTTTGTATTTCTCGGCAAAGGCGATGCCCGTACCGATAGGGATTTGAGCGCCGACAATACCGTTGCCTCCGAAGTAGCGCTTGCTCGCGTCGAAGAAGTGCATCGATCCGCCTTTCCCTTTAACGACCCCTGTTTTCTTACCAAAAAGCTCCGCCATCGCTTCACTGGCGCCCACGCCGCGGGCAAGGGCGGTTCCGTGCTGCCGGTAAGCCGTCACAACGGCATCTTCGGGGCGAATCGCCGACTCAATGCCGGCGGCTACGGCTTCCTGCCCGATATAGACATGGCAGAAACCACGGATTTTTTGCTGACCGTACATTTGTAACGCCCGCTCTTCAAAGCGGCGAATGCGTAGCATGAGCTCGTACCAGTTGAGGTATTGCTCTTTACTATACTCTTGTTTTTTATCTTTTTTCTTGGTTGATTTTTTCTTCTCGGTTGCAGTACTCATGTTGGCGTTCTTTTTTCTTTATGGATAGGCCCGTTCACTTTGAAGCAAGCGGGCCGGCGTGAGGCGATTCTGAAAAAAAATTGCGCTCAAAGATAGCGTAAAAAATTGTCAGCTTAAAGGGAAGCATTAAAAAATGCCGGTATCTTGAGCGCAGTCACCAATAGAACGTTTATCTGCGAACCTTGTTTGCAGAATCCAAACAGGATTGTCATTTTTACCTCTGCTCAAAAAAACTATCCCTTATCGCCTTGCATCTGGAAGGACTCATACTGACTCATTTTAAGAACTATACAGCCCAGCGGCTGGATTGTTCGCCTACGCTCAACTGTATTGTCGGATTGAACGGCATGGGGAAAACCAACCTGCTGGACGCGGTATACTACCTCTGTATGGGCAAAAGTCATTTCAACCTGCCGGATATTCATGTCGTACAGCACGATGCCGATTTTTTCCGGTTGGAAGGTCATTTCCGCATAGATGAGCGCAAGGAGAAGATCGTGGCTAAAGTACAACCCCGCCGGCGCAAAGAACTGGAGCGCAACGATGTACCTTACCGGCGCCTCTCGGATCACGTGGGACTGATTCCCGTCGTATTTATCGCGCCCGATGACACCTACCTTATCACTGAGGGTAGCGAGGCCCGGCGAAGCTTCCTTGACAATACTTTATCGCAACTGGACCATCAGTACTTACAGCAGCTGATTCTCTACCATAAAGTGTTGCGTCAGCGCAATGCACTACTCAAGCAATTTGGCGAAAGCCGCACCTTCAATCCCGCGCTGATTGAGATATACGATCAACAGCTACTCGAACCGGCAGCCTATATCCACGAACAGCGGGCACAGTTTATCGATGCCTTTCGTCCCTACCTGCGCGAAACCGTAGCGGTGCTGAGCGGGGAACGCGAATCAGTCGACTGTGTGTACCGGTCCAGGCTCGAAGAAGCACCCCTGGCCGAGTTGCTGCGGGAAGCCGCCGATAAGGACCGGGTGCTGGAACGCACGACCGTCGGTATTCACAAAGATGACCTCTTGTTTTCAATCGGTGGGTACCCCCTGAAAAAATTCGGCTCCCAGGGGCAACTCAAATCCTTTGTGCTCGCGCTCAAGCTGGCTCAGTACGAACTGCTCCGGCAAGATAAAAAGCAGGCCCCTATTCTGCTGCTGGACGACATCTTCGACAAACTCGACCGCAGCCGGGTAGAACAACTCATTCAGTTGCTGCTCTCGCGCCGGTTCGGGCAAACCTTTATCACCGATACCCACGAACAGCGCCTGGAGGAAATCATTAGGCAAGTGGGCGCTAATTATCGTAAATTTATCGTAGAAAACGGCCAGGCCATCCCGTCTTAAATATCACCTCATGAAAAAATCGAACGAACACACGCTGAAAGAAGTCCTGCAAGCCATGGTGGAAGCCTACCGCCTTAAACCCAAGTTGCACCAAACCAAGGTCAAATCGATTTGGGAAAAGGTAATGGGCGCCACTATTTCCAGGTATACGACCGATATCAAGGTGCGCAATAAAAAGCTATACCTGAATATTTCTTCAGCTCCCCTGCGCCAGGAACTGACCTACGGCCGTGAGAAAATCAAAAAAATGATCAACGAAGAGATTGGAGAGGAGTATATCGAGGAGGTCGTGATTCGGTGATGGGAGCTTATGCTGTTCTGCAAAGACTGCCGGCAACGAAGACAGGGGAACCATCCGGTGATGGTTCCCCTGTCTTGCGCTCACTTTCGTCTTGTTTTTTCCTTAAGGAGTAGCCTGATCCTTATCTTTTTTCATTTCCTTATCACTGTGGGGGCCGAAGTAGCGGCCGTTTTTGCGGTTTTTACCTTTGGTTTCCGCAGCCAGCTGCACCGCTTCCACTACGTTGACGATACCACCGGACAGCGCGAGTTTGCCGAAAGGCACCACATCTTCACTACCGGGTTTGCGCACCCGTTGTATTTGCTTATCGACGGAAGAAAGGATGATCTCCTTGACCTGTTCGGCGCTTAAGTCGGGAAAATAAGAGCGCAGCACCGCCGCCACCCCGCTGATCATCGGTGCGGCCATACTCGTACCCGGCATGGCGCGGTATTCGTCACCCGGAACGGTGGAATAGATATCCACGCCGGGAGCGAAGACGTCCACATTGTCGGAGCTGTAGTTAGAGAAGTCGGCGGCGATTTCTTCCTCTCCTTCCCAGTTGACGGCGCCTACTTCTATCCAGTTGTCGGCGTAGCGAGGGCCGAAAAGTCCTTTTTTCAGGAAGCGGTCATTGGGGTAGTTATTGTCTTCGAAATTTTCCTTGCCGTCGTTGCCGGCAGCGTGTACGAGCAGGACATCCTTCTTACGGGCGTACTTTACGGCATCGTCCACTACCTTTTTAAAGGGAGAATATCCCTTGCCGAAGCTCATGTTGATAATCTTGGCGCCATTATCTACGGCATAGTAAATGGCATTGGCGACATCCTTATCGCGCTCATCGCCGTCGGGAACTACGCGCAGCCCCATTATTTTCACGTTATTGGCCACGCCTTTAATACCCTGGTCGTTTTCGCGTTCGGCAGCGATGATGCCGGCCACGTGAGTGCCGTGCTCTGCATCGGGGCCTTTGATATCCGGGTTGCCGTAGTAGCGCTCGGTGGGATCGCCGTAATTGTCGCCTACTTTATCCCGGGATTCAAATTCCGGATTGTAGTAGTAATTGTACTGGTTGTAAAAGTACTCATAGGCGCTTTCCAGATCATTCACAATAGCCTGGAAGGAGTTGCCTTCCGACATCATATTGGCGACGATCATGGCGGAGCGGCTCAGCAGCGGATTATCGGATTCAAAATCCTGAATATCCTTCAGACTGATCTTTCCGCTCTCCTTACCCAACTCTTTTTCCAGTCCCTTTACCGCTTCGTAAATACCGCCGTAGATGGTGACGTTTTGCTCCATCTCTTCGCGTTTCTCCTCCACTTCTTTTTTGTACTCCATCCACTGATCGTACTGGCGGCGTTCTTTTTTCGACAGCTCTTCCATATCAACATCTTCAAAGCGGTCTTTGTACTTTTTATACAGGCGGGTAACTTCGAGATTGTCATAATGGACATTCTGACCGTCTTTGCCGCCGATAAAGTTCCAGCCGTAAATATCATCGACATAACCGTTGCCGTCATCATCGACCCCATTGCCGGGAATCTCATCCTCATTTTTCCACATGATGTCGTCAAGATCTTCGTGCTGATAGTCAACTCCACCGTCGATGACGGCGACGATGACCGGCTGCCCTTCGACGCCATTCAAAACATTCGCGTAAAGCTGCTGAGAACTTACTCCCGGGAAGCCGTCCTCGCTCATATTCAGGTGGAACCAATCTTTCGGGGCATCCTGCTGCTGGGTCCATCCTGTGGCGAGACCGAAAAGCAACAGTACTAATAAACTAAATCTAAAATTCATTATTCGTAATTTTGTGTTGGCGTTTACCGCTCCATAATGAGAAAAAATATGATGGGGGGAGGGTAAATTACTATTCCTGTGGTTTTTGAAAAACGATCAATAAAACACTTGCAAGCTTCTTTCAGTTGCAAGAATACCGCTTTTTGTTATATCGTACAAAGGCTGTACCAAATTTCACACCAAGCGTTAAAATCATATTAAATTTCTAAAACCCCTATAGGGAGAGCTTAAGTTTGGAAGATTGGCCGTCCATTACGACATTTGGCGACAGTAAATTCAATATGCAACTGATCAAGTTTTACATCCGTTTCTTTTTGCGTTTTATTCGCTACTACTGGCGAGCTATGACGCGCTATGATGTCCACTCCCCTTTCGTTGCCGAATTTCTGGAAAATGTGCTCGAAGACCGGCGTCATTATTATGCCTTCTCCGAGATCCGGGAATTGCAGGAACAGCTACGACAAGACCGGCGCCGGCTGCAGATAAAGGACCACGGCGCCGGCTCTCAGGCCAGACCAGGCCGGATTCGAAGTGTCAGCAGCATCGCACGCTTCGCCAGTGTTTCTCCAGACGTAGGCAAAATGCTTTTTCGCGCGGTGAACCAATATCAGCTGCAAAGGATACTCGAACTGGGCACCTCCCTGGGAATCAGCACCCTGTACCTGAGCGCCGCCGATTCAAAAACGGATCTGGTAACCATTGAAGGCTGCCCGCAAACTGCGGCTGTGGCCAGAGAAAACCTGAAGGCTATACCGCACGGCTCCGTTACGCAACTCGTCGGTTCCTTCCGGGAACGGCTGCCCGAGGCCCTTGCTCATTTTGAGCAAATCGACCTGCTCTTCCTCGACGGTGATCACCGGCTGGGCGCTTCGGTTAATTATGTGGAAAGCTGCCTGCACAAAGCTCATCCCGGAAGTATTTTCATTTTGGCTGACATCCACTGGTCAAAGGAAATGGAAACGGCCTGGGATCAAATCCGTCGTCATCCACGCGTCCGCATCTCCATAGACCTCTTTCAGACCGGTATCCTCTTCTTCCGCGAAGAGCAACGCCAGCCGGAGCACTATACCCTCATCCGGAGCCGCTTCAAACCCTGGCGGATGGGACTCTTTATGGCTGCCATGATGCAGGGTTGCATGATCATATGAATGCACAGTGCCTCGGGCATTAAGTAATTGATAATTTTTCGGGAGGCTATTTTGGCGGTAGCTAAGGCGAGAGGCGGGAAGATAGCCGTAGCTACCTGACCAACGAGCAACGCAGCATACCGCCAAAAGAGGCCGCGAAAATTGTCAAGTATTTAGTGCCGGAGGCACACTAGTGCTTTTCAGCCCACCAACCCTGGAAACAGTCTTCCTCTTTAATCAAACGCCCCAACCCGGACCCCATGAACATGGGGTTTCTTCCCCCCCTCCCCCATCGTATATTTGTATTGTCAGACGTTAAGACAAGTTTTACTAAACCCCGTTATAGTTAGATCATTTAGATCTATCCTTCCTATTCACCTATCAACAAGAAGCGTGTTTACAACACGGGGATTTTCCAAACTCTCCCTTTGGAAAATCCCCCTTTTTAAAATCTGAATAGGACAACAAGACTAAAGTAAAACTAAACTCCAGACTTTAATTATAACAGATAGTAGTCTGTTAGTAGCTTAAACAGCACTGAAAGCGTGCTAAACAAAATATGGGCTCTTCCTGCCTGAACTGCTGTGGGAGGAGCCCATTAGCCGCTTTCCGGCTACCCCATTACCCAGTTATTTTCTATCGGGCTTTTACCCGGCCCTCATCGTGAGTTATTTTTCTTCCCAGCCTGCGGGCATTTTCCTACACGTCCATTTTTGTGTAATTTCATCAATCCGGATTATTTATGAATTGGTTTCTTACCAGGCCATGAATAATCCGGGTTAATTTTCTATGCCTTTTCCGGTCAAACCGGCAAATGACTTTATCTTTGTGGTTATGGACATTTCTACGGCAAAGCAAGCGCTGAAGAAGTACTTTGGCTACGATTCCTTCCGGCCTATGCAGGCCGAAATTATCCAGGCTGTTTACGAAGGGAGAGACTCCCTGGTGCTCATGCCTACCGGGGGCGGCAAATCGGTCTGTTATCAGCTTCCGGCCCTGACGATGCCCGGAAGCTGTGTAGTCGTTTCCCCTCTGATCTCCCTGATGAAAGATCAGGTGGAAGGGCTGCGGGCTAACGGGGTCAAGGCGGCTTTTCTCAATAGCAGTCTCAGCGGAATGGAACAGCAACAGACCGAAGATGCTTTTTTCCGCCAGGAGCTGGATATTCTGTATGTCTCTCCTGAAAAACTGCTTTCGCAGAACTTCCTGCCGCTGCTCAAAAAAAGCAACGTCAGCCTCTTCGCCATCGATGAAGCCCATTGCATCTCCGCCTGGGGCCATGATTTCCGGCCCGAATATACGCAGATGCGCATGCTGAAACGGGAATTCCCGGGCATACCTATTATTGCCCTGACCGCTACGGCCGACAAACTGACGCGCAGCGATATTGCCGAGCAGCTGCAGTTAACAGATCCGGAGATTTTTATCGCCTCCTTTGACCGGCCCAACCTCAGCCTCGAGGTGCGCCCCGGCCAAAAGCGCTTTGAGCAGATTCTGCAGTTTTTAAAAAAACGCGACAATCAACCTGGCATCATCTACTGCCTCAGCCGCAAAAGCACGGAAAAGCTGGCAGAAAAACTCGGGGACGCCGGAATCTCAGCCGCTCACTATCACGCCGGGCTGTCCAGTCAGGAACGCTCCCGGGTGCAGGAAGACTTTATCAATGACCAGACACTCATCATCTGCGCCACCATCGCCTTTGGTATGGGTATCGACAAATCCAACGTGCGCTGGATCATCCACTACAATCTGCCCAAAAACCTGGAGAGCTACTACCAGGAGATCGGCCGCGCCGGCAGAGACGGTGCCGACGCCGCCACGCTGCTTTTCTACAGCTTTGCCGATGTAAATATGCTGAGCGATATCATTCAAAAAAACGAGAGCAATCATACGCAACTGCAACTGGCCAAACTGGATCGCATGCGTGAGTACGCCGAATCGCTGGCCTGTCGCCGGCGTATCCTGCTGGCTTACTTCGGAGAAGATCACCCCGGCAATTGTAACAACTGCGATGTCTGTAAAAACCCGCCGGAATACTTCGACGGCACCGTCACGGCCCAGAAAGCACTCTCGGCTCTCTACCGATTGCGGCAGGGCGTCGGTATACGCATGTTAGTCAACGTGCTGAGAGGTTCCAATCACCGGGAAATCTTCGAACGGGGCTACCAGGAAATCAAAACCTACGGCGCCGGCAAGGATATCGCCTTTACGGAATGGCAATTCTACCTGCGTCAGTTACTGAACCTCGGCTATCTGGAAATCGCCTACGACGACCATAACCGCCTCAAACTGACCAAGGCCAGCCTGCGCGTCCTCTTCGAAGGGGAAAAGGTGGACCTCGTCAAACTTACCACGGTCAAACAGCGACAGGAAGCCGAAAAGCAACAGGTCAAAAGACCCGGCAAACGCGAGCGCGTCCGCGACGAGCTTTTCGAAGAACTGCGGCAGCTCCGCCGACGGCTGGCTCAGGAACAGGGTGTGCCTCCCTACATCATTTTCAATGACAAAACCCTTGAGGAAATGGCGGCCGTAAAACCTATCAACGCCGAGCAGATGCGCAGCATCTCCGGGGTTGGAGAGAAAAAACTCCATCAGTACGGCCATACTTTTATTGAAGCCATCCTCGACTTTATGGACGCCAATACCAACCGGGAAAAGGGCTCTACCTACCAGGTCACCCATGAACTGTACCGCCGCGGCCTTGCCGTGGAGGAAATCGCCCGGAAACGAGAGCTCACGCCCGATACCGTGATCAACCACTTGACCCGCCTGCGCAAAGACGGCCGCGATATCAACTTCCAGCAGCTCATTGATGAGGAAAAAACTGATAAAGTCAACCAGCTGATTAAATACATGGACAAACCCGGCCTGAAAGATATCTACGAAGGGCTGGACGGTAAGCTGGAGTATTACCAGATACGGCTCGCCCTCGTCTGCCTGGGAAAACAGTATTGAGTGAGGCCCTCGTTCAGGTCCGCTTGAAGAATGGATTGCCCTATGGTGTTAGACTGCTTTATTTCGTGGTTTGGCAAAACCGGTAAGGGCGGAAGCCCGTGAAACCACCACACAACCGAAGGCGTATACTTTACAGCAAATATCCTCCCATCTATTCTTCCACGCTCACCTCCTCGATCCTGTTCGGATAATCGGTTATGATCCCGTCTACCCCCATTTCGATCAACGCCTCCATCTCCTCTACCTCGTTTACTGTCCAGGGAATGATGCGCATGCCGCGGTCGTGAACCGTATCGACTACGTTGGCGGAGACTAGTTTGTAGTAAGGGCTGTAGATTTCCGGCGCGTAGCCCAGTTCTTCCAGGTTGGAGTCGATCCCTCCGGGATTAGCCACCAGCAGGGCGGTGGTTATTTCCGGCGCCTGCCGGTGCACCGCCTGCAGGGAGCGCACATCGAAAGACTGAATACAGCTGCGGTCGGCAATGCCCAGTTCTCTGACTTCTCCAAGGACGAGACGGGCAAAAGCAGCCGGTTCCGGCGTCTTGACGCCATCCCATTCCGGCTTGCTTTTGATTTCTATATTGAAATCCGGTGGTTCCCGGTCATTCGAACGGCAGTAGGCTTGCACGGCTTCTACCACCGCCTCAAGCGTGGGTTTGGCCACCGAAACGGCTTCCTGCTCCGGAAAAGCTTCGTTACCACGGCCTCCGCAATCGTATCGCTGAATAATCTGGTAAGGCAACTTGAAAAGAAGCAGCGAATCCTCCTGCTCTCGGGTTACCGGTTTCCCCTCAAGCGTTTGACAAATATGGTGCGACATCCAGGGTTCGTGTGAGACCACCACCTGGCTGTCACGGGAAATGACGACATCCAGTTCTAAGGTAGTCACCGGAAACTCCAAAGCCTTTAGAAAAGCCGGAATAGTGTTTTCGGGCCTCAGTCCGCGGGCGCCGCGATGCCCCTGCCAGTCGAATCGTTCCGTCATATCTTCAAGGGATTGTTGATGACCATTTGACTGCTCCGCCCCGCAACCGTACAGTAGGCTGAGTAAGCCGAACAGCAGGATTACCCCGCTTTTTTTCATGGTAAAATACTTATGAAAGGCATGAAAATCAGTTTGCTTGGTTCATATAATCAAGCGTCAGGTTACAAAGAACCCTGACGCCCAGCTGCATACTGCTGTCGTCGATAAAAAAGTCCGGCGTATGATGCGGCGCCGCCTCGGCCGGATTTTTACCTTTCGGCATGCCCCCTACAAAAAGAAAGAGCGAAGGCACTTTCCGGGCGTAGTAAGCAAAATCTTCCGCTCCGGTAATGGCGTTTGACAGTACGACATTATCGCCTCCCGCCGTGCGTTGTATCGTCGGCAGCATCTGAGTGGTCAGGTCCGGATCGTTGTAGGTTACCGGCACGCCCTTGTCGATCATCACCTCGGCTTCAGCTCCTGCGCTTTCGGCGATATTGGTGGCTGTTTGACGAATGCGGCGGTGGATCTCCTCCTGCATGGTGACATCAAGAGTGCGAATGGTGCCGATCAGTTCGACTTCCTCGGGAATAATATTATTACGAACACCACCCTGAATTTTGCCGACACTGATAACCGCGGCTTCTTTGGTGAGTTCCGTTTGCCGGCTGATAATATTCTGCAATCCCTGAATGATCTGAGCGGATACGATGATCGGATCGACCCCCGACCAGGGAGTAGAGCCGTGCGACTGTTTACCTTTGACCTTAATCACAAAGCGATCGGCAGCAGCCAGCGTCCCGCCGGGTTTATACCGGATCTTACCAACTTCCGTTTTTGAATTGATATGTAAGCCGAACATAACGTCCACCGCCGGATCTTTCAGTATACCTTCCTTGATCATCAGTTCGGCACCGCCTTCTTCACCGGGAGGAGCGCCTTCTTCGGCCGGTTGGAAGACAAAAACGACCGTTTCTTTCAGGTCTTCCTTCATCCCTGCCAGTATATCGGCGGCGCCCATCAGCATGGCGACGTGGGTATCGTGGCCGCAGGCGTGCATCACCCCTACTTCCTGTCCGAGGTAAGTGGACTTAACGGCTGAGGCGTAGGGCACCGGCGTGCGTTCGATCACCGGCAAGGCGTCCATATCCGCACGCAGGCCCACCACCGGGCCTGGTTTGGCGCCGCGCAGAATACCGACAACCCCGGTATGGGCGATGCCGGTTTGCACTTCCATACCCAGCGCTTCCAGGTGTTTCGCTACGTATTTGGCGGTTTCAAACTCGCGGTTGGATAATTCCGGGTTTTGGTGAATATAATGGCGCCACTCGATTACTTTTTCTTCAATAACTGCGGCTTGCTGATCGACCAGTTGCTGAAGCGACTGCCCAAGCAGTGCTCCTCCCGGCAGAACGAGCATCAGTAAAAAGTAATAATACTTTTGAATCATGTTAATGCGGTTAATTAAGATTTGAGTTTGCGATAGTTGGAAAAATAGTAAGGAATGGTTTCAATTCCCTTATAGAAGTTGAAAACGCCGAAGTGCTCGTTGGGCGAATGGATAGAATCGGAGTCCAAACCAAAGCCCATCAGCACACTCTTGACACCAAGCACCTCTTCGAAGAGCGCCACAATAGGAATGCTGCCGCCGCTGCGCTGTGGAAGAGGTTCCTTGCCGAAAGTCTGGGCCATAGCCTCGTGAGCAGCCTGGTATTCGGGCGTATCGGTAGGGGTAACCACCGGCTGCCCCCCGTGATGCGGATGCACCTCCACGGTAACGGAAGGTGGAGCAATGCTTTTCAAGTAGGTGCTAAACAGTTCCGTAATCTTATCCGGGTCCTGATTCGGTACCAGGCGCATACTGATTTTAGCGTGTGCCTCCGAGGGCAGCACGGTCTTGGCGCCCTCACCGGTATAGCCGCCCCAGATGCCGTTGACATCGAGGGTGGGGCGAATGGAAGTACGTTCCAGCGTAGTGTAGCCGGCTTCGCCGTGAATAGCACCGATATGCAGATCCCGGCAGTAGGCCTCCAGATCGAAAGGCGCTTCATTCATCGCCCGGCGTTCTTCCTCGCTCACCGTTTCCACATCATTGTAAAAGCCGGGAATCGTAATACGGTTGTTATCATCTTGCAGCTGGGCAATCATACGCGCCAGTATATTCACAGGGTTGGCTACGGCTCCCCCGTAGACGCCGGAGTGCAGATCCCGGTTAGGGCCGGTGACCGTCACTTCTACATAACTCAAGCCACGAAGGCCGGTAGTGATGGAAGGCGTGTCGTTGGCAATGATGGAGGTGTCGGATATGAGGATGACATCGCAGGCCAGCCGCTCCTTGTTTTCCCGGCAGAAAGTCGAAAGGTTGGCTGATCCCACCTCCTCCTCTCCTTCAATCATAAACTTCACATTGCAGGGCAGCTCATTTTGCTTTTGCATCGCTTCGAATGCCTTGACATGCATAAAAACCTGTCCTTTATCATCGCAGGAACCCCGCGCAAAAATGGCGCCCTGCGGGTGCAGTTCCGTTTTTTTGATAACCGGATCGAAGGGGCCTGAATCCCATAACTCCATGGGATCCGGGGGCTGAACATCGTAGTGGCCGTAGACGAGAATGGTGGGTAACGCCTCGTCCACTATTTTTTCAGCGTAGACGATTGGATGCCCTTCGGTGGAGCATACCTCTGCTTCGTCAACCCCGGCTTTCCGCAAACTGTCCGCTACAAATTCCGCGGCCCGACGCACATCCTGTTTATATTTCGGATCGGCGCTGATGGACGGGATGCGTAGTAATTCAAATAATTCTTCCAGAAAGCGATCTTTGTTAGACTCAATAAAAGCTTGCACTTGCTGCATATAAATGGCTGTTTTTTAATCAGGAAAACTAATATACAAAACATTCAGAAAATGTGGCCGAGGAAATCGGTAAGTCCCGGCAGCCACTGCTTATCGCCCGTCCCTTTGACAAGTAAGCTCCGATGCAACGAACGGGAAGTGATGCCGAAGGTCTGATCCTGATGAATCATCAGCCACCGGCAGCGGTTGTCGACTACCTCAAATCCGTTGTGGGTGTAAAAGTCGTGATCTTTAGCTACCAGCACGAGGAAGTCAATGCCGTGGTCAACAGCGAGTTGCTCCAGCAAATGAAGCATCCTGCTCGCCAGTTTCTGATGTTGAAAAGCTGGCGCCACACAAAGATCAATAATGCCGAAAATACGCAGTAGCTGTTCTTCGTTATTGATGATCCGGTGTTCTACGCCCATATGGGCAACGAGCTGTTGATCCATCCAGGCCAGATAACGAAAATCCGGTAACTGCCTGAAAAAGGAGCGATCTTCAGGGTAATCGGGAAAGCATTCGCTCAACAGATATCCTAGCTGGGCCTGTAGCCCCTGTTCAATCTGGAATTCTTCAAGACGTTGGATTTGCATAATTCAAAGTACGAGGTCAGGCGATATGTTTTTTCAATAGTTTTTCCAGTTCTTCCTCACCGATCTTCCGTCGCAGTTGCCCATCGAAAGCGTAGGAGATATTGCCGTTTTCTTCCGAGACAATGAAGGCGGCGACTTTGGCCTTCTCCGTAATACCGACGGCAGCCCGGTGGCGCAGACCAACGCTTTTCGGCAGGTTCGGATTTTCCGATACCGGAAGAATAGCGCTGGCCGTTTTCAGCTTTCCGCTTTCGATAATAACCGCTCCATCGTGCAAGGGGCTCGATTTATTAAAGATGCTCTCAACCAGCTGTTCGCTGATACTGGCGTCCATCTGCACACCGGAGTTGATCAGACCGTCGAGGCTCAGGTCCTGAGCCAGCACGATCAGGGCGCCGGTCTTGCGCCGGCTCATACGCAGCATGGCATTTTTCAAGGCCTCCACCTGTTCCTCCCGCTGCTCACTGCTCTCGAAGTTACGATCAATCATCCTGTTGAGAAAATTGGAGCGTTGCCGCAAAGTCGTATTGCCCAGAAAAAGCAGAAAACGACGCACCTCCGGCTGGAAAATGATAATGACGATGATCACTCCTACACTGACAAACTGCCCTAGGACGGCTGACAACAGGTCCATTTCCAGTTGATTCACCAGCCACCAGATAACGTACAGCGTTACCAGCCCAATAAAGATATTGAAAGCAATATTACCCCGCAGCAACCGGTATATCTGATACATCAGATAACCGACGATCAAAATGTCCAGAATATCCCAGATGCGTACCGGGAGAAAACCAATCTTAAACAGTAATAGCATGTATCAAATTTAGGATGCCTTTACTTTTTTTACTCAATTCAACAATAACGGATACTGTAAGATTTCCCTAACTTTGTAATCTTACAGAATTTTTCTGGTGATGCATGGTTCACATGTAAGCTTCCACCCCGCTGACTAAAATAAAACAGGCGACCAATATGCAATGTAGAAAATTTTCATGGCTTATCGTATTGAGTAGTCTTTGGTTTACCGCATGTGTTACTTCTGCTCAACAATCCACCAGCAACCCCGTGCTGCGGGAAAATGAACGCGGCGAAAAGATCATTGTCTATCCGGATGGCCGCTGGCAATACTTTCATCAGTACAACCAGGGCAGTAAAGTGCTGTTCGATCCGGAGGACGATCCGTCCAGTCAGCCGCGCCAAGCTTTCAATCAATATCCGGTTTTTACCGGTAAGGTCGTTCCGTACGAGGAACCTATACCTATAACGCAGGAAGACGCACAGAAGATTGCCGTCCGCAAATCACAGATCGCACAGTCGGCCGTAGCCATCGCCAATGAGCGGGCTGAGGAAGCGCGCCGCAACCGCGAACGGCTGGAACGGGAACTGACTGACGCCGAGCGCCGCCAGGCAGACAGCGAAAAGCGAAAGCTGCTCGGAATCAGGTTGGAAGCCGCCCGCAAAGCAGAAGCAACCGCCTTACGCGAAGCCCAACAGGCACTAGGCGAATCGAGCCGCGCCAGAGAACTCGCTGCCCGGGGAAACTATCAGGAAATCATCAAGGAAACCCGCCTGAGTACAAAAGACCCTTCCCAACCCTATGCCAACCAGGATCGACTCAGCGGACAATTCTACCAGGAAATTGCCGCTCTGGATAAAGGTCCCGACCGGGAGTCCCTTCAGTTTAACACACTGATCCACCCTCCGGCGGAAAGCTGTAAGCTCAGCTATGAAGGCGTGGATGAATATACCGGTATGATGCGCCGCGATGTGCAAAAGCAATTGCTGTTCACCCACACCGACGAACGCTTGCGCCTCTATCTTAAGGACAAAGATTACCTGCGATGTGAAGGTTTTATGACTTCCCTGGCCGGGGGCTACCGCTACCTGTCGCTGGAATTCACCTTCGCCTATCCCAATGCCCGGGAGGCCTATGGTTTTATCGAAAAAGGCAGCTACCTCATCGTCAAGTTGATGGATGGAAAATCGGTGTATCTGCAGTCGGGTAAAATGGATCAGGGAAGCTACGATACGGAAAAGGAGTTACTCACTTACCAGGTTCACTATCCGATTAATCAAAGTGTTATCAATAGCCTGAAGAGAGGCGAAGTCGATAATATCCGCATGTATTGGAGCAGCGGTTTTGAAGAATACGAAGTATACTATCTCAATTTTTTCATCGATCAGATCCGCTGTCTGGAAAAAGATTAATGACAAGTTTATGAACAGTAAAGAAAAGGAATTGCAGCAAGTTAAAATGCTGGGATTGAAACTGCCCACCGATCCCCGCTGGGTCAACCTGGCCGAGAAAACACTGGAAGAGATCCTGACCGATCACGCCTATTGCGAACAAAAAGCAGCCACCTCCTGCATCTCACTGATTCAGGCTTATCCTGAAAGGATAGAAATGGTTAAGCAGATTGCTCCGATCGTTACTGAAGAATGGGGGCACTTCCGCCTGGTTCTGCAGGAACTGGACAAGCGGGGACTGCAACTAGGCCGGCAGCGCAAAGATGAATACGTCAACCAACTGCTCGCCTTCCAGAAAAAGGGAGGCAGCCGCGAGGACCGGCTCCTCGAGCGGCTGCTTATCTGTGCCCTGATCGAAGCCCGCAGCTGCGAACGATTCCGCTTGCTTTCACTGTACATTAACGATGAGGAGCTCAAGGATTTTTATCACAAATTCATGGTCTCCGAAGCCGGGCACTACCGGCTTTTCATCGATCTGGCCAAAACCTATTTTGAAGAAGAGCGGGTCCAGCAACGCTGGCGGGAATACCTGGCGCATGAAGCCGACATCATGAAAACCCTGGAATTGAGGGGAGACAGGATGCATTAACTACCCGTCTGTTCCCTTTTTCCGTGTTTCTTTTTAGCCGGCTACTCCCCCATCGCCTTTTTCAGTGCTTTCTTTCCGCCCACTACGGGCAGGGTGAGGCGGGTGGCGTTCAGGTCGACAGTCAGTTCGGCGCCGGGGTCGGGCCAGAGGGTGAAATCCCGGTCACTGGAAAAGATCATCAGGCCTATTTGCTGAGCGGCTGGAATAATCTGGTCATCGGGCTGCAATTCAAAAGTCATCTCGTAAAACTTCCCCGGTTCCAGGGGCTCACTTTCGGTCAGGGAACGGTAGTTCTGCGGATCCGCCCAGCCGCGGGTAATGATATTGTCGGTTATACGTGCATTTCTCCCCTCTTTCCAGGGCAGTGCTACCAGCCATACCGACAGGTTGGCGGCCGGCTTACTACTCGCCAATTTAATGGTGATGCCGGCCTTTCCGGAAAGGTGTACGGCCTTTGTCAAGGCTGGAGTGACATACATCAGGCGGTGGTTGGTATATTCTGCCTTGGCGAGTGTAGCACCCGAAAAGGAAAAGTTGTCGACCAGCGTTTCCGTTTGCTGGCCGGCGGCCGGCTCGATACTTAACGCCCCCCTGCCCGGAGCACCGGCTCCGAGGAACAGCTCCACAGAAGCCGCCGACGGGTTGGGGTAGTCTTCGTAAGGTGTAGGGGCATTCCGGTCATCGTATTCCCTAACGATCCAGGCGCGCGGATCTTTATCGACACCATTATCCAGACCGTGCAGATAGCGGGTAAACCAGCGGTTCATCATACTTATCGGAGGAGGACCGCCATGACCATCCTGGTGATAGAATATTTGAGCGGGAATACCCTTTTCCTTAGCTGCTTCGTAGATCCGGTAACTGTGTTCCGGCATGACATTCCAGTCATTAAAGCCATGCGACATAAGCAGGGCGGCTTCCATGGGTCCCATATCGTTCAGGTAATCGCGGCCGGCCCAGAACTCGTTGTAATCGCCCGTGATACGATCCATTCCTTCCGCCATTTCACCATCTCTGACAGTAGCGTTATTATAAGCCCGTTTGGATTCATCTCCGCTGTGAATAAAGTCGTACAATACATCAATATCTTCGCCCAGATAGCCGCCGGGATGCCGAACCAGGCCGTTGGAACGATAATAATGATAATAGGAGGTGTTCGGAGCGATGGGAATAATAGCCTCCAGCCCCTCCACGCCTGTAGTGGCGGCAGCGAGGGGCAGGGTTCCGTTGTAAGAAGTGCCCGTCATACCCACTTTGCCGGAGGACCAGTAGGCCTCCACTTTTTCGTCTCCATCCGGGCTGGTATACCCCGGGATGCGTCCGCAAAGCCAGTCGATGACTGCTTTGGGCGCCAGCGATTCATTGTCGCCTCCAACGGTGGGCGCGCCTTGCGACAAACCGGTGCCCGGAGAAGAAGAATGCACTACGATATACCCCCGCGGCACCCAGGTGTTGATATGCGAATTCGAAATGATGGGACGTTCACCTCTGCGTTGAACCTGAGGGTGAACACGCCGGGGGGGTGTGGCGCCAAGCTCGTGCCTGACCTCCCAGAAGAGACCGGGAGTGGAAGATGCCGTCCCTGCAAAGTAAGGGCTCGACACGTATACTACAGGGAGTTTCAAGCCTGCTGTCTCCGTCTGGTAAGGTCTCGTCACACTCACGTGCATGCGATCGGGCTTGTCATCGCCATCGGTATCAAAGGTGGTTTCCACCCACAGATCGTGCCGGAGCCACTTATCCGGCGTGTTAAAAGCTTCGACGATTTGTGCTTCGCCGTCTTTAAACGAGGGTTTTGCTTTATCAGCTGCTGAGTCCTGAGAGAATCCGGGAATAATGGCTGTAGCTAAAAAGAGCATAAACAAGAAGCCGGTCATTGCCTGTGTTGGTATATTCATATTATATACGGGCTTTTTGGTAAAGAAACGATTTGGCCTAATGTAGCAATTCTAAAGTTTTTCTTCCCGGACGCGCCCGTCCAGTCTTCGCAGAACTGCCCGATCCACCACGTGTTTCCCCTCAAAGATGTCCACTCTGAAGTTCAGCTGCTGTTCTTCAATTAGTTGCCGGTGCGCCTGCAATCGCTCCTCCGTAAGAAAAGGATCTTTGGTCCCGTAGACAAAATGGAGCTTTTTGGAAGCGAAATAATCTGTATGCGGCTGATAATTCAGGTCTTCAGGAAGCAGACCGGCCCAGAGGACGAGGTGATCAAAACGGGGAAATTGCTGCATGATCCAGCGACAATGAGTGGCGCAACCCTGGGAAAAGCCGAAGAGGATGATCCGGACATCGGGCGCCAGCTGCGGAATAAAATGATCATACAGAGTTTGCAGGTAACGCACATAATCCGCGATCTCGTCTAGGCGGTCTTCCCGGGTCATCCAGGAAGCCCCTACATCACCTGAGAAGCCTTTCCAGTAGAAGCGGGAAAATCCCTCCGGTGCGAGCACCAGGGTATCTTCGCGGCTTACTTCGGTAAATTTATGAACAAAGCTTTTGGCCAGCTGACCGTAACCGTGGCAGGCGATCCAGCAATATTGAACTTGCGGACCGGGCTGTCCTAGCGTATAGTAGTGAGCTGTTTTGCGAACGGAAATGCTGTGGGCCTGTACTTTCATTGACGATTGCCGGTAATGTCCCGGGTGCGTTGATCCAGAATCGGCATAGGCCTGGGTGGTTCTTCCTGCATCTGATCCCAGATTTTATTCACGTGAACGAGTTCACCGTTTTCAATACGGAAACCTTCGTAGCTTCCGTCAGGGACATAAACAGGACCTTCTCCATACTGCCCACCCATCAGGATCAGATGATCAAAGACGATCATCTCCAGTGCGGCATCGTAGTTTAGCCTGACCGAGGCTTCGGCAGAATACTCCAGACAAAGACGGTTTTTGAATTCCGGAGCCTTGCCTTCCTGCTGCATCTCAAAAACCGGCGCACCGAAAAGCGGCTTCCTCTCCTCATTGAACGTGAGTACTTCGAGGACTTTCCGGTTGCGGAAAAACTCAAAGCCATCGTAACCGAACAGCAGGTAATACCGGCCGTTGGGACCGTCTACCTGTTTGATGTTGTAGTACACCGAACCATACCACTTTTCGGGTGGCAGAATTTCCTTTTCTACCTTTTCTACCTGAAAAGAGCGATCGATCAAAGGAAAGAGCGTCAGTTCGGGCGTATTCATTTGTATGGCTCCGTAGTAGCGGTAATCGTTCTGATCCACGTATAACTGCCAGGAAAACACCCGGAAACTGCTATCCTGGGGATATTGGATAGATACGTTTTTTAAGCGTTCAAAAGGATATTCGAAAGAGTGTTCTTCCTTAAGGACCTGCACCAGAGAGGTAATCATCTTACGGCAGGCGGCGAAGCGTTCTTCCGGAACGGAGTCATTGATAACAGTGAATCCTAGCACGCCCAGCGTGTCTTCCACCTCATTCATATACAACCTGCTTTCCTCAGAGAGCTGTCCGGCTTCCTGCGCCTCCGCCTGCTGCCAGCACAGCGGCAAAGCCAACAAGGCAATTATTCCTTTCATCCAGCGCTTCAACATAGTATTATTTGATTTTCTACTTCCAGTAACGCAGCTGCTACAGGGAAAATTGCCGCCGTGTTCATCGTCCGCCTCTGGATTTGTTGTTCTTGTAGTCCCGGAAAATAAATTCACCCAGCCCCTGCAGGCTGCTGTAAAAGGCCTTTCCATTATTGGCCTTAGTAAACTGATCGACAAAGCGGACCAGGTAGGGATCGCGGGCAATCATAAAGGTGGTGATGGGAATGTCCATTTTGCGACAGCGCATAGCCAGGCTCAGTGTGCGGTTCACAATCTTCCGGTCCAGTCCAAAGCTATTTTTGTAATAGCGCTTTCCCTTTTTGATACAGGTAGGTTTGCCGTCGGTGATCATGAAAATCTGCTTGTTGGGGTTGCGGCGACGGCGGAGTATATCCATAGCCAGCTCCAGGCCGGCAACGGTATTGGTATGGTACGGACCAACCTGTAGATAAGGCAGGTCTTTAACTTCAATTTGCCAGGCGTCGTTCCCGAAAACGAGCACATCGAGGGTATCTTTGGGAAAACGGGTGGTGATGTATTCGGAAAGCGCCATGGCTACTTTTTTGGCCGGCGTGATCCGGTCTTCCCCGTAGAGAATCATGGAATGAGAGATATCGATCATCAGCACCGTGCTCATTTGGCTTTGGTAGAAGGTTTCGTGAACCTCCAGATCTTTTTGCGTAAGCTGGAAATCATCGATGCCGTGGTTGATCTGTGCATTGCGCAGTGATTCAGATATGGCGAGATTATGCAGTTGGTCACCAAACTCATACGGACGCCGCTCGGAGGTGAACTCATCGCCGTTGCCCCCGAATTTGGTATCGTGATTGCCCCGCTTCGATTTTTTCAGATTATCGAATACATCATCCATTGCCTTTCGGCGAAGGGCGATTTCCATCTTGGCGGAAGGAACGAAGTTGGGATTTCCCTGCCCTTCTTGCTGAATATATCCCTTATCCATGAGATCCTGAATAAAGTCAGCCATGCCGTAATCCTCATCGGTCAGCCCGTATTCCTTATCCAGTTCGGTCAGCCAGGATAATGCTTCACTGACATCACCACTCGTGTAGATCAATAATTCCTGGAATATCTTCAGCAGATTTTCAAAGTTGGCCTTGCCCATCTGCCCGGGCGTATATTCCGAAAATCGCCATCCAATCATTGCGTATTCTTTAATTTGACATCCTGCCCGGATAAAACGGAGTATTAGCGGCCGGACAGATAAAATCCTTAATTTCCACTGTACTAAAAATAAGAAGGCCTTGAAAAAAGTTCAAGGCGCTCCACAAGAATATTTCTTTTTCAGCTCAGCGAGGTGTGATTAATAAGTGTCGGATATCGCACGTCGCTCAGTCGATTCCGCAGCATTCCACGAGCTTGAGATAATCAGGGCGGTCACTGGCTAATTTGTGGATAAAACTATCTTTGATTTCATTATCCTTGATGACAAAGACCCCCGGCATCTGGAAACCGTCACCAAGCATGGGGCCTACGCCGTGACCTTCCATTACACCTGCCTGGAAGCCGCGAATCCAGGATTGCAAACCAAATAATTGTGTAAAATTACCTTTAACCAGGCCGAAAGCCTGGTAGTATTTCCGCTCCGGATCACTAATATGAGTGACGTCTTCCAGGTCGTAGCGATTGAAATAACGTTCTGCCGTCTCGTTGTCGGTCATGTGGACAAAGACAATTTTCACACCGTCGGCCTCGAGCTTCTCCCGGCGACCCGCAATATCCGCCAGGGCTTCCCGGCAAAAAGTGCATCCGAAGTGACGCAGAAAGATCAGGAGGACAGGGCACTTCTTGGACAAGGCACTCAGAGACTCCCCCTCGTTGGTGACCATATGGTTTGAAATCTCTGCATCCGCTTTTGCTGCGATCATGAGTGAAAAGTTTATCATGCCTGTGAAAAAGCCCCGCTGGGCAACAACACTTCAACGATGAAATGTAAAACGCCAAGGCAAAGAAAATAGTTTAGTGCTCCTGCAGAATAAGCTTTCGGCGTTCGTACACTTTGTTGAAAGGTAAGATTTCGGTCAGAAAATTTCAACTGAAGATGACAAAATTTGAAAAAATGCCGGGTATTGACAAAAAAAATCACTCCGGCAGCTGGCAGCTGCCGGAGTGAAGATGGCTTACTGTCGGCAGGGTATCAGACTTCCATATTGTCGAACACTTCCATAACGGACCGCACGTGGTCAGCAGAGGTGTTGAGCAGCTCTTTTTCCTCCTCATTGAGTTGCAGCTCGATGATATCGACAATACCCTCCTGGCCTAGTTTCACCGGTACGCCCAGGTAAATATCGCTCAGGCCGTACTCACCGTTGAGCAGAACACAGCAGGGGAAAATACGATTTTCATCGCGCAAAATCGTTTCCACCATCTGCGCCGCGGCAGCGCCGGGGGCATACCAGGCGGAGGTGCCCATCAGCTGCACGAGTTCGCCCCCCCCTTTCTTCGTCCGGTCCACGATTCCGTTCAGGCGTTCTTCATCGATTAACTCGGTGACGGGAATACCGGCAACAGTTGTATACCGGGGAAGAGGTACCATCGTATCCCCATGACCACCCAGCAGCAAGGCCTGGATATCTTTGGGGGAAACATGTAGAATTTCGGACAGGAAAGCCCGGTAGCGGGCGGTATCAAGGATGCCGGCCATACCGAATACCCGGCTGGAGGGCAACCCGGAAGCCTCGTGGGCGGCATAGGTCATCACATCGAGGGGATTGGACACCACGATGATGATCGGATTTTCGGAGTGCTCCATGATGGATTTGGTGACTCCGTTCACGATCTTGGCATTGGTCGATATCAGGTCATCGCGGCTCATTCCGGGCTTGCGGGGCACCCCGGCCGTAATGACGACGATATCAGAGTCGGCCGTCTCTTTGTAATCTTCCGTACCGATCAGGTGGGTACTATAGTAATCGATGGGAGCCTGCTGCCAGCTATCCAGCGCTTTGCCGCGAGCCAGGTCCCCCTGGATATCCAGCATAACAACTTCCTTGACGAGGTCCTTATGGGCCAAGACATTGACACAGGTGGCGCCGACGTTTCCGGCTCCAACAACAGTTACTTTACTCATAATATAGCGATAATTTGGTGTTTATAGTTCAATTTATGGACTTAAGGATCTTTGCACCGTGGGCTTTATCTCTTTCAGACGAAAGAGTTCTTTTCTTCCTTTCAGGAGTTGAGCTGTTTTAGCATATTTGTCACAAACAGACGTTTTTTTACTGAAGCCTCTAGAACATCACTCAGCCTAGTGCGTATACTTAAAGGAAACATTCATCCCTATGTTCACTCTCTTCACCCTATTTTCAGTATGCTGCAAAAGTAGCTAATTTTAACAGCTTTGGGGGCATAGTAACCGAAGATTTGTCGCTCTTTATCCAACTGTAACGCAATTTTATTTACTATTTTTGTCTCGCTTTAAGCAAAATACCAGTACGCGACTTAGAATAGATTTAAACCATATTACACAATGAATAGAACCTTTTGCTTTATTTTATTTTTGATACTGGGCAGCCTGTCCGCTTTACACAGCCAGGAGCAGGTCGTCTGCGGCACTTCCGGAGAGATCGCCAAGGAACTGTCCGAACGCCTTTTGAAAAATAAAATCCATGCCGATGCTAATCCAGTAAGTCTGCGTTCTACACAGTACGTTCCAACCAAGTTTCATCTGGTCGCCAGAAACGACGGATCAGGAAGACCTTCTATTCAAAAGGTGCTGAACGAGCTCTGTTTTATGAACAGCATTCTGGCAGAATTCGACATTCAACTGTTCATCAATGACGGGTTCAACTTTCTCAATAATACTGCCGTTTTCAACGATCCGATAAAGACGGAAAACACCATCATGGCCTTTAACCGCGATCGAAATGCCATGAATATTTTTGTCGTGGGCAATGCCGATTTCAACGATGATGACAACAGCGTCGTACTCGGCTATTATTCACCTTTCAACGACCTGGTAGTGATCAACCAAAGCCAGTTGGGCGGCTCTTCCAAAGCGCTCACCCACGAGGTAGGCCACTTCTTCAGCCTGCTGCATACCCATAACGGCTGGGATTCCGAGCCCTGGACAGAAAGTGTGGGCAACCCGGCTCCCGCTATTGCCCCCGACGGTGTGCCTACTGAAAGAATGGACGGCAGCAACTGTGAAAATGCCGGCGACTACATCTGTGATACGCCCCCCGATTACAACGGCTTTGGATATCCCAGCTGTGATTATACTCTTGGCGCGCGGGATCCCGACAGCGTGCTCATCGACCCGGCCGAGGCTAATATTATGAGCTATTTTCTCCGGGGTTGTTCTCCTTCCGAATTCTTCTTTTCGGATGAACAAAAAAGGCTGATGCGTGCCGACCTGGCTTCCAGCGGCCGCAATTACCTGCGCGGGCATTCTTTTTCGCCGCAAAGCATTGACAATGCGCCCCAACTTCTTTCTCCCAACGACGGCGAAGAAGCCCCGGGCGGAGATGGAACGGTCAGACTGGAATGGACAGCCGTTGCCGGTGCTAAAGAATATATTGTCGAGGTTGGCCGGGTTCCCTCCTTCTCCATACAGCCGATACAGGCAACCATAACAGATAATTTCTTCGATGTAAGTGGCCTGGAGATAGGCCGGCGATACTTCTGGCGGGTCCGACCATTCAATGAGTACGCTACCTGCCCCGAACTCACTGCCACGGTTCAATCTTTCACCGTTAGCCAAAGCACTGCTGTAAGTACCATCGGGTTTCTGGAAAACTGGTCCATCAGTCCGAATCCTGTGAAGCGCGATCAGGAACTTTATTTACAGCTCAGCACCTCCCAGCGTTTCGAAGCGGACCTGAACCTGTTCAGTATCTCCGGTCAGCAAGTCAGACATCTGCGGCGGGAACGCTTCAGCTCCGGTAGTAACCGCCTCGCGATCCCCGTCGATGGGCTTACCCCGGGCGTCTATCTGCTCTCCCTTTCCACGGAAGCAGGCCGGATGAATCAACGTATCGTGATTATGGAATAATGGAAAATGAGAAATAAGAAATCCGAAAGCTGGGAGATTTCGGATTTCTTATTTCTCATTTCTTATTTAGGATTTCTTTTTGAATGACCAGCGAAAGCGAATGCGGGAAACGACCTCGCCGCTAGCCTGCACCCCTGTGCTATTGACCACCACCTCCTGCCCTTCTCCGCTCTCGATGGCCCGCTGCACCGCCTCCAGGATCTTGTCACCTTCCGTGCAGATGAAGGTAGTTTTTGAATCTGCTTTTTTAACGAATTCAGCCTCCACGCCGGTAATCAGCATGGAGACAGGTCCACGCCCCCGGATGGCAATGGTCGCCAACAGACCAGTCGACAGTTCTGCCGCGCCGCACTGTGCGGCAAAGTAAATGGAACGGAACGGATTCTGGGTACGCCAGCCGTAGGGCAGGGTTACTTCACAACGCTGGGGACTTGCGTTGGCAACCCTGACGCCCCAAAAAATGAGGCTGGGCAGTTTCTTCCAAAAGTACAGACGCATTTTCCAGGAACTGTTGAGGTCCTTGACATATTGCTTGACCTGCGGATCCTCAGGATTGAATCTCCCGTTGACTGATACACTTTTTTCCATAAAGGCAACTTCGCGTTCGCTTGAATACCGGAATGCTCCGGCATCACTAAAGTTAGGTGTTTTTTGCAAATAAAAAATTCATTGCCCATTCAATCCTCTGATCCTTCCATCCCCCAATCCTTAGTTATATCAAAACTCTTTATTACTTTTGGGACCATCTTACAAATCCGAATCAAATTCTGCTTCCAATATGAACCTTCACGAATACCAAGGTAAAAAATTACTGAAAGATTACGGTGTGAATATCCAGGAGGGCTACGTAGCCACTTCCGTGGAAGAAGCCGTAGAGGCCTACCATAAACTCCGCAAAGAAACCGGCCATGACACGGTGGTCGTCAAAGCCCAGATCCACGCCGGCGGCCGGGGCAAGGGCGGCGGCGTCAAGCTGGCGAAAAACCCCGACGAGCTGAAAGAACACGCCGATAACATACTCGGTATGATGCTCAAAACTCCACAGACGCCGGGAGGTATGGAAGGCCCCGGCAAACTGGTGCGAAAAATACTCATTGCCGAAGATGCCTACGCCCCTGATTTTGATGCCAACGAAGAAATCTACGTCTCCATCCTGATGGATCGCGAGCGAAAATGCAATGTCATTATTTACTCGACGGAAGGGGGAATGGACATCGAAGAGGTAGCGGAAAAAACACCGCATCTCGTTCATAAGGAATACATTGACCCGGCCCTGGGGCTTCGTTCTTTCCAGGCCCGCAAAGTAGCTTTCAATCTCGGCCTCAGCGGCAAAGCCTTCAAGGGAATGGTCAAATTTATCACTAACCTGTATAAAGCCTTTGTCGGCTCCGATGCCTCCCTTTTCGAAATCAACCCCTGCCTGCACACCGGTGACGATCGCATACTCGCCGTCGATTGTAAGGTTACCCTCGACGACAATTCCCTGTTTCGCCATCCCGACCTCGCAGAAATGCGCGATACCAGCGAGGAGGACCCAACCGAGGTAGAAGCAAAAAACTACGGCCTCAGCTATATCAACCTGGACGGCAATGTCGGCTGTATGGTCAACGGCGCCGGACTGGCCATGGCCACGATGGACATCATTAAACTCTCCGGCGGCGAACCGGCCAATTTTCTCGACGTAGGAGGCACCGCTGACGCCAAGCGCGTAGAACAAGCCTTCCGCATCATCCTGCGGGATCCCAGCGTCAAAGCTATCCTGATCAACATCTTCGGCGGCATTGTCCGCTGCGACCGCGTAGCTCAGGGCGTCATCGATGCTTACAAAAATCTCGGCAATATCGAAGTGCCGATCATCGTGCGCCTGCAAGGCACCAATGCCGACATCGCTAAAAAGATGATCGATGAATCAGGGCTGGCCGTCCATTCAGCCATCGCGCTGCAGGAAGCCGCCGACCTGGTCCACGAAGTACTGGAAGATTAAACTTGTTGCATACACCCTCAGAGAACACCTAATCAGAAAACCCTGCCCGGCGAACGCCGGCGCAGGGTTTTTTTCTAGGTGCTGGATGCTTAGCTCCGCTAGCCCTGGCGACTGCCGGCTGGATACCTTCTTCCTTCAAACTTCCTCTTTTTTCCTCTGCAGCAGAAATTCACCCTTTTTCTCCACTTCACTCAGCAATTCCTTCAGATGGATATCCGTCGTAAAGGGGTTGGTCAACGTGCAGCGCAGCCAGGTGTGTCCGTCAAGCTTGGTTTTGACAATATAGAAACGCCCCTCTTCCAATAAATGCTGGCGCAGACCTTCGTTGATCTCATCCAACTGTGCAGGAGTTATCCCCTCAGAGTGATAACGAAAACAGACGATATTACAAGGTGGAGTGATCGCCAGTTCCAGATTAGAGCGTTTTCGGATCAGATCAGCCATGTGCCGCCCGTTGTCGATAACGGTGGTGACATACTGATCAATCAGTTCCCAGCCGTGAGTACGCAGCAGGCTGTAGGCCTTAACGCTCAGCATGAGCTTGGTGCACTCGAAGGTGCGTTTGGCCAGGTTGTGCCATTCGGCCTCTTCATCGCGATTCCAGAGATACTGGCCCTGTTGATGGAAAGTGTCATAGCTGTGGGCCCCATTGCGGAAAACCAGGGCCGTGGTCACCGAAGGCGTCATCAGCATCTTGTGAAAGTCCATAGTGACGGTATCCGCCCGTGCTATGCCCTGCACCACGGAAGCATACTTTTGGGAGAAGGCTGCCGGCGCTCCGTGCGCCCCGTCAATATGGAACCACAGGTCTTCCCGTTCACAAAAATCTGCGATCGCCTCCAGGTCGTCAAATGATCCGGTAGACGTAGAACAGGCGCTGCCCACGACGGCAATGACCCGACGGCCGGCGCCTTCGGCGCGTTCGAGATATTCGGGTAGCAGCTCCGTACGCATACGGAATTGCGCATCAACCGGCACTTTAACAATACCCTCTTCGCCCCAGCCCATGATGCGGGCAGCGCGATCAACGCAGTAGTGCGCTTCTTCTGAAACCAGGAGCGCCAGAGGTTCACGATGACCTTCGCGCCACACTTCTCCCGCCTTGATACTGCGCGCCGCCAGCAAGGCGGTCAGGTTGGCCAGGCTGCCCCCTGATGTCAGTACGCCATCAGCCGCCTCCCCAAAGCCGAGCCGGCGGGCAAGCATCTTTATCACTACGCGCTCGATAGCCGTAGCGGCTGCCCCCATTTCATAGACGCCCATGCCGTTGTTCATAAAATCACCCAACAAACCGGCCAGGACCGTAACCGGCGCGGATGGGCTGATCTGATGCCCCATGTAACGGGGATTGTGGAGATGTACAGATTGCTTTAACACCTCTTCAAATAAGGAGAGCGGGGCAGGGTCAGGCATTTGTCTTGCGTCCTTTTTCCAATAATCGAAGGCGGCATCGGCCGGCTTCCAGGTAATCGCACGGGGATCATCCCCTGCCTGGGCCGCCGACAGATGATCGGCTAACTGATCGATGAGCTGATGGCCCAATTCCCGGAATCTTTCCGGATCATAGGCTTCTTTGAGCAGGTCTTTCATGGATATGGTTTAATATGGAAGGCAAAGATACCAATTACAAAGTATTGTTCGCCTTCGCCTCCTGTTCCGGCGGACGGAGAAGGAGGGAAAGGCTGCATCAGAGAATTTTACCTAAATTAGGGCAAACGAAAAACAACTTGCCAACCTATGAATTTTTCTGAATATCGCTCCTATGATGCTCTCGGTCTGGCCCAACTGGTAAAACAAAGAGAAATAAAGCCTGCTGAGTTGGTGCAAATAGCCACGGCGCGCGCCGAGGAGGTGAATTCGCAACTCAACGCCATCATTCACCCGCTGTATGAAAGGGCGCTGGAACGGGCATCCCCGGTTGACACAAAAGCTACTTTCGCCGGGGTTCCTTTTCTACTCAAGGATTTGATGATAGAACTGGCCGGAACACCTTTTAGCGAAGGCTGTGGAGCCTTGAAGAACTACCGCAGCAAAGAGACGAGCGAAATCGTACGCCGCCTGCAGAGCGCAGGGCTGCTGATCATGGGCAAAACTAATACGCCGGAATTTGGCCTCACTCCCTTCACGGAGCCCCGCGCCTTTAATCCAACGCGCAATCCCTGGAATACGGAAAGGACGCCGGGGGGGTCCAGCGGAGGGTCAGCTGCGGCCGTAGCAGCAGGCATCACCCCCTTCGCCACGGCAAGCGACGGTGGCGGCTCCATCCGCATACCGGCTTCCTGCTGCGGATTGTTTGGCCTTAAACCCAGCCGGGGGCGCGCACCACTGGGACCGCAGCACGGCGAGGCCTGGCAGGGGGCAGCGATGGAGAACTGCGTGAGCCGGACGGTACGCGACAGCGCCGCGCTGCTGGATGTCATTCGCGGCGATATGATAGGTTCCCCTTTCCCCACCGCCATCCCAACCCGGCCCTACCTCGAAGAAGTAGATCAGGCGCCGGAACCCCTGCGCATCGGTTTTTCCACACAGCATACTCTGGGCGTAAGGGTCGACCGGGCCTGCATCGCAGCAGTTGAAAACAGTTGCCGTCTGCTGGAGGAATTGGGTCACCAGGTAGAGGAGGCGCCCCTTCCTTTCTTCCGGGAAGATTTGACGGAGGTTTTTATCTTCATGATCATGGGAGAAACGGCGGCTACAGTGACTAGTCTGGAAACCAAACTAGGGCGCCCCGCCCGCCGTCAGGACGTAGAACCAAGCACCTGGATACTTAACTTATTAGGACGCAGCATTTCGGCGGAAAAGTTTGCGCTGGCCCGCCGTCGCTGGAACGAAGTGTCGCGTCGAATGGCCAACTTTCACCAAAAGTACGACCTGCTGCTGACACCGGCTGTCGCTAGCCGCCCCTTCCCCATAGGCGCTTTACAGCCAAGCAATGGAGAAGAAAGGCTTCTTCAGGTAATTAATCGCCTGGGGCTCGGCAGCCTGGCCAGAGCCAATGTTGACCAGCTCGCGGAAAAAGTTTTTGCCTACATTCCCTGGACCCCACTAGCCAACATGAGTGGGCAACCCTCCATGTCAGTTCCTCTTTACTGGACAGAAGAAGAACAACTGCCGGTAGGCTCCATGTTTACGGCGCCCGTTGGCCGGGAAGACCGGCTTTTCCGCCTGGCCGGACAGCTGGAACGGGCCCGGCCCTGGTTTGACCGGATTCCCGAAGAGTAAAAAAATTCATTGTTGAACATTTCTTTGCTAGTACTTGTCTCGAATTTTCGTATCCGCCAATTTAGCGTTCGAGATGGTTCGAGGTTGTTGGTGTTCAACGGCTTCGAACCATCTCGAACGGTCTGCGCCCGTCGAATGGTCTCAAACTGAAAAAATACGCTCTGAAAAATTTCCATCCAACCTGTTACTTTTCTCTCTTCCTGCGTTATGAGATAAAACGGGCCCAAAAATTAATTTGGAGTTCTGCTGGTAAAAAGCTAGCTTTTCATGTTTTCGAATTCGCTAACCTATAGCACCCAAAACAACGACCATCGGATGGGCAGTACCCGCAAAACTGTTTCCGAAGAGGCCATATTGGAAGAGTGGCAGGAAATACAGGCTGCTCAGCAGGACCCCGCTATGTTTCGCCCGCTCTATCACCGCTATTATGATCCCATATTCCGTTTTATTTTTCAGAGAACGGCCGACGAAGTACTGAGCGCCGATCTCTGTTCCCAGGTCTTTCTCAAAGCGATGCAGCGCCTGTCGGATTACGAATTCAAAGGCGTGCCTTTTTCGGCCTGGCTCTACCGCATCGCCATGAACGAAACGGCCCAGCACTACCGCCGCAATAAACGGCGGCGCGTAGTCAGCATGGAAGAAGCCGATCTGAGTTCCATGATGGATGAGATGGAAGAAGGCATCGATGAAAAAGAAAAATGGGACCTGGTACAAGCGCTGGACGATCTGAAAGACCAAGACCTTCAACTGGTTGAAATGCGTTTTTTTGAACAGCGCCCCTTTAAGGAAATTGCGCACATCATGGGAATGACCGAGGGAAACGCCAAAGTCAGAACCTATAGAATCCTGGACCGATTAAAGAAAAAACTGGACCCCTGAGCGGGTTCCGCCACCTTAAAAAGGAGGGATATGAGGAACAAATACCAATTCAATCTCAACCCCCGAAAGCTATCGAGTGACGACATCGAAAAGCACAAGGATTTCGATGCCCTGCTCGAAAAATACCGGCAAAGTCCGGCTCCCCGCCGTTCCGGCCGTCGTATTCGCTTGCTCTACATCGGCAGTGCAGTCGCTGCCGCCGTAGTCGGGTTAATTTTTTACTTCAGCATCATGCAGGTTCCCGTTGATACCGGGCCGGTGATGAGCAATGAGGCTTATTTTGCTCAGCAGGATTTTGTTAATCCTCCCCTGAAAAATATTCAGCCCAGCTTTGCCAGCTACACCGTCGATGCGGAAAAAGGAGGCACCTACGAATTCGCCGGTGGCTCCCGGCTGGTCATCCCTTCCCGGGCCTTTATGAACGACCGCGGTCAGCTCATCGAGGGCAATGTGGATATTCAGTACCGGGAAATGCACGACTACATCGACTTTTTTCTCTCCGGTATTCCGATGACCTACGACTCAGCGGGTCAGCAGTACTATCTGGAATCGGCAGGTATGATCGAACTGTTTGCGCTGCAAGATGGGAAACGCATTAATCTTGCGCCGGGCAAACGCATCGAAGTAGAGCTCATTTCCGAAATCACCGTACCTAACGTCAACGTATCCCCCCGGTATAATATCTACAAGCTGGATACCCTGTCCCGGGAGTGGATCTATCAGGATGTGGATCACATCCAGTTTCTGGATCAGCAGGTGTTGGATGAGCTAGACCCGCTTTACTGGCAAAAACGTGCGCTGCTCAAGCAATGGGAAGCTATCGAAAGCCGGGCGGAAGCCGAAAGAGCCCGTATTCTTTCCAGCATTCCCAAACCCGAGCTCCCCGTCAAACCGCAACCACTGCGCAGCAACCAGGCTTCCATCGGACTAACGCTTCTGGAGGACGTCGATATCCCCGGCCGTGAATTCTACCAGGGCACGATCTGGCAAATTTCTCCCAACTGCCCGGACTTTGATCCCTCCTTCCTCAGCCAGGAAATGGATAGTTTCGAGTTTGAACCGCTGAATAACCTGGAATATGAACTCACCCTCATCAAGGGAGAGCGCCGCCAGCGCCTGATCATCATGCCAGTCTTATCGGGTAGCGACTATCAGCAAGCAGTTGAAGCCTATGAGGAAGCATACGCCGACTACGAGATCCGAATGGCTGAACGCAAAGCGAAAATGAACAGCCAGCTGGCCGAGCTGGAAGCATCCGTCGCGGAAGAAAAAGCCCGGGCACAACGGGCTTTTGAAGCGCAGCTGGACTCCCTCGAGCAAGAGGGCGTGCCGGTGGCTCAGTCCGGCATTCGCCGGCGTATCGTCAACCGTTTCTACGCCACCAGCCTCGGCATCTGGAACTGCGACCGGCCTGTTCCCCTCGATGGCCAATCGCTCCAACCCGAATTCGAAGACCAGCACGGAAACGCATACGATAAGCATACCGCCTTTCTCGTCAGCCGGGACCGCAATACCGTCCTTCAGTTCTACTCCGGCGATGGCGGCGCCATCCATCTCGACGAAGATTCCGAAAATATGATCTGGCTCGTTTCCAGCGATAATAAAATTGCGATCTTGCGCCCCGATCAGCTGGAGCGAATCGAAAAAGAAAACGGAGAAGTCAAGATTGTCCTGCACCTCGTGGATAAGGAAATCCGGAGCGAAGGCGATGTGCGGGAAATACTACAGTTTGAAGGGACGGAGATATGATAGTTCCCATGGTCTTGCCCGGCCTATCTCGCCTGATGTATGTATTTACGCATGATCAAGCGGGAAAGGCCGGGTGCAAGTTCCCGGGCTGTTGGTCTCAGTTGCCGTAAATTTCCACGACCCGCTCGCCTCCCGGCTTGGCATAACCGCGGTACATGCCTGCCGTATTAAACGGCATAGCCACATTGCCGTTGCGATCCAGCGCAACGAGGCCGCCGGTGCCGCCTGCCGCTTTCAGCTTTTCGTTGATGACCTGATCGGCCGCCTCCTGCACAGAAAGTCCTTTGTATTCCATCAGCGCTGAAACATCGTAGGCAACGGCGTAACGGATGAAGTACTCGCCGTGACCCGTAGAGGATACACCGCAGGTTTCATTTTTAGCGTAAGTACCTGCACCGATAATAGGCGAATCGCCGATGCGGTTATAGCGCTTGTTAGTCATGCCTCCGGTGGAAGTGCCAGCCACGATGTTACCTTCGCTATCCAGCGCGATACAGCCTACCGTGCCGAACTTGTAATCGGGGTTGCGCATCCCTGTTTGTTCGTTTTCCGCCTCCTTGGCTTGCTGCAGCGATTTCCAGCGGCGCTCGGTGTAGAAGTATTCCGGATCAACTGTTTCCAGCCCCTGCTTCCGGGCAAATTCTTCGGCGCCCCCGCCTACCAGCATGACGTGTTCCGACTTTTCCATGACGGCCCGCGCCAGCGTGATGGGATTTTTCACTATAGTGACGCCACCAACGGCGCCTGCCTGCAGATTGGCGCCGTTCATGATAGAGGCATCGAGTTCATTTTTGCCCGCATTTGTAAAAACCGCTCCCTTTCCGGCATTGAACAGTGGAGAGTTTTCCAGGAAAATGATAGTTTGTGTCACCGCATCGAGGCTGGCGCCGCCATTTTTCAGGACGCCCTCTCCGATGTCCAGCGCCTGATTGAGCGCGTCGCGGTAGGCCGCTTCGGTTTCCGGCGTCATATTCTCTTTTAGAATAGTCCCCGCACCACCGTGAATGACGATGGCGTAGGCCGGTCGTTCTTCGGTGGCCGGCTCATCGGTTTCCGCTTCCACAGCCGTTGTATCCGTCGCTTCTCCCTGTTCTGCACAACCGTACAAGGCCAAGGAAAAGAAGAGCGTAAGGATGAAAAGATGATAATTTCGGCTCATTCGTAAAGTGTATTTTAGGAGTGAGAAAATAGCTGATTTTTTACCGGGGGCCAAAAATAAACTGCTGAAAACATTCCCGACAGCCCGCTGTTGATCAAATGGACGATGGAAAATGCGTGCTAATGCTTTCGACTGTTCGACACATATCGCTCAGTCATCTGAAAAACGCTTCGTTTTATCTATTTTCTACTATCGTCTTACTCAGGCGCACTATCTTTGATAAGGTTACAAATATTTAAATAAGAATGACACAATTCCTCAAATTTCTACTCGCCTCTTGCTTGGGCGTCATTATAGCCGTGTTTGTCCTCTTTGGAATCGGAAGCCTGGTTATCGCCGGCATTGCTCAACGGTCCGATGAACCTAAGGATGTCAAGCCCAACACCGTCCTGCACCTCAGCTTCGACCAGCCTATCCCCGAAAGAACAAACAATCTGCAAATTAATCCTTTTGATTTCGAAAGAAGAAAAATACTCGGCCTTCAGGAAATCCGGGAAACGATTACCCAGGCCAAAACGGATGACAATATAAAAGGAATTTTTCTGGATGTAGACATGCTGGCATCCTCCGGCATCGTCTCTACTACCAATTTGCGGGAAGCAATACTCGATTTTCGCGAAAGCGGAAAATTTGTGGTGGCTTACGCCAAATACTACACTCAAGGGGCCTATTACCTGGCCTCAGCCGCTGACAAGGTTTACGTCAACCCGCTCGGTATCGTCGATTTCCGCGGCTTCGCCGTACAAATCCCCTTTTTTAAGGAAATGCTGGATAAAATCGGTGTAGACATGCAGATTTTCTACGCCGGCCAGTTCAAAAGCGCTACTGAACCTTATCGCCTGACCGAAATGAGCGATCAGAATAAATTTCAGACTCGCGAATATCTGGGAACCATCTACCGGGATTTCCTTTCCGATATCAGCAAAACCCGGGACATCAGCGTGGATGCACTCGATGAGATTGCCAATAATTATACGGGCGGCATGCCGGAAGGCGCGCTCGAGGCCGGCCTGGTCGATGCCCTTGGGCACCGCAACGAAGCAATGGATGAGCTCCGCCAACGCCTGGGCCTCGATGAAGAGGAAAAGGTATCTATGCTTTCGCTAAAAGAATATAACCGCAGCAATCCGCCCGATAAGGATTACAGCGTCCGGGATAAGATCGCCGTCGTTTATGCCGAAGGAAGCATCCTGGACGGCAAAGGCGAAAACGGTACGATCGGCGATGAGAAGTACACCGATATTATTGAAGATCTGCGCCGCGATGATCGCGTCAAAGCCATCGTCCTGCGCGTCAACTCTCCCGGTGGCAGCGCCATGGCCTCTGAAAACATCTGGAAAGAACTAAGCCTGGCGCGGCAGGAAGGTATTCCGGTGGTCGTATCCATGGGAGATTACGCCGCTTCCGGCGGTTATTATATCGCCTCGGCCAGCGATTCTATCTATGCCGAACCTAAAACACTGACAGGCTCCATCGGCGTTTTCAGCATCATTCCGAATGCACGGGAATTGCTTGACGACAAGATCGGCATCAGCTTTGATTCGGTCAAAACCACCGACGTCGCCGCCGGCATCACTCCCTTCTTCGATCTGACGCCGAAGGAGGAGCGCTTTCTGCAGCAGCGCACCGATATGATGTACGAAACCTTCCTGCAGCGCGTAGCCGAAAACCGGAACATGAGCCGCGATTCCGTCCACGAGATCGCCCAGGGCCGGGTATGGACCGGCCTCAAAGCTGAGGAGATTGGCCTGGTCGACCGCATCGGCAACCTGGAAGATGCCATCGAAACCGCCTCTGGCATGGCCGGCATTGAAACTTTCCGTCTCAGCGAATACCCGCAGGTGAAAGATCCGCTTCAGGAACTCCTGGAAAATGTAATGGGTATGGAGGAAAGTATGGTTGCCGAACAGTTACTTCAAAAGGAAACGCCGGAATGGTACCCTTACTTTAAATTCATTAAGGAATTGCGCGATGCTAAAGGCGCCCAGGCGAGACTGCCATTCGTAGTGAATTTTGACTAGGCAAGACCACTGCTTTTCGCATTTCGCGCGGGCCCGGGCAGGCTTCGACAAGCGACAGGCAGCACTCTGCCAAACCTGGCGGCGCCGGTAAAGAATTTACAAAATATTACTGTATGCTTTGCGCCTTTGCATGGAGCTCAAAAGCGTCTTTTCGCTCCAGCGAAAGGCTACTTTTCTACGCAGCAACCTATTAGCACGGAAAATTCACAAAGAATTTTCCGCCCGAAGGGCTGACGAATTGTAAAACATTGGTTGCCAGATAATTATAAAGATTACACCCACTTTTTCTTCAACGAGGTATAAATACCCAAATTTGGGTATCCAATATTGTGCAATTGTCAGGGTTAACCCCGCTGACTAAGGCCCGCACGCAAGGGCGCAGAAGAGCGCCAGGCCGGGATACCCTTTTAAAACTCGAGTAATTCCTTCCCATGCGCTTCCATCACGCGCAGCGTGGCTTCGTCTACGATTTTACCGTTAGTATCCATCAGTTCCTCTATACGGGAAATAGGCAGTTTGTTAGGCA
>CAZWDL010000022.1:52874-74517 GCA_964632995.1 uncultured Saprospiraceae bacterium
GACGTGATGCAATACCCCGCACAGATGATCCATGCCGCGCAGGTTACCGGCTCTGCCGGAAGCGATACCTACCAGAGCCGCTTTTTTACCCTTGAAAGTCGGCCCGTATTTGCGAACGGAGCAGCCGTCAATGAGCAATTTCACCGCTCCGGGAAAACCACCGTTGTATTCCGGAATAATGTAGACAAATCGTTCAGCGGGAATCATGTACTCTTCCTGTAACTCGATAAGACTCTGCGATATGCCCGAAGAACTGTACATAGCAGCGTGAAACCAGTCGTGAGGAATATCTTCCAGGGCCAGCAACTTCACCGGCTCACTGGTCTGATTTTGCAGCAATTTCTGGTATTGCCTGGCAAAAGTAAGACACTCACTGTTTTTCCTGTTCGTGCCAGAGATGACGGTTATCATTATAGAAGCTCAATTTTCGTTTTGTTAGAATGACAATATAATGTCCGCCTGAACAAAAAGGTTCATGCCGACTTTTGGGAAGAGAGCTGCTTTATTATATTGAAGCACATTTTTATTCTGCAACCAAAAAATACTTGACCCATGAAAGTGACCTATCTGGGACACTCCTGCTTCTTGGTAGAAACCAAAGGCAAACATCTTTTATTCGATCCCTATATCAGCCCTAATGAGCTGGCCACCAAAGCCCGTGAGGAAGCCACTGATGCCGACGTAAAAGCCAGGCTTGACATTGACAAGGTGCCGGCCGATTACCTCCTCGTCTCCCACGGCCACGATGATCACGTCGCGGACCTGGAACCCATTGCGAAGCGTACCGGGGCCAAGCTGATCTCCAGTTTCGAGATCGTCACCTGGGCCGGCGAAAAAGATATTGAAGGTCATCCTATGAATATCGGCGGGCACTGGGAATTTGAATTCGGAACCGTCAAGTACGTCAGCGCTATCCACTCCAGCGTACTGCCCGACGGCACTTACGGCGCCAATCCCGGTGGATTTGTCATCTGGAACGATGAGGGCTGCTTCTACTTTGCCGGTGATACGGCCCTGACGATGGATATGAAACTGATTCCAATGACCTGTCCTTCGCTCGATTTTGCTATATTGCCCATCGGTGATAACTTTACGATGAATTACAAGGATGCCTTAATCGCCAGCGACTTCATTGAGTGCGACCAAATTATCGGATGCCACTATGATACCTTCGGTTTTATCGAAATAAATCACGATGAAGCCAAAAAGGCTTTCGAAGATGAAGGAAAAGCGTTAATTTTGTTGCCAATCGGTGAATCAGCGGACTTCTGACCGTTGGTAGTATCCATTTGCAAAGTAGACTTAGAAAAGGGTGGAAGTAAATGCTGTTTCCGGGGCCTCCCCTATACACCACCGAACAGGCAGCACGACAGGAAACAGGCTTACTTCCCCCCTTTTTCTTTTTTCACAAAACGATCGTCATGGGAAAAGTTGTAGCTATAGCTAATCAAAAGGGAGGAGTCGGTAAAACTACCACCGCCATCAACCTGGGGGCCAGCCTGGCCATCCTTGAAAAAAAGGTGCTGATCATCGACGCCGACCCGCAGGCTAATGCTTCTTCCGGGGTGGGTGTCTTCCCCGAGGAAGTAGATGGGAATATTTACGATTGCATGGTCAATGACCTGGATCCCACCGATGCGCTTTACGAAACGGAAACACCAAACCTGCACATTCTTCCTTCCTCCATCGACCTGGTGGGGGCCGAACTGGAACTGGTCAGTCGTATTCGCCGGGAGTTCGTCATCAAGGAAGTGGTGGATAAAGTGCGGGATTATTACGATTACGTATTCATCGACTGTCTGCCCTCCCTCGGGCTGGTCACCGTCAATGCCCTCACCGCTGCCGATTCGGTACTCATTCCCGTTCAATGTGAATTCTTCGCGCTGGAAGGATTGACCAAACTGCAGAACACGATCAAAATGGTTAAGCAACAACTCAACAAAGATCTGCAGATCGAAGGGATCCTTCTGTCGATGTACGACAGCCGCCTGCGACTGGCCAATGTCGTGGTCAGCGAAGTGCGCGATATTTTCAAAGGGCAGGTCTTTGACACCATCGTCCACCGCAACTCCAAAGTCGGCGAAGCGCCCAACATGCATGCCCCCGTAGTGCTGGTCAACGCCGGCAGCAAAGGGGCCATCAATTTCCTGAATCTCGCCCGCGAATTTCTCCTTAAGAATGACGATCCTATCCTGACGGAAAGGAACAAAAAGAACGGGGTGGAGTCATAGTTTCAGCGCTTCATGGTCTTGCGTGTGGCCGGTACTGCTGGAGCTAATGCGCCGGGCACTAAACGGAGAGGTACTGGCAATCCATAAAATACGGTAAGCATGCCCCATGAAACCATCCTCTAAATTTCTTACCTTTGTTATCATTCGTATCCAAAAGTGAACAGAAAACGATAAGCAATGGCGAAAAAGGTCAAGAAGAGAGAGCTGGGTATGGGGATCCGGGCGCTGCTGTCCAACATGGATGAGGAAGTAGAGAAGGATCAGCAAAAAGTGGTCAAGGAATTGTCCCAGCAGGTAGCTATGATTCCGGTTGCCGAAGTGGAGGTCAATCCTTTTCAGCCGCGTAACGATTTTGATGAAGAGGCGCTGGAGGAGCTGGCCGATTCCATCAATGTGCACGGACTGATACAGCCAATCACAGTGCGGCGCATGAGTCCCAGCGAATATCAGCTCATTTCCGGAGAGCGCCGCCTGCGCGCCTCCAAAATAGCCGGCCTGGAAGAAATCCCGGCCTACATCCGCATTGCCAACGATCAGCAAATGCTGGAAATGGCACTGGTTGAAAATATACAGCGCGAGCAACTCAATGCCATAGAGATTGCCATTACCTACCAACGCCTGAAGGAAGAATGCGCCCTGACGGATAAGACCCTGGCAGGACGGGTCGGTAAAAAGCGCAGCACCATCACCAATCATCTGCGGCTGCTGACCTTGCCGCCGGATATTCAGGAGGCGGTGAAAAACCAGGAACTATCCATGGGCCACGCCCGCGCCCTGGCCGGCGTAGATGACTACGCCCTTCGCAAACACTTCTTCGATCAAACCCGCTCGAAAAAACTCTCGGTCAGAGCGCTGGAAAAAATGATTCAAGCCTATAAAGCCCCTAAATCAAAATCCGGTAAGGAAACGCTCCCCGACGATTACAAAAACGTGCAACAGAATTTTCGCAGTTTCTTTGGCAGCAAGCGCGTACAACTGAAGTTGAAAAGTGACGGAAAAGGACAGATTGTCATTCCTTTCGGGTCTGTTGAGGAACTCAACCAGCTCATCGATCGTATAGAAGAGGAGTAATTGTCAAAAAAATCCTAAAGTTCGCTTTTACGCTCACAAAAATGGCTCCGCTACGCGTTTTAGCCCCAGTATGAGGAATATTCTGATCATTTTATTGCTGAACATCGTTGCTACGGGCTTCCTAAAAGCCCAGCAACCGGATACCACGGTGATTCTCACCGATACCATCGTATCGGAAGCGCCTGTGGTGAAGGAGGGCTTTTTTAAAAAAGGGTATCCCGATCCGAAAAAAGCCGGCCTGATGTCTCTGGTGGTTCCCGGCTCCGGCCAGATCTATAACAAAGACTGGTGGAAGGTTCCTTTCGTCTATGCCGCCATCGGCGGTCTGGTCTATGCTATCAATTACAACAATGAGCAGTACGACCGCTTCCAAACGGCTTACCAATTAACCCTCGATGGGAAAGAGAACGAGTTTACGGGCACCCCACTCGGTCAAAACACGCGCGCCCTGCGCTCCATTCGTGACGGTTTTGACAAAAACCGGCAACTATCCTACATCGGGCTCGTCGCCGTATACCTCCTCAACGGCGTGGAAGCCTTCGTCGCCGCTCACCTTAACAATTTTGACATCAGTGACGATCTCAGCATGCAGCTGCGGCCTGAATTAGGCATAGACCCGCTCTCCCAGCAACCTACTTTTGGATTTGGTGTGCGGATACCGTTGAGCCAGACAAGGTGAACACAATCATGCCAGCCACATTGCTCATTGAGCTCCAGCTATCGCAGGACCCTATCGAACGATTATCAAAAATCCACCCAATTTATACTTCTCCTCCTCCCCTATTTTCCTTAGTTTTAGGTTCCTAATAACAACAATATGATAACGAACACTGACCCAGACCAAATATTCCGGATCGGCATCGCCATGGCCGGAGCTGTTTCCGCAGGCGCCTACACGGCCGGCGTTATCGATTATCTTCTGGAAACCCTTCAGCGCTGGGAAACGGCTAAGCAGCAAAACCGGAAACTAGGCCCCGAACACCCCGATTACCGGCAGGATATCCCCATGCACGATGTAGTATTGGAAGTCATTGGCGGCGCCTCCGCCGGCGGGATGACCGCCGCCATCACCTCTTTGGCGCTCTTTGAAGGCATCACGCCGGTGAATGACGACAATCCGGCAAAACAGGGCAACAAGCTCTACGAGGCCTGGGTCAACCTAAATGACAGCGAGGCCATCACTCTTCAGCAGATGCTGGAAAACGACGATATCGTAGACAATAAGGTGCCTTCCCTGCTCAATTCCAAGCCCATCGATATGATCGCCGACCGGGCTAAGGAAGTTAGAATTGAACGAGATATTTATGCTGAAAACTGGCCGGGCTATATTTCCAAGGATCTAGAGCTGATCCTCACCATTTGCAGCCTCCGGGGTATCCCCATCGAAATTGATTTCGGTCCCGGCGACTTGCAGGATACAGCCGGTGGAAAAGAAAGCCCCCCCAGCGAGAAAGCCGCTCATAAGATGCACCTTCACAAAGGAATCGCCCACTTTTCCATCAATCCCACGCGGGCGCAACTCGATCATTTGCTGCGTCTCAATCCCCGGATTGCCGATGACCGGACAGCCGTCATCGAGGCCGCCAAGGCTACCGGCGCTTTTCCCATCGGGCTGCGACCTCGCAAATTCAGTCATATTTCCCATACCTACCTGCGGGCGCAGGTTCAGCGCATGTTCGGCCGGGAACTCAACATACGATGGAGCAGCATACCCAAACCCTTCAACTTCATGGCCGTTGACGGCGGCACAATCAATAACGAGCCTTTTGAAGAGGTGCTTAAAGTGCTGGAGGAAAAATACCAAAGTGAACATCCGGCCGTCCAAGCGACGGATAGTAAAAGCAGCTTCAAGAACTACGCCATCATCATGATCGACCCCTTCCCCAACTTTGAAGAAAAAAATGGGGAGGAGGAATATGTCGAACCGGAAAGCATTCAACAGGCAGCGCCGCGCATCCTTTCGGCGATCCGCCGGCAGGCGATGATCAAGGAAAGCGAGCTTTCGCGCGGTTTTACCGGCGATCACAGCCGGGCCATGGTCTTTCCCGTACGACGCGAGACCGTCATCCAGGACGGGGAGACGATCAAACGGCGGACGCCCTACGCCATTGCCTGCGGCGCCCTGGACGGCTTCGGCGGATTCTTCAGCCGCAACTTCCGCGAGCACGACTTCCTGCTGGGGCGCAAAAACTGCCAGGCTTTTTTGCGAAAGCACTTCATCGTGCGCGAGGAGCAGGTTTTCCGGAAGGAAGAGACCGGGGAAGAGCACATCGCCTGCCCCGCCTTCTGCGACTGGAAACCAGGTAATCCAATATACGAACGCTTTCACTACGTAAAACATGAGCACCCCTGCTTTCCCATCATTCCCGACCTGCGCGTAAGCAATGCCCGATCGGAAAATCCGGCTGAAAACGGTGCCCTTCCCGCTCCCGATTATCCAAAGATCAGCATCGAAGCACTGCAGCAATTAAAACATCCCATGCGCCGGCGGGTGCGCAAGGTCATGCTCTCCATGATCAAAGGGAGTTTTTCCGGCTCGAAAAAAGAAGAAGTCCGAAGCGAACAGGAGCAACAGGAAGCCGCCCTGCAGGATGAAGTAAGGCGCACCGTAAACCGCTATCTGGGCGATAGTCCTTTTTATCGTATCCTCCTCATCCTTGCCTTCTTCCTGCTGATGATTCCCGTGGTTATCATCTCCCCGTTTCTCCTTATACTGGGACTGCTCGGTTTCCACGTTCTCGTCAACAGAATAACCAAACAGATTTTCAAGTCGATCGTTAAGGATTTTAAAAAGCGGGGCTTATTGAATACCTGAAGTTCTTCTGTAAGCCTTCAAACTTTATAAGGATACAGAACAATACTTTCCCCGTTTTGGGCATTTGTAAGAGAAAAAATAGATGAGAAAATACGCGCTTATCCTCGCTGCAGTTTTGATGAGCCTGAGTACGATCGCCCAGAATTTTTCCTGGGGATTTAACTTTTATCCCAACTTCTCCAGCCGGCGCCTCATCGCCCTGGATGCCAGCATCAGCCAAAATGACATCCGTCGCCTCGATTCACTGGAGACGGGCAAGTTCTCACTCAGCGCCGGGTTGCAAGCCGGGTGGCGGGGAGAAAAACTGGGCTTCCGCTTCGGATTGGGCTTTGGCGAAACAGGTTACCAAACCATTAAGATGAATATTCCCGGGGATACCCCTAACCCGGACAATGCTTCCCAAAACAAATTCGTCTACCGTAACTTCAACATCCTGCTGCCTGTAGAATTCGAATTCGCGCACAAGCTGGATACCAAGAACTCTTTTTATTTCTTACTGGGCGGAACGGGTATTTTCAATGTTAGCAACCAAGTTAAGGAAATCCGCTACTTCGGCGATACCAGCGAACGGCTGGATGCCCCCCTGCCAGAAACACCCTTCCGGTTCTTTCACTTCGCCATACAGTCGGGCATGGGCTGGGAAAATCACCTCAGCGAAAACACCACGCTCTTTCTACAGCCGACCTTCCACTTCTGGCTGGGCGGTCTATTTGAAAATAACGTTTCGCTCAACCGCTCCCTGTACGACATCGGCGTGAAGGTGGGAATGCGCTTCCAACAGTAGGAAGGCCGGAACTCAGCCCATTCGTGCCTTCGAAGAGGCTGCTTCTCCATGGATAACAAAAAAAGCCGCAGATTACACGGATTTCCCAGGATGATAATCTGTGAAAATCCGTGTGATCTGTGGCAAAAACAAAAAATATCGATGCGCAGCGGTAACTGAATAGTTACAAAAAATGGCGATGCTGAAAACCAGCCGCCCCAGCGGGGCGGCATCTAAACTAAAACAAATTTCAGGCATCCACCGTCGCCTGAGATTTTACCGGAACGATCCAGTCGTGCGTGTCCTTTATCTTACCGGCGCGCAGGGCATCGATCTCGTGTTTGGCCAGCTTGCCGATTTTGCGTTCCTCTACCGGCGGCAGTTCCATAACCAGGTCACCGTAGCCGATTTTGGAGACATGGGCGACCACCGCGGCCGTCCCGGCGCCAAAGACTTCCTGCAAAGTACCAGCCTCGTAGGCCTTCACCACTTCGTCAATACTGATGCGGCGCTCTTCAACATCGTATCCCTTTTCGCTGAGAATGGTCAGGATGCTGTCGCGCGTGATGCCGCCGAGAATGGAGCCGCTCAGCCCCGGAGTGATCACCGTGTTGTCGATGACAAAGAAGATATTCATCGTACCGACCTCCTCGATGTATTTGAAATCGTGGCCGTCCATCCACATAACCTGATCGAAGCCGCGTTCCTGGGCCTTCTGAGCAGGCAATAGTGATCCGGCATAGTTTCCGGCCGCTTTAGCCTCTCCGGTGCCGCCACGCACGGCCCGAACGTGTTCCCGTTCCACCCACAGGCTAACCGGCTTGGGATAGTAGGGACCTACCGGCCCCGTAAAAATGACGAACTTGTAAGTGTTCGAAGGACGGACACCAATAAACTCATCGGTGGCGAACATAAAGGGACGGACATACAGCGCACTACCCTCTTGCGGCGGGATCCAGTCACTGTCTAACGCAATCAATTCATGCAGGGCTTCCAAAAACAGCTCTTCCGGAAGCGCCGGCATACACAGACGGGCGGCAGAGCGATTGATACGCCTGGCGTGTTGCTCCGGCCGAAACAACAAGGGTTTACCCTCGTAACTTTTAGAAGCCTTCATACCTTCGAACACTGCCTGTCCGTAGTGGAGTACCATGGAAGCAGGGTGCATCTGAAAATCGTGAAAGGGCTCGATACGGGGGTTAGTCCATTCACCGTCTTTGTATTCGGCTATAAACATATGATCGGAAAATACGCGACCGAAAGGAATGTTGTCAAAGTCGACTTCGGAAAGGCGGGATTTGTTAGTTTTGGAAATCTTGATATTACTCATATTGCGCTATTTTAGCATAAATTTAATTATTTTTATTCAAAAATTCTATTTCAGCTAAGGCTTTAACCTGTTTATAGAATTTAGTTTTGCAGGAACTGGAATTTAAACCTATATATTTTGAAAACACCTTTTTTAGACTTCAAAATAATTGCAACTCCGGAAGCTTCTGCCGGGCGAGATCGCTGTGAGGGTGACGGGAAAAAGCAAGTACTGGTCGTATGTCAGGCAGCACAAGCCAACGAGGCCTTGCTCGAGTTCCTGGGCCGTATACTGGGCGCCGTACAACTCGATCCGCGCGAGGATATTCTTCTTTATTTAATAACACCTGCCAGGCCCATTAGTTTGTCCGGCATTCGCCGCGACTTCCCCTTTGAGAAAGCTATTCTATTCGGTGCTGCACCCGCCCAGGTGGGGCTGCAATTCGCCCCTCCGCTCTATCATCCCGTCGAACACGCCGGCGTCCATTACCTCTTCGCCGACGACCTGCAGGATATCTATGTAGAGCGGCAACAAGGTAAGAAAAAAAGAGCCGCCGCGCTTTGGAAAGCGTTGCGGGAAATGTTCCCGGAGAGGCTTGGTTCCTGATCGCTTGCCCGCTCGTTCTCCGGGCCGGGTTAAAGCCTTTGTGTTTCAGGGGAACCGCCCCAAATCACTTCCTGTCCTGCTTCATCCTTCAATTCAAAATCTATGAACACTTTAGTATTCGCCACCGGCAACCCCCACAAAGTCTCGGAAGTCAAGGCGCTGCTTAACGAGCGCTACGAAATCAAGAGCTTGAAAGACATCGGCTGCGAAGAGGACATTCCGGAGACCAGCCCCTCCCTGGAGGGCAATGCCTTGCTGAAAGCCCGCTACGTGGTGGAGCATTACGGGCTCGACTGTTTTTCCGAAGACACCGGCCTGGAAGTAGCCGCCCTGGATGGCGAACCGGGGGTGTATTCGGCCCGGTATGCCAGCGCGGGCAAAGACCCCGAAGCCAATATTGATCTATTATTAAAAAAGCTGGAAGGGGAAGAAAACCGGTCAGCCCGTTTCCGAACCGTGATCGCCCTGATTCAGAACGGAAAGGAACACACTTTTGAAGGTATCGTCAATGGCCATATCAGCCGAAAACGTCGAGGGGAAAGCGGCTTTGGCTATGACCCTGTCTTTATTCCCGACGGTTACGAGCGCTCCTTCGCCGAAATGAGCCAGTCCGAAAAAAACGCCATCAGCCATCGCGGAAGAGCTATCCGTAATTTTCTGGCCTTTTTGCAACAGCAATCCTGAAAAACCTCTGTTTGTTGCTTTTCCGGGGAAATGTTAGTAACTTTAAAAGTTCATTGAACAGTACAGCGGGAAAATGAATGCCGAAAACTTTGCGGACATTTTAAAGAACTCTTCGCAGCTCTATCAGCTCTCTTACCAGGAACTGAAATCCCTGGTATTGCAATATCCCTATTGCCGCAACCTTCACTACCTGCTGTTGAGGAAAAGTCACATCAACCAGCGAGCTGATTTCGAACGCATTCTGGAAAAAACCGCAACCTACAGCATCGACCGCCGCTACCTTTACCTGGAGATGCGGGATCTGCAACCACAGGAAGACGTCTTCAGTGACAGCTTTGAACTCCGCGAAGATTACCTGGAATTACACGATTTAACTAAGCTGGAAAAAGACCGCGAACCGATTCCGCTGCATATTCTGCGCGAGGAAGAGGAAAGCTCACTGGCGAGCTCCAATGGACAAAGCACAGAAAAGAGCGGTCCGTTTTTCCCCGATCTGCCGGTGCAGGAAGACGAGTCCCGGCAGGAGGATTTCACCGAAGAGGAAGACTTGTTCATCCCCCCGCTCGACCTCAATGAAAGCGCAACGGAGGAACCTGCTCCGGTAGGCGGTACGGAAGTATCTCCGGAGTTGCCGTTTCACCCTGACGGGGAACTGATTCTGAATTTTGCCGGTGGGCTCCAAGCAATTGAAACACTCGAATGGACGGAACCCGATCCCTCAGAAAGCAGGGAAGCGTTCTCTCCCGCTCCGGTCCTACTCGCAGACCTGGCGGCAATGCAATCAGCTGTAGAGCAGTTGCATGCAGCGTCTTCTGCAGTGGGGCCGACAAAAGCAGGGATCGCCGGCCGGCCTCAGCCTAAGCCCAAATCCTCGTTCAAAAGTTGGGTGAAGCAATTTCAGCCCGACCATATGCAGCCACACCTGGACGAGTTGATGGAGAACGTCAAGCCCGTCAAGAAAACACCGAAAAAGAAAAGCCGAGTCGCCAGTTTTGCCGAACAAAGTCTGCGTGAACACGAAGAGCTCGTTTCCGAAACGCTGGCCGGGTTACTGGTCCAGCAGGAACGCTATGAAAAAGCTATCGAAATGTACCGGCGATTAAGTTTGATTTTTCCTGAAAAAAATAGTTACTTTGCGCAGATCATTCAAGAGCTACAAAAACGACAATAGATATGTTGACTGCCATGACCGTCTTTATCGCCCTGATTTGCGTTTTGCTGATGGGAGCCATTCTGATTCAGAATCCCAAAGGCGGAGGTGTTGACGCCACTTTCGGCGGCTCGCAAGCTAATCAGATGTTTGGCGCAGCCAAATCTACCGATTTTATTGAAAAAATTACCTGGTATCTGGCTATCGTCCTGTTTGTGCTGTGTATCGTTACAGCGCTTATGGTGGGCGAACCCGGCGCCGCTTCCGAGCAGCTGCTTACGCAGTAACCGGCTCTCATATAAATCGAAAAAAGACCTGGTAGTCGACCCCTATCGATTACCAGGTCTTTTTTTTGACTATGCCTCACCCGGTAAATGCAGTTCTAATGAGATCATAGACCATCTGTATTTCGACCTGAAAGCTTGCCAATTTGGCAACCATGCCTGGCAGATGACCGCGTTTTTCATCCCATAAACTGACAAAAACTGCAATAATGTCATGTAATCGGGATTTGGCACAAGGTATGATAGTAAATCAATATTGAATTCAAATCATTATTCAACTGCTTAAATAAAATCGATTGCACTATGAGTATGAAGCCCATCAATGACAGAGTCGTTGTCAAGCCCTCCGCGGCTGAAGAGAAGACGGCTGGTGGCATTATTATTCCCGACACCGCTAAGGAGAAGCCTCAGCGCGGCGAGATCGTCGCCGTTGGTCCCGGTAAAGAAGGCAATTCGATGACCGTTCAGATCGGTGACATAGTTCTCTATGGTAAATACGCCGGCCAGGAACTCAACTACAACGGCGAGGATTACCTCATCATGCGTGAAGATGACATCCTGATCGTCCTGGAAAACGGTCAATGAGCTGAACACCGCACTGCTTAATTCTTTTTTATTAAAAACCGAACAACACAAAATTTAAATCTGATATGGCTAAAGAAATTAGCTTTGAAAGAACAGCAAGAGAAAAACTGCGCACCGGGGTCGACGCTCTGGCCAACGCCGTTAAAGTGACGCTGGGCCCCAAAGGACGCAACGTCGTGTTGCAGAAAAGCTTCGGCGCTCCCCAGATCACTAAGGACGGCGTGACCGTCGCCAAGGAAATCGAACTGGAGGACCCCGTAGAGAACATGGGCGCTCAAATGGTGAAAGAAGTTGCCTCCAAAACAGCAGATATCGCCGGTGACGGCACCACGACAGCCACTGTGCTGGCACAGGCCATGATCACCGCCGGGCTGAAAAACGTTACTGCCGGCGCCAATCCGATGGACCTCAAGCGCGGCATCGATAAAGCAGTAAAGGCGGTTATCGCTAACCTGCAGGAGCAGTCGGAAGTAATCGGCGACGATTTTGAAAAAATCAAGCAGGTGGGCTCCATTTCCGCTAACAACGATGAGCAGATCGGCCAACTGATCGCCGACGCGATGAAGCGCGTTTCCAAAGACGGTGTCATCACCGTAGAGGAAGCCAAAGGAACGGACACCTATGTCGATGAAGTACTGGGTATGCAGTTCGATCGCGGCTATCTCTCTCCCTACTTCGTGACCAACACCGAAGATATGGTCACCGAATATGAGGATCCGCTGATCCTGATCCATGACAAGAAGATCTCCAACATGCAGGACATCGTGCCCATCCTCGAAAAGGTTGTCGGCGCCGGTCGTTCGCTACTGATCATCGCGGAGGATATAGAAAGCCAGGCACTCGGCGTACTCGTCGTCAACCGCCTGCGTGCCAACCTGAAGGTCGTCGCTGTTAAGGCGCCCGGTTTTGGCGACCGTCGTAAGGCCATGCTGGAAGACATCGCCATCCTCACCGGCGGCACCGTCATCAGTGAAGAAAAAGGTTACAAACTGGAAAACGCTGAGATGGAACACCTCGGCTCGGCCGAAAAGATCACGATCGACAAAGACAATACGACGATCGTCAATGGTCGCGGCTCCGATGAGATGATCGAAGCCCGCATTAACCAGATCAAGCAACAAACCGAAAGCACCACCTCGGACTACGATCGCGAAAAACTGCAGGAGCGCCTGGCCAAACTGGCCGGCGGGGTAGCCGTACTCTATGTCGGCGCTGCTACCGAAGTGGAAATGAAAGAGAAGAAAGATCGCGTAGACGACGCCCTGCACGCCACGCGCGCAGCCGTCGAGGAAGGCATCGTTGCCGGTGGAGGCGTCGCCCTCGTCCGTACTATCGCAGCGCTGAAAAACCTCAAGGGAGAGAACGAAGATGAGACCATTGGCGTCCAGATCGTTCGCAAATCCCTGGAAGCGCCGCTACGCATCATCGCCAATAACGCCGGCATGGAAGGCTCGGTCATCCTGCAGCGCGTGATGAACAGCAAAGGCAGCACGGGATACAATGCCCGTACCGATAAATTTGAAGACCTGAAAAAGGCCGGCGTCATCGACCCGACCAAGGTAACCCGCATCGCACTCGAGAATGCCGGCTCTATTGCTGGTATGGTGCTGACCACGGAGGTTGTCGTCAACGACAAACCGGAAAAAGAAAACGGTCAGATGCCCGCAGGCGGCGGCGGTATGCCCGGAGGCATGCCCGGCATGATGTAATATCAGCTCTTCTTAAAAGAACTGTCTGTTAAAGCTTCTAAGTCCTTTCGCTCTTTGCGAAAGGACTTTTTTATTTGGGGAGCCCGGGGCAAAAGTATTGAAAGAGAAGGATGATGAGCTGGATAACAGTTGGGTTAGGTAAACATCAAACTGAAGGCAAATGTTGAAATGAAGGGATGAACAGGAATGCAGTACAGATCATTTTCGTATCAACTGTTGTCCAGGAAATGATTTGCCCCATTCAAACTAAAACTTCCTACTATGCCAGAGGCGCCGGAAGAAGGAAAAGTAATCAAGGTGAGGGGGGGTGTAGTGGATGTGCGCTTCAGTCATCAACTGCCGCTCATCAATACTATACTACGCACCGGAAAAGAAGGCCGGGTTGTCCTGGAGGTACAGTCTCAGTTAAATGCAAAAGTGGTGCGCAGCATCGCTCTGACGCCCACCGAGGGCCTGGCCAGAGGAATGAAAGTCGAAAATACCGGTTCTCCCCTTCTGGCACCGGTAGGCTCTGCTATTCTCTCCCGCATGTTTAATGTTTTCGGGCAACCGATTGACCACAAGCCGCCACTGTCCGATGTGGCGTGGCGATCCGTACACCAGGCGCCTCCTTCTCTGGAAAAACGCTCTACCGTCACCGAAGTATTCGAAACGGGCATTAAAGTCATCGACGTGCTGACCCCCCTGGAAAGAGGCGGTAAAGCCGGCCTCTTTGGCGGCGCCGGTGTGGGGAAAACCGTTCTGCTGACCGAAATGATCCACAATATGGTGGGACACCACGAGGGTGTCAGTATCTTTTGCGGTATCGGCGAACGTTGCCGCGAGGGAGAGGAACTTTATCACGAGATGAAAGACGCCGGCGTTTTGCCCAATATGGTTCTGATATTCGGGCAAATGAACCAGTTGCCCGGCAACCGGTTCCGGGTAGGACACACCGCCCTCACCATGGCCGAATATTTCCGGGATGATGAACGGCGCGACGTGCTGCTGCTCATCGATAATATTTTCCGCTTTATTCAGGCCGGTATGGAAGTTTCCGGACTGATGGGACAAATGCCTTCCCGGCTCGGCTATCAGCCGACGATGGGCACGGAGTTGTCAAAACTGGAAGAACGAATCGCCAATACGGACAAAGGTGCTATCACCTCCATTCAGGCCGTATATGTACCGGCCGACGACCTGACCGACCCGGCCGCGGTACACACCTTCTCACACTTGTCAGCCTCCATCGTTTTGTCGCGCAAACGCGCCAGTGAAGGGCTCTACCCTGCCGTTGACCCGCTGCAATCCAATTCAAAAATGGCTACTCCCAGTGTCATCGGAGAACGGCACTACCAGCTGAGCCAGGATATTCGCCGCACCCTGGCCCAATACGAAGAACTCAAGGATATTATCGCCATGCTGGGTCTGGAGCAACTCTCTATCAGAGATCGCCGGATAGTGAACCGGGCCCGCCGCCTGGAAAGATTTCTCACACAACCCTTCTACACCACCGAACGATTTAGCAATATCAAAGGAACTACGGTCAGTCTGGAGGAGGCCCTCGATGGTTGTGAACGCATCTTGCAGGATGAGTTTAAAGATTATCCTGAAAGTACACTTTATATGATCGGAAATGTGGATGAAGCAAGGGAGAAACGGAAAGAAACACAGCAATAGCCGAAAACGGAAGCTTTTTATAAAAATCAACGATGGAATACGAATCGATGGATCTCAAAATACTACTTCCCTTTAGGGTTTTTGACAGGATAACCGGGGTCAAGCGCATCATTGCGGAAACCAGCCGGGGCGCCTACGGTATTCTACCCAACCGGCTGGATGGCGTAGCGGCTCTCACGCCGGGTATTTTAACCTACGAAACAGAAGCGGCGGGTGAAGTTCACCTTGCCATCGATGAAGGTATTCTGGTAAAAGCCGGGGCGGAGGTGTTGGTTTCCGTACGCAAAGCTATCGGCGGAAAAGAACTGGGACAGTTGCACGAAGCAGTAGAACAGCAATTTCTTGAACTGGAGGAACGGGAAAAGGATGTTCGTTCGGTATTGGTAAAACTGGAAACCGGGTTTATCCGGCAACTGCAGGAGTTATACAGGGATTAAGGTCACCCAGTCCTATCCCTAGTGGTGAGAAGGAGGACAACCATTCAAACCTCAGCTATGGAAGAAAACGAGACAAACGATAAGCAGGCCTTCCAACGGCAGGTGAGCAAAAAAGAGTCGCGCAAGCTGAAAGCAAAGCAAGGTGACAAGCAAAGCGCTTTACAAGGTTTCGGGGTTTTCGGGCTTATCGGATGGTCGGTTGCCGTACCGACCGTACTACTGACCTTACTGGGGCTTTGGCTGGATGAGCAAATTGCCGGCGAGCGCTCCTATACCCTTGCGCTGTTACTTGCCGGTTTGATGCTCGGTTGTTTGAATGCCTGGTACTGGGTGAGCCGTAAAATGGAGGAGATAAAAGAACAGGACCAGGAAGAACCTTCTAAAACTACTGAAGATGAATGAATTCAGCATGCTCTTATTATCCTTGGTCACCGGCCTTTTACTCGGCTTCCTCTTTTTTGGCGGTCTCTGGCTTACTATTAAAAAAGGCGTATCCTCCCGGTATGCGTTTATCTGGTTTACAGCCAGCCTTTTATTAAGGACCGGCATTGTGGTGGCCGGATTTTATTTCGTAGCGGGAGACCGCTGGGACCGGTTGCTGGTCTGTCTGGCCGGATTCCTCATCGCCCGTTTCCTTTTCACCTGCTTCACTAAATTAAGGGAAGAACAGGCTTCCCTGATAAAAAAAGAACCATCATGAACATAAGCCCCGACGCGCAAATACTGTGGGAATACGGCTTCTTCAAGCTGAACATCACGATTCTGGGTACCTGGGGATTAATGTCGATCATGCTGCTGGGTTCCTGGCTGATCACCCGCCGTCTGACGACGGGTATAGAGATTTCACGCTGGCAAAGCGCCCTGGAGATTATCGTCTTAACGATTGAAAAACAAATTAGAGAAGTCGGTATCCCCGAAACGGAGCGGTACCTGCCTTTTCTGGGCACGCTGTTTTTACTGATAGCCACAGCCGGTCTTTTAACGATCGTACCCGGGTACGTTCCTCCCACGAGTTCTCTGTCGACAACTGCTGCGCTGGCCATCTGTGTCTTCTTCGCCGTTCCGTTTTTCGGTATCGCCAAATCCGGATTGATCGGCTACCTGAAGACTTACCTTCAACCTACCTTTATCATGTTACCCTTCAATATCATCAGCGAAGTTTCGCGTACCATAGCGCTGGCCATACGCCTGTTCGGCAATATGATGAGTGGGGTGATGATACTGAGTATTCTGTTGTCTATCGCTCCTTTTTTCTTTCCTGTTCTGATGAACCTGCTGGGATTACTCACCGGCATGGTACAGGCCTATATTTTCAGTATTCTAGCCGCCGTTTTCATTGCCGCCGCGATAAGAGAAGAAGCGGAGAAGAAGGACTCCGGAAAGCATTCAAAAAATTCTACAACCATAAAAACATCAAACGATGGATAGTGCAACAATTATTGGCATCGTATCTATAGCCACCTCCGGCTTTATTATGGGTATCGGCTGTATCGCGCCAGCGCTGGCTGAAGGGAGGGCGGTAGCCAACGCCCTGAGCTCTCTTGCCCAGCAACCCGATGCGTCCAACACTATTACAAGAACCTTATTTGTCGGACTGGCCATGATAGAGTCCACCGCGATATACTGTTTTGTCATCGCGATGATTCTCATCTTTGCCAACCCGTTCTGGAACCAGTTTATCAGCTGAGTGCCCGGATACTTTTTAAGATCAAGCCTATGTTAATTGATTGGTTCACCGTTATTGCGCAAGCCGTCAACTTCCTCATCCTGGTCTGGCTGTTGAAACGATTTCTCTATACCCCCATCCTGAATGCCATTCACGAGCGGGAGGAAAAGATCAAAAGCAAGCTTGAGCATGCGGAAAACGAGCTGGCCGAAGCGAAGGAGGAAAAAGCGGAATTCCATCGCAAAAATGAGAAATTCGAACAGCGGCGGGAATCCATGCTTAGTGAAGCTACCGAGGAAGCGGACACTCTTCGCAGACGACGGCTGGAAGAAGCCAGAAAAGAAGCGGAAGCACTGCGGAAGCAGCTGGAAGCTTCCTTTAGGGAAGAACAGGAAAACCTCAGCCGGGAAATCGTCGAGCGTACCCAACGAGAGGTATTTGCTATCGCACAAAAAGTTTTATCTGACCTGGCTTCCGCCAAGCTCGAAGAACACATTACGGATGTTTTTCTGCGACAGCTCCGGGAGATGGAAAAAGCGGAAAAAGAATCGCTGGAAGCGGCCCTCATCCGTTCTCCTCGCGATACCGTTGTGCGAAGCGCTTTTGAAATACCTGCCGGACAACGTCGTAAGGTTGAAACCGCGTTGACCCAAATAGCCGGTACCAATATTGAACTCAGTTTTGAAAAGACGCCCCGGCTTATTGGCGGCGTAACGCTTACAGCCGGTGGCTATAAAGTGAGCTGGAGTATTAAGGATTACCTCCGTTCCCTGGAAAGTATGATCGGTGAATTGATTGACCAGGAACAGGAGCAGTCCTCCGAACCGATAACCAAAACAGCGCCCAATGAATCCTCGGCAAGATAATCTGGAGCAGCTCTTTGACCGGGTCTTTGATCAGCTCAGGCAGGCGAGAGCTGAATTTCAGCCGGCTTTGCAGCCAAAAGAGATCGGCATTACGATGACCGTTTCCACCGGTATTGCCAAAGTAAGCGGCCTGCCGGGCGCCGGTTACGGCGAGTTGCTGAAGTTCCCGGGGGGGCTGTTTGGCATAGCCTTCAATGTTGACGAAACGGAAATCGGCGTCGTTCTGCTTGGAGAACACAGCGATCTGCACGCCGGCGATGAAGTAGAACGCACCGGACGAGTCATTGATGTCCCCGTTGGAGAGGCCTTACTCGGTCGCGTGATCCACCCTGTCGGCGCTCCCCTTGACGGCAAGGGCCCGGTCATTGCTACGAAGCGGCTCCCGGTCAACCGCCCCGCCCCGGAAATACTTGACCGCGCTCCGGTTACTACGCCCCTCCAAACCGGGCTGAAAGTCGTCGATGCGCTGGTCCCCGTCGGACGCGGGCAACGAGAGTTGATTCTCGGTGACCGGCAAACCGGAAAAACAGCAATTGCCATCGATACCATTCTCAACCAGAAGGACCAGAACGTGATTTGCGTCTACTGCGCTATCGGACAACGCGCCTCCTCGGTGGCTAAGGTCATCGCCACTTTGCGCGAGCAGGAAGCCCTGTCGTACACCAGCATCGTGGTTACCGAAGGGAATGATCCGCCGGGGCTGATTTATATTGCGCCGTATGCCGCTACCAGTATTGCGGAGTATTTTATGGAAAAAGGCCGGGATGTGCTCATCGTTTATGATGATCTCACCCACCACGCCTGGGCCTACCGGGAAATCTCTCTATTGCTGCGCCGCCCTCCGGGGCGGGAAGCCTTTCCCGGAGATATCTTTTACATACATTCCCGGCTTCTGGAGCGCGCCACCCATCTTCGCAGCGATCTGGGCGGCGGGTCGCTCACTGCACTTCCTATTATCGAGACGGAAGCACAGAATATCGCAGCCTATATTCCCACCAATCTGATTTCGATCACAGACGGGCAAATCTACCTTTCTCCGAGATTGTTCGAACTGGGTGTATTGCCGGCAGTGGATATCGGTAAATCCGTCTCCCGGGTGGGGGGCAAAGCACAGCGGCCGGTCTACCGCGAAGTGTCCGGCAACCTCAAACTTGCCTATGCTCAATTTGAGGAGCTGGAAAGCTTTGCGCGCTTCGGCACCCGCCTGGATGAACACACCAAGCAGATCATCGCTCACGGACGGCGTATCCGGGAATGCCTGAAACAGCCTCAATCCAGCCCCCTGTCCCTTCCCGAACAAGTCGGTGTTTTACTTGCCCTTACCAGCCGGCTCTTTGATGATGTGCCGCTGGATTTGATTAAAAAGGCGGAACGAGCCGTGCAGAAGGCCATGCATGAACTTCCGGGAACCATCCGCGAACAGCTTTTTTCCATGGAACGATTGAGCGAGGAGCATCGCGAGGCCATTTTACAGACTGCCCGGGAAGCTATAGCGCCTTATCGTACTTCCTCCGAATCAACACCTTCCCTATGAGTGCCACTATAGAAAGTATGCGTCAGAAAATAGAGCGAACCGAAGAGCTAGGTTCTGTAGTGCGCACCATGAAAGCGCTGGCGGCTTCGAGCATCGGCCAGTACGAAGATTCCGTACACGCACTGTCCGACTATTACCGGACCGTCTTGCTGGGTTTGAGTATTTGCCTGGGACGAGAAGCCCTGCACCCTCAAAAAGCCGTCCTCTCTTCTACCGGGGAGGTCACCGGCGTCGTCGTATTCGGATCTGACCAGGGACTGGTTGGCCAGTTCAACGAGGCGCTCACTGATTTTGTAGCTAATCAACTGGAGGAAATTGGCGGTGAGCAAAAAATTTGGGCGGTAGGAGAACGTATCTATGCCCGCCTCCTCGACGAAGGCCTGCCCGTGAAAGAACTTTTCCACGTGCCCAACTCTGTGGAAGGCATCTCCCCCCTGCTGGGGCAACTACTCCAAAAAACCCGGAAGGGGAATTTTTATCTTTTTTACAACCGGCCTCGCAGCGGCGCCGTTTACGAGCAGACGGCGCTACGCATGCTTCCCCTGGATCGAAAGTGGATACTGGAGAAAACGCAACGCCAATGGATCACCGGCATGTTGCCGGAAGTGATCGGCGATCGTCAGCAAACCCTTAGTGCGCTGATCCGCGAATATCTTTTTGTTACTATGTTTAAGGCTTGTGCCGAATCGCTCGCCGCGGAAAACGCGAGCCGGCTGGCAGCTATGCAACGAGCGGAAAAAAATATCGGCGAAATGCTGGAGGAACTGCATCAGAATTTTCACCACGAACGCCAGAATGCCATTGATGAAGAATTATTCGATATTATAGCTGGTTTTGAAGCCTTGGGAGGTTGAATGGCCCGACCTCCTTTCTTTTTTCGTCACAGGACTACCTTGAATTCCTGCCCGTTCCGGTCCCTGCTCATCACTTTCCCAGCCTATTTCATATGGGAAAGACCTCTTGCGCCATTTTAACAGCCTTCAAAAAGGCCTCATTATCAATACCCAGAGGGATTTGTTGTTCCTCAAAATACCAGACCATCTGCTCTGTCGGCATGTTGCCCGTCAGGTCATCTTTAGCCATAGGGCAGCCTCCGTAACCTTTTATAGCGCCATCGAAGCGCCGGCATCCGTTTTCGTAAGCGGTTTCAACTTTTTCTTTCCAGTTGTGCGGCTGCGTGTGAAAATGAGCGCCAAATTCCAAATCGGGATATGCTGGAATCAGATCGCTGAAAAGATAACTGATACTTTCAGGGCTGGCGACACCGATCGTATCAGACAATTGAAGGATTCTAATTCCCATTGCTCCCAGGCGGTCGACCCACTTTTGCACAATTTCTACATTCCAGGGATCACCGTAGGGATTGCCGAATCCCATGGAGATATAAACCACCAGAAACTTATTATTGCGCTCGCAAATCTCCTGAATCTGCTCTACTCTGCCCAATGATTCTTCAATTGTCGCATTGGTATTGCGCAACTGGAAAGTCTCAGAAATAGAAAAAGGATAGCCGAGATAGTCAATTTCCGGAAATTGAATAGCATCATTGGCCCCCCGTCGGTTAGCTACGATGGCCAGCAGCTTCGTGCTCGTCCGGGACAGATCCAGCTGAGCAAGTACGGATGCGGTATCCCGCATTTGCGGAATAGCCTTTGGAGAGACAAAGCTGCCAAAATCTATGGTATGAAATCCAACCTGCAACAATTGATTGAGGTAGGCAGCTTTCTGTTCTGTGGGAATGAAGGGTTTGATTCCCTGCATGGCATCCCGCGGGCATTCTATGAGTTTTAGCATAAAAAATCAGCTAGACTTTGCATGAATTTCATTGCCTTAAAATAAGGTAACTTTGAACCTGATTCTTCATCAATCAAATTCCAATAAACCATTGGCCACAATATAGCGTTCCATCTACTAAAATTCTCTTGATATGAATAACAACAAGGGCTGGCTCACTTTGGTTGGATTTTTGCTGGCCGGCACAGGCTTCCTCGCACTCGTTCTTAGCCTGGTCGGCGTCAAACTTTCCTTTCTCACCTGGATCGATGCTCCCGGACCACTTTTCGGCTTCGTTATGCGCCTGTTGATGATTCTTGTTGGCATCGTCATCATCTATCTTACACAAACCGATTTTGAAGGGGAAGAGATTTAAAATCCGATGAGCTGAGCAAACGGAAAACATACCCGATAAGCGATGCCCTTCGGGTAAGTATCGTTTAATTAAAAAAAGAGGGCCGAAGCGAAATTCGCTTCGGCCCTCTTTTTGTGTAAGAGCGG
>CAZWDL010000023.1:0-72524 GCA_964632995.1 uncultured Saprospiraceae bacterium
ACGAGTACCTTTTCAAGATTTTAGCAGGTTAGGGCTTACTTTGCGATTGCCCTGTGCTTTGATTAGAGCTTACATGATATCGAGTTGTTCTAAAAACCAGCGTTTCTCGCGCAGCTGTTTGGCCTGATTGATATCCCGGCGTAACTTCTCTTTTTGCTCTTTATTATAAGGATTGATCCGGACCAGTTTTTTGGTGAACCGGATCAGGTTGCTGTAAATCTGTTTGTGGTAGCCGATGTCCTTTTTGCGATGCACGTAATTGCGCATACTCTCCAGCAGTGATTCGAGCGCCTCGTACTCGCCGTCTTCGTAGTACATTCTGATAAGCATCGACTTGGCCTGCAGGTTGATGAGCAGGTCAGTGTATTCGAAGTGGATGAGCAATTCCCGGGCCTTATCGTAATCGCCTTTTTCAAAATGCAGCGAAGAAAGAGCGAAGTGTACGAAGTTTTCCCGGTGTTTGGCTTCCAGGTAATCCTGGTATTCCTCGATAAAGTGTTGAACCCAGTCAAACTCCTTTAAGGTCAGCCCGGCCGTGACGATATTGCGGAAGGTGTACCGGTCGAGTACATTATTTTCCATGAACACTTCGTTCTCTATGCCCCGGCGGTTGATCTCAAACATCTCCCGCAGGTATTGTTTCTCTCCCATGTTGATCTTGACAATACAGTAGTTGATCGCCAGCAGATAAATGTCCCGGACATCGGATTTGGGAAAGAGGTGACCGAATTTTTCAATTTGTTCCTTCAGGCGGAAGAAATAGGAAGGCTCCTCTTTATTGGTGGAGGCCTGGTAGATGTAGTAGTAGATGCCTATTGCCGGTATTTCAAGTAATTCCTGATTGTCCTGCAGGTAACGGAGCACGGCGCCGAGCATCCCGGTGGTGTACTTTGCCTTGTAAACCGCCTGGTGGGAGAGCATGATGCAGCTCTGCCGCAGCTTGTCGGAGAGGTAGAAAACGTCTATGGCGTCGGAAATTTCCTGCAAGTTCAGCTGGGTGCTGCGCTTTTGGTAACTCAGGTAGCGATACTTCTCCTGCTCCAGCAAATACTCATTAAACATGAACTGGGAGTCACGGATGGATGATTTTTTCTGAACTTTTTCTATGCCCCGCACTGTTTTCTGGAATACTTTATCCAAGCCTCGCTTTCTGAATACGCTGGCCAGGGCCATCTGCGTTTTAATATCGTTTCCGGTATACTCCTGATAGATGAGAAATTCTTCGACCGCCTTCATCAGGAAGTACATCGTTTGTCGCAGCCTGGCGTCATCAAAGTCTTCCCCAGGAAAAATTTTGCGGAATACACGCTCTTTATCGAGGAATTTTTCGTTATCTAAGTGGTCGTAGGCGAAAACATATTCAAACAGATCTGCCACATCCTCCCGCTGATTGTGAGCGGGGGACTGCAGCCATTTTCTGCAATCGCGGATTTCTTTTTTGGAAAAGGTTCTCAAAACGTCAATCAGCTGACTTTTTTCCATAGTTAAATAGCTTGAATAGTGAAAAAAAATTCAACACCTTTTTCATTTAAAAAATCTGATAATGCTTTTATCATAAAGGTTTAAGGTGATTTTTGATGTAGAGGGGGTCTAAAAATACAGATTTTTTTTCAACAACACCTCTTTTTTGTCATTGGATTTCAGGACGATCTAAATCATATTTGTAATGTACTCAGGAACGAAACACTCAAAGCTAGCGCCGATGAAGTTTAAAAAAGTGGCCAGCTCTTCGTTCCCATCCTTAGACGGCCTTGTGAAAGTAGTCCTTCTGCTGATGGGAATTGTTTTGGGAAGCGAAAGCGCTGCCCAAGGCTGGGAAGCTAATTTTGGAGGTGCTAATTACGACGAAGGGACGGCAATGGTCGAAGCGGTCGACGGAGGATTTATCCTGGTCGGCTTTAGTGAATCCTTCGGCTCAGATAATGATCTTGATGTATACGTCGTCAGGACAGACATTGACGGCGTCGTTCTCTGGAATAGAGTTTACGACCCGGGTTTTATGGAGCACGGCTTCGGCGTATTGGCTGAATCCGATGGTTCCATCCTGGTAGTTGGAGATATCAATTCCAGGCCGGAAGATCCGCTCAATGTTTTACTATACCGTTTGACTAAGGAGGGAAAGCTGATCTGGTCTAAGCACTACGAGTCAGAGGCCCGCGAGGTCGGGAAAGATCTGGTCAGGACTTCCGACGGAGGATACCTGATCATCGGTTCTACCGAAGCGACCAGCGACGGCAATGACGATATTCTGCTGATGAAGGTCAATGCCGAGGGAGAACTCCTATGGCGAAAACAATACGGAGAAGTGGGCGATGACCGGGGAGAAGCACTTGTCACCCTGGAAGACGGATTTGCTTTTGTCGCTAATTCGGATAACCCCAACGGGTTCGACAATGATGTAATCCTCTATCGAATCGACAAGAACGGTGAAAAGCTTTGGTCGGAACGCATCGCTTCTACTAACGAAAGCGGCGGCCCGGAAGCCGATAAAGCCAGTGATCTGATCCTGACACGCGAGGGCAAACTCGTCATCGCCGGTTCCCGGGGCTTCAGCAGCGATGCCTGGGTGGCGCAATACAATCTGGACGGCAACCTGATCTGGGAAAAAACCATCGGCGGTGATTTGGGGGACGAAGCTACCTGCGTCGTTGAAATTGAAAGTGGAGCCCTGGTGTTCGGCGGCGCGACGGAAACCTCCGAGAGCAACCTGGATATGTTAATGTTCCAGCTCAGCGCAACAGGAGAAGAAATGTGGCGCTCCGTGGTCGGCAGCGAAGATACTTATGAAGACTGCCGGGAGATTGTCGCGACAAGCGATGGTAAATTCGCTACCGTTGGCTTGAAGTCTGATGTTTTTAAAGCAACCCTTAACGATATAATCCTGGTCAGAACGGATGACCTGGGAAATACCATAACCAATTATATCCAGGGCCGCGTGTATCGTGATGCCGATGCGGGATGTAACGGTTATGATTTGACAAGAGATGCACCGCTGAAGGACTGGCTGGTCCAGGTCAGTAGTAAAAGTACGGACCGGATCTACTTCGGCACCACCGATACGGAAGGTAAATACAGTATTCGGGTAGATACGGGAAACTATGAGGTCAAGGTGCTTCCGGTAAACAACTACTGGAGCAGCTGTGTGGAAAACGGCTATGAGATCAATCTCACTGAATTCTACGACACGACGACGCTGGGCTTTCCCATCGTCGCCGAAACGATTTGTCCGTATCTCGAGGTGGATATTTCCACGCCCTTTCTGGCGGCCTGCTCCGATATCGTCTATTCGGTAGATTACTGCAACATCGGAACGGGAGCCGCCCAGGACGCCTACGTGGAAGTTACCTTGAGCGATGAGCTGAACTTCCTCTCTTCCAGCATTCCGGTGGCTGCACAGGACGGTAATGTCTACACCTTCAATATTGGCAATCTCGCCTCTTCGGAGTGTGGTTCCTTTACTATCAACACCGAACTGCCTTGTAGCGGAATTGCAGAAGGCCAGGCCGCACTCGCCAGCGCCGAAATATTTCCGAATGTGCTTTGCGTAGAGCCGGATCCCAATTGGGACGGAGCCAGCGTCATCGTCTCCGGAAACTGTACAACGGAACGCGACTCGGTGATCTTCAACGTCACCAACGCCGGTGACGGTAATATGAACCAGCCGAGCAATTACATCGTCATTCAGGATGACCTCATCCTTTTCCAGGACGATGTCCAACTGCCGGCCGGTGTAGGTGAGCGAGTAGCACTGCCGGTAAACGCCGGCGCTACCTACCGGGTCATCGCCGAACAGACGCCCTTCCACCCGGGACGTACCTATCCGACGGCTTTCGTCGAAGGCTGTGTCGAAGAAGGAGCGCCCTTCAGCACCGGTTTTGCTACCCAGTTTCCAGAAAACGATCTGGATCCGGGCATCTCCATTGACGTACAGGAAATCGTGGGTTCCAACAGTTCCGTCGAACTGAGAGGCTATCCCAAAGGCTATGGCGACTCTTCACTGGTCGCCTCCAACACCGATATCACATACACCGTCTTTTTCCGGAACACGGGAACCGATACGATTAACAGGCTGGTTATCCGGGATACCTTGTCCTCCCAGCTGGACATTACTACCGTGACGCCGGGGGCAAGTAACCTGCCCTACGAATTTGAAGTTTATGACAACGGAATCCTGAAATTCACTTTTTCCGATATAGAGCTATTACCAGGAGGTAGTGATGGCGATGCTTCGTCCTACGGATTTGTAAAATTCCGGGTATCCCAAAAACCAGATAACCCCGCAGGAACGGCTATCGAAAACCGCGCTGTCGTCTATTTTGACTATCTCGAACCGGAAAAAACGAATTGGACGCGTTACTTTGTAGGACAATTCCCGTCTTATATAACGACAGATGTCGAAAAGGTTTTTTATCCGGGCGTTAAAATAAATGTATACCCGAATCCGTTTATTGACTCCACTGTCTTTGACATAGAGGGGTACGACTTTAAAGAAGTGATACTCAATGTCTTCGACAGCTCCGGCAGGCTGCTGCACACAAGCCGCCATACCGGAAACCAAATTATGTATTATCGCAACGCTTTGCCCAGCGGGCTGTATTTCTTCAGGCTCGAATCCGAAGGAAAGCCGATAAGTAGCGGTAAGTTGTTGGTACGATAATCATAATCCCATAAACTACATGGTTCCTCGCTGTAAGAAGCGGGGAACCTCCAATGAAAACTCAAAAACAGACATCGTTTCCTTCCCTGCGGGGAAGTTCGAATAAGAATTTAGGTCGTCTTATTATTTTCATGAGATTATGATTTGTTATTAGCGAGAGGCAGCGTCCAAGTGGCGCTGCTTTTTTTTTACCGGGTACACAGGTGTAGTGTAGGATAAACCGCCTGGATAGTGAAAAGGAGCGGGATGAAATGATGTGGGCTTAAACCCTAATAACCGAGGAGGGCAGGGAAAAAAGAAAAAAACCGAAAAAGCTACCCGGGAGAGGTGAGGACTTTTTCGGTTTTACCTTTTTTACTACATCGATTGTTTCCCGGTTTTAGAATTCTGCGTTGCCCGGCGTACGTGGGAAGGGAATCACGTCACGGATATTGGTAATACCGGTTACGAACTGGATCATGCGTTCGAAGCCCAGTCCAAACCCGGCGTGCGGGGCCCCGCCAAACTTGCGCAATTCTTTGTACCACCACAGGTCTTTCTGGGGAATGCCGGCTTCTTCAATCCGGTTCCGGAGTACGTCCAAGCGTTCTTCACGTTGGGAACCGCCGATGACTTCACCGATGCCGGGGAAGAGAACGTCCATGGCGGCAACTGTTTTTCCGTCGTCGTTGAGGCGCATATAAAAAGCTTTGATTTCCTTAGGGTAATCGCGAACAATAACCGGCTTTTTGAAGTGTTTTTCAACGAGCCAGCGTTCGTGTTCAGCCTGCAGGTCTTTTCCCCATTCTACCGGAAACTCGAAACGCCCTTTCTTATAGGGCTTAGACCCTTGCAGCAGTTTGACGGCCTCGGTGTAAGTGATGCGTTCGAAGTTGTTGTCCACTACAAAGCGGAGGGTGTCAAGGAGGCCCAAAGGACGGCGATCCTCCTTCTTCATATTCTGTTCCAGTTTCTGGATGCGCTGATCAAGAAACTCGAGCTCTTTGGGATAACGCTCGAGGACATAGTTGATGAGGAACTTGACAAAGTCCTCAGCGAGATCCATATTGTCGTGGATATCAAAGAAGGCGACTTCCGGTTCTATCATCCAGAATTCTGCCAGGTGCCGGGTCGTATTGGAGCGTTCGGCGCGAAAGGTAGGACCGAAGGTGTACACCTTGCCCAGAGCCAAGGCGCCTACTTCGGCCTGTAGCTGGCCGGAGACAGTGAGGTTCGTCTCGCGCCCGAAAAAATCCTGTTCCCAGTCGACTTTCCCATCTTCCGTCTTTGGAGGGGCTCCGACGGGCAAAGTGGTCACCCGGAACATTTCACCGGCACCTTCTGCATCACTACCAGTGATAATCGGCGAGTGGAGGTAGTAATAGCTCCGGTCATTGTAGTATTTATGGACGGCGAAAGACACGGCATGCCGGATGCGAAAAACGGTGCTCAGCGTATTCGTACGCATGCGGAAATGAGCGTTCTCCCGCAAAAATTCCATAGTCTGCCTTTTCGGCTGTAGGGGGTATTCTTCCGGATCAGAGCTGCCCAGAATTTCAATTTCCCGGGCGATAATTTCAATTTCCTGCCCGGCCCCTTGAGATTCTACGAGCTTCCCCGTGACAGCAATGCAGGCGTGAAAGGTTATTTTTCTGAGCATTTCTTCGTTGAAATCCTCATAGTCGACAACAATCTGAAGATTATCTATGGTGGAACCGTCATTGAGGGCAATGAACCGGTTCGAGCGAAAGGCTCTGACCCAGCCCATCACGGTTACTTCGATATTGAGCGGTGGCTGGCTGAGTATTTTTGATATCTCTGTTCTTTTTTTCATGCCGGTGTTCGTTTCTCTTTAGGAGCTTCAGGTTGCCTGTAATCATCAAACCCGAAGGCATTTTAAAGAGGCGAAATTACGCAGATTAAATAGAACCTACAAACGCGGGTATTTCTCATAATCAGGGAAGTCGTCGGCTGGTCTAAGGCCTGTAAACAGGAAACATTTCTCCGTCTGTATGAAGAGAATAGAAGTGGAAAAGGGCCGAAGAAAGGTATGAGCTATAAAAGAAAAAGGTCAAAAAAAACAGGGATCCAGCGATGCTGGATACCCTGTATAACCCCAAAAAACCAAATGAAAACAATCTACATATGAAAACTCTTAATTAAGAGTCTTGATATTTCTTGTTGAAAATACTTTAACCTGGGAACACTACTTTGAAAGGATATGTTTAAAAGTGCTCGATTTTTTATAATCCTTTCAAAATTTTTGTTCAATCGTTTTCCCAATCATTTGTACAAATAAATAACAAATCTTGAAAATAGGCAAGAATTCAAAGGGGAAAATTTAAAAAAAAGATGTTTTTCGTTGATAGGAGTCCGGTTATTTTTTTCCAGCAGGCTGGTAGTCAGTGTGTAAGTCGTTTATTTTAAGCGGTTTGAGGGAGTTTCTCCTATAGGGTGTATACGATATACCCACGGATCCTTTTAAAGTCGGAAAGCTTGCCCGGCCACACATGGACGGGGTTACCCGACCCGAGGCAACGAGGGGCGGGCGGAAGTCGGAATCCTGCATAAGATCACAGAAGTACATCTTTTTGTTGTAAGCGTGCCTTCAGATCAATTCTCGTTGCCAATTTCTGTATTCGGTTGGGGTACAATGCATATACTTTTTGAATTGCCGGTTAAAGTAGGAGATGGTGTTGAACCCGGAAAGCATACTCACCTGGCTGATATTGTAGGAAGTCCGTGAGAGTAATTTGCAAGCCATGCCTACCCGGAACTCGTTGAGGTAATCCACAAATGATTTATGCGTACTTTTTTTGAAGAATCGACAAAAGGCGTGTTTGCTGAGGTTAGCGACGTTGGCCGCTTCTTCGAGTGAAATAGGACGGTCGAAGTTTTCGGAGATGTAACGGATCGTACGGTTGAGCCGGGAGGAACGTACTTTTCTTTCCTCCGGAGTATATCCTACGGGGCCAAGGAAATGCTTTTCTTCACTTAAAGCGGTTTGATGCAAGATCTGAATCAGCTGAATAATTCGCATGGCGCCGCTGAGTTTGCGGAGTTCCAGGATGAGCGGGCGAATGCGCTCGGCGAGTGGCCGGCAGAGTTTGACGCCTCTGGCGCATTCTTTGAGGAATTGTCGGACCGCATACATTTCCGGTAACTGGAAGAAGTCTTTTCCGAAGGCGCTTTCTTTGAAGAACAGAGAGATAATGTGTGACTGCAGAGGCGTACCGGCAGAGTAGTATGCGCTGTCATTCTTAAAAACATGGGGAACATCAGCGCCGATAATATAAACCTCATTAGGGGAAAAGGGATCGATATGGTTACCGATAGTACTTTTGCCATGTCCTTCTAGGATAAGGCTGATCTGGTACTCCGGGTGAAAGTGGAGACGATCGTATTGGTGCTGCTGCCGGTTGATCTGTACATGGAAGGAAGCATCTTCCTTTTCGGTGACCTTGAAAGGAACTGGTTTCATAGCTTGTAAAACGGTTTTTGCGAAAAGGCAATAATGTACTGTGATCGGTTAATATTGTGAAAGCATGCCGTCCCGGAAAGTTGAATATTAGGGAAAAGTATTCCTTAATAAACTGAATATCCGGAACTTAGTATGGAAACGTTAAGCATCGCCAAAACGCTGTATGCCGATCTTGTCTGCTCTAAAAGCGGGGCAGTTTATGATAAAAACAGGGTACAGACCTATTCCTCCGCTGAGAAGCCTTTGCTGGCTCGTTATGACCTATCGGCGGGTCTGGAGCGGGAAGTGCTGCAGGGCCGCCCCTGGAATATGTGGCGTTATCGAGAATTATTGCCACTGGAAGACGAGGCGTATCGCTACAGCCTGGGAGAAGGAGGCACTCCGCTTTTTCACCTGAAGCGGGCAGGGCGTCATCTGGGTACCCCCTGGCTTTACCTCAAAGACGAAGCTGGTAATCCCACCGGTTCTTTTAAAGCGCGCGGACTATCTATGGCGATCTCCAAAGCGGCGGAATTAGGAGTTCGCAAGTGCGTCATCCCCACTGCGGGCAATGCCGGGGGCGCTATGAGTGCTTATTGCGCTATTGCCGGTATGGAGGCGCACGTATATATGCCGCGGCAGACCCCTTTAGTTTTTCAGCACGAGTGCGCCCTTTACGGCGCCAAGGTTACCCTGGTTGACGGAGATATTAGCGACTGCGCACGAAGGATAGCCGGGGAACGCCAACCTGACTGGTTTGATATCTCCACGCTCAAAGAGCCTTTCCGGCTGGAAGGTAAAAAGACGATGGGACTGGAAATAGTCGAACAGCTCGACTGGCAGGCGCCTGACGTGATCATCTATCCCACGGGCGGCGGCACCGGTCTGATCGGTATTTGGAAAGCCTTTGAAGAGTTGGAACAGCTTGCTTGGACAGGTAAAAAGAAACCGCGCATGGTGGCCGTACAGGCGGAAGTCTGCAGCCCTATCGTCAATGCCTTCGCCGCTGATGCTAAAATCGCTGCTCCCTGTCATCAGCCCGGCACTACTATTGCCAACGGCTTGCGGGTGCCGGCAGCCTTCGGCGATGAACTTATTCTCGATATCCTTTACAAAAGTGGAGGACGGGCCTTGGCGGTGTCAGAAGAGGATATGAAAACCGGCTTGAAAGAGGTCGCCCGCCTGGAAGGCCAGTTGCTCGCCCCGGAAGGGGCCGCCGTCTGGATGGCCTTTCGGCGCCTGCTCCGGGAAGGCTGGATCCAACCGGAGGAACGGGTGGTACTCCTGAATACGGGAACGCTTTACAAATATATCGAAAACCTGGTCTGAAAAAAGCCCTGGGAGTCACGACTTCGCTGGTTTTTCAATTTAGAAAGCGGGATTTCAGTTCTGGCGTTGGAATCATACATTCCTCGCGTTTGCCGAACCAGCGGTAGCGGTTGCGGGCAATCCATTCGTAGATCGTGTCACGGACAAAGCGGGGGATGATCCGGAATAAGTAAAAGAAAGACCAGAACCCGCCAAGCAGACGAAGCAGCTCCAGTGCAGCGTCGGAACGGGTGTAAAGACGGTCTTGGTAGTAGAGTACGACGCTGCTCAGTTGCTCCCCGGAAAGACCGGCCTGCCGCAGTACCTGTTGTCCCGTGTTGGATTGCAGGGCCGCAAAGTGAATCTTTCCGGCCGGATCGTGGCGGATAACCCACTGCACGGCGCCGTTGCAGAGGTTACAAACGCCATCGAAGAGTAGCAGAGGCTTGTCTGTCGGTATATCGGGTACATTATTCATACAGGGACAATAAGTGGTTCGGTGATCATAGGGAAAACGGCAGCGCAGTTGCATTTACCGGCTCCGGCGAAGCAGGGTGGCCAGGCAATCAAATGTGCTCACTCAAATAATTTATGGTACAGTTCTTCAATCCGGCTGACCGGCTGAACTTTAATCTTAAACTTGCCCAGGTCCAGTCCTTTGAGGTTGTACTTGGAGATATAAATTTCTTTGAAGCCCAGGCGATCGGCTTCCTGTATGCGTTGTTCCACGCGATTGACCGCACGGATTTCACCCGACAAGCCTACCTCCCCGGCGAAGGCGAGGCTGGCCGGAATGGCGATATCTTCCAGAGAAGAAATCAGCGCACTGACGATGGCCAGGTCGATGGCCGGGTCATCGACGCGGATGCCGCCGGCGAGGTTGAGAAAAACATCGCTCTGTCCAAAGCCCAGGCCACCGCGTTTTTCCAGCACAGCGAGCAACATACTCAGCCGGCGCAAGTCAAAGCCGGTTGCCGATCGCTGTGGCGTACCGTAGACGGCGGTACTCACCAGGGCCTGGGTTTCAATCAGCATAGGGCGCAGCCCCTCCATGGTTGCCGCTACTGCCGAACCGCTGAGTTCTTCGTCTTTTTGCGACAGTAGCAGCTCCGAGGGATTGGAGACCTCGCGCAAGCCGTTGGCCTGCATCTCGTAGATCCCCATCTCGGCGGTGGAACCAAAGCGGTTCTTGATGGTCCGGATAATGCGATAGGTATAATTCTGATCCCCCTCAAATTGAAGAACAACATCCACAATGTGTTCCAGCAGCTTCGGCCCGGCGATAGAGCCTTCCTTGGTGACATGCCCGACGATGAGCACACAGATGTTGTTCGTTTTTGCAAATCGCTGAAATTCCGAGGCGCATTCCCGGATCTGACTCACCGTGCCGGGCATGCTGTCGAGATGTGGTGAGGACATCGTCTGTATCGAATCGGCCACAATGAGTTGCGGCTCCAGCTGCCTGGCGTGTGAGAGTATCCTGGAGATATTCGTCTCTGTGAGAATGTAGCAATTCGACTGCGCCTCGGAAATGCGGTCGGCCCGCATCTTCATCTGTTCTTCGCTTTCTTCCCCCGATACGTATAAAATGCGCTCCTTGAGTTGCAGGGCCAGCTGCAGCAGTAATGTGGATTTACCGATACCGGGAGAGCCGCCCAGCAAAATGACGCTGCCGCCCACCAAGCCGCCGCCGAGTACCCGGTTGAATTCTTGATCGGGGGTGATCAGCCGGTGGGTGCTGCCCGAGACGACTTCGTTCAACGCTACCGGCGCCGGACCTTTTTGCTTACCGTTGCCGCCTTCCTGCCAGGCTTTTGCCTTCTCTTCCTGAGTAGTAGGTTTTGAGATGATCTCTTCATGATAGGTATTCCACTCCTGACAGTGCGGGCACTTACCGATCCACTTGGGCGAGCTGGCCCCGCACTCCGAACAGGTGAATACTTTCTTTATCTTCGCCACAGTGATTCTTTTGGTTCCCTTTTACAAATATCGTGGATGATGGAAAAGTGTCGGGGCTTCCGATTTCGTTTTATCTTCTGTCAGCGCACCGTACGCAAAATTTACTCTCGGGCATATACATCAGCCGGGCGGGAGGAATAGGTTGCCGGCAACGGGCGCAGATGCCGAAATCCGGCGTATCGATTTTCTTGAGCGCTGTTTGCAAATTGGATAGCTTCTTTCGGGCGGAACGCAGGGCGGCCTCCGATACGCCTTTGTTGTTAATGGCGTCCATACGGCTGACACGGCCGATCGAGTTTTCCGGTGCAATGGGCTGGGAGGCCTCTTCCAGCTGCTCGATTTCTTTCTCGGTGCGGTTGATCGTCTCGACGATTTTCGTCTTGAGTTGATTTCTTTCTGATGCTGTCATAGGGATTTTCTTTCATAAAACCAATACTTCTAAAAAGAACGCGGGTAAAGCCAGGTGCTTTACCCGCGTCCGGACTTTAGGGGCGGGTAGTTAGTCGTTAGAAGAAAACATGGCGATTAGCCGGAGCATTTCGACATACAGCCAGACCAGGGTGATGAGCAGTCCCATAGCGGAGAACCACTCCATATAGGTGGGCGCTTTATGTTGCTCTCCCTTCTCAAAATTGTCAAAGTCCAGCAATAGATTCAGTGAGGCGACACCGACGATGATCAAACTGATGCCGATGGCGATGGGGCCTCCGTCGTGGATATAGGGAACGTTGATTCCGAAGAATCCCAGGACCATAGTGATCAGATAAACCACAAAGATGGCTCCGGTGGCCATGATGACGCCCGAGCGGAATTTATTGGTCACTTTAATGATACCTGATTTATACAGGAACAGCATTAAAAAGAGGTCGGCCATAGTCAGCGTGACTGCATGAAATATGATGCCGTCGTAGAAATTGGCGTAGATAGCGGATATGGCTCCTACAAATAATCCCTCCAGCGCTGCATACAGGGGGGCGAGGGTAGGAGAGAGGTTTGGTTTGAAGGAAGCGATCAGCACGACGATCAGGCCGCCGATGGCGCCGATCCACATATAAATCGGATTCGTGGCGGTATAAACCCATACCGAGGTAGCCAGCAGAATGGCGCCGAGGATAAAGGTCTTGTTGATGGCGCCTTGTACGGTCATTGTTTCTCCGCGGGAGACAGCGCCGGACTGTTCCTGCGCGGCGTTCCGGTAGATGCTTTCCTTCATTACCGGATTGTGTGATTCCGAAAAGCTTCTTGTTTTCTTATTCATTGGTACACGTATTTTTAAATAGGAAGTCCATGATCCTGAGTTGGGTAACGCTTACGGGCCGGGAGCTTAGCGCAAATTGCACGTCCGGCGGCGCAGGTGATAATTGTTACTGTACTTTTATACCACGGCTAATTAGTTTGACAAAAGAAATACAAATTATTTAAAATTTAGTTCTAACCAAAGTCTTGTTCTGATTTTTCCTTTCTCCAGCGATATTCAAAAACGTCCGGACGTCCGTAGTGCCCGTTCACATCAAAGTCCATTTTACTTTTGAGCAGTTCTTCCCGGTCTAGGGCGGCATAAAGGATAGCTTCCCGGTTGTAGAGCGGCCCGGCGAGGTACCTGCCGTAGGGGTCGATGATGGCGCTGCCGCCCCGGCAAACGGCTTCAGAGTCGGCGGGCAAGGCTTCCCGCCACTCGGCGGGATACATTGATCTGCTTACGTACTGGTTGGCAGCGGCAACGAAGCAGCGCCCTTCACAGGCAATATGCTGCAGGGTAGCCTGCCAGCTATCGCGCGCGTCGGCGGTGGGGGCAAGGTAGAGTTCGATCCCTTGCCGGTAGAGCGCCTGACGGGCCATCGGCATATAGTTTTCCCAGCAGATGAGCCCGCCGGTTGGGCCGGCTGCCGTAGGCCACACCTGCAGGTCGTCGCCCCGGCCTTCCCCCCATATGATGCGCTCGGTTCCGGTGGGTTTCAACTTGCGGTGCCGCCCGAGGAGCCGCCCATCGGGGTGATGATACAAGATCGAGCAGTAAAGGGTGTATCCTGCTTCGTCCCGTTCTGTCACCCCGCTGATCAGGTACACTCCGAAACGACGCGCCAGGTCGCCCAGGAAGCGAGAAGCTTCGCTGGGAACAGCCACTGCGTTATTCCAGTAGTCCAGCCATTGCCGGCGGCCTTCTTCACGGCGGCGGCCCACCACGGCGCCGAAGCTGCTGCCTCTCGGATAGCCCGGCACAAAAGATTCCGGAAACAACACCAGGCGGGCGCCTTCGCCGGCTGCTTCCCGCACCAGCCGCTCCATTTTGGCAAGCGTTTCTTCCAGGCGGAAAAGTACCGGTGCTGCCTGAACGACGGCGATTTTTACTTCCCTCATGCGATAAGTTTTTGAAATTACGGATGTGAAGAAGGGTAAAACAGGTAAGCTGCGTACGGTCACTCCTTCTCCGGCTCCTGTCCCGGCCGGGCGTAGGCCAGGCGAAGAAAGGGCTCCGCGTGGTAGTACTGGTCGAGCCCGGCAACCGCTATACTGTCGTAAGCAGCGGGGTCTACATGCCCGCTTGGCTGCAGGGCTGCTTCGAGCAGCAGGATCTCAACGACGCGCCCGACCATCAAAATAGTGTCATTAGCCCGGATGAGATGCTCTTCCTCGTAGGAAAGACCGATTTTGATACGGCTTTCCTGCACGTAAGGCGCCGGATGCGCTTCTCCGTACTGTGGCGTCAGGCCGCAAGGCTCAAATTCGGAGATACCCTCCGCATAGTTGGCCGAGGTCTGATGGGCGGCTTTCAAAATGCCTTCGTGGACCAGATTGACGGTGAAGTAGCCTTTGGCCTTGATGTTGTGGTACGTATGACGCGGTACGCTGAGCGGCCGGATGACGAAGCCCAGCAGATGGGGGCTGCCGCCCAAATGAATCACGGAGTTGAACATCGCCACATTGGGCGTGCCCCGGTGTCCCCGGGTGCCGATGAGGCTGGCTCCTTTCAGCCCGGAGACCGAGTTGGTGAAGTTGATGCGCTCGATGCGCTCCATAGCAGCGATGTCCGCGGGTGTAATACGCTTTTCCATAGCAGGATTCCGTTCTTTAGGCTGAAAGTATGGATAAATTTTCCTTTTTCCAACGGCTATGTCTTTAACAGCTGATCTATTCTTTTCTTCGTTTTCTGAATGCGCTTTTTCATATGGTTGAACAAGTATTCGCGATCTCTGGACGAATGAAAGCTGATAGAGGTAGAGCGACTGATAATGGACTGGAACCACTCTTCAACCTGATCACAAAGTTTGGCATCGCTCGTGCGAAGGAAGTTCGGCGTGCCGAAGGTGGTGAAAAGGGTTTTACTATCGGTGGAAGTGATGAGAATCGTATCGTTGGTGCGGGAAAACTCGTTAATGTACAGGTCGAAGCTCTGCCCGGGACTGTCAAAAGTACTATTGGGAGAGAATTTTTTCCCATGAGAAGCCATGTTGCGGGCATGATCCATCAGATTGGACAAGGCATCGCAGAGCTTAATCGCTTCCTCAGGGTGCTCGAACTGATCAATGCTGGCCAGGTATTCAATTTGATTGAGGGTATTGTCGATCATCCTGGTATTCCACAGTTCACGGCTGGGCAACATGTTATAAATGGAGGCGATCTTGGATGCCTGAGCTGTGATTTCAGGAGAGATGAAATCTACCCGGAATTTCTTGCCACTGATATATGGAATGTCCCAGTAGACCAACGCATATATGTACATTTTGAAGGCAAAGAGCTCCGGAGATACGAAATAGAGGAAAACAGGAATATCCTGGGAAGAATAGAATACTTGCACCTCACCTAGTTGCTGAATTTTCAGGGTGTCCTCGTAAACCTGTTCAATATAATCGGATAGGTGGAATATCTGCCGGGTGAAAAAGCTGTAGCTGAAAATGATTTTATCATTCTTATCGTAAAAAATGGCGTCGACAGGAAGATCAAAGTACTGGATGAGCAAGTAAAGCTCCCCCAGGGTTAACAGGCTGTCGCCGCGAAGGCGTCGATAAATTGCATTTTTCCCGACAGAAAGAAGCCCGGTAAGTACTTCTACAGCTTCGGATCTTTTGGAAAACTTTTCCTGAATAAGGTCAAATACTTTCCTTTGCAAAGAAAGATTGTCCATGAACAAACGTTGTTTATTTGGGGCAACAAAGAACAGGTAGAAGTAGGAAGTAGGAAGAAATGCCTCTTGCTACGGCCGCTTAGCGCACATCCAACAATTTTATAAACTAACTGCAAATGAAAATTCGAACAGGGCTGAGTCAGGTTCAAATTTGACATCATAATTTAAACCTTAGCTCTGCAAGTGAGTCGTCAGAATAATTCGGGAGTGGAATCAAATTTAGGGAAATATCTGCACAAAAATTATCATGGAAGACTGGTTTACTCAAATTAGATAAAATTAAATTCATTTTTAGCGAAAATAGAAAAAAACAACCTCCGCAAACTCTGTAGCTTGCGACAGAAAAATAACTCTGTATAACCCCATTTATACCCCCCACATTTTAATGCAATTATTCAGTATCGCCGTGGCGCGGCGATATTTTTTGATGTGCCACAACTGCCGGTGAGGCAGGGATCACAGGGATTTTCATAGATTTCCATATCGGCAAATCTGTGGAAATTCGTGTAATCTGTGGCTTTTTGAAAGCTTCTAATCAAAATTCAATGCCATCGGGACTCAGGATGAACTGTCCCGTTTTATCGCGAAGGGTTTACTGTTCGGTTTGATTTTGTTGCACTCTTAGAGCAAATGGCTGAGGCCGGAGAAACTGCTCATGCATCAATCGACCCGTTGCTTTGTGTCTTCTTTACTCTTTTCCTCTCCCTCAAAAGGTTCTTTCATTTCTTCAGTAGTAATACCGAAAAAGCCGGAAAGGAAAACGAGCATGCCCAATAAAATGATTAGCCACCAAGGCAGACCGAGGTAAGCTCCGGCGAGAATAATCAGCATAAATAAGAAGAAGCGAATGACTAAACCGCTGATTGACATGTTGAACAATCGCATAATCTTGTTTTTTCTTGTACAACAAGGTCGGCGTTTTAATTGCTCAACGGCAGTGGAACAAAGAATCACCTTCTCTCACCAATCCCTTTCCGCAAAATTGCTAAGAGTATGGTTAAATTTCGTTTTCGAGTTCCAAACGGAATGGATTTTGTCTCTGGGCGAAGGGGTTTTTCGAGGGGAATAGCAGCGCTATTGTCCAAAAAAAGCCACAGCTCAGGGGCAAAAGGCGCCGTTTGGGGCCGAAGGATGAAATTTTAAACAAGCTCTACGGTTGTAGTTTCCCAAGTCTTTCGAGTGCCAGGTATCCGCATCCCACATTGGAAAAGGTATCGTCCTGCGGTTTGGAAAGCAATTGACGTAGTGCTTTTTCCGGCAGGCTGAATACCTCGATGAACTCATCGTCGTCGGGCTTAGGGTCCGCGATTTTCCGGCAACCAGTGGCCAGCAGGCAAAACTGCAGCTGATCGGTATAGGAGCTGCGAAAAGTTTTGAGGTGGACGATTTTTCCGGCTTCGTAACCGGTTTCTTCCAGCAACTCCCGGCGGGCGCTTTGCTCCGGGCTTTCCCCGTCGTCAATGGCGCCCTCCGGAAAGCTGACCAGCGGCATTTCCGGCCCCGGCCGGTACTGTTTGACAAGGAGGAATTCGCCGGACTGGGTAATGGCCGCCACAGTAACGTAATGAGCAGCACCCAGAATGTCAAAATCGACCAGGCGGCCGTCGGGGAGTTCAAAGCGCTTGCGAATAATGCGTCGCCAACCACTGTAAGCTTCCCGTTCTTCCCGTTTTTTCCACATGCTCATATAATACACGGACTTATCGGGTGCTCACTGCTTCTTCCGGACCCATTTCTTGGAGCAGGCGATCAATATCCTCCATAAAATGATCCACCTCTTCAGGGTCGGTACCGTTGCAGAAAGACCGTATATGGCGGTTCTCATCTACCAGGATCAGCCGGCCGCTGTGGTCAAAGCCGCCGGGCGCATCGGGATCTTCGATGGCGATACTGAAATAGTCATCCGCAATTTCGTAGATAGCGTCCTTGTCCCCGGTAACAAAGTGCCATTTGTCGCTTTCCACACCGAGCCCCTGGGCGTATTCCTTCAGGCGGCCGACGGTATCGCGTTTGACATCGATAGTATGGGAGAGCAGCACCAGGCGTTCATCCTCCTTAAAACGTTCGTAAATGCGAAGCATTTGCTGTTTGACCTTTGGGCAAATGGTCGGACAGGAAGTGAAAAAGAAATCCACGACGTAGGCCTTTCCTGCAAAAGTTTCATTGGTCACGATCTGGCTGTCCTGATTGACAAAGCGGAAATCGGGTACCTGGTGATAGACGGTATCTCCTTCCACCCATTCCCGTTGGCCGAGAACCGGCAGTTGCTCCGGATGCTGGTGGTTACCGCAGGCTGTGAGCAGCAATGCGATGATGGGGATGCTCAGGTATTTCATGTCTGTTAGCTTTTTCATTCTATTGTTCTTTTTGATCAGGCTGTAATGTTGAGAGCAGCGCCTTGCCGTCATCGATAGCCTGCAGCATATTCGCCCGCACTTTTTTGATAACGGCCTCCTGTTCCTCCAGGAATTGCATGAGGGCTTCTTCAGATTTTTCTTCGCGCAATTTTTTGTACTGACTGGGAGCCTGACTCATCCATTCCATCATCCCTTCTTCCGCTTCGGAAAGTTGCTGAACGGTGCTTTCAATCTCTTCCCTGCGTTCGGCCGGCATATCCGGATGTTGTTCCGCATATGCTCTCAATTTCCGGCTGATCTGGTTGATGCTGCTCATTTTGGGCATTACTTCATCGTGAACGGCCATGATGGATTCCCATTTTTCTGCGGCAGGGTCCTGTGCGCCGTTATTTTCCTGGGTGGCGCTGCTTTCTCCGTTGCAGGCAGCAAATAGGATGCCGAGGAGGATCGTACTAATGAGCGTGCGAATATTCATATGGATTCTTTTTTTTGATAAAGCGAAAAAGTTAAACGCAATATTGATCTTATTCATTGCTATTAAAATGTCGCTCCTCGCAAGATTGTTTGCCGGACGGAATAAGTCATTCGCCATTTGTACAGGTAATTTGTATTTTCGTCCGCCTAACCGGGTTTATCCCAGTACCCGGCGCATTAGTAAAAAAGAAAAATATGCGAACAAGTTATATCATTGACGCTATCAGAACACCCGTAGGGAAATTTCGGGGCGCGCTTTCGCCGTTGCGTACCGATGATCTTGCAGCGCTGGTGCTGCGCACTTTGGTGGAACGCTATCCGGCAATCCCAAAAGGGAAGTACAACGATGTCATTATGGGCTGTGCCAATCAGGCCGGGGAAGACAACCGTAACGTCGCCCGTATGGCCTTGCTGCTGGCCGGTCTGCCTTTCTCTGTTCCCGGTGAAACAATCAACCGCTTATGTGCCTCAGGCATGTCGGCGGCTATTCACGCCCATCGAGCTATTCACACCGGCGACGGCGACCTTTTTCTCGCCGGCGGGGTGGAACACATGACGCGGGGGCCATGGGTGATCTCCAAAGTGTCCAAAGCTTTCGGCAATGATGCTGAAATGCACGATTCCAGCTTCGGCTGGCGCTTCGTCAATCCCAGCATGAAGGAACTATTCGGAACTGAAAGTATGGGGCAGACAGCGGAAAACCTGGTGGAACAATACGGTATCAGCCGCGAGGATCAGGATAAATTCGCTTACTGGTCACAAATGAAAGCAACCCGGGCGCGAGATAGCGGCCGGCTGAACCAAGAGATCATTCCGGTGAGCATACCTCGGCGCAAGGCAGAGCCACTGCTTTTTGAAAAGGATGAATTTATCAAGGACTATACCACATTGGAAGGGCTGGCCCGGCTTCGGCCGGCTTTCAAACCGGAGGCGGAAGGCGGAACCGTCACCGCCGGTAACGCCTCCGGGCTCAACGACGGGGCCGCTGCCATGCTGATTGCCTCGGATCAAGGCGTGCAGGATTACGAACTGCAGCCTCTGGCCCGCATCGTATCTTCCGGAGTAGCTGGGGTAGAACCCCGCATAATGGGCATCGGTCCGGTATTTGCCTCCGAAATCGCCCTAAAAAAAGCCGGGCTGAAGCTATCCGATATGGATATTATCGAAATCAACGAAGCTTTTGCCGCTCAGGTGCTGGCCTGTACACGGAAGTGGAGCATCCCCGATGATGACCCCCGGCTCAATCCCAACGGTGGCGCCATCGCCATCGGTCACCCACTGGGAATGACCGGCGCACGCATACTTCATACTGCTGCCCTGGAGCTTCAGAAACAAAATAAGCGCTACGCGCTTGTCACTATGTGTGTAGGGGTAGGACAGGGATACGCCACCATCCTGGAGCGGGTGTAAACGACCTGAGTACAGGGAAAGACGGGTAAGAACAGCCCAGAAAAAGTGCGGGCCGACGGTTTAGTGCCGGCCCGCATCCTATTGTTCTCACTGGCTTTCTCTTTACGGGTTATGATCTTTTAGGAAAAATTAGATTTCGTCTTTATTTCTTCCACAAGATAAGGTGCCGCCAGGCCCGGTAACTGGAAAAATCTTTCAAATATCAAAAATTAAAATTTTCCCTGTACTGAGTGGGCGTGCAACCAAACTCTTTGCGGAAAACTTTTGAAAAATAATCAGGATCCGAGAATCCAATACTGTAAGCCACATCAGTAATTTGTAAATCGGCGCGTCGCAGCAACTGCATTGCTTTTTTCATGCGTATGGCGCGAATGAATTGTATAGCCGACAAGCCGGTGCGGGCTTTGAGTTTTCGGTGTAGTTGCGGATGGCTGATACCGGCTTCCCGACAAAGTTTAACGACGGAAAACTGGTGGTCATCAATATGCGCTTCAACGATCATTTGAATTTCTTTCATAAAGCAAACTGGGGTTCGTTAGGTGAATGAAAACCATATGCATCAAATACTTCACTTCATGCAGTAGTGAAAAGCTGATTGCGAATGAGCATAGGCTCAGCCTAATGCTTGCACACAACATGCTGGAATAGTAAGGGAGAGTTAGTTATGGGAAAAAAGGCTGTGCCTTTAATCATGGTTAAAGGTAGCTGTTTTGGGAGTGGAAAACTTGTACTTTTCGGTCGTTTTCCTGGACAAATGTTGCATTTACATCCAATGCAAATTGTTGGGAGAACGATAAGGTTCTGATCGACTGCGATCAGAAGTCACGTGAGGATCCTCTCAAAACAATGGAGTTGATAGATGCCGACAATGAATATCGGCGCTCGAAGTTGGGTTGTTAATCCAGTTCACCCCCTTTTGGCGTCAGTACAATCCTAAGTCTAAAATCGATGCCCGACTGTCAGGAAAGCCTTGAGTTTTGATTTGATGTTGCCGTCGGTGTTCAGGGGATACATTACGCTGAGTTTTACAGGCCCTATAAAGGAATTGTAAGCGGCGGTAAGGCCCAGGCCGGAGAGAAAGATATTGGGCGGAGGGGCACCGGCTTCTCCGAGTTCGGGTTGGCCGAAAAAACCAGCATTGGCATGCAATCCGAAACGAAGATTGTCACGGGGAAATATTTGCAGTCCGATATCCAAACCCAGGGCGATTTGCGCCACAAATTCATTTGGATTCAGCCCGTACATAGGAATGGAACGACGGGTAAGGGTTTCCGGCGCTCCCACCAGATAGAAATCACTAAGGGGCGTATCAGAGGTGCCGAGTATGCCGGCAAAGGGCGAGAGGACAAGGCTGCTTCGTTGCGACAGGAAGAGGTAGTTCTCGGAGCGGAAGGTAATCCTTGGATAAGGGGCGAACCGGAAGAGCGAATCGGCGTTACTTAGTTCTGCTGCAGGCTCATCCAGGGTAAGCCCTGAATTCTGGACGTACTTTACTTCGAAGGTGGTTCGGTTGCCACGGCGTGGCAGCACATTGCGATCCAGTGTATTGGTGCCCAGGGCCAGCAAGAGGTTGAAGTTTTGATAATGCAGTTCATCAAATAAGGGGCTGACACTGACAGTGGGCTGGAAAGACAGTAATTCAAATTGAGCCCCCAGGCTGAACACCCCGTTTTTACCCAATCGCTTATTTAGGGTTAAGGTCATGGGAGCATCCTGTAGCCGGAATTCTTCAACAATCCGTCCTTCCTCTAGCAAAGGGATGGCATCGCGATTGTACTGCAGATCGAGATTCAGAAACCAGCTCTGCTGGCGATCGATGTATTTTAGGTACTCTATCCGGTAGCGATAGTTGTTTGCTAAGCGACCGATGAACATCAGCCTGGAAGAGGGCAGCAGCAGGTTTCTGAACGTGAGATTGACAGCCAGCCCCGCCTCGTGGTAGCTGTCGTAAATCAAAGAGCCCTTCAGGAGCAAAGGTGACTTTTCCTTTGTGTGGAAGTAAAGAACGTCCTCTCCCTGCCAGTGACGCAGCCGGTAGCTGACTTTTTCGTAGCGGTTGCTACCGTACACTTGCTCAACAGCCTCGTCGAGTTGCCTGGCATTGACGGTTTTCCCAGGGTAAAGGCCGGATTTTCCCATGACCTCCTCATCGGAGACCTGCTGGTTGCCCAGAACTTCAATGCGATCGATCGTCAGGTCGTTTACCGGGGAAAGCCGGGGATGAGGATAGGGAGGTCCGAAGGTATTGAGCGAGTCGGCCAATTGCCGGAATTGATCGTATTCCTTCCTGGCGGCCCGTTCTCCAAGGGCGATGATGGTATCGGCGGCGGAGAAGTCCTGAGCCCCGTATTTGCCCAGATCCGGTTCTATATGCAAATCGACCAGGGGGATCTGGCGATCATAGTCATCAATGCTTTGCATGAAGGCAATCTGAGAGAGTATTTGCGGAAGCGATTCCAGTCTTTGTTCGCTCTTCGGCTTCGCTCCGACATAGACACCGATGATGATATCGGCGCCCATCTGAACCATCTCCTGCACCGGGTAGTTGCGGATCAGGCCCCCGTCGACAAGCACCATGGAATCTTTGTGTACTGGGGTAAATATGGATGGAATCGCCATACTGGCGCGCAGGGCCTGCGGCAGGTATCCCCGGCTGATTTCGACGGGAGCGCCCGACACAATGTCGGCAGCCATACAATGAAACGGGATAGGAAGCTCGTCAAAGTGCTCAACCGCATAGGCCGGTAAGAAGAGCCGGTTGAGCAGTTCTTCAATTTGCTGTCCCTGAACCAGACCGCTGGGGGGTTTGAGGCCGCCGTCGCGAAAGGGGAGTTCTACCAGTTGATTCTTGAAATAGAGTTTCTCTTCAAAGGCGACTTGTTTGAGGGAAATATTGTCGCTCAGCACATGCGCCCAGTTTTGGCTGATGGCCAGGCGGTGCAAGGAGTCGGGAGAATAGCCAACCGCATACAATCCGCCGATGATGCTGCCCATGCTGGTGCCGGTGATGTAATCGGGCTGAATACCGGCTTCTTCCAGTATTTTTAATACACCGATATGGGCCAGCCCCTTGGCGGCCCCTCCACTGAGTACCAGGCCGACTTTAGGTCTTCGGGATTGCTCCTGCGCACGCACCAATCCGACACAGAATATGAGTAGTAATATGAAAATATTTCTTTTCACTGATCCTAATTAACACGTCACATGGGATTGATCATTTGTGGGCCGGTGCTTATCTCCGGCCGGGAATGGAAAGACCCGCTTTGCGGGGTTCGTTTTGACATCTTGCCTAACAGCCGGAGAAAAAGTCTGCTTCTTCGCCCTTCGCTTCTGCCGGATGGGTTCCGGTAATCGGCGCAACAAGGTTTCGTGGCGACTGCTGCGGCCCAAAGTGCAGGCCCTTCTAACAAACTTCGATCCTTTCCTCCTCACAAAGGTAGAATCGCTATCATCAGCAAAGAATAGATTTGTGTTAAATGCGAGTTAATTCGGTTTGTCACGCTGCTTTTTCTCATACTGCTGGATATACCCCTCTACGATTTCGCCGATGATCTTCTTAAGGAAGGTTTTTTCTTGGCGGGCAATAGTTTTCAACTTGTCGAGTTGTTCTTCTTTAAAAGTCACCACCAGGCGGCGGGTACTGTTGGGGTCAATCCGCATAGTGCTAGGTTCCAGGGTGTTCCGGATAAGCGCGTCCAGCCCACTGCTGGAGGATTGCCGTCGTGATTTTGGCTTTGATTCTTTCGTGGGTTCCGGTTTTTCCCGGTTTATCTTTTCCTGAAAAGACTCTTCGAAGGCCTCTTGCAAAAAGGCATGCAGGTCAGAGGAGAAGTCCTTACCCGACGGTGCCTTTCCGGTCTTCTTCTTTCGAGAAGCCGCCCTTGTTTGCTCCTTTTCCTCAGCCTTGTCCGAAGTGTCGGCAAACAAGCTTTCCAAACCCTCTGTGAATCGTTTCTTTGACAATTTACTACATTTTATCTGAGTGTGGTGCGATGGACAAGCACTGTACTTCCAACTCAGGTGGAGAAATTATAGTTCCCGGATCGCTTTATTTCATAACTGTTTCTGTTTCAATTCTTTTAAGTATTTCCCGGCTTAGAGACAGATAGTCTGCTGCACCCGCGCTATTGGGGCTGTAGGCAAAGATGTCTTTTCGTTGGGACGGCGCCTCAGCCAGGGCAACATTGTCCCGGATCATGGTTTCGAAGACGAGCTCGCCAAAGTACTTCTGGATAGTGGCGACCACGTCGCGATTCAACACCTTGCGAGCGTCATACATGGTGGCGATAACGCCGCCGATCTGCAGTTTTTTATTCAGACGAAGCTTCACCTTGTTGATGACCTGCTTGATTTTAGCCAGTCCCTGCATAGCCAGGAACTCGGTTTGCAGGGGGATAAAGACCTGGTCGCTGCTGGTCAAAGCGTTAAGCGTCAGCAAACCCAGGGAGGGGGGGCAATCAATAATGGTGTAATCGTAGTGCTCGCGTACCGGATCGATCAGTTCCCGGAGAATGAATTCCCTTCCCGCCTCGTTAATGAGTTCCATTTCAGCCCCCGACAGGTCGAGGGTGGAGGTGACGACGTCCAGGTTCTCTTTTACATTGTATGGCACCAGCGGCGACTCTCCGCGCAGAGCTTCGTATATAGTTACGGGATGCCGGGGAACGCCCAGTGAGAGGGTTAGATTGGCCTGGGGGTCCAGGTCTATGAGCAACACCTTTTTTCCCAGTTCCACTAATCCCGCACCGATGTTGATCACGCTGGTCGTTTTTCCTACGCCTCCTTTGTGATTTAATAGTGATATAACTACTCCCATGGTTGACTTGTCGATTTTCCGTTACAAAGTGTGCGCGCAAAAATACAATAATCTCTTGTGCCTCAAAGCTCTTCTTTCAGCGCCTGCAGCCGGCGACAGATTCGCTTCATCTGAAAGGGGGCGCTTAGCCAAACGATTAGATAAACAGCTCCTGCCAGAAATAATAAGGGAGTAGCGCCGGTGGCCAGGCTGATAAATGCCAGTAGGGCAGACAGGGCCGCTACCCAAACTACGGTAAGCCAGCGGGTAGCCGAGTAAGCTGTGAGCAGGTCTTCTTCTTCGCTGAGGTGCGGGTGTAGGTCCGATTGCCGGCTGTGTTCATACAATAGGAAAAAACAAAGCCCTATTGCCACTATACCCAGTGCGAAAAAAGCGAGCAGGAGCGCTAAAGTGGGTTCGGGAATGAATTCCGGACGGTAATAGGTGCTGAATATGAATCCTTTTCCGGCCAGCATGCGCCAAAGCAGAAAATAAAAATGATCCGCCAACCAGTTGAAAAGGTACTTGAGGGGGAAAATAGACAGCACAATGACCAGCAGGGAGTTGAATATCAGCAAGTTGCTTTTGCCGTCTTGTAATCCATACCGGAGGAGTATGATATTTTGCTCCCGCCAGAGACGGTAATAAACATACAGGGATAACAGCAGAGGAAACAGCCCTTTGGCAAAATGGAGCACCTGAGCGGCGTGGTTTAACCGGTGCAGATAACCGGACAACAATAAAATAACAGCCAGCGTCAGTACACCGTGGGTCCAGTGGTGCAGCGGATGATTCCCTCCTCGAATCCGGAAATGAAGTAGTTCCGGTGCTTTCTCAAAAAATTGCTTTAGCATGTGCGCGGTTACTCTTGTCTTCTAATTCCAGAAAGATAGCGAATTTTGCGCAGTGATAACAGCCCCTGTTCGCCTTTTTCCTCTTACTTACGTAGCTTTGCGGTTTAAAAGTCCTTTTTACAGGCATAAAATTCAAACATGAAAAACGCATCACTTATTCTCAATATTATTTTGTTGCTGGCTGTCGGCTACTTATTTGTCGATCACTTCAGCGGATCCGCCAAAGCGGAACCCGCAGTCAGTGAAGCAGCATTCGGTCCCTCCGGCCCCCTGAATATTGTCTATGTCAACATCGATACCTTATTGACAAAGTACGATTACTTTCGCCAGAAACAGGAGGCTCTGGCCCAGAGGGAACAGAAGGCCGGCGCCGATTTGCAAGCGCGCAGACAGACCCTGGAAAAAGAGATTGCCGAAGCACAGCGCAAAGCACAAAGCGGCCTGATGGCGCCCAAGGATATTCAGCAGATGGAGCAGCAGTTGTCGCTTAAGCAACAACAATTCGTACAGGAGCAGCAGATGCTTCGCCAGGAACTCATGGCGGAGTCCCAGGCACTGCAAGCAGAAATCCAACAGAAAATCGACGAGCGGCTCGCGAAACTTCGCGATGAGCGGGGCTACGACTACGTTCTCAGCTACGGGCCCGGTACCGGGGTGCTCATGGTCAATGACAGTCTTAATATCACCTCGCTGGTAATCGAACAGCTCAATGCCAAAGAGGAGGTAACCGGGGAAGAATAGGCCATCGGCCTTTCCTCGTTTCCCCTTTTCACGATAGGAATCAAAGCTCGGGAGGCGATCCTTTGTAATACAAACGCTTACTTCATTTCGCCGGCCGAATTCCGTTCGAGCTGATGCACATTCACCCGGTAGAGAATTTGCTCGTACTGCCCTTCGAACAGATGCTCGCTAACGGAAAACCCTTGCTCAGGGAGTTCCTGTAAAAAAGGACGGGCAATAGCCCGGGTGGGTTCGCTGAGCAGAACGGCGCCCTCGGGCCTGCAGAGGGTTTGGAATGCTTCCGGCAAAGGATCGAAGGCGCGGGCTTCGTAAGCTACATCGGAGGCCAGTACGAGTTCAGCCGCCAGTTCAGGCCGTGGCTTGCGCCAATCCATTAGTTCGAACCGGGCGGGGCGATCGACGTTCTGCTGCCAGTTGTAGCGGGCCATTAGTAGTGCTTCCTCCAGGTAATCGGTAAATATGACCTCGGCGCCGAGCATGCCGGCTACGATGCCCGGCAGCCCCAGGCCACAGCCGATCTCGATGACCCGCATACCCGGCCGGATCGCGTTTTCCCGCAGCAGGTAGCGGCCCAGAGCAATAGCGGAAGGCCAGAGATCGGCCCAGTAGGGAATACGCTCATCGCGTACGTCTTCGTGCTCCGATCCCTTTGCCAGCAGTTGGTCCATCAAATCATCCGTGTTCGTCACCAGGGTAAGCTGCAGGCTGAGGCCCTCCAGGTCTAGCTGAATGTCCCGCGTCCGGTAAGTGGAAGGTAATTCCATAAGATTAGCGTAATTTCGCTGCAAAAGTAACAATTTAAGATACCTTTGTGATTCGATCCTTAGGAGAAGTTGTCTGAAGTTTTATTACTGGCTTACCCGCGGGCTTTTGCGCCCGCTACCTTTGCGCTCTAAGACAGCAGGAAACTTCGGGTAATTTCGGTTTGGACCATACCGGTACCCAAAAATCAGTACAATGACTTTCGAGCCGCTGATTGCCGACCATATTCTGGTTTTCTTGTTCGGAATCGTTTTTCCGGCCAACGCGATCTTCCGGTCACAGCCTCTGATGAAGACCCTTGGCGACTGGTCGACCGACATGAAAATTGCCTTTTATCGCGGTAACGGCGCTATGTTGTGGCTCATGGCGGCGGTCGTGGTGGGGCTCTGGTTGTTCGCGGGGCGCTCTCTTGGCGATTTGGGTTTTCGCCTGCCGCTGCCCGGAACCTGGATGCAAAGCCTGCTGCTGTCAGGGGCCTTTCTGTTGGCTTACGGCATAGATGCCTGGCAGGAGGTTGCTACGCCGGGAAAGCGAAAAAAAACCGTATCGGGCTGGCGGAAAAATACGCCCTTTTTACCTGAGAACAAACGGGAGCTCCGGGCATTTTTTGGGCTGTCCTTCAGTGCAGCGGTGGGGGAAGAAGTCCTCTTTCGGGGATATTTCATTAGCTACCTGCTGGCGTTGTTTGGGCTTTCTTATGGCGCCAAGGTCGCCGCTCTGCTAATTCCGACAGCGATTTTTGCGGTCTCCCACTATTACCAGGGGTGGAATGCTATCGGAAAAATCGCTTTACTTTCCCTGGCATTCGGCCTTCTCTTTCTCATCAGCGGTTCTCTGCTGCTGCCCGTCGTATTGCACCTCGTTGTAGATGTCGTAGGCGGCTGGCTGGCATTCCGGGTGATGGGCGAATCAGCGCAACAAAAGCAATAACCGGTAAAGTTTGGACTGAATAAAGGCTGCGATGTAATTTTTATTCCCATTTATCAGTTTTCTACACCCTAACCGTATCGAGAGTAAAAAATAATTATATGCCAAACGTAACGCTAAGCCCCTCACAGCAAAAAGGGTTTGATGAGGTGATCGATTTACTTGGAAAGAGCGCTATCGCAGGTCTTGTGGTGCGTAATGGCTGCGGGCGCACTACCATTCTGAACGAACTGGCAGCCCATTACGATGGTCATTTAATACGTATGGCCGATACCTTTGACCGGTTAAAGGATTTTCATCCCATTCAATTTGAAGAAAGCTTCGCCGACTTATTACTCAAGGGCCTGTCCCAACACGAAACGGTCATCGTCGATGATCTGCATATTTACTTCGATTTGCTGGAGGAGTGTTATTCCAATCCCCGCCCCAGCGTATTACGGGCTGCTTTTGATGCCGTGCTGCGCTATCTGGAAGGCAGCGAAAAGCGTCTGATACTGGGTTTGCGCCAGGATATCATCGTGGACCCCCTGCAGGCGCGCTGCCTGTTCGCCCGGATGCCCAAGTTTTCGGAAGAAGACATAGCTTTCTTGTTTAAGCGCTTTGCCGGTGATCAGGTGGAGCACCTTGACTTCGAGCGTATTCATCGTTATGTACCCAACCTGACAGCGCATCAGATGCGGTATATCAGTTTACAGTTAGAAGCAGAAGCATTGAAAGACACAGAGACCTTTTTGAATTTAATGGAGCAAAAAGCCCTGGTCAGTAACGTCAAAACCGAAGAAGTGGATGAAGTGACGATGGACCGGCTGAAGGGGGTGGAAGATGTGATCCAGCAGATGGAAGTCGACATCGTGGTACCTATGGAGCGCCCCGACCTGGTGCGCGATTTGGGGCTGCGGCCCAAACGCGGTGTATTGCTCTACGGCCCTCCCGGAACAGGCAAAACAACTGTCGGCAGAGCGCTGGCTCACCGGCTTCGCAGCAAGTTTTTTCTTATTGACGGAACGGTGATCAGCGGTACGGCCAGCTTCTATGAACGCATTCAGCGGGTTTTCCAGCTCGCTCGTGACAATTCTCCAAGTATCATTTTTATAGACGATTGCGACCTGCTTTTTGAAAACGACGAAGACACCGGTCTTTACCGCTATCTGCTTACCAAGCTCGACGGCCTGCAGTCCAAAAATGATGCCCTGGTTACCGTAATTTTAACAGCGATGAACATCGGCAGTTTGCCCCCAGCACTCATTCGCAGCGGCCGCGTGGAACTCTGGCTGGAAATGAAATCGCCCAATGCCGAAGCCCGCACCGCTATTATCCGCGATGCTTTGGAGCAGTGCCCGGAATACCTGCGGGAAGTGGATCCGGCGGGCGTAGCCTCGCAAACCAAAGAACTCACCGGCGCCGATCTGAAACGCATCGTCACCGACGCCATCAACCTCTACGGTTTCGATGTCGCCAAGGAAAAAGAATTGCAAACGCCCCTGGCTTATTTCGAACAGGCCGTTAGCCAGCTTCAAAAATACCGTCGTCAGCTGGAAAAAGCGCCGGCCTTTACGGCTGCTCACCGCCCTTCGGCAAAACGGGCGCGCATCGGGTTCCTGCCGGGAGCCGAGGATTGAGAAAGGCCGAATTTGAAAATATAGCATAAGTGCCGTATTTTGACATTTCCCCCCTTTTATTCCAGGACAGCTGAATACAAGATTATGGATCAAGGGACTGCACTGCTCAGGAAAATATTCCAGAAGGTGGACGACTGGAAGGCGAGCGCCGATGGGCGTTACATTTTTCTGAATTGTTACGGATTGATGAGCCGCAACATGATACGGGGACTGGAAGAGGGGCAATTCAGGGACTCCGTCTGGGTGGATCGGCTGATGCATCATTTCGCCGATTATTACTTTAATGCGCTGGAACAGTACGAGCGCAAAGAGCAAGAACCCCCTCCGGTGTGGCGGCAGGTTCACGATTCTTCGCGGAAGAATAAACTGCTGGCGCTGCAGCATCTACTGTTGGGGGTCAATGCGCACATCAACTACGATCTGGTGCTGGCGCTGAGCGATGTGTTGCGTTCCGAATGGGCGCGACTTACTCCCGCCAAACGGGAGGAGCGCTATCTGGATCATACTCACGTCAACACCGTTATTGCCCGCACGGTGGACACCGTTCAGGATCAGGTTATTGAAGAACACACCCCCTGGATGGATGTCATCGATCGCCTCTGTGGCAATCTCGATGAATGGCTGATCTCTTCGCTGATCTGCCGTTGGCGTGAGGAGGTGTGGAGTTACGCCGTCCGCTTGCTAAACGCTCCTTCCTCCGCGGAACGCGAACAACTTCGTAAGGAACTGGAAACTAAAGTACTGAAAAGGGGAGAAGAACTGATTCGAGGGTATTGATCAAGGGGAATTAAAAATGTAAAACCCGTAGCGCTATCCATAGAAAAATCTTAATTTTGCAGCGCAAAATCAGAAACTGATGGGACGTGCATTCGAATACCGCAAAGCGCGCAAATTTAAGCGCTGGGCCAACATGGCCAAAACCTTTACCAAAATAGGCCGCGAGATCGCGATCGCCGTTCGCGAAGGCGGACCGGACCCGGATTATAATCCTCGCTTGCGCCTGGCCATACAGAACGCCAAGACGGCGAATATGCCGAAGGCCAATGTAGAGAACGCCATCAAACGCGCCTCCTCCCGCGATGCCGAAACGTATCAGGAAATCGCCTATGAAGGCTACGCCCCGCACGGGGTGGCCGTCATAGTGGAAACTACCACCGATAATACCAACCGAACGGTAGCCAGCATGCGCCTGATCTTTTCCAAAAATGGAGGTAACTTGAGTACTTCCGGATCGGTCGACTACATGTTTTCCCGAAAGGGTACCTTTAAAATCGCCGCCGAAGGAGTCGATGTGGAAGAACTGGAGCTGGAGCTGATCGACTACGGCCTGGAGGAAACCGCACTCGATGAGGATCAGCTGCTGCTGTATACCGGGTTCGAGGACTTTGGCGCGATGCAAAAAGCGCTGGAGGAACGTGGAATCGAAGTGCAGGAAGCCGGATTAGTACGCATACCCACCCATACCAAAACGCTGGCTGATCAGGAAGCGGAAGAGGTCATCCGCCTCATCGAAGCCCTGGAGGACGATGAGGACGTGGTCAGTGTTTTCCATAATATGGATATGAGTGAGTAGCAGTCGGCAGTTCCGATACGCTCACATGCTATCGGAACTGCCTGCGCTCTATCTGATTTTTCTCAGAAATCCGGCGCTGATCAGACTGATCACCAGCCCTACTGGGAAAACCTCCATAAAGGTGACACCACCAAGAGTGCCATAGATATTCCATATAAGAGAACGCTTCGGCTCACAAGCAGGTAGTTTTCTTAGTACACTGTCAAAACGGAAAGTTACTTATTTGACAGTGTACTTAGTACATAGGGAGGAATGATCAGGCATCCCTGGGTTCTTTCCCTAACTTACCAATCCTCCTCCTCTTCATCCCACCAGTCGTCGGGATCTTCCTCATCGGTGAAATCATCTTCCAGGGGATCCCAGTCGTGATGCCGGTGGAAGTGATCCCAGTCCTGGCCGTATTTCCTGCGCAGATAATGGTCGTGGAAATCGAATTCGTCCTGCTCTTCGGCTTCGTTTTCAAGTTCTTCGTAACGGGAGAGCATACCATCGAGGAAGTTGCATTCGCAATATTCTCCGAGTTCACAGTCGGAGCGAGGCTGCTTGGGGTCGCAGAAGGAGAAAAAGTTATCGGTGTTGCGCGACTGAGGGACCTCCTGCTGAAAACGGGACCGGATAATGCGGTACTGAACCCGGTCGGGCACGCCGGCGCGTTGAAAAACGACATGGCAATTGAAAGCACTGAGCATTTCCTTCAGCGCGTGGAGCAGCCGGTGAACCTGAGCGTCGTTCATCCTGTCATCCGGAGGCAGTTGGATTTTCTCCAGGCCGGTCAGTTCTTCCAGGTTTTTGGTTGGAAGGAACTGCCATTCCTCCGATCCGGGCATAAAAGGACCTTCTTCCTCATCGTCGGCATCAATGTAATACCACCATGGGTCGCCAATATTTTCTTGCGCCTTCCTGATATCGATCAATAATTGCTGTAAGTAGCGTTCCATAAGGGAAAGTTAAGAGTATTCATGGTTAGATGCAAACCCGATTGGGTATGGTTTTATTCTTTCCCGACTTTAAGCTATATTATGCGCCTATCCGAATTTCTCTAACTGATCACTACTTTGCGCATCCCCGTGCGGGCGTCGGGATGCCGAAGCGCCATATTTTAATCAATGCAGCCATCGGCTTATCTGCTTGGACAACTCGTCATTATTCTCCTGGTACTGGGATTATTAAGCATGCTGCTATACGGAATGCGTCGCGCGCTCTCCCGGTTGCGGGCGGGGGCGCACAACCGGCAGCTGCTGATAGGGTTCACCCTAACGGGTTTAGCCCTCTGGCTGGCCATACTGGCGCTGATGGCCGTTTCCGGCTATTTCCGGCATTTTGACACCGATCTTCCCCGTTGGCTCTTCACCATGATACCGCCGGCAATGGTGTTGATCGCATTACTGTTTTCCAAAAAAATACGGCTTTTACTCCTGGCTCTTCCTCCCGCCTGGCTGATTTACGCTCAGACTTTCCGCGTTCTGGTGGAGCTGTTTTACTACCTGGGCTACCGGGCGGGCTATGTACCGCCGCAGATGACTTTTGCCTGGTTGAATTTCGATGTCATTGTGGGGATTACGGCGCCGATGGCGGGCTATGTCTTCTTCGGGCGTAACCGGTATCATCGATTTCAGGCTATTTACTGGAATGTATTCGGGGTAGCGCTTTTGCTCAATAATATTCTGGTTGCCGCTTTGTCGACGCCCTCTTCTATCCGCGTTTTTATGAACGAGCCGACGGGCGTTTTTTTCGCCGATTTTCCCTTCATCTGGATCCCCGGATTTATCGTTCCTTTTGCATTGGCGCTGCACCTGTTTTCTCTAAAGCAACTTATCTTCACCAAACCGGCCCAACGTCGCTTTTCACTCCGGCGAGGGCGGAAACAAGGGAAAGGCAATGAAAGCTCCTGAGTGTTTTTTACTTTATGAAGACCAGCTTCCGTAAGCGGAATTGGTTGAGGCAAGAACCATTAGCAGTATATGAATTCATACGATTATATCATCATTGGCGCCGGGGCAGCGGGTTGTCTGCTGGCCAATCGCCTGTCGGCTAACCCGGATCGCCGGGTTTTACTACTGGAGGCCGGCGGTAAGGACCGAAATCCCAATATTCACATACCGGCGGCTTTTTACAAGCTTTTTAAAAAGAAGCAGGACTGGAATTTTGAGACGGTTCCGCAGGAAAATCTGCAGGAGCGGGCCTTATATCAGCCCCGCGGGAAAGTGCTGGGCGGTTCGAGCAGCATCAATGCCATGATCTATATTCGGGGGCATCGCACCGATTACGATCGCTGGGCTGAATTGGGCAACCAGGGCTGGTCGTATGAGGAGGTGCTGCCGTATTTCAAAAAATTTGAGCGGAATCTGCGTCTGCGCAATGAATACCATGGTTACGAAGGAGAGTTAACGGTAAGCGATCATATAGAACGGCATCCTATTTGTGAAGCGATGGTGCTGGCGGCTCAACAGGCCGGGTATAGCCGCAATGAAGATTTCAACGGTCACCGTCAGGAGGGCTTTGGTTTTTACCAACTGACGATCCGCAATGCAAAACGATGTAGTGCGGCGACGGCTTTTCTCGATCCGGTTAAATCGCGCCCTAATCTTCATACGATGACCAACGCGCTGGTTCACCGTCTTCAACTCGACGGGAAGCGCGCCGGCGGAGTATTGTACGAGCGCGGGGGGCGTCAGCAGGAAGCCCGGGCTACCCGGGAAATAATGCTTAGCGCCGGCGCCTTTGGCAGCCCACAACTGCTGATGCTCTCGGGCATCGGCCATCAGAAGCATTTGCGGGAAGTAGGGGTGCAGGTGCGACATCATCTGCCCGGAGTAGGGCTCAACCTGCAAGATCACCTCATCGGTGGCGTTTCTGTCAACTGCATCCGGCCAATTACCCTCGATCGCGTAGACCGCATGCCCGCCACCCTGCGTTTCCTCTGGACCTATCTGATCCGTAAGCGGGGACCGCTTACGTCCAATATCGCCGAGTGCGGCGGTTTTGTCCATACCCGCAAAAACCTGGATGCGCCCGACCTGCAATTTCACTTTGCTCCTTCCTATTATCTGCGTCACGGCTTTGACAATCCGCGGCAGGGCAGCGGCTACAGCCTCGGGCCCACCCTGATCACCCCGCAGAGTCGCGGCCATGTGCGCCTGCATTCGGCTGAGCCACGGGATGCCCCAAGTATCGATCCCAAGTATTTCAGCGATCAACGCGATCTTCAAACCATGGTGCGCGGCTTCCATATCACCCAGAAAATACTGGCGCAACCGGCTTTCGATCCTTTTAGGGGAACCTTATTTATGCCCGACCGGGAATTGCAGAAACAAGACGAAATCGAGGATTACCTGAGAGGAATGAGCGAAACGCTCTACCACCCCGTCGGGACCTGTAAGATGGGCACCGACGAACAGGCCGTGGTCGATCCGCAGTTGCGGGTACAGGGCATCGAAGGATTGCGGGTGGTGGATGCCTCGGTCATGCCGACCATCGTGCGTGGTAATACCAACGCCCCCACGATGATGATTGCAGAGAAGGCGGCCGACTTAATAATCAGAGGGGCGGGATAAGAGGAAAGCGCAGCGTTTTTCCCTTATTTTTCTCTCCAAATCACACTAATCAGTTGAAAATGGAAGACATCAGAGAAGAACAAAAACAATTTCCGGTACTCCTCGATCTGCCCGTCCAATGGGGTGAGATGGACGCGGCCGGGCATGTCAACAATATCATTTACCTGAAATGGTTCGAGTCGGTCCGGGCCGAATACTTCCTGCGGCTGGAACAGGATGTGATCTCTCCTGAGGAAGGCGAGCCGGGATTCATCCTGGCTAAGCAATCCTGCAAATACCTTTTTCCCTTGACGCATCCCGATACGGTCATCGTCGGGATCCGGGTGACGGAGCTGCACGAAGACCGCTTTACCATGCACTGTAAAATGTGGAGCGAGCGGCATCAGCGCCTGGTCGCTATCGCCAATGGCGTAGTGGTCACTTACGATTATCACCTTCAACAAAAAATGGCCCTGCCGGATGAATTGCGCAAGCAGATTGAATTACTGGAAAGTATGTCGCCGGCCAAGTTGGGAAAAAAAGAAGGTGATTCAACCCAGGAATAATTCCGGGTTTAACAGCTTCTGTGGAAAGATTTAATGCTCCGCCTGCAACCTGTCTGTTTTTTCTCCGTACAAGAAACAGGGTTAGACAACTGCAGAAGATCACTTGCTTGTGTTTTATCGGAAGAATGTTTACTTTTGGGCGTAGATAAAAAAGACCGGTCAAATGAATGACCGGTTCTTCAAAGAGCTTTGAGAGGCTATCTACATACCAAAATGGAAGGATATCCTTTGATATCCTTCTTACTTTTTCATGGGATTGTAATGGGTATTCGTGGGATCACAATCATTGCTTTTTTTGATTTCCTAAATCCAGTTAGTAGCAGGTCGTTTTTTCTTCCTTAGTATGAGGATTCGGATTCCTCTCCGATCGCTGACAATACAAATGTCTACTTTTATTCCTGACATTTAAAGTACATTTTAAGGATTTACTGGCATCGGTCTTTATTGATGTTTTGATGTAAAAATTTGAACAACAGTTATTTGTGGCTTAGCATGTGGTAGATTTCTGTTTTTTGCAAGAAAATTGTTCCGCATTGTCGCTGCGCGGCGGTATTTTTTGTTTAGCCACGCCTGCGGTGAATAAAATCGCAGGAAGCTGTGCAATCCGTCATCATCAGGAATTTTGTACATAGCCGTGTTACCAAAAATTTCTTCTACCTTTAAGCCGGATTAAATTTCAGGAAATGCTTAACCGGGCGACAGCCTGCAAAGGGGTGATCTTTCAGATATGGAACAAGTTGCAGTAGTGGTAATTGGGGCGGGGCCGGCCGGTTTAGCTATAGGAGGACGTCTTCGAAAGCGCCGGGTGCCGTTTGTAATGCTGGAGAAGAGCGATCGGGTTGGTTTCAGTTGGTATGAACACTATGAGCGGTTGCATCTGCACACGGTGAAAGAGATGTCGAACCTTCCGCATTCGGCTTTCCCGGAACATTACCCACAATACGTTCCCCGGGAACTGCTGTGTGAATACTTTGAGGCTTACGCCAAACAATTCGATATTCGCCCGCAATTCGGTGAAGAAGTCACGGAGATCAAGCTGTCGGAAGGCCAGCAGTGGCAGGTGCGCAGTGCTTCGGGTAAAATGTGGAGGGCTTCACAGGTTGTGATCGCCACCGGTGTCAACCGTACCCCTTTCCGGCCGGCCTTTGAAAAGGAGGAGCAGTTCGCCGGCACCGTTATCCACAGCCGCGCCTATCGCAATGCCCGCCCTTACCGCAGCCAGCGCATCCTGGTAGTCGGCATGGGTAATACAGGAGCGGAAATCGCGCTGGACCTGGCCGAAAACGGCGCCGACCCCTTCTTGTCGGTGCGCAGCCCCGTCAATATTGTGCCTCGCGACTTCCTCGGCCGGCCCACCCAAAAGACAGCCCTGTTGATGGATAAGTTACCCAACTGGCTGGGAGATTGGCTGGGTAGCCAGGTGCGAGGCCTGAGCATGGGCGACCTGCCTGCTTTCGGGCTCCCGCTTGAAAAAAAACCGCCGGCCCGCCAACTGCGCGACGAAGGAAAAACCCCCGTGGTGGATGTCGGTACCGCCCGCGCCATCCGGGAAGGGCGTATCAAGGTCATGCCGGGGATTAAAGAATTTTACAATAACGGCGTCGTCTTTACCAACGGGCAGCGCTATAACTTCAGCGGCGTTATTCTCGCTACCGGCTACCGCGCCCGCCTGCAGGATTTCCTCCCCAATGCCGAAGTCTCGCTCGACAGCTACGGCGTTCCCCGCGAGTGCGTCGGGAAAGGAGCTCACCAAGGGCTGTATTTTCTGGGCTTCGACAACTATACACCTGGCGGTATACTCGGTGTTATCCGCCGCGACTCGGAACAGATCGCCGACCTTATTGAAAACAGCGTGCCGGTTGGGATGCGCCGGGTTGAAAAGTGAGGATGAATACTTGCTCGCTCCCCCGGTAAACCCAATGTCTCCCCTCCTGACATCTGTCATCCTGTTCACTGAGTAATATCATTTCAAAAGTGTCAAAGACGCAGCATCTTCCCCTCTACAAAAGCGTAAAAGTCATGACACTCCAACACATTCCCACGAACATGGAACGCATTGTGGAGTCGGCCATTCTGGCGCCGAGCAGCCACAACACCCAACCCTGGAAATTTACGATCGAAAAGGATGAGATCCATATCTTTCCCGACTTTGAGCGCAGCCTGCCGGTAGCCGATCCGCAGTACCGGGAGCTGATTATCAGCCTGGGCTGTGCCTTGGAAAACCTGATCGTAGCCGCCCGCCACGAAGGTTTTGCCGTAGACACCGAAATTTTCCCACAGGGCGTCGACGGCATCGTCGCCAAACTGCGCCCCATGCTCTTTCCACCTGATGAAGAAAAAGAGGCTTTGTTCGAGGCTATCCCTCAGCGCCAGACTACGCGCAGCGCTTACGACGGGCAATTGTTGCCCCCGGAAGTCATTGAGGTACTCCAGGACATCCCCCTGGAAGAAGGCGTAAACCTGCACATCCTCAGTCGCCGCCGCAATATTGACAAAGCAGCTACACTGGTTCGCAAAGCCGACGAATACTGGATGCACAAACCCAGCTATCGCAAGGAGCTGACCGACTGGATCCGCTTTAGCAAATCTTCCGCCCGCCGGCGTCGCGACGGCCTTACCTCTCCCAGCACCGGCCGCGGCTGGGTGCCCGAATGGCTGGGCCGTTTCTTTCTGCGCTTCTGGATCAGACCGGACGAACAGGCCTCCGAAGATGTCAAGCTCATCCGCAGCGCTTCGGCCATGCTGTTGTTCTACACGGTAGACAATAACCCCGCCGCCTGGGTGCGCCTCGGCCAGAGCTTCGAGCGCATGGCCTTAACCCTGACCCGCCTCGGCCTCAAACACGCCCATCACAATCAGCCCTGCGAAATTCCGGCCATGCGCACGCAGTTCCGCAGCGCCTTCGGCCCGGAGATTGCCTTCCCGCAGCTGCTGGTTCGCATCGGCTATGCCGAAGAACTGCCGAGATCGCCGAGACGTGAACTCGAAGAAGTAGTGGCCTGAGAAACAGAAGAAGCAGCGCAAGTCATTATTGTTGATACAGTAACGTTGAACCTTACTGCCCGGGCTTATTTTTTACCCCGGATTTCCCGGATGTGCCTCAGTTGTCGCAAATCCTCCTGATCCTTCGGGCGGGTGAGTTCGCTTTTGGCATGTATCAGATCTTCCAGTCCAAGTATGGGAATCGGGATTTCGCCTAGTGGCCCTGACAATTTACAGTAGTGAAAAGGCTCAACCCGGCTTAACCCTGTCTTGAGGTATGAAAAGCAACTTTGCGGGGCTTTTCCCAGCCATTTTTTTAATTCGTTTTTAAAAACTTACTGAAATGAAAAACCTGCTTACGCTGTTCTTTGTCCTTACGCTATTCGTAGCCGGTGCTTTCAATACCCAGTACTTTGCCGACCCTCAGGAGAGTATTATCGGCATCCTGATGAAGCAAACACAGAGGACGACTTCAGATGAGACGGCCTGGAAATTCAGGCTGTTGGTAGGGCAGGCTGTGGATGACTAATGCCCAGGGACTACGATGAGTGTTCAAATAGTCTGCCAATGCAGGATTTGTGAAAATATGACGCCGTTATTTTTTCACCTCGCAAGGCAAAAAACGCAGGCATAGCCGTAGCTACGGCTATGCCCGCTCTTGAGCGGGATTAACGCAGCGAGGTGGAACTCCGAGGAGCTTGCGACGATCAGCGCAGCTAAAAAGAGCAAGTCAGAATTCACAAATCCTGGGTTGGCAGGCTATAAAACTGCCCGTGAAAGCCGAACGGAATCCGTTCAGGAACCACTGCCCGGGCAATTTCTTTCAGCTCAGCAGCATCCAGGATGAGGAGGAAAGACTTATCGGACGGAGGATGGTAAACGACGGAAAGCAGGACTCCTTCATCCTCCTGCTCAGCGTGTGGAGCGGGAACGAAGACTGGTTCACCGGGATAGGAGTTCTTTTCCTCCCAGATCTGGAAGCTTCCGTCGGAAATATCGATTTTGACAATGGAATCGATGAAGTTACCCGGATGTTGATTCGATCCGCCGTAACAATAGCGATAAGGCTGACGAAGCCATTCGGGGTGAATACGCGGCAATTCTATCGCCGCATCTGAGAGCATATGTTCATTACTCACCTCGTTCCGTTCAAGATCCAGTTCAGAGCGTAGCAGATGGGCCGTAGCGATGGAATGACCGGCGGCGCGCAGCCGGTCGAGATAGAGTTCCTCGATGATGGAGGAGTCGGGATAGGCGACCATGTCGACTATTACCTTATCACCCTCTTCGAAGGCATTGACGTGGTGGAACGCGAAGCAGGGATCGCACTCGATAGAGCTGACGTGCTCACCGCTGAAGCGGTCGATTACCTGAAAGCGGGTGCCAAGCTCGGGTTTCCACCGGTAGTTTTCGATAAACGGCTTATTAAAGAGCAATAGGCGAAGCGGATTGACCACCAGTGGAAATTCTACGAGGATGACGTAGTGCTCGGTCATTCCGAAACTGTGCATATAAGCCGGTTGATCGGTTTCGATAACGGCGATTTCCTTTCGGCGTTTGCTGCCCGGAGCCTGCTGATAAACGGTGTACTTGCTGGGTCGGCCGAAATCGGTCACGTAGCTGATGAGATTGCCGGCGCGGTCGTAGTGCGGATGGGCTACGCTTACCGATCCCGGGGTATCGTCTTCGTATTCATAGAGGCCGATGGTTTCCAGCGTGTCACTATGGAACAGGTTTTGACGGGTGGTCTCCGTTACGGCCGCCAGCTGATCGCCGAACCGAATAATATTGACATTGCCGTTGTCGGTGGGGTCGGGGGGATTAAAGACCGAAGACACTTTTTGAAAGATAGTCCGGCACGGGTCGCTGCCAAAGGCTCCGTGCTGCAGTGTTCCGGCTTCTTTGGCTTCCCGGTAGGAAGTAGATTCGAGCAGGCGGCTTCGGTAGTTGACCTGGCCGTGCTTAATGCTGAACTTGTGCAGCATGGCGAAACCGTCGAACCAGTGCTTGAGTTGCTGCTTCTCCAAATCAAAAACGGAGGGCGTTGTCCGGAAAAGAGTTCCTTCCAGCCAGGAAGGAAGCGTACCCTGAATGGATAAGGCATCTATTTGTAATTCTGTTCTTTGATTTTTGAAGCCCCGTGCGTACTCAGCCTGCTCTTGCATCACTGTTTACTTTAAGTGTACAGTTCCCTTTCTGCTTACTAAAGAGCCTGGCACTGCTTCTCTTTTTGTTTTAAGCGACCAGGCTTACTATCCGCCCGAGCCTCTTTGGAAAAGATAGTGTAATTCTTAATCCGCACTGAGCGGAACCCCGATTGTAGAGCATACACATCAAAAGTGGAGATGATGATCTCGGGAACTGTTTGAATGAAAAAAGCTCTAATTTTCTCTACTATAAGGATAGCCTGAAGCGTGATAATGTTCAATGCCTGAAACAGGTTCTCGCTCTCTGCTGGCCATTTGATCATAAAAGCCCCATGAGGAGGTAAATAAAAGCGGTTGTCCCTCCTGCGATGCCGGCATAAGGCAGCTGCGTGTTCACATGGTCGATATGATCGGTGGCCGAAGCCATCGAAGCGAGAATGGTCGTATCGGAAATAGGAGAGCAGTGATCGCCGAACACACCACCCCCCAGTGCGGCGGCGATGGTGATGTAGGGGTTGGCGTCCATACTTTCGGCCATGGGCACGGCGATAGCGATCATGATGGCAAAGGTGCCCCAGGAAGTGCCCGTGGAAAAAGCGATGAACCCGCTCACCAGGAAAACGATAAACGGAACCAGCCCCGGTGATAACCAGTTGCTGGCCACGCCGGCCACGTACTGGCCGGTGCCCATTTCATTGCAGACATTGCCTATGGCAAAAGCCATCATCATCAATAAGGCCAACGGGACCATACCGGCGGTGCCTTTCAGGGTCAGGTCAATCATTTCTTTGGTGCGCATAATGCCCTGCACCCGGTACAAAATCATAGAAAACAGAATGGCGCTCAGTACGGCGATCAATACGGAGGTAGACCCCGACCCCTGACCTATAGCGAAAAGGAAAAGGTCCAGCCCGGTCTCTTCCGGCCGCTGCTCTACGGCTGCTTCCCAGCCGGTGACTGCCAGCATAAGGGGCATCAGCAGCACCATAACGGCTATGGGAAGCACCATATTCAGAGCGCGGGGCCGAATGCCCTCCTTGGTGCTTACATCAGTGAGCTCTTCCGAAATCATGGGCTGGGCGTCGTCGCGTAATACTTTTCCCGTCTCCCGGGCACGGCGCTCGGCGCGCAGCATGGGACCGAAATCCTTGCGGCTGAATATAATGATCAGCACCATTACCAGCGCCAGCATCGGATAGTAATTGTAAAACAACGCGCGAAACATAGTAGCAAAAGGATCCTGGAAACCCTGGGTAGCCAGCAGCCCCATAATGAAAGCGCCCCAGCCGTTAAAGGGGATGAGAATACTGGACGGCGCGGAACTGGAATCGGCAATGTAGGCCAGTTTCTCCCGCGGTATCTTCAGCCGGTCAAATACCGGCCGGTACAGCGATCCGACGGTCAATACTGAAATACTGGATTCCACGAAAACGACCAGGCCGGTCAGCCAGGCCAGAAACTGTATGATGATCCGGTTGCTGCCCTCGTAGCGATCCTCGTAACGCTCCAGCAGGCGATTGACCCGCTCGATAAAGCCTTCCACACCACCCGAGCGCTGAATAAAAACGATGAGTGCACCGACCAGTGCGCAAAACATGATCGTGCGCGTATTGCCCGGCTCCTTGAACACGTCGACCAGCCCTTCTACTGCCGCAAAAGAACCACTGATAGGATTGAAGCCTTCGATAATGACCCAGCCCAGCCAGATGCCAAACAGCAGAGAAATGAACACCTGCTTAGTGCGAATGGCCAATACGATCGCCATGACCGGAGGGAGGAGAGAAAGAATGCCGAATTCCTGCATGGTCGCGTGATAATCTTTGGTTGTTCGGCCCAAAATAGAATTTTTTTCTTAGTTGGGTTGAACCAAAGCTTTTACTTTGGAATATCCTTTGAGCGGCTTAGCCAATAGCAACAGGCAAAACTTGAATCCAGGCAGAGTTCAGTTGATTACCGGGAGCTTATCCCGGATTGGCCCTGTTTTAATACCTCTGGTAGATCCACTCCAGCACCTTTTGCATTTCTTCTTTCAACTCATTTGTTCCGTCGACGTAGTTATTGTGCATGAAACTGAAGAGCAGCAGCTTGCCCGACTGGGTCTTGAGGTAGCCGCTGAGGGCGTGCTTATTGCTCAGCGTACCGGTTTTGGCGTATACGTAGGGCGCGTTGTTGCCGTTCGTGCCGCCGTACCATCGTTCTATGGTGCCCGAGACGCCGCCGGCCGGGAGGATGGAGAACAGCCGTTCGGGGGGAAGGGCGTGGTAGATTTTGTGCAGCACCCTGACCACACTCCGGGGCGTGAACAGATTATAGCGGGAAAGTCCCGATCCGTCGACCCAGACGAGTTTGTCGGGCATATCCTGGAAGAGGCTGTCCTGGGCATAGTCAATAGCCCGTTTGGTATTCTGAACCCCGTACAGCTTCTCACTGACAAGCAGCAGTAGTTGTTCGGCAATAAAATTGTCGCTTTGTTGCATAAGCCGGCGGTAAAGGGTATCGGGAAGCGGCGTCTGTAGGGTCTGGGCATAATTGGGCGGCAGTTGTTGCAGGCCGAGCACCCGCACCGGCCGGTGCAGGGTGTCACTGAGCAGCGCCGCCACTACGGCCGGCTCATAGCGGTAGGGGCGGGCCCGTTCGAAGGGCATACCGGTCATGGCCGGAGCGTTGTATTCGAAGATGTTGGCGTATTCCTGCCGGCGAATATCGGGACGGTCTTTGTTCATCCCAGGATTAAAGGCAATGTGGCGCTTGAAGTAAGGGGGCATGACTTCAAAGCCGTACCGTATGCGCTTGCGTTCGAAGAATACCATGTTGCCGAAAAGCGGAAAGGGTGATTTTTCCACCTGGTAGTAATAGTTGTAGTCCCGCCAGGACCAGCCCGGGCCGAAGCGCTCATCATCGTAATTATGCGGGGAAAAGAATAGCTGTTTGGAGCTCGAACTCAGGAAAGCGAATACCAGCGAATCCTGGGGGATTTTGGGATGTAGAAAGGAAGGGTTACCGGTTCCCCAGAAAACGAGCGTGTCGCCTGATTCGACGTAACGCATGGCGGGGATAGAATCGCCCAGCACCTGCAGGGCGGTATAAAAAGTGAGCAGCTTGGTATTGGATGCGGGGGTGAAGTACTTGTCCGCATCCTTCTGGTAGAGAAACTGATCGGCTTCCGGGTCATAGAGTGCGAAACCGGTGAAAATTTTGGAGAAAACCGGCGAGTCATCGATCAGCATCTGAAAAGCCTTTTCTTCCGGACTTATCGCTTCCTGTCCTGAAAGAGACAGGACTGACAAACAAAGCGCGGTCAGAAGAAAAGTTTTCACTAAATTAAATAGATCTTGCAGCTGGAGTTGTTTTTTGTCCATAGGATGTATTTTTTTAAACCTGAGGTTTTGCTCTCAAAATATTCAAAGAATTTATGTCTTTCAAAAGTTTAACAGTCATTCTGGGAATATTCCTGCTTCCGGCCCTTTTATGCAGCCAGCAAGCGGTCGATTCGGTGGTCCATTCCTTCCGGCAGGCTGAGGAATCACTCGTTTTACTGAAAAATGAACACAGCCTGATTCCACTGCAGCGTCTGGATACGCTCAGGTTAGCGCTCGTGGGTGTGGGCCTGGAAGAAGGCTGTGATTTCCAGCGTACTCTGGAGCGGTACACGATGGTTCATACAGAGATGCCGCCGCGCGCCGATGATCTTGCGGCGATCAGCAGCTGGATAGAACGCCTGCGGTCGGACTACGACCTGGTCCTCATCGGCATCAACGATTACGAATTCGGCGCTAAAGAATCAGCCTACGCCGTTGTAGAATATCCGCTGCGCAAGCTGGTGGAGACGACGCCCAATGTTATTGCTGTTTTCGGAGGCGATCAGGCTTTCGACCGGCTGCCCTGGCTAAAAGAGGCCGAAGGGCTGATCGTCACGCCCTACAATCCTCACAGTCATACCCTGGCCGCGCAGGTGATTTTCGGCGGGGTGGGCGCCTCCGGTAAGTTGAGGCAGAACCTGGGGCAGGATTTTCGCGCCGGAACCGGTATATTCACACCGGGCGGCAGCCGGCTTCGGTATTCGCCCCCGGAACTGGTGGGCGTGGATCGCCAATATCTGGAAGACAGCATCAAGGCCATTGTCGAAGAAGGCATTGTTAAAGGTGCTTATCCCGGCGCCCAGGTAGTGGTGGCAAAGGACGGCCATGTCATTTATCAACAAGCTTTCGGATACCATACCTACGACAGCCTGCAACAGGTGACCACCAAAGATATCTATGACTACGCTTCGGTAACCAAAGTTACCAGCGCCTTGCCCGCCCTGATGAAACTTTACGGGGAGGGGCGGTTCAACCTCGATGCCCCGCTGGAAAAATATTTTCCGGCCTTTCGCCATTCCAATAAAGACGAACTGAGCTTCCGGGCTATGCTGGCCCACAATGCCCGGCTCCGGTCCTGGGTACCCTACTGGCAGGGCACGCTACGCGGGAATGCCCGCTACCCGTGGCGGAATCGCTGGGATGGAACCATGACGAACGAGTATCGTTTTAAGTGGCGGACCTTCAAGCGGGATTCCTCGAGGCGCTTTCCCATCAGGATCACCGACGACCTGTGGCTGCACCGCAAATTTAAAGAGAAACGCATTTATAAATCCATTAAAAAGTCTCCGCTGAACGAAGAACCGGGATATGTATATTCCGGGCTGCTTTTTTATCTGCTGCCGGATATCGTCAGTGATCTTACCGGTCAACCTTTCGAGCCCTATCTGAAGGAAACATTTTACCGGCGCATCGGTGCTTACACGATCACCTACAACCCGCTGCGCTTTTTCCCGAGGGAACGTATTGTGCCGACTGAACAGGACACTTTTTTCCGCATGCAACAAATTCACGGAGAGGTGCATGATGAGGGCGCCGCACTGATGAGCGGCATATCGGGCAATGCAGGTCTTTTCAGTACGGCCAATGATCTGGCCAAGCTTATGCAGTTGTATCTCAACTTCGGCAGCTACGGCGGCGAGCAACTCATTGCCGAGGAGGCCGTCCGGGAGTTTGTCAGTTATCAGTATCCGCAAGACAGCGTGCGGCGGGGGCTCGGTTTCGACAAACCGCCACTGGAAGACAGTCGGGAAAACACTTATATCGCCGCCTCCGCCAGCCCCGGCAGCTTTGGCCATTCGGGGTATACCGGCACCTTTACCTGGGCCGATCCGGAAAACAAGCTGCTGCTGGTCTTTTTCAGTAACCGCGTATATCCTACCCGGAACAACCGGAAGCTCTATACGCTCGATATACGGCCGCGATTGCATCAGGCTTGTTACGATGCGATCGAAATAGAAAGAAAGAAAGGGGAAAGGTAAAATAAGAAATAGGAAAGGGGGAAATCCGAAAACCTTGCCTTTCTGGTCAGGGCCTGACAATGCGATGCTTTTTCGGGAAGGGTAGTACGGCATATTCGGAGTGATCCCATTCTAAAAGCGGGAGAAGGACAGGAGGCATTCAGTAATGAAGGCGGACCATGGAGAAACAAGCTACGGACATGAATAAGCAGCAGCAGGTGAGCGCCAAGAAATTCGGCACCTTTCTCGGTGTATTTCTTCCCAGTATTCTGACGGTTCTCGGATTAATTATGTACCTGCGTTTTGGATGGGTAGTCGGTAATCTGGGGCTGGGCCTGACCATTGTGTTGGTGCTCGTTTGTAATATCATCACGTTCATCACCGGCCTTAGCGCTTCGGCCATCGCCACCAATATCAAAGTGGGAGTGGGAGGCGTGTACTACCTCGTTTCCCGGAGCCTGGGACTCGAGACGGGGGGCGCCATAGGTATCGCTTTTTACATCAGCCGCACCCTGAGTATCACCTTCTATTGCTTCGGTCTGACCGAATCCATTCTGCTGTTCTGGCCGGCCGGGGACTGGGGGGAAATGCCTGCCTACGTACTCCCTGCCTTTACCGCCCTGATCATTATTCTCATCACCTTTATGGCAGGCAAAAGCGCCGAAATGGTGCTCAAGTTGCAGGTGCCTATGCTCATTCTGGTCGGTTTGTCGATTCTGGCCCTGATCATCGGAGTCCTGACCGGCCCCCTGCAGGCGCCGCAGTGGACGCCCACCTACAGTGGGGAGCCCGGAGGCTTCTGGATGATCTTCGCGGTCTTTTTCCCCGGCGTGACGGGTTTCCTGGCAGGTATCGCGCTAAGCGGCGACCTGGAAGATCCGGGGCATTCGATTCCCCGGGGAACCATCACCTCCATGCTGTCGGGAACGCTTATTTACCTGATTATTCCTGTTTTACTGGCCGTCACCGCCAAAGTTTCCTTCGATCAAATGGCTGATCCTGATTTCGGCCTCCAATCCTGGACGGAAGTCGCTTTATTCGGAGGGCTGTTTATTTATCCCGCTGCCAGGGGCGCCATTCTTTCCTCCGCCATTGGGAGCGTATTAAGTGGTCCGCGGGTGCTACAGTCACTTTCCATGGACGGGTTGGCGCCAAAGTTCCTCGGGAAATTATCCAATACCGGACAGCCCGCCATCGCTACCTGGATCACCGGCGGGATCGCCCTGGCGGCTGTCGCCCTTGGCGAACTCAACACTGTGGCTAAGTTCGTTACGGTGCTTTTCCTGACCCTGTATGTGGTCATCAACCTGGTGGCCGCGATTGAAAAGCTGGTGGCGGAACCTTCCTACCGGCCAAAGATTGATATTCCCTGGTATCTTTCTATGGCCGGAGCCCTCGGCGCGCTTTTTGTTATGTATCTGATCAGCCCCCTGGCTCTTGGACTGGCCATAGGGCTGGAACTGGTTTTCTATATTTACTTTCGTAAAAAAGCGCTGGAACAACAATGGGGTGATGTCAATGCCGGTTTCTGGATGAAAATAGCTCGCTTCTCCCTGCTGCGAATGAGCAAACGACAGGTCAAGGCCCGCAACTGGCGCCCCCTGATGCTCCTCTTTGTCGAGGATATCGATAAACGCATCGAACTGGTCAAACTCGCCGCTTCTTTTGGTCAGAACCGAGGCATCTTAACAATCTCCAAACTGCTGTTTACCCACGACCGGCCCGCCCTGAGCCGGCGCAAGCATTTCCGGCGGCAAATGCAGGAGGATCTGCAATCTTACGGTTTGGAAGCTTTCGTGGAAGTCAATGTCGTTTCAGAACTTCACCAGGGAATTCTGAATGTGTCGAAGGGGCACGGCATCGCCAGCTTGAAAACGAATACGATCGTTTTCGGCTGGTCAGGGGATCACGCCGGGAATATGCATCAGTTGAAGATTATCCGCGATCTCAGTATCGCCAGAAAAAATATCCTGCTGGTTCGGTTTAACGATCACGAATCGTGGAAGGAAAAGCGGCACGAACGCATCGATATCTGGTGGGGTGGCCGGGAAAAGAACGGCGACCTGATGTTGATTTTCGCCCATCTGCTAAAGCTCAACCGCGACTGGGAAGCGGCTCGCATCTTTATCCGGGCCGTGGTCGATACGGAGGCGGAACGGGATCTGCTGGAGGCGCGCATCAAAGCTTCCCTGAACCTGGCGCGTATTCCTGCTACGGTAGACATCATACTCAAGGAAGGTGTAGGCTTCCGTACTATTCTGCATCGCGAAAGCGCCGGCGCCGATATTCTCTTTCTGGGCCTCAGGATTACCCCGGAAAGCGAAGAAGACCGGCACGCCGGTAAGTTGGAAGAGATGGGCAGCATTGCCAAAACAGTGGTGTTTGTCCAGAATAACAGCGTGCGGGAAACGCTGCCTGTATTATTACTTGGAGGATTGGAGGATTAAGAGCCTGAGGGCTCATTTATCCGACTAGGAAAATGAATAACTGCTGCCGTTAGCCTTCAAGTCCTCTATCGTTTCAGGCGGATGCGAATGCCGGTGTATATCGATAGCGTATTCATTCGGTCGTTGGTAGGACCGAAGCCATGATTGAAGGAGTACACTGTATGTTGGTAGGTCGGTTGAGCGAAGAAGCTCCAGCGGCTGGTGACGAAGCGTTCGAAGCCGAAACCGATATTACCGGTCAGGAAGCTGTTTTCGCGGAAGGTGCCGCCTTCCAGCCAGCCGTTCTCAATGCGTTCGGAGAGCACCGAGCGCCGGGAGCCTTCTTTGTCGATAAAGTAATTGGCCTGTGTGGCGACGTTGAGAGCGGCGCCCGCTATAGCGTACAGCCGCCAGCGATCGTAGTGGAAGATATTGTACCGCAGGTTTAAGGGCACTTGTATGATATTGAGCTGTACGTCTTTAAACTGCTCTACGGTATAGCCGTCTCTGCTGTTGCCGTGGCGCAACAACAGGTTGATAGAGGGATACTCCTTGGCGGTGTAAATGAACCCCGACTGTATTTCCCAATCGCCCAGTCCGAATCCTGCGGAGACACCTCCGCTGTAGCCGAGTTCGTAGCGGTCGAATTCGTTGGTCTCTACGTCCAGGAAGTAGTCGGAAGGAGTGATGATCCGATTGTATTCCGGACCTCCAAACATGCCGAAGTAGAAATAACGATCGGGACGTAAGGGATGTACTTGTTGCTCAAAGTCACCGAAGGGCAGGCTTTCCGTCAGCGTGGAAGCAGCGGTATTCGGAAGACCGGCCAAAAGGCTGGCGGGGGCCTGTGGTGTTTTATTACCGGAAGAAATCAGCCCGGCGATGGGGGCGGCCTTTGCTTCTATGGGAGTCAGCGGGATCAATGCCTGTTGACTGGGAAGCTGTGGCAACTGAACGCTGCCGTTCAGGCCGGGGCCGGCGGGTGGCCAGGCAGGGTCGAATCCGGTGGCACGGTCAAGCTGGGAGGTCCTTTCTGCCTCTGACCAGGAAGCGGAAGCACTTGAGAGGTCTTCCGCTACGCTGCCCGCCGGCGCTTCGCCGGATGGGGTTGCCTTCTTTTCGTCGGTATGGATAGCGGATGGAGAAGAGGCGACGGACCCGGTAACCGGGGGCTCGCCGGCGGGTGGCGTAGGTATGAATTGCCAGAAGGTGACGGCGATCAGTAAAATAAGCGTCAGTTCCATTATTTTGTAGCGCAGTACCTGTTCGGGGCGAACGAACTCTCGATCAAGCCGTTCGGACATGCGCGACCAATGTTCAGAGTGATATGGGCTGTCCAATTGGTGGAGCTTATTGAAAACAGCTTCGTCCAGATCTGCTTCGCGAGACTCAGGTACGCCACTATCCTGTGCATCGAGCCGCTGTTCGAATTGCTCCCAGGTGTGCGGCTGGTAAGGAACGTACAGTCCTTCCAGCTTTCCCCGAATAATATCATCCAAATGCTTATCCTTCATAGCCGTAATATCTCGACGATAATAGATCCTTTAGTTTCATGCGTGCTTTGACCAGGTTGGACCGGGAAGTACTTTCCGTAATGTCCAGCATGGCAGCTATCTCTTTATGAGAATAGCCCTCGATGACGTACAAGTTAAATACTGCCCGGTAAGCGGGGGATAGTTGCTGCACCGCTCCCAGGATCTCCTGTTCTGTACACTGACTGACGGCGTCAGCCGTGTCAGAGCTGATGTCATAGGCTTGTTCAATATCCTCCGTTCTTCGGCGGATGTTTTTGCGGTAGTAGTCGATAGCCGTATTCACCATGATCCGGCGAATCCAGGCGCCAAGGGAGGTGCCGGCCTGATATTGCGCAATGTTTTTGAATACCTTTATAAATCCTTCATGAAGGATATCCAGTGCTTCGTCCTCACTGCTTGCATAGCGCAGGCAAATCCCCATCATTTTGCTGTAGTATTCCTCATATATCAGTTTCTGCGCCCATCGTTCTTTTCGAACACAGGCCTGAATGAGGTCCTTTTCCGTCAAATTTAAAGGCAATGCGATATCCATTGAATGAATATTTTCTTAAAAATAGCTCAATTGCCTCAAATTCACAACTCAGGCCTATTCCTTTAAGATGTTTTGACTGCATACTGACAACGTTGATCCCCACCCTTTTGCTGCCTGCAAAGCATATAAGACAAGCATTTAACCCTTTTTATTCCAAATCCTTTTCGAAGGAAGAGAAATTCAGAAAATAAAATACAAACAAATTATGTTAAAAACTTTATTTAAAAATTTTTTGTTTTTAAGAAAAAATATTTTTGATTATCTTTGTCAGTAAAATCAGCTGAAAAATTGAGATGCCGGTAACCGGAAATGTTGAGGAGAATGATTGCCACCGGTTACTGAAGTAGAAATCATTGTGAAAATATGAGTGAAAAGGATGGAGATATCCTCGAACACGGCAACGGCCAGGAGGATAACGTAATCACCCTGAAAGGCATGTACCAGGATTATTTCCTGGACTACGCCTCCTATGTCATCTTGGAGCGAGCGGTACCCACCGTACTGGACGGTCTGAAGCCGGTGCAGCGCCGTATTTTATACGCCATGCGTGAAATGGATGATGGTCGTTACCATAAGGTGGCCAATATCATCGGACAGACGATGCAGTACCATCCGCATGGTGACGCCGCCATCGGTGATGCACTGGTTAATATGGGGCAGAAAGAATTGTTGATTGACCCACAAGGAAACTGGGGGGATGTGCGTACCGGAGATTCCTCCGCCGCACCGCGTTATATCGAAGCCCGCCTGACGAAGTTCGCACTGGACGTTGCCTTTAATCCACAAACAACCAACTGGCAACTTTCCTATGACGGCCGCAAGCGAGAGCCGGTCACCCTGCCGGTCAAATTCCCGCTCCTGCTGGCACAGGGCGCCGAAGGTATTGCTGTGGGCCTCTCCACCCGCATCCTGCCGCATAACTTTATCGAACTGATCAAGGCTTCCATCAAGTTGCTGCAGGGAAAAACAGCAAAGATCTATCCCGATTTTCAAACGGGAGGAATGATCGATGTAAGCGATTATAATTCCGGAAAACGCGGCGGGCGCGTGAAGGTGCGGGCCCAGATCGAACAGGTTGACAAAAACACCCTGGCCGTCCGCGAGCTGCCCTACGGCGTGACCACCTCCTCCCTGATTGACTCTATCCTTAAAGCGAATGACAAGGGGAAGATCAAGATCAAAAGGGTTACCGATAATACCGCCGAATTGGTGGAAGTGCTCATCGAACTGGCCAATGGCGTCTCTCCTGAACTGACCGTCGATGCCCTCTATGCCTTTACTCATTGTGAAGTGTCGATCTCTCCCAATGCCTGCGTTATTATCGACGAGCGGCCGCACTTCCTTTCTGTCGCCGAAATCCTCGAGATCTGTACCAACAGCACCAAGGAATTACTCCGGCTGGAGCTGCAGATTCGCCAGCGGGAACTGGAGGAAAAGCTGCACTTCGCCAGCCTGGAAAAAATATTCATCGAGCAACGGATATACCGAGACATCGAGGAGGCCGAAACCTGGGAGGCCGTCCTGAAAACCATCGATGCCGGACTGCGCAAGTACGTGATCGCCCCCGGTGAAAAAGCCAAAAAAGGAGATAAGCGGCTGCTCCTGATCCGGGATATTACAGAGGAGGACCTCATCAAACTCACCGAAATCAAGATTAAACGGATCTCCAAATACAATACCTTCAAGGCGGATGAAAAAATTGCCGAGTTGGAATCCGAACTCGAACAGGTCAAGCACGATCTGGCTAACTTGACGGACTACGCCGTTGCTTACTTCCAAGGCCTGCTGGAAAAATACGGCAAAGGAAAAGAGCGAAAGACCGAGATCACTTCTTTCGAAACCATTCAGCGCGCGGAAGTAGCCGCCAATAATGTCAAACTGTACGTCAACCGCAAAGAAGGCTTCATCGGCTCAGGATTGAAAAAGGACGAGTTCGTCACCGATTGCTCGGACATCGATGATATTATCATCTTCCGGGCCGATGGGAATTTCCAGGTAACCAAAATCGAGGATAAAGTCTTTGTCGGCAAAAACATTATCCACGTCGATGTATGGAAACGGGGCGATGAACGCACCACTTATAATATGGCCTACGTCGATGGTAAAAGCGGACGTTCTTACGTCAAGCGTTTTAACGTCAAGGCGATCGTGCGTGACCGGGAATACGACCTGACTACCGGCGCCAAAGGTTCGAAAGTGCATTATTTCAGCGTCAACCCCAACGGTGAAGCCGAAATCGTACAAGTACAACTGACCCCGGGCTGCCGCGCCCGTAACAAGCAGTTCGATTTCGATTTTGGAGAGCTCGACATTAAGGGACGCAGTGCGAAGGGCAATATCCTGACTAAGTACCCAGTCCGGAAAGTGTCGCTCCAGGAAGTCGGTAAATCTACCCTTGGCGCCCTGAAAGTATGGATGGATGAAGCCAGCGGTCGCCTCAATACCGACGAACGGGGGAAATACCTCGGCGCCTACGATACCGGTGACTGTATGCTGGCCGTCTATAAGGAAGGCTCTTATGAGGTGGTCGAGTTGGACTTCAGCAAGCGTTTCGATCCGAAGGAGTTGATGCATATTGATAAATTTGATCCCGAATCGGTAATCAATGTTATTTACTACGAAGGCGAGCGCGGCTGGACGATGGTCAAACGCTTCCAGGTAGAGACGACTTCAACCAACCAGCGTTTCCCCTTCCTGACCGAACACCGGCGCACGCAGCTGCTCTACGTAAGCGTCGGCGAGGAAAAAACAGAGGTAGACTACAAGTATCGCGTAAAGAACAAAACCGAAGAAGAGGAGGTGGATATTGCCGAATATATCGATGTCAAAGGTTGGCGCGCTATCGGTAATAAGCTGACCGAATACAAGCTAAGTAGCGTCAACCCCAAGGAAAAGAAAAAGAAACCCGACGGTAAAAAAAAAGTAAGTAATACCAAAACGGACCAAAAGCTCAAGGCCGGCGACAGTATCGAATTTGATCTGGGAGATAAGGGGCAAGGCAAGTTGTTCGAGGATTGAGGGAGGTTCTGGATGCTGGATGTTTACCCCGTGGAATAGTCGCTTTGCAAATTCCACAGGGTTTATCCGACCCGGGACAATGAGGGGCGGGCTTGATACTGGATGCTGGGCCGAGTGATAGTAGCGTAGTGGCCTGATTGAGTCCAGTCCCTCCGGGCTACTACTGACTGCCGGCTGGAGAATATTCCGGTCAAATTAAACAGTAATCCTTATCTTGCAGTTAAGAGAGATGAATTTCTTACGTAAAATAACTCGCCATGTCTTCCGCACAAAGACTGCTGGATATTGTAAAAAATAAGGGCCTGCAAGGTATGGCGGGCGCCCGTCTCGATGCCGAAATCCCCCTGTCGGAAGCTCTGCTTAACCGCCTGGCCAACGAGAAAGCCAGATCGATGGAAACCCTGGAGCATCTCCAGATTCTGTTGCCCGGCGAAGATACCCTCGTCGTTGATGCTAAAGCTAAGGTTTCGACCAAGCTCTTTGGTATCAAGGTGCCGGTTCGCCGGCAGGTACACTTTTTGATTAACCGGGAAGTATCGCTTTCTCCCTCCCCCCGGATGCAACTTCGCATTCGCGACGGTCTCAGCGGCCTGGAAAAGAAGTTCATTCACTGGTTCGAAAATCTCATTTCGAGGACCGTTCCCGGGGATATCTCCCTTGAACAGGACATTCTTACCATCGACCTCGGTCCCGTACTTCGCGAACAGGGACTGGAAATGTTTGCCGGACAACTAGAGCAGGTACGGGTGGAGGGCCAGGCCGGCCGGCTCCTGATTAAAGTGCGGGCGAGCGCCTGAACAGCCTGCTTAAACGTTTTTGTCAAAATCTTTACCTTACCCATGGAAGAACTCATCAAACATCTGCTGGATAACAATTTGCGCGATCTGAAGGGGATGAAAGTCAGTGGGAAAATACCTGTGGATCCGGCTTTTCTCAACGAGCTTATTGAGGAATGGCTGCGCGCCGGCAGCACACCGGAACCGGGTGCTTCGGCGCCTTCTTCGACTGCTCCCGCTTCCTCGGGCTCTGGCATTCCTGTGGATAAATTGCCCAACCTGATCCGGCGCCATGTGAAAAAACTCGAGCTCGGCGTCGAAAACGGTAAGATGGTGCTTGCCTTCGAGTTTCGGGTGGAGGAGTGAACGGTAAGATTGCGACAAAGGGGCAGCTCACCCGTAGTGAACTGCCCCTTTCTTTGTAGCAAAAAGATGACAAGCGTTCCCGATAGCTGTTATTCTTCAGGCGGAGCGCTTTCCATTCCACCCTCTTCGGCCGTTTCGGCTTCTTCTTCTCCTTCCGGAACACCGGCCTCTTCTTCGGCGACGGTGACCGTTTTCAGCGCCCGCGGCACCTGTACCGTAGCAACCGTTCGGCTGGGGGAATCGAGAATTTCAAGATTTTCAATTTGTTGCAGGTCGCGAATCCGGATAGCGTCACCCATATCCATCTCGGAGATATCCAGAAGCAGCTGGTCAACGAGGTTTTCCGGTAGTGACTTCACTTTAACCTTGCGGATGTTCTTGATCAGACGGCCGCCGTTTTTTACACCGGGAGAAACTCCGGTAAAGCGAACCGGCAATTCGACCTTGATCGGTACGCCGGTCGTCATTTTCAGAAAGTCAATGTGCAGGATCTCTTCCGTGACCGGATGCCATTGAATATCTTTTAAAATACAGCGGTGCTTTTCTCCATTCACGGAAATTTCGGCCGCGTGGAAATCTGCCGTGAAAACAATATCTTTCACATTCTTTTCCGTGGTGGTGAAGTGAATCGCTTCGCCACCGCCGTACAGCACGCAGGGAATCAATCCGGCGTTTCTTACCGCTTTGGTTGCTTTCTTACCCAAATCGGACCTTACTTGTCCTTCTACAGCAACTATTTTCATGGTTGTTTTTTCTTTAACGTTTGCTATCGAGTTGGCTCAGAGGCGCTTAACCCCGATATTACGAGCCATAAACGGCACGCAAAGATAAGCTTTTTTAGTGAAAAAAGAGAAACCTTTAGCCGGCAAAGTTCATATTTTTGTCATCCTTCTACAAACAATGCGGATATTGAGCGGTGTTCGTGGGTGTTCCGGATAGCACGGGCAAATAATTTGGCGGTAGACAATACCTTGATTTTCGAGGCTTTTTGCTTGAGCGGAATGGTATCACAAACGATGACCTCCTGCAACAGGGAGTTTTCTATGTTTTCGTAAGCATTGCCGGAGAGTACCGGGTGCGTACAGAGTGCGCGCACACTGCGCGCGCCTTTCTCCATGAGGATTCCTGCTGCCCGGCAAAGTGTTCCGGCGGTATCTACCAGGTCGTCAACGAGGATGACGTCGCCATCGGTAACGTCTCCGATGACTGTCATTTCGGCTATTTCATTAGCCCGCTTTCGGTATTTGTCGCAAATGACCAGGTTGCGTTCAAAATGCTTCGAATACACGCGTGCCCGCTTGGTGCCACCTACATCAGGAGAAGCAAAAATCACATTCGACAGATCCTGCTCCAGCAGGTAGGGGATATAGATCGCTTCACTTTTAAGGTGATCAACCGGTATGTCGAAGAAACCCTGAATTTGGGGGGCGTGGAAATCCATGGTCATAATGCGGTCGGCGCCGGCTGCCTCCAGCAGATTGGCGATGAGCTTGGAAGAAATCGGGACCCGCGGTTTATCCTTCCTGTCCTGACGGGCATAGCCGAAATAGGGAATGACCGCTGTAATATAGCCGGCGGAGGCCCGTTTGGCAGCGTCTATCATGAGCAGTAGTTCCATCAGGTTTTCGGTGGGTGGATAGGTCGACTGTATGAAGAAGACATAAGCTCCCCGGACCGATTCGTTAATGACGGGCTGCATTTCTCCGTCACTAAAGCGGTGAACATTTATATCACCAAGCGTGTCACCGTAGAAGTCCGCGATCTTTTCAGCCAGATACTGGGAGGTGGTTCCTGAAAATAATTTTACATCAACCATGTTGTCTCAGACATTTAGCGATTTGACGCAAAGGTAAGACATTTTACTCATGTTCCGAGAGATCAATACGCTTTTACCTTTTCCATTCAGCTATGCGATATTCCCGTTCTGTTGGTAAAGTACTGTAGTTTGCCGAAAAGTTTTCCCGCTTTGTCGAAGCCATTCTTTTTAGTACGGAAACTGTTTTAATTTTAGGGGAGGTCCTCGGAATTGCATTCTTATTAGCGGCAGACCGGAGAATTGAGTTGAAGGACATTAAATCCAAGCAGATACACAAATGATTTTATTTTCAACCTGGTGGATAGAACTGGAAGTAACTCAACAGATATTCTGGAGCCTTGCTATCGTCGCCAGTATTCTGTTATTCATCCTGCTTTTTGTCAGCCTGTTCGGCTGGGATTCAGATCAGGAGCCTGTTTCGGGGAATAAAAAAAAGCGACTTCGCCCAACCGAACCGAAAGCGGTGCTTACCGCCTTCACGCTTTTTGGTTGGCTGGGTGTTCTCACCTCTTATCTTACGGATAATCTTCAAGTCATCTTAATTAGCGCTCTCGTCGCCGGTCTGTTTGGCGCTATGTTGCCGTGGATCCTGGCTCCTTTACTTCGCTATCCACGCTTCGAGGCCGACCGGGCCCTGGAAAGTACCGGTCGGGTACTTCAGTCTATCCCTCCTCATCGCAATGGTTTTGGCAAAGTACAGCTCAATATGCGCGCCGCTCCTTACGAAATGGACGCCGTTACTGCCGGTGGAGAGCTTCTCCGGGGGGCTCCCGTACGCATCGTGGAAGTCATAGATGAGCGGGTACTGCTCGTCGAGGCGCTTGAGGACAGCCCCGAAGCTCAGCCAGGAATCGAAGATCCCGCTGCACCGAGTACCGGACGGGGAGACGAGCCAGCCTGAAAGAGAAGAAGCTGCGTTTAACCTGTGGGTCAACGCGCAATAGATTAGTCTACAAATAATGCGGGTACTTATTTTTTTCTTTCCGTGACAAAGAGGACCAGCTCCTCTAGCGACTGGCGCACCAGCGAATTGGGAAAAGTATGTAGAATCTCAAAGGCCTGCTTGCGGTAGTCGTACATCGCCTTGCGAGCGTATTCCAGGCCGCCGCTCTGGTGTACGAATTCAATAACCTCCTGCACTTTATCGGGCTGATCACTATAGCGGCGTATATTGTTGATAATCCGGCGTTTTTCCGCGCGGGGAGCGCGGTCGAGCGCATAGATAAGGGGGAGGGTCAATTTTTTTTCTTTGATATCGATGCCGCGGGGTTTGCCGATATCCTCAGTTCCAAAATCGAGCAAATCATCCCGGATCTGAAAAGCGATGCCGATCTTCTCGCCAAACTGGCGCATGCGTTCAATGTGTTCCTCATTTTGAGTGGTGGAAGAGGCGCCGGCGCAGCAGGCGGCGGCGATGAGGGATGCTGTCTTTTGGCGTATGATTTCGTAATAGATGTCTTCTTCTATATCCAGCCGGCGGGCTTTTTCAATTTGAAGCAATTCTCCTTCACTCATTGCCTGTACGGCGCTGGAAACGATTTCCAGGAGGCGGTGTTCCCGATGCCGGAGTGCGAGCAGCATACCCTGAGAGAAAAGATAATCGCCTACCAGTACGGCGATTTTATTTTTCCAAAGCGCATTGAGGGAAAAGAAGCCCCGGCGTTCGTAGGAGTCATCCACCACGTCATCGTGAACCAGGGTAGCGGTATGCAGTAGCTCCACGAGCGAGGCGGCCGTATAGGTAGCATCCCCGATTTCTCCACAAAGTTTGGCGGAGAGAAAAACAAAGATAGGGCGCACCTGCTTGCCTTTGCGGCGAACGATATAAAAGGTTATTTTATCTAAAAGGGGAGCCGGGCTCCGCATCTCTTTCCGGAATCGCGACTCGAACTGCTTCAGTTCCTTTTCAATAGGCCCTTTGATGGTGTCAATAGACTTGACCATGAAGCTGCTTTTGGTTATTGGCCTCCAAAGCTACGAAGAACTTTGGAGAACGGAAGGCGTGGCGTTGCCACACAATATTAGAGGGTAAATCTAAAAACAGGCTGGGTTGTTCACGCAAGTAAAATTAAAAGCGTTTTAACACCTGGTATTGTTCTATGATTTTGTTGTTGGCTTCGATAAGCAGCAGGTAGTTGCCCCGGTTCAATTGCTTGATGTTAATAATTTTCATTTGCTGACCGGTGGAGAGGCCGGGAAAGTCTTTTCGCAAGAGCTGCCTTCTGTTCTGATTGAGCAGGCGAAAACTGACATTTGCCGGGCCGGGTAAGGAGAAGACAACGCGCAGGTCACCGGAGTTGGTTTCCGGCATAATCTTGGCCGGCGCCGGAGCAGCGGTGGAAATGGAAGTGTTTTGCAGTGGAGGGGCGGAAACACGCACCTTGAAAAAGGTAGGCGGAGCGTTGGGCGCCACGCACTTAAGCCGGTAGTCCAGGCCGCCGCGGATAGATACACTGCCGGCATCGTGATAAGAGTAAGAGTTTTCGGCGCCGCCCTGTGCACGACGGGTTTCAATAGGGCTGTAATTTTGGCCGCCGTCGGTAGAGCGCTGAATCTCGTAAACCATGGCAGGATGCTCATTGCTGCTCGACCAGCGTAAAACCACTCCATTGCTTAGGAGCGTTGCTGTCAGGTCACTGACTTCGGTGACCGGCCGATTGGAACCGGTGATGGCGGAACTCGCCGTCCCCGGCTTATTGATTGTCACGACATCTCCGTTGCTGGGAGTCCAGAGTACCAATCCGATTGGTGGCTTGAAAACATTTTGAGGGTCTACCTCTCTTACGGCGGCGGAAACGTCTGTCTTGACGGTGCGTACTTCAATTTTGTTCTGGTCAACAAATATCCACTTGAACTGATTAAAACTACCGGAATTGCGGGTCCAGGGTTTATCGTCGTTGTTGCTGCGCAAGGGGGCGCCCCAGCCGCCCTCGCCGACAAAGACGATGCCCTTGGCGTCATCCCGAATAAACCCTTCGTAACTTCCGGGTTCATTAGACGGACGAACGGGCCAGGTACTTTTCACCACATGGGCATCACACTCCACCACCATGTTGACCCCGTACTGGTAAAAAAGTGGGGCCCAGTTGATGACCAACTCGTCTTTTTCGGCCTTTTTTTCCGTGTGAGGCCGCATGGGATGGTGGTACTGCGCCACCTTCCAGGTGACCTCACTGCTGGCGCGCAGGTCCCGTTCCAGCCAGTCGCGCTGATTACCTCCCGAAGCGATAAGCGTATTGAGCGAATATAAGCGCAACAGATTGCCGCCGAAAGTGAAGCCGTAGTAAGCATCCGGATTTGGGATGTCAAAAATTTCAATGAGTGAAGCACTGGACATTTCGTGATTGCCGCGGGCGACGACGATAGGAAACAGGCGACCGTCACTGCTTATAGTGTGCTGCCAGTCGTCCAGCCACTCGCGCCATTCCGGAGCGGTATCTCCACCGGTAAAGTCACCGCCGAAGAGAATGAAGTTGGGACGCAGTTTGCTGACCAGTACGTTGGCATTGATCCGGGCATCCCGGTAATTTCGCGAATCGCCACCGGCAATGATGGACAATCGCGTGGCGGGGTCGGCCGGGGCCGTGCGAAAGGAAAGCCGGCGGCTCACGCCTTCATTGTCACGGATGATAAAAAAGTAAGTGGTGTTGGGGCGAAGACCGGTTAAGCGGACGAAATGGTTATTCATTCCACGCGCGGGTACAATCCGGTCGGGACGCATGGACATCCGATAGGCGTTGATGTTCTGCCCGTGATCCTCAGTGTCGTAATAGAAAACGGGGGCTCCTCCGCTTATTTGATCCCAGCCTACCACCATGGAGGTGGCCGGATCTTCCCGCCACATACAACGGAAGCGACCGGTGCGGGCCTCTGCCGTAAGGAGCAGGCTGCACAGAAAAAAAACGGTTGCCGTTAACTTCAGAGGATTAGTCCGCATCACCCAGTATGGTTGGATTTTTTTTTTAAAGGTAAATAGCTCCTTTCGCTCATTCTTTTCATTTTTACAAAACTGTTTTGGAATGTAAAAGGAGCGGCGATCAGAACAATATGGGTTTTACTAAGAAAGCGTTTCTTATTAGAATTATTGTACCTTTGTATGGCTTTAAGTTGAATTTTACAGTATCACGACTATTAAAGAGACTCCATTGTTTAAAGTCTTGCCCACCACACTTATTTTTGCAAATCACAAACAGCTCCGGCTGTCTTTAATTCACCACAACCTTAAAAACGTCACAATTCTGTTTCAATGACAAAAGATACAGCAATTTTCAACCTCATACAAAAGGAACTGCAGCGTCAGCAGAAAGGTGCGGAACTCATCGCTTCTGAGAATTTTGCCAGCCCCGCCGTCATGGAAGCCACCGGCAGTGTGCTGACCAATAAGTACGCCGAAGGCTATCCCGGGCGGCGCTACTACGGCGGCTGCGAAGTGGTCGATGAAATTGAACAATTAGCTATAAACAGATTGTGCGAACTCTTTGGCGCCGAGTATGCCAATGTGCAGCCTCATTCCGGCTCTCAGGCCAATGCAGCTGTTTTCCTCGCTTGTCTGCAGCCGGGAGATCGCATCCTGGGCTTTGATCTTTCTCACGGCGGTCACCTCACGCACGGATCTCCGGTCAATTTCTCTGGGAAAACCTACCAGGCACACTTCTATGGGGTGGAGCAGGATACAGGTCTGATCGATATGGACAAGGTGGCGGCCAAAGCCCGCGAGGTCCAGCCCAAACTCATCATCTGCGGCGCCTCGGCTTATTCCCGCGATTGGGATTACGCCCGCTTCCGCGCTATCGCCGAAGAGGTTGGCGCACTGCTGCTCGCCGATATCGCCCATCCGGCAGGAATTATCGCCGCGGGACTCTTGCGCAGCCCTATGGAACACTGCCACATCGTCACCTCCACCACCCACAAGACGCTCCGCGGCCCGCGCGGCGGCATCATCCTGATGGGCAAGGACTTCGAAAACCCTTGGGGGCGTAAAACAAAAAAGGGCAACCCTATCAAAATGTCCGCTGTGCTCAACAGCGGCGTCTTCCCGGGTATGCAGGGCGGCCCGCTTGAACACGTCATCGCCGCCAAGGCCGTAGCTTTTCGCGAGGCCATACAGCCTTCTTTTAAAAATTACGCTCGCCAGGTAGTCGCTAACGCCCGCGCCATGGCCGATGCCTTTCTCGAAAAAAGCTACAAAGTCATCAGCGGAGGCACTGACAATCACCTGATGCTGATCGACCTGCGCTCTAAAGGCGTCACCGGGAAAGCCGCCGAAAACACGCTGGTCAAGGCCGATATTACGCTCAATAAAAATATGGTGCCCTTCGACGATCAGTCGCCCTTCGTGACGTCCGGTATTCGCGTAGGAGCTGCCGCTATCACCACACGCGGCCTCAAGGAAACGGATTGCCGTGAGATTGTCAACTGGATGGACGGCATCCTCTCCAATATCGATAACGAGGCCCTCCTCAAGCGTACGAAAAACGAGGTCAACGAATTTATGGAACAGTTTCCTCTCTACGCCGAGGTGGAAACGGCGCATTAGTAAGCTGAAAATTAAGTAACAGCGCACTAGTGCTCTGTGTACTAGCGGTGAAAAGTATCCGAGCAGGAAAACTAAAGTCTGTTCGACTGTTTAACGCATGGCGCTGGGCGGCTTCCCATAGGTTTGTGTAAAGATTCTGGAAAAATAGCGGGAGGTATTGCCGGCGGTATTGAAATGCTCTATTCCACTTATGAAAAAGTAGTTATCACTGCCTCTGATCTGAATAGTGGGAGACATACCCAGGGGCGTTATCCACAGGTTACTCTTTTGGCCGGCATTAATCGTTTGCATGCGGGAGCGCAGCGACGTTTGTGCCGGTACGCTGCTGGAGATTTTCAACTCATAAGATTGATGATCCTCAGTGTCTAATTGCAGGCGATGCAGCCTGGTGGAAGAGAACCGTAGCTCTTTTGAATTGCCGGCCGGCTGCCATAGGCTCAGCGGTGCGGCATCACCGCTGCCGGAGGTCGAAAAAAGCCGGTCGCTGCGTAGAGTTGAGGCGTGAAGCCGGTAGATAGCCCCCTGGCGCCGGTGAGAAGAAAGCCCCGTGGGACGTGCTGTGTATTTTTTGAAGAAGGTGAAATCGTAGCCGTCATAGCGGTATAAGCCATTGGTAGAGCCCAGCCAAAGAAATCCTTTCTGATCCTGTAACATCTTGTTGAAGGACATGCCCATTCCGTAGGCAGGACCGAAGTATGTCCACTTATACTGGGATTGGGCGCCAACTTCCGAAGCACTGTGCAGTACCACCAAAACCCAGATTACCCGGTGCATCAGGTTCCGGTTGATTTGTCGTAAGGCTTCATCTTCAGGCAACAGCTGTTCTGCCTGATGCGCCTCGAAGGTGTGGGCGTTCCGTTTTTCGCCGTTCTGATATCCCCAGAAGGGGTGCAAAAAAAGTAGTTTGAGATTGTTTGATCGTTCCGGGCAGTCCGGTCAACTTGGGTGAGAAAGTGCTTACCGGGTTTAATTTTCTTTGGTTCTTTCAATGTCAAACCCGGCATCTTCCACCGCTTCGATCACCTCTTCGACGGTTACTTCTTCCCCTTCCACGGTCAGAATTTTATCCGGGTTATCGATATCCACCTGCCAGTTTTTGACGCCTTCCACATCGTTCAGGAAGTTGGTGACGGCACGTACACAATTATTGCAATTGATATTGGTCTTGAATTGTAAAACTTTCATGGTTCTGTTTTTATCATCAAGAAACATTAGACCCGTCCGGATAGTTGAATGGCCGGCGGCAGTGCAAAAATAATTCTATTTTTGCAGCGCTGAGTTTCCTGCTGAGCATGTTTTTTTAGACAGCTGCCCAGAACGCTCAGGAGAGAGAATTGACAAGTTCCAAACCAGCTGACACAAGCATAAATGACCATACATGCGGACACTCTCGATTTTGTTCCTTTTTGCAATAAGCACCTTCACCCTGAGCGCCCAAATTCGCGTACAGGGGAAAGTAGTGGATATTGACACCGGCGAGCCGGTTACCGGCGCCACCGTACGGGGCATAGGCAGCGGTGAAGGCACCTACACCGATGCCTACGGCAAGTTCAACCTGCGTACCTACGCCGAGGAGATCCGCGTTTCTTTCATCGGGTATAAGCAACATACGATTACCAATTTTGAGGACGGCGACAACCTGCTCATCAAGTTGTCGCCGCTGAAGACAACCCTGGAGACGGCCGTCGTCACCGCCCGGCCTTCGCCGGTGGAGATGCGCACGCCCGCTCCCATGATGAAAATTCCGCCGCAGGCGCTGGAACGCGATAATGAAACGAGCATCCAACCTGCGCTAAATCGTGTTACCGGCGTTTACATGCAAAGCGGCGCCCTTAATACCAACCGCATCACCATCCGTGGGGTCGGCAACCGCTCGCCTTTCGCCACCGCCAAAATCCGGGCTTACCTCGACGACATCCCGCTGACCAGCGGAGTGGGGGAGACTACCATCGAGGATCTCGACCTGAGCATTATTGACGAGGTCACCGTCTGGAAAGGACCCACGGCCAGCACCTATGGCGCCGGGCTGGGCGGCATGATCCATCTGCATACGATCAAGGACCGGCCCGACCGGCAGTCTACCGCTTCCCTTACCACCACGGGCGGATCCTACGGCCTGTTTCGCGGCGTAGCCGACATCGATTACGTCAGCCCGGATAAAAGCGCCAATCTCTACCTCAACTACAACCGTACCCATAGCGACGGCTACCGGGAAAACAATCAGTACGATCGTGAAGCGCTGACTGCCTACGGCCGCATCAGAGCCGGCAAGCGCGATGTGACGAGCTTTATCGCCAATTTTACTTCCCTCAAAGCCTTCATCCCCAGTTCCATCAACCGGGAAGATTTTGAGAACAACCCCCGGATGGCGGCGCCGAACTGGGCGGCTATAGAGGGGTTTGAGGATAATAATAAGGTGCTGGTCGGCTTGTCCCACCGCCACGATTTTGTACGTGAGCCCTACGGCAAAACGCTGAGCAACGTCACCAGCCTGTTCACTACTCACCAAAACAACTACGAACCCCGTCCTTTCAATATACTACGGGAAGACAGCCGGACGGTGGGGTTCCGCAGCACCCTGGAGTATCGTAATACCTACAAACGGCAACGCCCCAACCTGACGCTCGGCGTCGAGTTCTTCAACGAGCGCTACGACTGGCAAACCAACGAGATCGACGATAATGCGCAGCTGGATACCCTGCTGAGTGACAACGAAGAGATCCGCCAGTACTACAACATTTTTGCGGAAGCCAACTACGACATTACCAAGAGCCTCTTCCTCACCGCCGGCGTCAACGTCAATGATACGCGGTACAACCTGACGGATCAATACCGACAGGACGGTATCAACCAATCGGGCACACAGGATTTCGACCTCGTCGTTTCACCCCGCGTCGGTCTCGGCTTTTATCTCATGTCGCGCATCATGGCCTTCACTACCATTAGCCACGGCTTCTCCCCGCCTACGCTGGAGGAAACGCTGAACCCCGACGGCTCCCTTAATAAAAGCATACAACCCGAAAAAGGCTGGAATTACGAGCTGGGGCTGCGCACCGACTACCTGCTGGATCGCATCACCTTTGAATTCACCTGGTACACTATGAATATCCGCGACCTGCTGGTCGCCCGCCGTACCGCCGAGGATCAATTCGTCGGTATCAACGCCGGCCAGACCCGGCACCGCGGTCTGGAAATGCTGTTGCGCTACCGCCTCAATGACTGTCTCGAACTGTGGGGCAGCTGGACCAAAGCCAACTATACCTTTGAGGATTTTGTCGACGGCGAAGACGACTTCAGCGGCAATCAACTGACCGGACAGCCACCCCACCACGTCAACGCCGGGATCGACCTGAATACGGAGTTCGGCCTCTACGGCTATCTCACCTACGAATTCGTCGATGCCTTCCCGCTTAACGACGCTAATACGACTTTCACGGACGCCTACCAGGTGATGAACCTCCGCCTGGGCTATCGAACCGATATCGGTCGCCGCTTCGGCCTCGATCTCTACGCGGGGCTCAATAACCTCTGGGACGAAAAATACGCTTCTATGGTGCAGATCAACGCCGCTTCCTTCGGCGGCGCGGCGCCGCGCTATTTATACCCCGGCCTGCCAATAAATGGGTACGGCGGGGCGAAGTTGAAGTACCGCTTTGGGAAGTGAGGCAAAGTGGAAGTCGGAAGTCGGAAGTCGGAAAGCGGAAGTCGGAAGTCGGAAAGCGGAAGTCGGAAGTCGGAAGTCGGAAAGTGGAAGTCGGAAAGCGGAAGTCGGAAGTGGGAAAGCGGAAAGCTTATTCGTCCCGGCGCCCTAGGGCGCGGAAAAAGTGGGTCCAAGCCGACTTATGGGGAATCAGTACGCTTTTAGCAGAGCCTGAAAACCCTTCTCCTCCTTACTTGTTAGTACTGGGATAGTCAATACAACTACAACGGACAAGTACTACGTTCATGGACATACGCTATATCGAGGGGAAAGACATTGACAAGGTGAAGTGGAACAGCTGCGTGCACTACGCCAACAACGGCAACATATTCGGCTACATGTGGTATCTCGACTTTGTCGGGAAGCACTGGGATGCGCTGGTGGAGGGCGATTACGAATCCGTCTTCCCATTGGTCTGGCGTGAGGGCTGGCTGGGGCAGCGGGAGTTATACCAGCCGGAGCTGATGCGGGCGATGGGGGTTTACAGCATTAACGTACTCTCACAGGCAAGGCTGCGGCATTTTCTGGAAGCCATCCCCGATGAATTCCGGCTGATAGATATCAATCTCAATGAACAGAATCAGCCGCCGGAAGCGCTGGATTTCAAAAAGGAGGAGTACATCAATCATCAGTTGCTGCTCAATAATCCGTACGAGATACTATCGGAAGGCTTTTCAGATGAGATGAAAAAGCAGTTGGAAATTGCAGAAGATGCCGGCATTGTCACTACGACTAGTTTAAAGCCGGAGACCATCGCCGCTTTTTACCGGCAGCACACTACGGACCGGAATAAGGAGCGCAATTTTCACACCCTTCAGCGCATCATGTACAACGTGCTGCACCGGGGCTGGGGCTATGCCGTAGGTGCCTACCTGCCCGACGGAGAGTTGGTGGCTGTCAATTTTTACATCTACAGCCACGGTAAGGTCATGAGCCTGACACCGCTGCAATCGCCGGCCGGCGCAAAGGTTCACGCCCTGCCTTTTCTTTTCAATATGCTGATCCGCTCGCACGGCAACCGCCCCCTGGTCCTCGACTTCAATACGGAGGAAGCAAATAAACTGGCGCGCGCTTTCGGAGCGCTGCCGAATAGGTACTACCGGGTTCGGCGGAATAAGCGGGTACTGGGGATTATTTAATCCGGATTCCCGGGCTTTTTTCCATTATTCCATTCCACTATCTTTTAATCCTTCGATCCCTTTATACCGGACCTCACACAAGTACAACCCCTCCGGTGGCGCACTTTCCGCCCGTTGCAGCAGCTTCTGCTGGTTAAGCGCCTGCCGTACGGTATCCAATTCAATTGCTCCCGTACCTACATTGATGCACATGCCTACGATAAGGCGCACCATGCCCCGCAGGAAGCGATCGGCGGAGATGTGGAAGATCAGATTGTGTAGGTCCACCTGTTCCCACTCGGCGCGGGTGAGATCGCAACGCATGGTTTTGGCGTCGGTATTGCTGCGGCAAAAGGTGTAGAACGCCTCGTATTGGAGCAGCAGTTGGGCAGCAGCCTGCATGCGATTGAAATCGGGACGCTGGGGATAGGGATAGTAGGTGACGGTCTGTTGGCGGAAAGGATCCTTGCGGAAGCTGAGGTAATAGGCATAGCTGCGGCGCGTGGCGTCGAAGCGGGCGTGGGCCCCGGACGCTACTTTTGAAATCGTGTAGAAAACGATATCCCGGGGTAAAACTTTATTTAAGCGGTGCAGGAAATTCCGGGGGAAGTCGCCCTCGTAATCGAAATGCAGGAAATACTGGCTGGCGTGCACACCGGTGTCGGTACGGCCACAGCCGACTACTTGGATGGATTGCCGCAGTATTAAGGAGAGCGTTTCCTCGATGACCTGCTGCACGCTGATCTGCCCGGGCTGTCGCTGCCAGCCGTGATATGCGGCGCCGTTGTAAGCAATTTCTGCAAAGTAGCGCATGGTGAAGGTAGCAGTTATGTTTGCAGAAGCAAAGGTACTGATTACCGGGGGAGATAGAAAGTCAGGAGGAAGTCGTATAGAAAGCACCCGTGAGGCCTCACGGGTGCTCCCAGGTAAGTCTATCGTTTGGGTTAGGGCTTTATGCAAATCAGCCGATAACGGCGGGGTCTTTCGAAGCGCTGCGAGCGTACATCATGGCGGCGCCGGCTAGGGCAAGGTCTTTGAGCATGCTACTCATGGAAGACTGGTCACCGTCCATAGCGCCGGGCAGGTGCACCAGCAGGGCGGTCAGCAGTAGGAAGAGGGCCAGTAGTGTACCGGCGAGCTTGTCAAGTTTTCCGATGAGTATACTAATGGTAGCGGCGATAAGAGCTACGCCGGTGAGATACACCAAAAAGGTGCTGCCGAAGGCCATGCCGGCCATTCCCTGGGCATTCATAAAGTGAAAAACGCCGAAAACAGCGAAAGGAATCGCGTACAGGTACTTGCCAATGCTTAGAATCGCATTCATAAGTAATGTTTTTTGTTTGATTAATGCAATGTTTGTTGTGTAGACACTTAATGTTTAAAAGTACAGTTTGTCTCGGTGTTCAGGGAATATAGCAGAATTTTTTTTGGTGAATGACCTTTTTGGCGACAGTTAAGATAATAAAAAAATAAAAACTCCTTGCAGAATTTTAAATCTACAAGGAGTTTTCGGTGAAAGGTCTTAAAATAATATCCGGCCGGGATACGTGCTTATGCCGCTTTAAGTTTGCTGAGTTTGGAGCGGCTGAGTTTTTTGGCGGCGTAGTCGGCGGTAATTTCGTAAGTTTTGACACTTCCTTTTTTGGAAGGCAGATCGAACATAGCATCGGTCATGATCGCTTCGCAAATGGAGCGCAGACCGCGGGCACCCAGCTTGAAATCGAGGGCCTTTTGTGCGATGTACTCGATGGCGTCCTCGCTGAAGGACAGCTGAATACCCTCCAGTTCAAAGAGTTTTTGATACTGGCGCATCAGCGAGTTCTTCGGCTCGATAAGGATGCGTTTCAGGGCATCGACATCGAGGGGGTCCAGGTAGGTGAGCACGGGCATGCGGCCGATGAGTTCGGGGATGAGGCCGTAGCTTTTCAGATCCTGATGGGTAATATACTGGAGGATATTCTCCCGGTCGATCTCTTCAATGTCCTCGGATTTAAAGCCGATGACCTGTGTATTGAGCCTGCGGGCGATATTTTTCTCGATACCATCAAAGGCGCCGCCGCAAATGAAGAGGATATTTTCGGTATTGACTTTGACCAGCTTCTGTTCGGGGTGTTTGCGTCCGCCCTGAGGGGGCACGCTGACATCGGTACCTTCCAGCATTTTGAGCAGTGCCTGTTGTACACCTTCCCCGGACACATCGCGTGTAATCGAGGGGTTATCGCTTTTGCGGGCGATCTTATCGAGCTCATCGATGTAGACGATGCCGCGTTCAGCGGCTTCGACATCGTAATTGCACACCTGCAACAAGCGGCTGAGGATGCTTTCCACATCTTCCCCGACGTAGCCGGCTTCAGTGAAGACGGTGGCGTCCACGATGGCGAAGGGCACATTGAGGAATTTGGCGATAGTTTTCGCCAGCAGCGTTTTTCCCGTACCGGTGTGGCCGACGAAAAGGATGTTCGACTTTTCAATCTCTATTTCATCCTGTCGGGGTTGCCGCAGGCGTTTGTAGTGGTTATAGACGGCAACGGAGAGGTATTTTTTAGCTTCGGTTTGTCCGATGACGAACTGATCGAGGTGCCCTTTAATTTCATGGGGCGTGACATTCTCGGGTAGCAGAAAGTCTCCATTCTTATCCTCCGGCCGTTTGCGGCCGTAGAGTTCTTCTTCGATGATTTCTCCGGCCTGCTCAACACAGACTTCGCAGATGTGCCCGTCAATGCCGGCAATCAGGATGAGGGCCTCTGCTTTATCTCTTCCGCAAAACGAGCATCGGTAGTTCTGCTTATTACTTCGTCGCATCATTTCTCTTTTGATCTTTAAACCGCCCGGTTGTTTTTGAGGGACGCCTGCCTGTGTTGGTGTTCTGCCAGGCCAACCGGTGCGAAAGAAGGCGTCTTATGTGAGGTGGGCGCAAAATTACGGACTTTTTCGGGCAAGGGCCCAGGGAAAGATGTACGGAGTTCAGAGTTTAACATTTACTTGTCGAACTCCGAACACCTTACCTGCAAGATTTATTCCTCTTTTTTCGCACTGCTGCGCTCCAGGACTTCGTCGACGAGGCCGTATTCTTTGGCCTCCTTAGCTTTCATCCAGTTATCGCGGTCGCAGTCTTCTTCAATTCTGTCATAAGGCTGACCGGAATGTTCGGCCAGGATTTCGTACAGCGCTTTTTGCTGTTCCTTAATGAGTTCGTAGTAGATCTCCATTTCGGTGACCTGCCCCTGCATGCCGCCCAGCGGCTGGTGGATCATCACGCGGCTGTGATGCAGACAGGTGCGCTTGCCTTTGGTGCCGGCAGCCAGCAGCACGGCGCCCATGGAGGCGGCCAGCCCTGTACAGATGGTGCCGATATCAGGCGATACGTACTGCATGGTGTCATAAATGCCCAGCCCGGAGATAACCGAGCCGCCGGGGCTGTTGATGAACATTTGCACATCGCGCTTGGGATCCGTGGATTCCAGGAAGAGCAGTTGCGCCTGCACCACGTTGGCGACGTAGTCGTTGATCGGTACGCCCAGGAAGATAATGCGGTCCATCATCAAACGGGAGAAGACATCCAGACCGACAATATTCATCTGGCGCTCTTCGATAACATTAGGGGTAAATGCGTGAATATTAGGAACGGTAGGGGCTGTTTTTTCCGCGTACTTTTCCAGGTGCATGCTACTCATACCAAGGTGCCTGGTAGCATACTTCATGAACTCGTCTTTGTGAAACATGGTTTTTCAAAATTTTAGTTTGGTCTTAAAAATGCGTGGGCCTACTGGGAATCTGCTCCGATACGGAAATACCACTTTGTGTTCCTGTTTTTCAGAACCGTCCTGGCCGGTTTCGCAAATATCAAACATAATAACAACTAGCCTGTAAAGGGGTTGAATACATTGAAAATTTTCCTGAGAAAGCGCGAGATGCGAGGACTGCTGTCCAGGCGCCGGCTTCCTTCCCAGCTTCCGGAAACAGGAACAGGAGGTTTTCACCCGGTGAAGCCTCCTGTTTTTCCTTTCATTCTCTGATCCCTAAGCGTATGACTGCTCAGTCGCTACTCCTCCTCTTCCTGCACTGCCGGGTTGCGTTGTGCCTCGGCTTCGGCCTGCGCTTGCTGCATGACCTCTTCGAATGCTTCGACAGTGATGGGGTTAGGTTCTATCGTGACGTGGTCTTCGATAGCTTCGGCGACTTTGTCAGTGATGATATCTTCGTAAGCTGATTCGAGTTGCTTGCGGTCTTCCATCAGGCGCATGGCCATACTATTGAGCAGGTTCTCATCGGCCTGCCCACCGAAATAACCCCGGACCCGGTCTTTGAAGTATTCTGTGATTTCCTGCTGGCCGACTTCCAGTTCGAAGCGCTTGACCAGCTTATTGCGGATGAGCGTCCAGGTAAGGTTTTTGGCAAAACCCTCGTATTGTTTTTCAATTTCCTCTTCCGGAACTTCTTCGTTGGAAGCTTTCAGCCAGCGCTTGAGAAAGTCGTCGGGCAGGGGCAGTTCATTTTCTTCCATCAATTTTTCCTGGATATCGCGGAAGAGCAGGGCGCCTGCCTGATTCTCGAAACGAGCGACGATATTTTCGCGGATTTTCGCTCTGGCTTCTTCTTCGCTGCTCACTTCGCCTTCGCCGAAGGTGTTATCAAAAAAGGCCTGATCGAGCTCGGCCGGCTCAACGCGGCTGACCTCCTCAATCGTCGCTTCAAATTCGGGGTTGATCTCGCGCTCGTCTTCTTCCTCCAGTTCGAGTAAGTGTTTACGGACGAATGCTTCATCGGCGTTTTTTTCCAGTTCGAAGATGTTGAAGCGCAGCGTGTCGCCTTGCTTGCCGGTGAGGACCTCTTCTTTCAAGGTTTCGCTGGCGATGTTATCGACCAGGATGCTGAAGCTGTTTTCCACTCCCTCTTCCTTGGGTTCTCCGTTTTCGAGTTCCACGACATGGAGCCTGAGCAGGTCGCCTTCCTGTATGTCCTCTTCGGAAAAGATCCGTTCTCCTTGCTGTTTGCGCATCCGTTCTATTTCCTCGTCGATCATCTCATCGGAAACTTCCACAGTGTATTTCTGATAGGTGGCTTCTTCCGATACGCCCTCCACTTCAACCTCGGGGCTGAGACCGATATCGAACTTGAAGGTGTAATCCTTCAGGTTTTTGACATCAAAATCGATCAGTTCCTGGTCTTTCGAAGGCAGGGGCTGGCCAAGAATGTCGATATTTTCTTCTTGCAGGTAATCAAACAGCTTGCGCTGTAGCATATCATTGACTACTTCCGACAATACTGGCAGCCCGTACATCTTGCGGATCATGCTCATTGGGGTCCTTCCTTTACGAAAACCCTTCATATTGGATTGCTGGCGGTATTTATCGAGTTCCGACTTGTATTTCGGTTCGTAATCCTTCTTTTCCAGCGTCACCGTCAATACAGCGGTTAAATTGTCAACATCTTCTCTGACAACGTTGGACATAATTTATGATTTGGATTGGTTTAATTTCGAAAAAAAAACAGATGGGAATATATAGATTTCCGCAGCTTCACAGGAAAAACCGGAATCTGTTCCTCCATCCTGAATTCCGGTCAATAAACAAAAAACGGTCTCTGTTTGCTCAATTAAAAGCCGTCTTGCAGTATAGGTGCGGGTGGAGAGACTTCCCGGTTAAGAAAAGCTGAGGTTGCGATGCTTCCAGGTTTTCCTACGTCGGGATAAACTTCTCGTCGCTTCCCGCAAATGAGAACCAAAGCCGTTTAGTGCGGGTGGAGGGACTCGAACCCCCACGCCTTGCGGCACTAGATCCTAAGTCTAGCGCGTCTACCAATTCCGCCACACCCGCAGATAATATTTCAAATAAAAGAGCTCCGTCGGCTCTTTTGGAAGACTTGTAACACCCCTTTTGTCAAAAGCGTTGCAAAGATAGTATCTTTTTTATAAAAAGCCGGTGTTAGCGCGTATAAAAAATTAAAGCCGGAGCAGCGTCCTTAACCCCTGTTATTCGTGGGTTCTTCGTCGTGAGAAGCCATAATGGTTGCCAGGCTTGCATTCCCCTATGCTGCGGTCGGGACAGGCGCGCAGAAAGGCGACACGCAACCGTATCCCTAATGCCCGAGGCACTAGTACACAGTGTATTAAGTTAGTTAGCATTTTGAAGAGGGGATTTTTTCCTCAATCGAGGCGC
>CAZWDL010000024.1:0-33920 GCA_964632995.1 uncultured Saprospiraceae bacterium
CCTTCGACATCCTCCGTCAAATGATAGAACGGGGACTACCCGCTACCGGCACCGATGCAGCCTCGGGCGCCCTCTTCGCCCGCGCGGCCGCGCGCAGCGCTTTCCTCAACGTGCAGGTCAACGCCAGGGCGCTGGAAGACCAAACCTACGCTGCTACTGCCCTGGGAAAGGGAATGGAATTGCTTGCCCTGGCCGAAGCGAAAGAAAAGGAAATACTTGAAATCCTAGAAGAAAGGATAAAGAGCTGATTTAAACTTTCTTGCATTGGCCTGCAGCTGCCCTCCTGATGGTGTGAGTTTGGCCCCTGGCATAAGCCCTGCTTCTGCTCATTTTGCGATTCTTCTGACCATTTACCCCCCACTCACCGGCGGAATAATCACTACCTCATCCTGTTCCTCCAGCGCATGATCATCATTGGCATATTCGCTGTTGACAGCGATGCGAAGGGAGGCCAGCCGTTCGAATTCAGGAAAGCGGCGGCAGAGCACCTCTTTGACGTCGGCGACTGTAGCGGGCTTGTCCAGCGTCAGCTGAAGCTGACTGCCCTGAATGATTTCTTTTGCGATGCCAAAAGCCAGAATATTGATTTGCATATTTCTATTTTTCGCTCATTTAATTTAAGGGCGGAGGACACATCGGCTTCCCGGGATTGAGTACCCTGAAAACTGCCTGAAAGGTACGATGGTTGAAAAGAAGAAATGACTTTCTACTACTTTTATGGTAGAAAATTCCAGTCTGATTTGATATATTTCGAAAAAATTATTAACTTTAACTCTATATTAACACCTCTGGGAAAGCACCTAAAACTCTATTCTACTCTTTCCAGGTTCATGGGATTTAACGAAATTACTATTTGTGCAATCGGTCAATGACCCAATTTACCGTCATGCATGAATAGATATTCGAATATTTTGCAGGTCACATCTGAGAACTAGTTTTTTCTCATTTTACGGAGCAAAACAGGTTTGCTGTCGTAAGCAGTTGCAAGTTAAGGTTAAAGCCTTTATTTTTGCGGCTGACTTTGAGAGGCATGCAACATTTGAAGTGTCGGGTTGTTAAACCAACGCAAAATCAAAATGGTCTTACCGGAGACCAGAATAAAGATAAATAGGGAGTCGGCCCTGTTTTATTATTTCCATGAACAAAACCATAAACCGATGAAATTCCCATGGACACTAATGGCCATAATGGCTACCGGTAGCCTTATGGTAACACCCAATCCCCCCAGTTATGCAAGTTCACCTGAAAAGGTTTGGACTGTCCATACGGAGGGAATTGTGAAAAACCGGTTAGAGAGCATCATACTACCATTTGATGTTCAACCTTCTGATTTGGTGCTCGACCGTATCAAGATGTACGTCACCGGCGGTCGTCGGGATACGGAAATCATTATGGGACGTTCCGTCCTCTACTTTCCGATCTTTGAGCACTATCTCCACCTGTACAATTTGCCGATGGAACTGAAGTACCTGCCGATTATCGAGTCAGGTATGCGTCCGGGCGTCAGCTCTCACGTTGGAGCCGTCGGGATGTGGCAGTTTATGCACAGCACCGCGCGGCACTACGGATTGACGATCAACGAGTATATCGATGAACGCCGGGATCCCTACCGCTCTACTGAAGCGGCAGTGCGTATGCTGGCAGACCTGCACGACGTTTTCGGTGACTGGGCGCTTGTGCTCGCCGCTTACAACGGCGGAATCGGACGGGTGCAGAAAGCGATTCAGTATGCGGGAAGCAAAGATTTCGCTGAAGTGAAGCGTTATCTGCCCCAGGAAACGCAGCGCTACGTGCCTTACTTCACGGCGGCTGTTTACATTGCGACTTATTACTCGGAGCATGGAATCCATCCACGCATGCCGGAGCGGCAGCTGCAGGATACCAGAACACTCGAGGTACATGAGTATGTAAGTTTTAACGAAATTGCACAAGCCACCGGCCTGAATTACGGAATCATCTCCAAGCTGAACCCCGCCTATCTGCGCGGCGCCCTGCCACGTAGCCGGAAGGGGGTTTACCTGGTACTGCCCAGCAAAGCCGTTGCCGACGCCAAGAACTATCTCGACGAAACAGCGGAGCGAAATCCTTCAAATACAGCTCCCAGAAATGCTTTCAAATATACCCATGTGGTGGAATCGGGGCAAAACCTCGAACAACTTGCTAAAGCATTTCAGTGCTCCGTCGAAGATATTATGAAGTGGAACAACTTGTCCGAACCTCAGGTCGTCATACACCAACAACTCGACCTTTACGTTACCAAGGCGGTGATCTTTAATCGCGCCTGATGAAATGAAAGAAAAGACATGAAGACCGGGTGACGGGATACATGCCTGTCACCCGGCTTTTTTGTAGCCAATTTTACCGGTAGCCATTAATCAGTTGTCGGGCCCTCGCTTGGCGATGGTTGTCGGGGGAAGTGCAAAGATTGGCGGCGGAATCATCCCGGAGTCGGAACTGCGAAGTCAGAAGCGATAAACGACAATGGCCGGTGGTTACCGGTGACAGAACTATCGCAGAACCCTTATAGGACCAAATTAAACCACCCCAACCTTATCGGGCTGTCGGAAAAACGAAAAAAGCCGACCTTTGCCCAGGTGGAGGAACAGTCTCGAACTAACTCAAACAGCCTTAAATCATCCCCTTCTCCTCGAACTCCTCCACCTGATCGTACAGCGTTTCCCGCACCGGCCGGTATTCCATGTCCAGGTCTTTTTTGCTGTAACTGTTGTCAAAACGTATGGGGTATCCCACATTGCGGTTGATATAGCCCCAGCCGAAACCCTGGAAAGGGCCGAAAAGATAGAGTAGAAAGGTAGGCAGCTTACCCCTTGGCAGTTTGTACTTGCCATCGTATTTTTCGCGTAGCATATCAGCCATTTCCACCACGCTCAGCTCCCGGCTGGAGAGAATATGCCGGTCGTTTGCCTCTGGACGGAAGCCTGCTTTTAGGTGAGCGCGGGCGACGTCGCGCACATCGACGATGCCAAAATAGAGGTCCGGCACGCCGGCAGCGAATTGTCCGTTGACCAGGTTGAGCACAAATTCGGTGCTGGTGGAATCGGTGCGCTCGCTGAGCGTGGGGCCGAGAACGAAGGCAGGGTTGAGCACGACGAGATCCCAGCGCTCCTGCTCTTCCGACATAGCCCAGGCTTCTTTTTCCGCCAGCGTTTTGGAATAATTATAGGGTTGGTGATTGAGATCGCTGCTGGCGTTCCAGTCTTCCTCCGTGAATACGCCTGAAGCTTTGTCCTGCAGCTCGATGGCATCGCCGTAAACGGCGGCGACACTGGAGGTGAGCACAATGCGTTTTACCGTTGGAGTTTGGTTGGCCGTGTTCAGTACATTACGCGTACCTTGCAGCGCCGGTTCTATCAGTTCCTTTTGAGGGTTTTTAACCCCCTGAACCTGGAAGGGAGAGGCGGTATGTATTACCAGTTCACATCCTTTCATCCCCGCTTGGAAAGAACCTTCCTTCAGCAGGTCGGCTTCGAAGAGCCGGAGTTGTCCCCGGGTGTTTTCCGCGATGTCCAGCAGGTGTTGCACCTTGAAGGATTTCTCTTTATCCCGTACCGTGCCATGCACCGTATGGCCCGCTTCGAGCAGGTATTTGACGATCCAGGAAGCGATGTATCCGGATGCGCCGGTAACTAAAACGGGTTGGGAAGGGTCGATTTCAGCCATAAGTAAGCGTTTGGTATGATTTTGCGGACAAATTTTTATGCCTTGTCACCCTGCTTGGAAGGGGAAAAACAAATATAGCAGAAAATTCATCTGAATGAAAATAGGTCTTTCATCCCTCGTAATTGAGGAAACTATGCTAAGTTTGGGGAAAATTCATCACCACCTTTCATCATATGGAACTCATCTTGAACTATATCAACTGGAATGTTTCCCCGGAGATCGTCAGTATCGGGCCGATTACGCTGCGCTGGTACGGGCTCTTGTTCGCCTCCGGGTTTCTCGTAGGCCTGTTCATCGTTAAAAAGATGTTCGAAGAGGACAACGCCCCCGAAGAATGGCTGGACAAGGCCTTTATCTACATTGTGCTGGGCGCTGTTATCGGGGCCCGGCTGGGGCATGTGTTTTTTTACGATTGGGACTATTATTCGCAGCATCCCGGCGATATTATTAAAATCTGGGAAGGAGGACTGGCCAGCCACGGCGGCGCCATCGGCATTATTCTGGCGCTTTGGATATTCTCGCGTCTGGTAACCACGCGCTCCATTCTGTGGATTCTTGACAAGGTCGTAGTGCCTACGGCCCTGGCCGGTGCTTTCATCCGGCTCGGCAACCTGATGAATTCCGAGATCCTCGGCAAACCGGCTGATGTGGCCTGGGCTTTTGTTTTCGAACGCGTTGATCCGGGAACGCCCCGCCATCCGGTCCAGATTTACGAGGCCATTTCTTATGTCATCATCTTTTTCATTCTGTACCGCATCTACTGGAAAACCGATATGCGCCAGAAACCGGGATACATCTTCGGCATGTTCCTGGCGCTGTTGTTCGCGGCCCGCTTTTTCCTCGAGTTTTTTAAATCCAGTCAGGGAGGTTTCGAAACTGCATTCGGCAATGCCCTGAGCACCGGACAATTGCTGAGCATCCCCTTCGTACTGATCGGGTTGTACTTTATTCTGCGACCGGCCAAAAAACGTCCTACCACCATCAAAACGAAGAAGAAAAAGAAGAAGTAGCTCTGATTTCATTATTTTTTATATTTTTAACGCTCTGGCCTAAAAAGGATTATGTTTGATTTAAGAGCGATGAAAATTTGTTATATGAATAGCAGCCTCTTGTCCCTTTTTGTTCTTCTGTTCTTTGCCTGCGGCAGTGACCATCCTCAGAAAAAAGCGGAGTTCCCCGATTTTGATTTCCGTTACGATCTGGAAGCATCTGATCAGACCTTTAAAATGCCCGATGAGCTGGTTGAAATCTCCGGCCTTGGCCTCACCCCTGACGGGAAGTATCTTATCGCCGTGCAGGACGAGGATGGAACGATCTTTTACATTAATAAGGATGACGGAGAGGTAGAGCGGGATCTGGATTTCTGGAAGGACGGAGACTATGAAGGCGTGGAAGTCGTGGGCAACGATATTTTCGTGATCAAGAGTAGTGGTACGCTTTATCGCGTGCGGCAGGCGGGGGAAGGGCATTTGAAGGTCGATAAATTCAACCAGTTTTTGAGTGGTAAAAACGATGTAGAAGGATTGGGCTACGAAGCTGCTTCCGGGCGGCTTCTGCTTTCCTGCAAGGGCGTTGCCGGCGAGGAGGAGGAATTACAGTTTAAAAAAGCCGTTTATGCTTTCAACCTTCGCACCATGCAGATTGACAGCACCCCCGAATTGCTGATCAGTCTGGAGGATGTACAGGCCTACCTCGGTACCAGTCCGGCGATCCGCAAGCTGGAAAAGCTGATGGATTACTTCAGTCTGGATAAATCCAGTTTCGTCTTTAGTCCCTCCGGCATAGCGGTTCATCCCCTTACGGGAAATTACTACATCACTTCTTCGGTAGGTAAATTGCTGATGGTGGTCGATCCCGGGGGTCAGATCCTGCATATTGAAAAACTGGAAAAGGAAGTACATCCGCAACCCGAAGGCATCGGCTTTGATACCGACGGCACCATGTATGTCGCCAACGAAGGAAAAGGAGGTAAAGGACAAATCCACCGTTTTCGCTACCGGGGAACCTGATCGGGGCAAACAATGCCCGCCTTAGCGAGGTTCTTAGTAGAGATACACGCATTTGTCAAAGAATACATTAATTTTGCCTCCGCAAAAAATTGAAAAACCGAATCTGACAATATGAGTATCGTTGAAATGAAAGTGCCAACGGTCGGCGAATCCGTGACCGAGGTGACTTTGTCACAATGGCTGAAAAGTAACGGCGACTACGTCGAGATGGATGAACCCATCTGTGAATTTGAATCGGATAAAGCAACCTTGGAATTTCCGGCAGAAGCAGCCGGAAAATTGATTCACGTAGCCGAAGAAGGCGATGACCTGGAAATCGGAGAGCTGGTCGCCAAAATCGATACCAGTGCTTCCAAGGAAGGCGACGGTAATGGGGAAGCCAAGCAAAAAGAAGCAGAAAAGGAGGAAAAAGAAACCGGGGAAAAAGCCGAAAAAGAAGCCGGAAAACCGGAAGTTGAAGAGAAGGAGGCCGCTCCGTCGGCTGAAAAAGAGGAAAGCTACGCCGAAGGCCACGCTTCACCGGCTGCCGCCAAAATTCTTCGCGAAAATGATATTGACCCGGAAGATGTAGAAGGCAGCGGCAAGGACGGACGCATCACCAAAGAGGATGCCCAAAAGGCCGTAGAGGCTCAGGAAGCGAAAGAGAAAGAAGAAGCGGAGGCTAAAAAAGAAGCCGAAGAGAAGGGCAAAGAGAAAGCGAAACCGGAGAAAAAAGAGGAGCCCAAAGAGCAGAAAGAACCGGCCGGAACGATCAGTTTTACCCCGAAGGAAAGTTTCAGCCGTGAAACCGAACGCAAGCGCATGAGCCGCATGCGGCGCACCATCGCCAAACGCCTGGTCAGCGCCAAGAATGAAACGGCGATGCTCACCACCTTCAATGAGATCGACCTGACGGAGATCATGCAGATGCGTAAAAAGTACCAGGATCAGTTTGTCGAAAAGTATGGCATCAAGCTCGGCTTTATGTCGCTCTTCGCCAAGGCCTGCGCCAAGGTACTCATGGAAATGCCCGACGTCAACGCTTTCCTCGACGTCAACGAGATCGTCTACCATCACTACGCCGATATCTCCATCGCCATATCTACAGAAAACGGCCTCGTCGTACCGCCGGTACACAACGTAGAGTCACTCCACTACGCCGAGATAGAACATAAAATTAAGGAATTGGCCGATAAAGCCCGCAAGGGCGATCTGACGCTCGAAGAGATGAGTGGCGGGACTTTCACAATTACCAACGGCGGCATCTTCGGCTCCCTGATGAGCACGCCTATTCTCAACGAACCGCAATCGGCTATCCTGGGTATGCACAGCATACAGCAGCGTCCGGTAGCTATTGACGGCGAGGTGAAAATCCGGCCGATGATGTACGTGGCGCTATCCTACGACCACCGCGTGATCGACGGCAGCACCTCGGTAACCTTCCTCGTCAAAGTCAAAAAACTGCTGGAAGATCCCACGCTGTTGTTCCTGGATTTGTAAAAAAATAGAAAATATTGACTACTTTTCTCGCTGGAGAATATCGCTGGGCAGCGGTATTCTCCAGTTCCTTTTTCAATGACCAATTGCACCACCTATGACCCTGCAGGATCTGTTTGACTACCTGGCGGAAAAACCCCTCTACATCCTTTTTTACTTCACCATCGTTCCGCTCATCGCGCTCATCGCCGGCTGGTTCGATCAGGATCGGGGGCACCACATACCGTGGAATTACACCTACGCCTTCCTCATCTACGCGGTGAGCGTACCGGGAATTTTCGCCCTCTCCTTTGACGTGTATATGTTTCTGTTTGAAAGACGGAGCATCATGCAAACGGATGTCCTGCTCCAGGTCCTGCCCGTCGCTTCGATGATCTTTACCCTGCTGATCATCAGCCGGAATGTAGATCTCGACTACGTACCCGGCTTCGACCGGCTATCCGGCCTGCTGTTTATCATCGGCGCGGTCATCGCCCTCATGTGGATAATCGACCGTACGCGCATCATCGTGTTTTCTTACCTGCGTTTCGAATATGTGCTTCTGATCTTCGCTGGTCTGCTGTTACTCGTTCGCTTCGGATGGTCGCGGATGTTCAGCTCCTCCTACCGCAGCCAGGGGTAGAGGATGCGGGATACTTGGATGGTTCGGGGTCGTTCCTCCATCTGGGTGAAGATCGGCTTTTTGTTTTCATCCGACCGTTCCGATGAGGAGAGGTAGAAGTTCGGATTGCTCCTGCCATTGCCGGTTACCGGCTGTCTATGAGATCCCATTGCCTACTTCCGATCCCGGCAAAGGCTTCGCCTTATCAGAACCCTGACTGCAGGCGTCAAGGCTTCCGCCTTCCGCTCACTGCGCTTCCTCCACCAGCTCCACGTCGTGCATGGCGTAGATCAGGCGGTTGACATCGGAGTCGTTGAGTTCGAGGCGGCCCTTGATGACGATAGGCTCGGCGGTATACTTGATAGCTTCCACGGCGTACACCTCCATGACGGTCTCCGGGCCGGCGCCGCCGCAGAAAAAACACATGTTGTAGGGAAAAGCGGAGAAGACAAATTCCTTATGGCTCTTATAGCCCTCGACAGGAATGATATATCCTTTGATCTCTATGGTCTTGCCGTCCAGCTTCTTCACGGCTTCACTAAATACCGGTACATCCACATCGAAGCCCATCAGCTCATCGTATTGCTTTTTAAAGGTGATTTTCGACAGCGTTTTCCAGTGGCTGGTCTGGCCGACCGCCTCCTGGGCAAGGGCAAAGGTGAGCAGTGCGGCTATGACGAGCATCAATTTTTTCATGGTGTTCAATTTTGTATGGCTTTCCGCCTTAATATAAAGGTTGAATACAAATTTAACGTAATTAGTCGGGGATAAGGTTTTTAAGAGGGTGTTAAAGTGAGATGTAATTCGGGATGACTCTTGTTGAACAGTTATTGATTGAGAATCTTTTCCAATGTTTTTTCATCTACGGTCAACAAACCGTTTTTAGTGAGTCGGGGGGTGAGCTTTTTCCAGTGGGGGCCTTTTTTGAAGATCTCCCGGAACATGGGCAGGGCTTCCTCCAGCCGGCCGAGGTTAGCCAGATTGACGGCGTGCCAGTACTTCATCTCCAGGTTGTCGGGAAACATAGCCTCGGCAGCGGCGTATTCCTCCATGGCCTTTTCGATTTCCCCGTGCTCTACGGCCAGGTCCCCGGCATTCATGTGTTCGTAGGCGCGGTGTACGTTGAGCAGCCGGCGCAGTTCTTTGAGTGGGGTTTCGTGATCGGCTATGCGCAGGTCCACCTTGCGATCCACCCAGGACTGGCCGCTGGATTCGGCGCCGACGACGAGAAGGGCGGCCGACTGCTTGCCCCGGATATCACCTCCTGCGGTCTGGGCGGCTTCCAGAGCGCGAAGCAGGCGTTCGGCCAGGGGCTGGCCTTCGGATTGCTCGAAGGCTTTAGCCATAGCGGGCCAGACGCCGGCGTTGTCCATCAGGTTGGCTTGTACCGAATAGCCCTCACCGGTCAGGTGGCCGGCGGCTTCAATGCAGTCCGATCCAGTGTGTGCCGCCACCCCTCCTGAGGCGTCGAGGATGGCCAGCTGCCGGAATTGGCGGCCTTCGTCCGCGGCGATCAAAAAATCGAGAGCTTCCCGGGCGCTCTTACCTTCTTTCAACAACTCCAATCCGCCAGGCCCGAAAGCAGGGTTGACGAAAGACTGGGTGGCCACCACCCCGACACCGGCCTCTCCCCAGGTGACGATCGTACCCACGGAAAACCAATGCGACTGCACCGCCACGCCCATATCGCCCGTCTCCAGATCGATAGCGACGATAGAGTAGGTGTGGGCCAGGGGCTCGTCGCCAAAGGCAGACTGACCACCGGCGATGAACGGAGCAGAAAGGAAGGCTAGAAAAGTTAGTAGATAAGGTGTATTCGGAATTAGACCAAAGCCTGTTCTTTTTAAAGGCCTTTGGCTGTTAGCTGTTGGCTGTTGGCTGGCCGGGCCAGCCGCTAAGGGCCAGGCGCCAACGGCTAACAGCTTGGATCGAAGTTTCCTGAGGGTTTGGTTTTTAGTAAAACAGTTCTGGATCAATGTGGAGGGCTTACTCATGTTAATCTTCATTTTTAGCAGGAAATATAGCAAGATTCAGGCGATGTGATACAAATCATGGCGAAACTATGCTGACAATTGCAAGATGGGTTTTTCATGCTTTAGTCGCGAAGCAGAGCTTCGCGCTCCAGCCCTAAACGACCAACGCCCCGCCGCTCTTGCAGCGGGACGCTGTGCCGTCGTTTTGCCTGGATACTGATTAGCGGATTTTAATTTATAACAATCCGTAAAAAACCGGTGTAAATTCTTTTTTTCAATATTTTCCAAAAAAAAATTTGCATGGGGGCTTATTTTAATACCTTAACGTTTTATTAACTAAAGGTCAAGGATTACAATGAAAGAACACCTAAAACCCCCGTACAGAAAGTGCTTCGCCTTGCTCTTTCTGATCTTTTGCTTTTTTTCGACCAGCTACGCTCAGGTCAGCGGAGTCGTTACAGACGCAGAGACCGGCGATCCGCTGATTGGCGCTTCCGTCCTGATTAAAGGCACTTCGACCGGCACGGTCACTGATTTTGATGGGACTTTTACAGTTGATGCGGAGCCTACCGATGTGCTCGTTATTTCCTACACCGGTTATTCCACCGTTGAAGAGCCGGTCAACAACCGCAGGCAGATCGAAGTGGCCCTGCAGTCAGGCCAATTGCTCGAAGAGGTGGTCGTCACCGGCTATACGGCTCAGAGCAAACGAGACATCACCGGAGCCGTCACCACGGTAGACACTGAGGAATTGCTGTCCATACCGGCGACCACTTTTTCCCAGCAATTACAGGGACGAGCTCCAGGGGTGAGCATCATCAACGATGCTACTCCCGGCGGCGCGGCGACGGTCCGTATCCGCGGATACGGTACGGTTGGCAACAACAACCCGCTATATATCATTGACGGGGTGCCTTCCACCAACCAATCTACCCTGAACCCCAATGATATCGAAACGCTGCAGGTGCTCAAGATGCATCCGCCGCTTCCATCTACGGATCACGGGCCGCTAACGGCGTGATCATCATCACTACCAAAAAAGGGAAATTAGGGAAGCCGAAAGTCTCCTATCAGGCCTACTACGGCTTGCAATCCGTAGCTGAGGACGTACAATCCCTTAACGCCCGCGAACTGGGGGAGTATCTCTATCTCGCCGACCTTTACGCAGGCAAGACGCCTTCGCACGGTCAGTACACCTTCGGACCCAATGGCGAGGTGACCATTCCTAACTATGTGTTTCCAAGCGGCGCCAATTCGGTAGACGAGAGCCAGTACTCTCTGACCCCGGAAAACATCTACGCCATCACGGAATCGGCGGACACTTACTGGTGGGAAGAGGTTACCCAGAAGAATGCGTCCATCACGAACCACCAGCTGATGGCCACCGGGGCCAACGAAAGCGCTCGCTACGCATTCAGCCTCAACTATTTCTCTCAGGAATCTGTAGTTCGCTTCGTCAACTATGACCGCATCTCGATACGCGCTAATACGGAATTCTCGGCCATCGACAACCGGCTGAAGATCGGGGAGAACTTCACCGTCGCACTAGGCAATCGCAAGGGCGGTTTCGGTAATAACAATGAACAAAACGCCGTCTCCGGTTCCTACAAGCACCACCCGCTGCTCCCGGTATATCATATTGCAGGCAACTTTGCCGGCAGCCGGGGCGCCAACCTGGGAAACAACTTCAATCCCTATGCCACCCTGTCCCGCAATCAGGATGACCGCAGTTGGAACCTGCGCGCGTTCGGCAATGTCTTCGCCGACCTGGAAATTGTGAAAGGACTTAATGTCCGGACCAGCTTCGGCATCGACCTCAACGGCTTCCGCCGACGCGATATCGGCCGCCTTCAGCCGGAATACGTTGAAGGGAACTTCATCAACAGTTCCAGCGCGAGCACCAACTATAACTATCAGTGGGTATGGACCAATACTCTGAACTACAGCAAGACCTTCAATGATGTGCACGTATTTAATGCGAATATCGGTATAGAGGCGATCGAACAGTTCGGTGAGTATTTCAACGCCAGCCGGCAACGCTTTGCCTTCCAGACCACCGATATTATCAGCTATCTGGACCTGGGGGACGCCACGACCTCGACCAACAGCGGCAATATCATCACCGATTATTCCTTGTTCTCCCAGTTCGGCCAGTTCAATTACAGCTACAACGATAAATACCTGGTTCAGTTCACTATTCGGAACGATGCTTCCTCCCGCTTCAAAACGGCCTCCAACAACGCTATCTTCCCGGCTTTCAGCCTGGGCTGGCGATTGTCCGACGAGCCCTTCTTTCAGAATGCCCTTCCCTTCATCGGCCAGTTCAAACTGCGCTACGGTTGGGGACAGACGGGGAACCAGGATATCGGGGATTACAATGCCTTCACTACTTATCGCTCCAATATTTTCAATGCCGGGTATCCGATTGACGGCAGCACCAGCAACCCCACGATCGGTTTCGACGCCGCCACCTTCGGCAATCCCAATGCAAAATGGGAAACGACGACTTCCAACAACCTGGGTTTCGACGCCGCCATGTTCAATAACAAATTGGATATTGAATTCGATATTTGGAACCGCGTCACCACTGATATGCTCCTGCAGGTACCGATCACTTTCTCCGCAGGAGACGCCTCGGCTCCGGCCTTCAATGTAGGGCAGGTCACCAATAAAGGGATCGACATCGGCATCAACTGGTCCGACAGAATTGGAGATTTCCGCTACAGCATCGGTGGTAACCTTTCCACTTACCGGAACAACATCGACGCCCTGAATACAGAGGATGCCCGGATCTTCGGCTACGGCTCCCGGGTACCGTCCATGACCGTTACCCAGGTGGGCTATCCGGTCTCTTCCTTCTTCGGTTTCAATGTGCTGGGTATCTTCCAGTCACAGGAAGAAGTGGAGAGCTGGCCCGAATACGGCGCTTACAATGCCCCCGGCAAGTTCAAGATCGAGGACGTCAACGGCGACAACCAGATCAATGATGACGACCGGACCATTATCGGCAACCCTCATCCGAACTTTACCTACGGTTTGAATTTCAACATCGGGTACAAGAACTGGGACCTGACCATATTCGGTAACGGATCGCAGGGTAACGATATCTTCAACTACGTGCGATTCTTCGCCGACTTCAACTCCTTCCAGGGAAATCGCTCCAAGCGCGCCTTATACGACGCCTGGCAGCCGAGCAATCCCAACGCTCCTAAAAGCCAATGGGTAGCCTCTAACCCCGGTGCTACTTCGCCGATCATGGACGCCAACGACCAGATCAGCAGCCGGGTGTCGACTTACCTGATCGAGGACGGAAGCTATTTTCGCATCCGCAACATCCAGCTGACCTACAATGTCCCGAACACCTTCGGCAACCGCGTCGGGCTGGCCGGCGGTCAGATCTACCTCCAGGGGCAAAACATGTTCACCTTCACGAAATACTCCGGGCTCAATCCGGAGATCCAGACGGGGGCCGACACCACCCTCGGTTTCGACGGCGGTTACATGCCCGTCTCCCGGACGATCACTCTGGGCTTAAATGTTAACTTCCAATAAAAAAATCAATAGTACAATGAACTGTATAAAATTATCAATCGCACTGGCTTTGTGCATTTTTCTTGCCGGCTGTGGTGATGAATTTCTGAGTAAAAACCCGCAGGCGCAGTTTAGTACGGTAGCCCTGCAAACACCGGAAGGAGTGGAAGGCATTCTGCTGGGCGCCTACGCAATGGTCGATGGTACCGGCCTGAACGGCCAGGCGCCCTGGGAAAACGACATCCACAATTGGGTGTTCGGCGGTATTGCTTCCGACAACGCGCTAAAAGGTACTGATGCTGGTGATCAACCCGAGCAGTCCTTTATCGAAGCTTACGATTTCAACTCTTTTAACAACCATATCCGAAACAAGTGGCGAGGTGTCTATAAGGGCATTGCCCGCTGCAACGACGCCATCGTGGCGGCCAAGGCCGTGGAGGAGTTCAATGAAGCCCGTCGCGAGCAGATCATCGCCGAAGCGACCTTCCTGCGGGGGCTCTTCCACTTCGAAGCACAGAAAATGTGGAAATTTCCCACGTACATCGATGATTCGGTTTACGACATCAATAACGTAGAAAGCACCAAAGTGCCCAACACCGGAAAGATCTGGGATCAGATCGAAGAGGATTTCGCTGAAGCAGCAAGCGTCCTTCCCGAAGAGCAGTCGCTAGTCGGCCGGCCCACCAGCTGGGCCGCCAAGGCTTTCCTGGCCAAAGCCAAGATGTACCAGGGCTGGGATGAGAACGGCAACGCTAACACGACCAAGTTGCAGGAAGCCAAAACACTGCTCGATGAGATCATGAACTCCAATAAATTCTCCTTGGTGCCCAGGTACTCAGAGAACTTTTTGGTCAGCACCAGAAACAATGCCGAGTCGATATGGGAAGTGCAGTTTGCCATCAACAGCGCCACCGGCGATGCGGCAAACCAGGGCATTGGTCTGGCCCACCCCTACATCGCTCCTTGGGGCTGCTGCGGCTTCTATCAGGCGCCGCAAAACCTGGTCAACGCCTTCAAGACCGATGACAACGGCCTTCCTCTGCTCAATACCTTCAACGACAGCGATGTGACCTGGGAAACGGAATACACCGGCCCGCTCGACCCGCGTCTCGACCATACTGTCGGCCGCCCGGGTATTTTGTACAAGGGTTTCCAGATCCACGGTACGGACTTCATCCGCGACCTGTCGTACGCCGGTCCTTATTCTTCCATGAAGCACGTCGGTGAACCGGAGTCCTTCGGCGTCGGCGGCTGGGGTAACCTCACGGCCAACAACTACCGCATCATGCGCTACTCCATGATCATCCTCTGGCTAGCGGAAGCCGAAGTGGAACTGGGCAACCTCGAGCGCGCCCGCGAACTGGTCAATATGATCCGCGAGCGCGCCCAAAATTCCGAGGATTTTGTTCCCAAGGCCATACAGGGCGAGGACAGCCGCCAGAGCTATACCATCGTGGAAGGAGAGCCCGCGGCCAACTATCAGGTCGGCCTGTACACCGATGCCTGGACCAACCAGGCAACCGCCAGAGAGGCCGTACGCTTTGAGAGCCGCCTGGAATTCGCCATGGAAGGCCACCGCTTCTTCGACCTGCAACGCTGGGGTGTGCAGGCCGAAGTGCTGAACGCCTACCTGGAAAGTGAATCCAGGTACCGGGTCTACCTGCAGGGCAAGTCCTTCACTAAAGGCAAGAACGAATTTTACCCGATCCCGATCGAGGCGATCGACCGCTCGTCCAAAGACGGAAAGCCCACTTTGACCCAGGATCCGGCCTATAACTAATACCCAGAAGACAAGTACGTCTAATGAAGCCCTGACGAACTGTTCGTCAGGGCTTTTTCATAACTTTTCAGCTGTGGGTTAGCGTCGTTTAGCGATTGTGATCTTACTCCGGATTATTAAGGGATTAATCTACTGCGAAGCCAAATTGCCTGCCATTCTTGCGGTTGGTCGTCTCTAACTAACGCCGGATGTAAGTCCAGGGCCTTTTGTAATTATATCTACTCAGCCACTTGAGAACTCCTTGGTAAAACTATAAACAACCCAATGGAAAACATCAGAATAATTGCTTCTTTGCTTGGTCTCCTGGTGGTCTTCAGTGCCTGTCAACCTTCTTCCGGCACCCATTTTCAACTCCATGCTCCGGAAATCTCCGGCATCGATTTCGTCAACGAGATCACCGAGAATGATACCCTGAATATTCTGGAAAGCGAATTCGTCTACAACGGCGCCGGCATAGCGGTCGGCGATCTAAACGGCGACGGGCTGGAGGATCTGTTTTTCGCAGGCAACCAGGTAGCTAACCGGCTGTACCTCAACAAGGGGGGGCTCAAATTTGAGGATGTCACCAAATCGGCCAATATTGAAAAGCCGCTGCCCCGGATGTGGTCCTCGGGCGTCAATATTCTGGATGTCAATCTGGATGGGAAACTGGATATTTACGTTTGTAACACGCTGAATAAGGATTCCTCCTTATTGCGCAATCTGCTATACATCAATCAGGGCAATGACGAACAGGGCCGGCCTGGGTTCCGGGAAATGGCTGCCGCCTACGGCATCGATGATCCCAGTCATTCCTCTCATGCCCAGTTCTTTGATTACGACCGGGACGGTGACCTCGACCTCTTCGTCGGCAGCCGCATATTGCCGAATTCGTATCCCCTGCCCGACCGCTCCTACTTGTTGCGGAACGACAGCAAGGGGGAGGCGGTCCGGTTTACTGACGTCACCGAAGCCTGGAGCGTCGACCTGGTCGAACCGGGCCTAATCAGCGACGCCCTCTGGACGGACTTCAACGGCGACCAGCGCCCCGACCTCGTCCTGGCCGGCGAGTGGATGCCGCTCCGCCTATTCCAGAACAAAGGCGACAGCTTCCGCGAGATTACCGCCGCCAGCGGCCTGGCCGAATTCACCGGTTGGTGGAACAGCCTTGCCAGGGCCGATCTGGACCAGGACGGCGACATGGACTACATCGCCGGCAACTTCGGTGAGAATATCTACTACCAATGCACTTCGGAAGAGCCGGTGCGGGTATACGGCAAGGACCTGGATCAGAACGGCACCATCGACCCGCTGATCTCCTGCTACTGGCAGGATTCGCTGGGCAAGCGCGATGAATACCTGTACCATCCGCGCGCCGATCTGGTCAAGCAGTTTGTCGGCATCCGTAAGAAATTTAACACCCACGGCGAATACGGCGAGGCGACCGTTTCGGGCATGTTCACCGAAGAGGAGATGGCTGACGCCCTCATCCTGGAGGCCCGGTGGATGAAGAGCGCCGTGATCGAAAACCTGGGCGACGGGCAATTTGCGCTCCACGCCCTGCCGGTGGAAGCGCAGCTGGCGCCCATCTACGGCATCCTACCCAAGGACGTGAACGAGGACGGGCAAATGGATATTCTCCTGGTCGGCAATGATTTCGGCATGGAAGTGCAGCAGGGCAGAGCCGACGCCTTCACCGGGCTGGTGCTCCTTAATGAGGGAGGATTCCGCTTCCGGCCGCTCAGTATTGCTGAAGGCCACTTTACCGTCATGGGGGAGGCCCGCGCTCTGGTAGCCCTGCCCACTGCCGACGGGCGGGAACTGATACTGGCTTCCCAGCACCGGGATTCGCTGAAGGTCTACACCTATCAACGGGCCACAGACCAGGAATTTGTGCCCTTACAGGCCGGTGAGGTCAAAGCTGTCTACTACCTGAAAAACGGGAAGCAACAACTGGAAGAGTTCTACTGGGGCGATAGCTTTATGTCGCAATGTGGCCGTTACGTCGCCAAGACGAAAGCCGTGGACCGAATTGAATTGCTGGATGCGGAGGGAGCGGTCAGCCGGGTGATCGGGAATGCGGGGGAGCAGTGATTGTGATCCATCACCCTGCCTTAAACGGTCATTCTGATAACCGCGATGCAGCAAGCTTCGCCATGGCTTCGGCGTTGGGGCAAGCTTCGCGCTCCAGCCCTAAACGACCAACGCCCTGCTGCTCTCGCAACGGGACGCTATGCCGTCGTTTTGTTTTGATGTTTGAAGGAGATACCAGATGCCAGACGAGCCTTCCTTGGCATTCAAAGATTTACGAACTTCCCACGATTGCTATGAACACGAAAGAGAAGTACGGAATTACGATGAGAAAACCAGGGTTTGGAGTCTGCCGTCTGAAATCTGGTATCTGGCGTCTTAATTCCAAAACTTTTCACCCACACTCCGAGTACCCGCAGCTCTTGCAATGCAGGCAACCCTCCTCGTACATAAGCCCGTCGGGATCTTCGCAGTTGGGGCATTGGGCCTTGACCGCTTTGGTGCCGTTGGGGATGAATTGTCTGAGCGCGCGCACCACGCCGTTCTTCCAGGTACTGATGAAGTCCTCCTCTACGTTGAGGCTGTCGACCAGGTCGACCACGTGCTGCAGGGGCATACCGTGGCGCATCACGCCGGAGATGAGCTTGGCGTAGTTCCAGTAGGTTTTGTTGAAAGAGCGGGATAGCCCTTCGATGGTGATGCGATAGCCGTCTTTGTCCATAAACTGGAAGTCGTAGCGGTTGTCGCCGTTTTCGTCCTGTCCTTTGATCACCCACCCCGTTTTGACGTACTCGGCCAGGCGGAAGGTGTCCACGGCGCGGCCTGTAAATATTTCGTAGGGTTTGCTATCATACAGGCCAATGACGGCGATCCAGGGTTCATCGCTGTTCATGAAGCGGACAATCTTGGCTTCCAGTCGATCGGGGCGTTTGGGCGACATGGTCTCGACGAACGCCGTACGATCCTCTTCCTTCTTCTTGTCGCTGACCAGTACGCCGGAGCGGGAGCCGTCGCGGTAGATCGTACAGCCTTTACAGCCCACTTCCCAGGCGGTCTGGTAGATTTCCTTCACTTTATCCACCGTCGTTTCTTCCGGCACGTTGACCGTGACGGAGATGGAGTGATCGACCCACTTCTGAATGGAGCCCTGCATTTTGACCTTCTGTACCCAATCCACGTCGTTGGCGGTGGCGCGGTGGTAAGGCGACTGCTCGATGATTTGTTGCAGGTCCTCGGCTTCCATCCTAGTCACCTCGTCTACATCAAAGCCATTGGCCTGCAGCCAGTCGACGAATTTGTGGTGGAAGACGTGGTACTCCTCCCAGTGATCGCCCACCTCGTCGATGAAGGTGACGTTGGCATCCTTATCGTTGGGGTTGACTTTGCGGCGGCGCTTGTAGCTCACCATAAATACCGGCTCGATGCCCGAGGTAGTCTGCGTCATCAGGCTGGTAGTACCGGTGGGGGCGATGGTCAGCAGGGCGATGTTGCGGCGGCCGTACCTGACCATATCGTCGTACAGCTCGCTGTCGGCCTCCTTCAGGCGACTGATAAAGGGGTTTTTCATCTCGCGGCTGGCGTCGAAGATGGAGAAGGGGCCGCGCTCCTTGGCCATATCGACCGAAGAGCGGTAAGCGTTCAGTGCGATCGTCTGATGTACCTTAGTGGCGAATTCGATGGCATCATCGGAGCCGTACTGCAGGTCCAGACCGGCGAGCATATCTCCTTCGGCGGTGATGCCTACGCCGGTGCGGCGCCCGTCGATGCAGGTCTTGCGGATTTTGTTCCACAGCTCTCGCTCGACACCTTTGATGTGCTCCGGTTCGGGGTCTTTTTCCACCTTTTCGAGGATGCTGTCAATCTTTTCCAGTTCGAGGTCGATAATATCGTCCATGATGCGCTGGGCCAGCTGCACGTGTCTGGAGAATTTCTTGAAATTAAACTTTGCTTTTTTCGTGAAGGGTTTTTCCACATAACTGAACAGATTGATGGCCAGCAGGCGGCAGCTGTCGTAGGGGCACAGCGGAATCTCGCCGCAGGGGTTGGTGGAAATGGTGCGGTAACCGAGATCGGCGTAGCAGTCGGGTACCGACTCGCTGGTGACGGTGTCCCAGAAGAGTACGCCAGGCTCGGCGGATTTCCAGGCATTGTGGATGATCTTATGCCACAGTTTGGCGGCGTCGATTTCCACCTCGTATTCGGGAGTTTCGGCATCCACCGGATACTGTTGCTTATAGGGCTTACCGCTCATGGCGGCCTTCATAAAATCGTGGTCGATACGCACCGATACGTTAGCACCGGTGACTTTGCCTTGCTCCATCTTGGCGTCGATGAAATCTTCCGCGTCCGGGTGCTTACTGGAAATGGTCAGCATCAGGGCACCGCGGCGGCCGTCCTGAGCTACTTCGCGCGTGGAGTTGGAATAACGCTCCATAAAAGGCACGATACCGGTGGAGCTCAGCGCCGAGTTCATCACCGGGCTGCCTTTGGGGCGGATGTGCGACAGGTCGTGGCCTACGCCGCCGCGTCGCTTCATCAGCTGTACCTGCTCCTGATCGATGTGGATGATGCCGCCGTAGGAGTCGGCGCCATTGCCGATGACGAAGCAGTTGGACAGGGAAGAGACCTGGTAATTGTTGCCGATGCCGGCCATAGGGCTGCCCTGCGGGACGATGTACTTGAATTCCTTGAAGAGCTCGTATACCTCCTCTTCCGAAAGCGGATTGGGATACTTCGCCTCGATGCGGGCCACTTCCCGCGCCAGACGCCGGTGCATATCGTCCGGGCTGCGTTCGTAAATGTTGCCGAAGCTGTCCTTCAGCGCATACTTGTTGATCCATACGTTGGCCGCCAGTTCGTCGCCTCCGAAGTACTTCGTCGTCGTTTCGAGTACTTCTTTAAACGGGTAGGCCTTGGCGCCCTCACTGGATTGGTTGGTTACGGCTATTGAGGTGTCCATGATACCTGAGTGATTTAAAGTGAATTGGAATATTAATAGGATATTGTCGCTAAGGTGATGATTGACGGGGTGACTTTGGAGTCACCCCGTCAATCAGTTCTCGTCTTTATTTTCTTCCCTCGAATAGTGGTAAACCAAGATACGGGCATCTGCCATAAATCAGTAAAATCCGGGGATAAAGTTTTCCACAAGATGTGGATAACTTTTTGTTTTTCCACCCGTCTTCCTGCTACATAAAAAGACAAAACCATACGAGAAAACTTAATAAACAACTGTTTTTCAAAAAGATGAAAGAAAAACAACAAAAACAAAAAATGGTTTCATCCCCAACAATTTGCGGCAAACATGGCAAGGGATCGAATGCGTTATCCACAAATACATGTTGATAAATGTGGAAAAAGTGTGAAAAACTCCGCCCAGCCCACTGTAGTACAGCAGGTGAAAGGCACCCTTGCGGGGAACCGGTTGGAACGCCATTGTCGTCGAAATTTCCGGAAACGGAAAAGCGATAGTAGCCTGTTAAAATCCGGTCATCAAGAAAAGCATCCCGGTGGTGGGAGGCCCGGAGCGGAAAGCCCGATCCGTTTTTGCGGGTGTTCAAAAATTTTCTCTGAAAAAACCGGAAGACTAATATAAGGGAAAGGGGGGTAAAGAGACAAAAGAAGTTTTCCACAGGTTGTTGGTAAAGAAAAAAGTTCTTGCCCGCCCGTCATTTCGTTCCGGTCGGGTAAACCCCATGGAATTCACGAAGCGACTATTCCACGGGGTAAAAGTTCTTGGGATGGACAAAAGTTTCTGGGTTTCTCTCCGTAGAGAAGCAAAAAGGGGAACTACTGTTCATCTCCGGATTCCATTTCCCGTTCGATCTCCTCGACGGTGCGTCGGATGTCCTCTTTGACCTTTATCCAGCCTTCCTTCACGGTTTGGTCAATGGCAGCCAGTTTTTGCTGCAGTTCGCGGTCGTAGGCGCGGAGCTGCTCGATTTCGCGTTGTATCCGGGCTTTGGTTTGGCCGGAGGCGTCTTCCAGTTCGCGGTTCAGCTGTTCGAGGCGGCGGTCGATGTCCTGCCGTGCTTCCTGCAGATCTTCGCGCAGCTGGGCGCGTTCTCTTTTCAGGTCCTCCTTAAGATCTTCTTGGGTCTGTTCCATCTGCTCGGCGGCGTCCTGGGATTCCTGGTCGGCGTCGCAGGCGGGGAGGATGAATAAGCCTATCACGAAGAGGGCTGTGGTGAATATTATAGTCGCTTTCATGTCTCTGATTTGAATGATTGCAAAAGGAGCCTACGGCATTTTTGTCGCAGGTCACTTATTCAACGGGGCCAGCAAGTTCATGTTTGCGACGGGACGTTTTGAAAAAGCTTGCCATACTCAAAAAAGGAGGGCGGCGATTAATACTCAGCGGCCCTGTCGTTTTATCGCACGCTCAGAGAGGGTGATGAGTAGGTTTTGGCGCCGCGAAAAAGAATCAGACCTGTCCGAATTACCTCAAAAAATTTCGAATGTAGATGTTGGTCGAGTGTCTCCGAATTCGACCTAAGAGCTTGTTTAAATTTCTTGCGACCCGCCCAAATTATTGGTCGGGTAAATCTTAGACCGCTACTGCGCAATAGTCGGCTTTTTATCTTACCTTTTTCTACAAAACTTTACGCTATAACCTTCTACGACCTCATCCGTCAGGGCAAACTGGAAGCCGTAATAGAACGCCTGGCTGAGAACCCAGACTTGTTGGAACAAAAAGATACCAAGGGCTTCCCCCCCCGATCATCTTGGCCAGCTATAATAATCAATACGACATCGCAAAGTACCTGTTGAAAAAAGGCGCCAAAGTCGATGCCCGTGATGCGGCAGGCAATACGGCGCTGATGAGCGTCAGCTTCAAAGGTTATAAGGATATCGCCGAATTGCTGCTGGAGCACAGCGCTGATGTTAAAGTGTGGAACTACGAAGGGATGACGGCACCAAGTTTCGCCGCTGCCTTCGGCCACGCGGAAATAGCCAGGCTGCTGCTGGAACACGGGGCGGATAAGACGACTGCGGATAAAGAGGGAAACACCCCGTATAGGTATGCACAAATGCAGGGACATGAGGAGTTGGGGGAGTTGATGAAGGGATAAAGCAATTTTTTCATACCCTATGGCTCTTCCTGGATCACCCAGGCGCGAAGCAAAGCGAATATCCCGCCTGCTCCCGGGGGCTACAGGCACCCGGAGGGTTGAATCACTTTTCGGAGGTAGCAGGACGGGATATTTGTCTTCGAAAGTTACTTTTTTAACACGGAGGTGATGGGAAAGCGCCTCCCCTATGGTCCGCATGATTGATCCTCCTCCGGGCTGCCCTTTCCTGGGACAACCTGACTTTAGCTCAAAAAGTAAGCAATTTCTACATCTTAAAGTTTTCCTTTCACTTTGCCTTAAGATACGCTATGTATCAAAATCAACGCTTCCGGCTCACTCTTCCTCCGGGGGCGGGCTCTGCCAAAGCACATTGACGATCTTCCAGCCCTCGTCGAATTTGGCCAGGTGGAAATAGTCGGCGCCCCAGTGGGCGGTGAGTTTGCCGCTGGCGGTTTTGTCCTGGATGTCCAGGATTTCTACCTTCTTGGGCGCATCGGCCGGCAGCTAACCCTTGGCGTTCCAATGAGCGGCCAGGCTGACCAGCTGCTGGAAAGTCATCGGCGACATATCGCGGTAGGCCTCTTCGTCGGCCGGGCGCCAGAAGCCTCGCTTGGCTAGTTCGGGATACACGCCGTCGTAGACGCGGGCGGAATCAACTTCATAGAGCGACTCTACGTAGTCCAGCATAGCCTGACGGACGGCTGTGCTGTCGGCGGCGGTCTGGGCGGTCAGGGAGAAAAAGGAACCTCCAAAGAGGAAGCATGCGACGGGTAACAACAGTCGGGTTCTCATGATCGGGTGATTTTGGTTGAAAAATGGATTGTTTTTATGTATAAAACTTAAATTGTTTTCTTTGGACATTGTTCTGCAGCACACCGACCTAAAGGTCCATAATGGGCTTGAAAACAGACTAAAGCCTGTGCTACCGCACCAGCCGCCCTCCGTACCACCTCCGCCGCTCCTTATCGTTCAAGACAGCGAAAGGCCGCTCCGCGACAGGCGTGTAGGTACGCAGGCGCAGTGGATCATCCCCTGTATGGTAAAAGCTGCCGCGGAAGCCAAAGCCACTATTGACAGGCCAGTCCGGCGTATTCGCGTTGCCGGAACCAGTAAGTTGCCCATCCCCCGGCTTACCCGTGAAGGCGCGCCCCGTGGGGTGACCGATGCTGACCGCCCACTCCCAGAGACTGCCGGAGAGTTCCAGGACGTGATAGTAGGAGGCACCGAAAGTCTCCAACCAGTTGTCGGAAATCAGGTCGCCTTCCCGGAGTTCTTCGGTCATCAGAAAGCCGCGTTTATTTAAGAGAAAAGTGGATGGTGAACAGATACCGGCCAACGGCCAAAAGCCGAAAATAAAGGGCCATTAAAATGGGCAGATCACCACTAATCGGTGAGGCTTAATACTAACTGTGATTCATCGCGAACATAACCCCTTGCCCGCCCGGGAATGATTTGATAATTATCATCAACAACGGTATGCTCCATACCCTCCGGCTCGAACACCTCTTCCTGCATATAGCGGCTGTAGGTCATCCCCGCAGCGCCTTCGATGACGCAGCCCAGGAGATTATAGTTGAAGGAGGTGTATTGAAAATCTGTTCCAGGTTCGAAGAGGAGCGTATCCGCTTCGAAAATGCAGAGAGGATCGGTGATATAGGAATAGTGCGCCACATTCGTCACCTCTTCTTCCCGGTAATACCGGATGCCGCTTTGCTGGGTCAGCAAATGGCGAACGGTCACCGGCCAGTGCTTTTCCGGAAAGGCAGGGCAATACTGCTGTACTTCATCGTCGAGCGCCAGCCGGCCTTCTTCCGCTAGTTGTAATACGGCCGTAGCCGTCATCGGCTTACCCACCGAAGCCGAACGAAACCTGGTTTCCGTTGTGACCGGTACAAAGTTTTCCAGATCGGCAAATCCATAGGCCTGCTTCCAGACCAACCGGTCGTCAATCCCGATCGCGATGCTCAGTCCCGGTATCTGCTGGCGGGCCATCTCCCGGCTGATGATCCGCTCGATGCTGTCGATCACCGGCTGCGGCAACCCGGTTTGCGAAAAGCTGAAACTGCTCCACAAACAACTCATGATCAGCCCAACCGCTATCCTGTTTTTCATCCTATGTCATTTTAACCTGTTGATCCGGTCCACCTATTTACGCTGCACCAAAATCTCGTAAGCCGCAGCGGCAACTTCCTCCGCGACGGACCCAAACAGTCTTCCCTCCCCGTAATTCGTGAGGATGATGATGCCGAAACCGTATTCCGGATACAGCGCCAGGTAAGAGGCATAACCGTCAATATCCCCTCCGTGGTAAATGATGTCGGTGTTTTTGGATTCAGAGTCTATATTAAAACAACCCAGCCCGTAACTCCAGCGCTCGTTGATCTTCAGATAGGGTTGCTGCTGAATCTCATTCACCGCCGAGGGCGTCAACAGATGCAGCATAAAACGACACACATCCTCCACCGAACTGAACAGGTTGCCGGCGCCGGACAAGGCGCCCATGTCCCAGGGTTCCGTTTTGGTTAGCGGATCGACTTCCAGGTAGGGTATGGCGAGCCGTTTTGCAATATCTTCAGTCGGAACCAGGCTGCTCTGACTCATTTCCAGGGCGTCAAAAATATAATCGTGCATCAGCTCATTCAGGCTTTTGCCGCTCCGGTTTTCCATAACCGTCCCCAAAACCCCGTCCCCAAAATTGGAGTACCGGTACCGTTGACCGGCCAGGGTATCGATCTGCACCATTTCCAGGCCGGCGTACAACTGATCGACAGGGAAACCCCGGATAGGGTCCGGATCTGTCCGTTGCAGATTGTCGGGATAGCGGGGCAGCTCGGCAGAATGCGTGGCCACTTCCCGAATCGTAACAAGTTGCTGCGCTACATCCCTGAGCCCGGGTATCGTATCGGGCAGGTAATCACTTACCGGGTCGTCGAGCGACAGCTGACCCGCAGCGACGAAGCGGGCCAACAGGTGCCCGGTAAAGGTCTTGGTTACGGATCCCAGTTGATAGACCGTTTTGGCGTCAGCCGGAACCTTTTCCGCCATATCAGCATAGCCGAAACCCTTGGCATAAATCGTCTTTCCTCCCCGGACGACGCCTATGGCCAGACTGAGAAAACCGGATTCTTTTACGGCTTCATGGGCAAGTCGGTCAATCCGGGAAAACAAACTATCCGGGACAGGACGACGGTCCTGACAGGAAAGTAAATGGGCGCCCCCGAAAAGGGCGAGCAGAAAAATAACAGTGCATTTCATGTCGGTGTGATTTTGACCGGCAGGCGGGTGTGTATCTCTGTGATTCCTGTTCCCGGAGTAAACCCAATCCTCCGGTCCTTTCTTCCTTTAAGAGCATAGGTAGGGACCAGTAGTCAAAAAGCCTATCAGATTTATTGACGATGTAGTCGGCCAGGAAGTCGATTTCCCACTTGTTGTACTCGCTGCTGCGATGGGGACTTTCCCGGTCGAGCTCAGCGATGGCTTGCAATACAGCCGCCGCATCAACGCCCTTACGTGCACTCGCCTCTTCAACGGAGCGGCCGCCGCCGCAGCAGAAGTCGATGCCGAATTTTTTGAATACACTGGCGGTCCGGTAATCTTCGGCGACTATTTCGCCGATTTTGCTATGAATGGTGATGGTAGTAGTCATGATTGCAGTTTTTAAGTTATTCTATATTGAAGTGGGGGTTGCCGGCGCTGCGCGCGGCCGTCTGAGGGGCCCCTGAAGCAGCCGCTTCAGGGTTGTGGGGGCTCGGCTACCGCCTCCCCGCTTGTGGAATTCGCAATGCGACTATTCCACAGGGCGGGCAGGTCTGTGGGGTTAGGTTGGCCGGGGGTAATCCGTGGTTACCCCACCCCACAGCGAGAGCGCGCAGCGAACGAGTCCCCACAAGAAGGGCGCAGCAGCGCCCGTACCCCCACAGACGGCCGCCCGCAGGGCCGGCACCCCCCCACGCTTCCGGTTTAAAAATCTTTTCGCAGGGTCAGCTGCCGCATGCCCCATACGGGCAGGGCCACCCAGGCCATCAGGCTCAGCAGGGCGACCCACTTGCCCAGACCCATGCCCAGGAATTTTTCGAAAACCGCGCCGGTGTAGCCCATAAGCGCGGAAATATCGAGTTTCAGCAGGATGAGTATCCGCGACAAGTCGATGGGGTTGAAGAAGGAAGCGCCGAGGGCGAAACTCTGCAGTGGGTAGTCACTGAAGGCCATCAGACCCAGCAGGAAGAGGCCGTCGTAGATGACGGCGAAAAACAGCCACACCAGGATGGCCAGTCCAAAGCCCCGGATCTTATTATCATTCCACAGAGCGATCAGAAAGGCCAGTCCGGAGAAGATGAAAGACAGCATGATGCCGTTCAGCAGCAGGATGGCAAAGTTGAAAATCTGCCCCGAGGCGAAGATGCCGTAGAGCAGGAAGGGAATCCCTACGCCCAGCAGCAAGCTGCCCGACAAGGACAGCGCCAGCCCCAGGTATTGCCCCCAGAAGATGGAAGTGCGCCGGATGGGCTGCGCCAGCAGCAGCTCGGTAAACTCCCGCGAGTTGTAGTAGTACATCACGCCGAACATGGTGGCGATCAGGGGGCAGAGCACCAGAATGACATTCATCAGGCTGATGATAACCTTCGAGACGTCGCCGCTCAGCCAGAGCAACGACAAGGTGAAGAGCAGGTAGAAGCCGAAGTACAAATAGCTCCAGCGGCTGCGCATCAGATCGTAAAAGCTGTATTTCAGTACCTTTAACATGGTTCTTGGTTTTTCTCGTGATTACTTCGTTTTGCCCTTGGCTTGAGGTGCGGTAAATTTTGGAGGAATACCTGTTTTCAGCTTGACTGCTTCGTAGGGTTTGACTTGATAGCCCTGCTCTTTTCGCGGGCATTCCTCCAAAATTTAGAGGGTCTTTGCGCTCGGGTTGGGGGCTTCGCGTTGCCCAAAATTTTAGGAAATAGCTTAGTTTTAGTTTTTCAACATATCTTATACTTCTCACTGTACCACCAGGAGGTCCTTGGGAAGGACCTCCTGGTGGTACGCTCTCTAAGGTCCTTTCAGTTTCAATTACCGGCAAACACCGCTCCCGGCTGCCTCGTCACTTCCATTTTTTTACCGTTCACCCGCAGCAGCTGCCCGGGGGTGAGCATCTGGGCGATGGCCCTTTCCAGATCTTTTTCACTGTACTTTGCTTTCAGTTCCTCCAGTGAGCCGCGGAAGTGGATATTGCCTTCCAGCAGGAAGACGATCTCATCGGCCATCTCTTCGACGAAGCTGATGATGTGCGTGGTGATGATGATGGTCTTTCCCCGGGCCTTCTCCTGGCGTATCAATTCTTTGAGCTGTATCATAGCCACGGGGTCCAGTCCGGAGGTCGGCTCATCGAGAATGAGCACCGGACTGTCGTACATTAGGGCCAGGGTGAGGTTGACCTTCTGCCGGATGCCGCCCGAAAGGTTACTCAGGTAGACATCCATATACGGTTCCAGGCCGAAGCGTTGGATAAGCGCCTCATCGCGCGAAGCGCCGGGGCGGATATCCTTGAGCATCGCGATCAGCTCGCGTACCCGCAGGTTGTCGGGAAAGCGGGCGATCTGCGGCAGGTAGTCGATGCCGGCCCGGTAAGCCCACTGTCCCTTGATGGGTTGACCGTTGAAAGTGATCGTTCCCTCATCGGGCAGCACCATACCGAGGATGGACTTGATGGTCGTCGTCTTGCCCGATCCGTTGGGGCTGAGCGCGGCGGTGATGGTCCCGGACCGCTCAAAGTTCAGATCGATGCCCTTGAGGACGGTGTTCTTGCCGTAAGATTTATGGAGGTTGTTTATCGTGATCATCGAATAAGACTTTTTATGTTGTTCTTCTTGCTGATTATCGTTTTGGGTGTTCCCGCCCTTTGTTCGGGAAAGGGGATGTTCGCTCGCTGACACTCGCGAAGGAGGAAGTTGTCTCCCTGCGGTCGGCAAGGAGGATGTCGCCTTCGGCGAGGGGAGATAAAACACGACTCCTGCCTTTTCTGCCTGTCATGACTTTCCATGACTTTTCCTATTGCCGACTGCATCCCCCCTACAAGCAATCCCATTTTCCATTTTAACTCAAAATGTGTATTTGTCAGCGCGGTCCTGCCTCCCGCCTTCGCTCAAGGCTCCGGCGGGCGAAGACTGCCTACTGCCGACTGCCTACTGCCCTCCACCGGCTGCATCCTCGGTTTCTCATCCAGCACATTCGCCGGCGTAAACACCGGGCTGACCTTTTCGGCGAAGTTGACCAGGTCGACGAAGAGGCTGCGCAGCAGGACGATAGTCTCCGGGCTGCGGCTGAGAATGAAGGAGAACAGCTTGACCGGGCGGTGCAGTACGTCGCCGATGCCGTCGCGGTCCAGGTCGTAGCCGCTGTATTCGCTCCAGTAGTTGCCGTCGAAGGTGTTGTTATTCACCTTGCTGTTGACCACCAGGTTGAGGGTATTGCTGCGGAAGTTATTGTTGGTAAAAACATTATCCAGGCAGCCGCCCGACATGCGGATGGCCCAGCCGTTGCGGCGGAATTCGTTTTCGTAGTAGTTCACCCGGTTCGATCCTTCGATGAGGATGCCGACGGTATTCTGATCGAAGGTATTCTGCGTGATTTCGGCGTCGAAGATTTCTTTGAGCAGCAGGCCGTAGGCGGCGCGCCCCCAGTTGTGTTCGAAGTGGTTGTCGATCATGTTGATCCGCCGGGAGAACATGACGGCTACGCCGGCGCCGTTGTCGCGAAAAATATTGTTGGTGTAGGTATCGTCATTGGAAAACATAAAGTGCAAACCATAGCGCACATTCTCGGCGCTGAAGTTATCTTCCACCGTGCTGTTATTGACGAATTCGAAATAAATGCCGTCGCGTTGGCGGCGCACTTCGTTATTCCGTATTTCCACCCGCTCGCAGTACCAGGCGTGGATGGCGTTACCGGAGGATGCCTCATTGACCGCTTCGCCGAGAATGACATTATCTTCCACCAGACCGTCGGCGCTGTATTCCAGATAGATGCCGAAGAAGGTGTTGATCAGCCGGTTGTTGCGGATGACGAAGTCACGTTTGCGCTGCACGCGGATGCCGGCGCGATCCTTCAGGTAGCTGTTGTCTACGTTTTGAATCTGCAGTCCCTCCACCGTTACGCCGTCGGCGGCGATGATGAGGATTTCGGCGTCGTTGTCGCCGTCGATCTTCGGAAAGCCTTCGCCACGCAAATGCAACTGCTTCTCGATGCGCAGGGGTGCTTCGTAGTAGGTGCCGTGGAGGATGCGGATTTCATCGCCGTCGGCGGCTATTTCCAGGGCCTGGGCGATGGTCGCCACCGGTCCGGCGGGATCGACGGTGATCGTTTTAGCGAAAGCGGAATAAGTCCCCAGGAAGAAGAGGAGACAGAACACGGAATGGGTTAGAGAAAATTCAAGCCCGCTCCTCCCTTCCGGAGACCGTTCCGATTGATAGGGTTGTTTGGCAAAAAGTCGTTTCATAACAGTTGGGTGAATATCAGCTTATTCAAAATAGGTCAATCCCGCGGTTTCGAAATGTATCTTCAGTTCTGTCCAGTTGTAGCGCGTTCCGTCCTTGGCCTCTACGACATTCCGGGCCGCTTCCTGCTGCTCAAAGGCCGAAAGAAAGGCCCCCATCGGGCTGGGGATGGCCTCGCTGATCAGGAAGGTGCTGCTGCGAGTGTCAATAAGTTCGCCGGGCTGGGCCGGCGTCACCGAGCGTCGCAAGCCGGAATGGATCATGAATATGACCATGAATGTAGATGTCATGCTCGCCGAGGATCCCACCGCGCAGAAGCTGCTGGAGGAATGTCTTACGCGCATGCCCAACCAGAACATTTCGCGAGAGGATTCGCGGGCGCTGCTGGAGTACATGTATTTCAATGATGGGCACGAGGTAGCGCAACAGTAGGCGTTTAGAGTTTATAAGTTTAGACGGCCCACGACTTCGTCGGGGCCTGGTTTAGGAGTTTAGGCCCAGCCGTGAATTTGCCGGAGCAGCTAAACTTCTAAACAGCCCCGCCACGAAGTGGCCGGGGCGCTAAATTTCTAAACTCCACCTTGGGCGCTCACCCATTTTAACGAAGCAAGCTTACCATGAACCGCAGTTGGATAAGAACCGCTTTACTTAACTTTCTGATCGCTGCCCTCATAGGCGCGCTGCTGCGCTTCGCCTTTGTGGTGGAGTTGCCCTGGATGGATTACCGGCACTGGTTGCACGCACATTCGCACGTAGCGATGTTGGGCTGGGTATACCTGGCGCTGTTCAGCTTCTTAGTGCCGGCTTTTTTAAGTGAAGCTCAGGCCCGCAAGCCGATTTACAAACGTTTGTTCTGGTTGACGCAGCTAAGCGTACTGGGCATGTTGTTCAGTTTCCCCGTACAGGGTTATGGGCCGGTATCTATTGCTTTTTCGACGTTGCATATGATACTGGCTTACCTGTTTGCCTATCGTTTCTGGAAAGACAGCCGGGAGCGGAGCTGGAAAATGAGTACCACTTTGGTTCATCTGTCACTGGCCTTTATGCTTTTTTCCTCCCTAGGCCTCTGGGCTATGGGCGTGGTGATGGCCTTCGATTTACGTAATACCGAATGGTATTATCTATCGGTGCAGTTTTTTCTGCACTTTCAGTTTTACGGCTGGTTCGGCTTGGCGGTATTCGGTTTGTTTTTTCGCTGGATGGAAAACAGGGGCATACAGTTGCCTGAAAGACATAGCTATCTATTCATCTTTCTTCTAGCGGTTTCCGTACTGCTCAGCTTTGCCCTTCCGGTCACCTGGGCTTTTCCGCAAAACCTTTTCTTTATTATCAACTCGGCGGGCGTGCTGCTTCAGCTGGCGGCGCTTGTCGTCTTCATCCGGCTCCTGTGGCCCTACCGGCAGCAGTTATTTGATCTTTTGCCCCGCTGGCCGCTGCGGCTGTTCGGCTTCGCCTTCGGCGCCTGGGCGCTCAAGGTGCTGATTCAAAGCAGCACCGTCATTCCGATCATGTCCATTATCGGATATACGATCCGGAACTTTACTATCGGCTTTATTCACCTCTTCTTGCTGGGCACGGTGAGCGCTTTTCTGATTGGCTATGCTTTTTATCATCAGGTTTTTGGTAAAAACAGCCGGCTCGCTGTTGTCGGGACTGTGTTGCTCCTCACGGGTATCGCGCTTTCGGAAGCCATGCTTTTCACCCAGGGATTTATGTTTTGGGGAGCTATGGGGTTTCTGCCGGGTTATTACGTCGTCCTGTTTGGCGCAAGCCTGCTGATGCCGCTTGGAGTGGCGCTGTTGTTTGCCGGGCTTTTCGGACAGAGGAGACAGCAAGCTACTTCCAATTAGTGTTCGGTCATCAACCATTCAGAGGTTTTTTCGCTGACGTGAAAAAGGGTTTTGGCATCACACAAAGCTCGCTGAGGGCGCAGAGGAAAAGCAGTTTCTTCCGCCTGAAGCACCCGGACACAACTAACTTTGGTTTTTTGGCAGACAGGATTTACGGGATGAACAGGATTGATAGGATTTAGAGATCCTGTTCATCCCAGTTTACGCAGGAAATGAAAAAAACCTGACTACTCTCTATTGATCATCGGAAACAGCTGCCGGATCATTTCTTCATCCGGTTGGGTGCCATATTCACAGATTTGGAAGGCTTCGGCGTGTTCTACCTGATCAGCCTTTTCTTCACCGTACCATTTCACTAAGGCTTGGCGCACGGCCGGGCTGATGGGACGTTGGCGGACTTCTCCGAGCCATTCGCGGCGCGCTTCGGCGCCTTCCGGCACTTCGTCGAGGCGGCCGACCGTCCAGGGCAGCCATTCGTAGAACTGGGAGACGTGGGCGTCGAGGCCGTCGAGTTTTTTATCCCAGACCGGGGTGATATCCACGGCGATATGCGGTTCGAAGGGATTGGGTTTTTGGAAGCGGTCGGGACAGTAAAGGAACACCGGATTTTTCTTCAGGGGTGGAGTGTCGGAGGCCACATTGGGTACGATGACCATATAGGCGGCATCCTGCACTACGAGTCCGGTGTTGCGATGATCGGGATGGTAATCGTTGGGACGGGGCAGGATGACCACATCGGCATTCCACTCGCGGATGCGGCGAATGACCTGCTTACGCACTTCGAGCGTGGGCAACAGTTCGCCGTCGTGATTGTCGAGCACCTCGTATTCGACGATGCCCAGGCGGCGGGCCGACTCTTCGGCCTCGGCGCGCCGCCGCCGGGCCAGGGCGCCGCCGCCCATATTCTGATGGCCGGCGTCGCCGTTGGTCAGCGAGAGAAATTTTACCTGATGGCCCATCTCGGCCCACAGGGCAGCTGCGCCGCCTGCGCATAGGTCGCAGTCGTCGGGATGAGCGCCGATGACGATCACGCGCAGAGGAACATCCTGTGCATTGATACTGTTAAAAAAAGGACTGAAAAGTAGGATCAGCAAAGCAGGAAAAAAGGCTTTCATGAATTTTTTAGTTTATTTAACCAGAATTATTAAATGGCGAAAAATGCCATCAAAATGTCTGTTAATATAGGCAATACAATAGTTTTCAAAAGTATGAATGTAAACTTATTTAAACTTGAAGCAACCGTATCTACCTGAAACTCCTATAAACTTTATATTTTTAGTGCTGATCCTTTACCTTAAATAAGCAACTGTGTACGAATATCCGATTCCTATAGCTTTTCCGGAACAACCCTCCCTTACTGATGGCGACACCGTGCTTGCTGCCGATATCGGCGGCACCAAGACGCATTTGGCGCTTTTCAAGATACGAGGTGATGAAATTACGCTGATTGAAGAACGCAAATACCCCTCCCAGAAATGGCATTCCCTTACCAACATTGTCAAGGACTTTAAGGTCGAGGCGCCCGAGCTGAAACGCTTTAGTATTGCCTTTGCCGGTCCGGTTCAGGAGGGCAAGGCCAAAGCCACCAACCTGGACTGGGAAATAGATGTCCGGCAGTTGGGTAAGACCATTGACGTCGATTCGGTGCTGCTGATCAACGATCTGGAAGCGGTGGGCTACGGTCTGGCAGCGCTGAGGGAAGAGGATATCGCGGTGGTTTACGATGGGGATCGCTCGCCGAACGGCAACGCAGCTATCATCGCACCCGGAACCGGCCTGGGAGAAGCCGGCATGTTCTGGGATGGTCATGCCTTCCATCCATTCGCTACCGAAGGCGGCCACACCGACTTTGCCTCCACCGATGAACTCGATGTAGAGTTGTTTCAGTTCCTCAATAAAAAATACGGCCACGTCAGTTGGGAACGGGTAGTGTCCGGACCCGGGATACACGCCATTTTCCAGTTCCTGCGGGACGTACGCAAAATGGAACAGCCTGCCTGGCTCAAAGAGCGTATGCAGGAAGGCGATCCCTCGGCAGCCATCAGTAAGGCAGCCGAAGAGGGATGTCCTATTTGTCAGGAAACCCTGCGTCTTTTCATAAAATACCTGTCCCAGGAAGCTTCCGATCTCGCCCTGAAATTTAAAGCAACCGGTGGTGTCTTTATTGGTGGCGGCATTCCGCCCAAGATCTGGAACGAAGAACTGCAAAAGGAATTCCTTGATCAATTTTTCCACGTAGGGCGCCTGCGACACCTGCTGGAGACTATGCCGGTCTACCTGATCCTCAATTCGAAAGCGGCCTTACTCGGCGCCGCTTACTACGGGGCGCTCGGCAGCAAGGAAGGGCCCCAACACTTCCGGCTGGACAGGGCGTCGATGGAAATATCTACTACCTCGGCCAAGGAGTAGCGTAGCGCTGCCGGCGAGAGCAACGCAAATAAAGAGGCGTTCGCGGAAGCTGA
>CAZWDL010000024.1:33930-71187 GCA_964632995.1 uncultured Saprospiraceae bacterium
TGCCGGATTTCAGAAACCCGGCAGTCCTTGCCCCGGAAACTCAGCACCATAATTCAGCTCCCAATTCACCCGTGTCATGAAATCGATCCTAAACGCTCTTCTTGTCTGTCTACTGATGTCTTGGTCTATTCTCTGTGCTGCGCAGACCCGGACGGATGAGCCCCGGTTACTCATCACCACCGATATCGGCGGTGATCCCGATGATATGCAGTCCTTGATCCGGCTGCTCGTCTACGCCAATGAATTTGAACCGGAGGGCCTGATCGCCTCGGCTTCAGGCACCCCTGGCGAGCTGAACGAAGCCGTCGTCCGGCCGGATTTGATCGCCCAATTTGTCCGCGCATACGGCCGGGTGGAAGAAAATCTAAAACGGCATGACCCCGAGTACCCCTCCTCTAAAAATTTGCTGTCCATCATTAAAGCAGGAAATCCCAACCGGGGTTGGCCACATGTCGGCAAAGGGCACGATACGGAAGCCTCCGAATGGATCATCCAAAAGGTAGACGAGGAAGAACGTCCCCTCAATATCGCCATCTGGGGCGGGCAGACCGACGTGGCGCAGGCGCTTTGGAAAGTTAAGTCTCAACGGACAAAAAAGCAATACCGCAAATTCATCTCCAAAATCCGCATTTACGACATCGCCGACCAGGACGGCATCTTCGAACGTATCTGGGCCGAACACCCCGGCCTGTTCTACATTCTCAACAAAGCGCCGGAAGGGCAGGACAAGCGAGACGCCGTCTTCCGGGGCATGTACCTGGGAGGCGAGGAAGGGTTGACCTCGCTGGAATGGCTCAAAGAGCATGTCATCGAGGAGCACGGCCCGCTGGGTGCGCTCTATCCACAGAAAACCTGGACGGCTCCCAACCCGCATGCCGCCATGAAAGAAGGCGATACGCCTTCCTGGTTTTACTTTCTGGATAACGGTCTGCACTCCCCCGATCATCCCGAGTACGGTGGCTGGGGCGGCCGTTTTGAGAAAACCGGGTCGGGCTATTATACCGATGCAGCAGACGCTTACCAGGGGGATACCGGCCCGAGGGTGAGCGTCTGGCGCTGGCGGCCTGATTTTCAGCATGCCTTTGCCGCCCGGATGGACCGTTGTGTCAAGCCCCCCACTGAAACCAACCATGCCCCGGTGGCGGTTGTCAATGGTGATTCCAGTAATGACATCCTTTACATGAGCGGTCAGGCAGGTAAAAAGGTAGCCCTCGACGCCTCCACCTCCAGCGATCCCGATGGAAATGCATTGCGGTACGAATGGATGGTGTACCCCGAGGCATCCGGCCGGGAAGGGACGCTCGACCTGCAGGTGGATGGGCCCTCCGCCACTTTTAAGATGCCTCAATTGAAGAAAGGGGAAGAGGTGCACCTTATTCTGAAAGTAATGGATGAGGGAGTCCCTACGCTGACTGCTTACCGAAGGATCGTGCTGGGGCAAAAATAAATTTTCTTCAAATATGACTATCTCATCTTTAAAATCGTACCTGTTTCTTCCCTTGCTGCTTCTCACGCTGTTTTCTTTCGGCCAGGAAACCCGAAAAGTTATCCTCGACGCCGACACCGGCAACGAAGTTGACGACCTCTACGCCATTGTCCGGGCATTGATCGAACCCTCCTGGGAAATTACCGCGCTCAACGCCACGCAGTGGCAGCCCAGTCACTGGGCCGTCGATCAGTCGATGGAGGAAAGCCACCGGCTGAACCAGGTTCTGCTCGGCTACCTGGATATGGATATCAAAACCCGGCGTGGTGGTGTCGACCGCATGTACGACTGGGGCGACAAGGCACAGCATTCGGCCGCCGCTTACGAAATTATCCGGCAAGCTCATGACGTACCGGAAGGTGAAAAACTCACCGTCGTCGCCCTCGGCGCGCTGACGAACGTCGCTTCGGCGGTCTACATCGATTCCTCCATCTCGTCGAGGATCGCCGTGCACTGGCTCGGTACGAGCTACGATTTTGAAAATGGGGTCCTGAAGAAGACTGACTTCAACTGCGTGATGGATGTACAGGCTGTCAATGTAATGCTCGAATCGGATGTGGAAATGCACGTCATCCCCGTCAACGTGGCCGCCGCCATGACCTTTGACTACGAGGAAACTGCCGCCAGGTTCAGCGATCAACACGGCCTCACCGATTTCCTGATCCAGCGCTGGTTCAATCACCTGGACGGCGGCCGCCGGCAACGCACGATCTGGGACCTGGCGCTCATCGAAGCTATGATTCATCCGGAATGGGCCGAAAAAGTAAAAATCACCACCTCCCGCGACAACGGCAGTAAAGAGATGTGGTACTACAAACAAATTGACGCCGGTAAGTTCCGCGACGATTTTTTCGTGACGACCCTCATGTATCTGGATCAGCGTTGAAAGTTTTTTTAAATATAGCCTGGGTCGCAAAAGTAAGGGAACAATGATTTGATTACCTTTTTAAGGTTAACATCAAATCCGGTCCGTCATAAAGGTATCTTCAATTACTCAATCCCTATGCTATGAAAAGTTGCCAGTTTGCACCTGCTCGTCTCCCTATCTTCTTTCTGCTGATGCTGACCCTGTCCGGTTTTAGCGGAATTGATGCCCAGAAGTCGCTCCCATCCTTCCCCTGGCCCGACGGCAAGCGCGCCGCGCTCAGCCTGAGTTTCGACGACGCCCGCCTTTCCAATGTCGACGTGGGAACGCCGCTCTTCAACCGTTTTGATGCGAAGGTGACCTTCTACGTGGTGCCCGGCGGGGTAAGGGAACGCCTGGAAAAATGGAAGCAGGCCGTGAAGGACGGCCACGAGATCGGCAACCACACCCTGGTGCACCCTTGCTCGGGCAACTTCGCCTGGGCACGCGATAAGGCGCTGGAGAACTACAACCTCGCGGCTATGCGCCGGGAACTGCTGAGCGCCAATGAGCAGATAGAAGAGCTGCTGGGCGTCACGCCCGTCTCCTTCGCCTACTCCTGCGGGCAGACCTACGTGGGCCGGGGTACGGAAACGCGCAGCTACGTGCCGCTGGTCGCCGAACTGTTCACCTCCGGCCGCGGCTGGCTCGATGAAGCCGCCAATGATCCCTATTACGCCGATCTGGCCCAGTTGCAGGGTATCGAAATGGATGGGAAAAACTTCGAAGCCGATATCAGGCCCATTCTGGAACAGGCTTTGGAAAACGGCCACTGGGTCGTCCTGGCCGGGCATGAGATTGGGGCAGGCGGCTTTCAAATGACGCGGACCGACATGCTCGAAGCGCTGCTGCAATACGTACAGCAACCCAACAGCGGTATTTGGCTGGCGCCGGTGGGCGAGGTGGCCGCGTATGTGAAAAAACAAAGATCGGAAAGAGAACAGGAGCTGAGCGAGGCCCTCACCTTCGCCGCCACCTTCGACGAGGGCTACGAGGCGGATTACGGCAAGGGCGACACCCGCTTATTTACTGCTACGGCTTACGACCATTTAGAAAGCGCCCGGGCGGGAATGGAGAGTGAGTATATTGAACTGGCCGAGGGCAAAGGCCGCTTCGGCAACGCTATCCACTTTAAAGAAAAAGCGGCTCCCGTTATTTTCTATCCCTCCGAAGGCAATATCGCCTACGACGAGGAGGACTGGAACGGCACGATCTCTCTCTGGCTCAGCCTCGATCCGGAAGCAGACCTGGAGCCCGGCTACGTCGACCCCATACAAATTACCGACGCCGGCTATAATGACGCTGCCCTCTGGGTGGATTTTTCGGATAAAAATCCGCGTTCCTTTCGCATGGGCGTCTACGGCGACCTGGATGTATGGAATCCCGACAATGCCGGACCGGACGATAACCCCGCTTTTAATGAACGCCTGCTGCCCGCAGAATACCGCCCCTTCGGCGCCGGCATTTGGACGCATGTAGTCATCACTTTCTCTGGTTTGAATACAGGAGACGGCAGGGCCGCGCTTTACATCAACGGCCAACGGCAGGGCGAGCGGGAGATTCCCGAGCCTTTTACTTGGGAACTCGAACAATCCAAAATATTCCTGGGCCTGAATTATACCGGATTACTCGATGAAGTGGCCTTGTTCGACCGGGCGCTGACAGTAGAAGAAGTCGTACGCCTCTATCAGTTACCAAATGGATTGAAAGCTTTGCTAAAAGAATCAAAATAAAGCCCATGCCCAACCGCCGCCAATTTCTCACGCAATTCAGCCGGGTCTCCGCCCTGGCCTTTCTTCCTCTTCCGACCCAATGATTATTCCGGGACCACGGGCAAAACAATTATTCGATCAGGGTTTCCGGAATCAGAAGTGGTTCCTGCCTTATGGGCCGGGCCGGGGCAATGCCGGCCTGAAACGAAATATCGAACTGGTAGCGGAACTGCGCGATGCAGTGGGTTTTGAAGGACAGCTCATGTTCGACGCCTTTATGGGCTGGGACCTGCCCTACGCCGAGGCCTGGACCAGCGCCGTGGAAGCCTACCGCCCCTACTGGATCGAGGAAGCCTTCCCGCCCAACCGGCTGGAGAGCTTTGTGCACCTCAGTCAGCACACATCCATTCCGGTGGCTACCGGCGAGCATTTCTACAACCGCTGGGAGGTACTCAACTTTCTGAAGGCCGGCGCCATCCAAGTGGTGCAAGCTGATCCGGAGTGGTGCGGCGGCGTGAGCGAGCTGGTCAAGATCTGCCATCTGGCTTCCTCATTCGGCGCCAAAGTATTCCCGCACGGACACAACATCCACTCGGCCCTGCACGTGGTGGCCAGCCAGTCGCCGGAGGTCTGCCCGCTCGTCGAGTACCTGATCCTGTATATGGGGTATAAGCTACATTTTCAAAAGGATCCATTACTGACCGACAACGGAATTCTGCCTCTTCCGCAGGGACCAGGGTTCGGCATTGAGTTGGATGAGTCAAAGATTGAAAAGCAGGAAATATTAGCAGATTAAAAAACGTAGCCGATGGAAAAATCAACGGATACGAACCGCCGCGATTTTATCAAAAAAACCGGTGTGCTGGCTGGCGGGCTCTACGGCCAGCTTTGCCGGTGTAAATACCACTCCTAAAAACAAACTGCCAAAATGGAAGGGCTTCAACCTATTGGACTTCTTCTCTCCCGATCCCGCCCGGGCACGGGAACCTACACCCGAAGAACACCTGAAGTGGATGGCCGACTGGGGCTTCGATTTTGTTCGCATCCCGATGGCCTACCCTTCCTATGTCAAATTCGATCGCAGTGAGCCGATTACTCCCAGACGGGTACGCAAAATCGACAAGCGGGCCGTGGAGAAAGTCGAAGAGCTGGTCTATCTGGCCAACAAGCATAATCTGCATGTCAGCCTTTCATATGGGGTTGACTTCACCTCAATTCCTCCAGGTCGGCGAGCGGAAGCCCCCGGCTGATCCTTTGGAAGAGCGATTTCAGCATCCAGTCTTTTGAAACCGCCATCTGAATAGCGAAATAGGTGTATTTGACACTTTTCCGGGAGATTTTCACCTGCTCTCCCTGCGTGAAAAACCGGTTGGAGTTGAGTTTTTGGAGAGTCAGCACAGCCAGGCCCAGGGCGAGCAGGCAAAACCGGCGCATACCCTTATCTTTGGGGGCAATGTACAAGGTATAATTGAAAGCGTTCCTCAGGTGGGCATGGGCGATACCGATGAGCTTGGTGAAACTCTTTTCAAAACCTTCTTTGCGGTGCTCTTCGGGTAGTTTGGAAAGCTGGAAATCGTGCTCTGAAAAAATTTCTTGCGGCAGCCAGCAAGCGCCGCGGCGCAGGTCCTCCCAAAAGTCTTTCAAAATATTGGTCATCTGCAGGCCCTGTCCGAAAGAAGTTGCGAGCGACATCATCTCTTCCTGGTTGCGGGCCGTGGAAGAAGAGTGCAGACAAAAGAGGTCGGTAAGCATTTCACCCACCACGCCGGCCACTACGTAGCAGTAGCGGTTCATCTCCTCCAGCGTGGTCAGCCCCTCGGGGTTCTGTCTTTTCTGAAAGTGAATCATGCCATCGGACATAATCCGGATGCATCGGCCGATCACCTCCTGGGCTTTTTCTCCCATGCCATGTGTGATGCCCACTACACGGTCGGTGCAGGCGATCAGCTCCCGCTCTGCGGCCTTGGTTCCTTTTGATAAAAGTGGGAGCAGTTCAATCGCAAAATCCCGGGCATCCATTCTCCCTTCTACTACTTCTGTGAAATATTGGCAGTAAGTTTTTTTCTGTTCGAAGTCGAGCGCCGGCTCGTCTTCAATGGTATCGACGGTGCGGCAGAGCAAATAGGCGTTGCTGACTACAAATGAAAGCCGCGGCGGCAGCAGAGGGATGGTCAGGGCGAAAGTACGGGAAACACCCTGCAGCAGTTCCTGCTGAAAGGCCTTGTCGGAAAGGCGGGCCAAGGCGGCATAACGATCAGAAGATACCTCGCTATCCATATAGTGGGCTTGGAATAGGTTTTTCATTGCTCTTTTCTCTAAATGACAATAGTAGGAAAAATCACAGGATGAACCTTGCGAGCAGGCGTCAATGTTTTGCAAAATTTTTTTCCCGGTCGCAGGAGAACTTTCAAACGCAGCATGTAGTAAAGTAATAAGCACGCTCAAACGTTAACAGGAGGGTTTATTATAGGGACACTCTGAACCCTAATTTTGTTTTATTTTATATCTTTCCTTTTTTGAAAAACCAACCTCAATATGTTCAATCGAAGAAAATTTCTCAAGGGATCCCTGATTACTTCTCTGGCTGCCGGCGCCGGTCTTATCGGCTGTCAGAGCCGTTCTTCCAAAGCGGAGGATTCCGGAACAGGCAGCCCGGTTATCAATCCTAACTCCGTGGCCGCACTACCCATCGCCATCGCTACCTGGAAGCCCAATCTGAAAGCGACAGAGGCTGCCTGGCAGGTGCTGTCCGGGGGCGGGCGCGCGCTCGATGCCGTGGAGGCCGGGGCTCGTGTGCCGGAGGCTGATCCCGACGACACCAGCGTGGGCTACGGCGGCTTGCCCGACCGCGAGGGTGAGGTCACCCTGGATGCCTGTATTATGAACGAGCAGGGCGACGCCGGCAGCGTCACTTTCCTGCAACACATCATGCATCCTGTTTCCGTCGCCCGCAAGGTCATGGAAGAGACGCCCCACGTCATCCTCAGCGGAGCGGGCGCGCTGCAGTTTGCTCTCGAACAGGGTTTCGAGAAACAGGATCTCCTTACGGAGAAAGCAAAGGAGGCCTGGGAACAGTGGAAAGCCGATAACTACGACGGCCCTCGTGTCAGCCCCGAACAGCACGATACCATCGGCATCCTGGCTATCGATGAGCAGGGGGATATCTCCGGCGCCTGCACCACCAGCGGCGCCGCCTTCAAATACCATGGCCGCGTAGGGGACTCGCCCGTCATTGGCGCGGGCATGTACGTCGATAATGAGGTGGGCGGCGCCTGCGCCACCGGCTGGGGCGAACTGGTCCTCAAAACGATGGGCTCTTTTCTCATCGTCGAACTGATGCGCCAGGGCATGAGCCCACAGGAAGCCTGCGAAGAAGGCGTCCGCCGCATCGTCAGAAAATACCCGGAAGAACTAAAGGACGATTTCGGCGTGGGATATCTGGCCATCAATAAAAAAGGCGAACACGGGGCATACAGCGTGGGAAGCGGCTTTACGTACGCCTTATACCAGCAGGGGCAGAACCGGGATTTCACGGCAGCGTCCCATCACAAGGAAAAATAGAGTCGAGTACCGGTTCCTTAGTCTAAAATGACCGGGAGACCTGGAGAAAGTAAAGTGGGGAATCCATAAAAAGAGGAGTCCGCCTCGTCTCCCTGTCATTTCTCTATACCTGGCGCCTTGGGATCCGTTTTCCTACTGCGTATCCACTCCAACCAATAAGAAGCAGCAGGACTGCCGCAAACACTTTCGGCCAGGGTAGTCCCAGGCCCAGGGCGAGGCAAAAGGCCAGATTGTCAAACATGAGGTTAGGATAGGTCCAGGAAGGCTCTTCGGGATACTTGCCGATCTGGTGAGCGACGTAGAGCGTAAAACTGATGGCGATCAGGGCGAAAAGGGCGCCGGTGAGTTGTGAAATGCGCATTGAGTCAATGGTTACAGCGCTTGCTGAGATGGCGCTTATTGGTGATAAAAAACGGAAATAGAACATTTGTTTCCCGCCGGCGTTCAAAAAAATTTTTTCACGAAAAAATTAACCGTAAATTAAGCAGCAACATCTACACCTGAATACCCATGAGCCAGAGCACCCCTTGGACAGATGACTTTCTCGACCAGCAACGCCGGCGCAGCGATCCGCTCGCCGATGAAGTTGTTGCCCAGATCGTCGCGCAGAGCGGGCCCGAAGAAGCCCGCAAGCTTTTTGACCTCCTCATCCGGCGCCTGGAAACGCCGGTATCGGAACTGCCTCCGTCGATAGGCGATTTTATCCAGGCAACCCATCGCCTGCCCGCCTGGACCGACTGGCAGCAGGTAGACCTGGCGCACGGGCTCTTCCTCGATCACGGCCCCAAGTTTCTCGTCGTTTTGTATTTCAAATCCCTGCCTTTGCTTTACTCCTGCGCCCACGGCGCTCAGGTGTTGGTACGCACCAGCCGTCTGACTAATGAAGATCGCTCTTTGAAGATCTTCGCCCGCCGCATCGCCGAGACGGGACAGTTCCTCATCGACGTGATGACGGCCGGGGGCTTGCGGGGAGGCCAGGGCATTCAGTCGATCCAGAAGGTGCGGCTCATCCACGCCGCTATCCGTCACTTTGTGCGTAGTGAGGGCTGGGATGCGGAGCAGTACGGTCAGCCCATCAACCAGGAGGATATGGCCCTCACGCTGATGACCTTCAGCATCGCCCTTATCGATGCGCTGGAGCAATGGGGTATCGAAGAGCCCCCCGAACGCCTGCAGGCCTTCCTGCATACCTGGACAGCTATCGGACATAATATGGGTGTGGAGGATAGCCTTCTGCCTTCGAGTCTGGAGGAGGGCAGGTTGCTGATGGACCGCATCCTGCAGCGCCAGTCGGCCGCCTCCGAAGCCGGGCAACTGCTCACCCGCGCGCTGACCGATTTTTCCAGTAATCTCTTGCCTTCCGATAAGCTGCAGGCCGCTCCCGATGCTTTCATCCGTTACTTCATTGGCGAGAAGCGCGCCGGGATGCTGGGCATTGCCCCTAACTACGGCTGCCTTGCCTTCCTCGGCCCTCAACTGTTGCGCTCCCTCTTCCGCCTCGGCGAACGGCTGGAGGACAAAGTGGAAGGTCCCGTCGGTGCCGCCCTCGACCTGCTCTCCCGGAGAATGGCTCTCGCCCTAGTGGATCTTTTTAATGACTACAAAGGACGTACGTTCCGGGTGCCGGAGGCTATGGAACAGGCCTGGGGCGTGCGTTGAAGGGGCCGAATCCCAACACCTGGACTGTCAACTGCTGAGTGTCGGCTATCAATCCCCCTCCCCACCCGGAAGGCTTTTTCAGGCTTACCTCGCTGCTGGAGCAGACCTGCACTGCTTTTTGGCAAGCTGAAGAAAAATACTACCTTAAAGGGAACAATTTTCAATCTGTTCCGGATGCGTGCAAAAAAAACTTACCTGTATTTTCTATCCTTTTTTGAAGGTAGCGCCGTGATGGCAGCCGAGCTTTTCGGCGCCAAATTGCTGACCCCTTATTTCGGTACTTCGCTGTACATCTGGGCGGCGGCCCTGGGACTCACCCTGGGCGGGCTCATGACCGGTTATTTTATCGGAGGCGTGATCTCCCGGAAAGTAAAGGATAATGAACGGGCCCTCTTTCTCATCCTCGTTATGAGCGGCGCCTTTTTATTTGTGATGCCCTTCTCCAGTGACTGGGTCATGTCTTTCACCCTAGAGATGAGCCTGCAAATGGGGGCGATCATTTCCCTGTTGATTTTCATGTTTCCACCATTGATGTTCATGGGCATGGTTTCGCCCATAATCATCAATATACTCACGGAGGAAGCCAAAGGAGCGGGGTCAAGCGCCGGCAATGTTTATGCGATCTCTACGCTAGGAGGTATTTTTATGACCTTCCTGCTTGGGTTCTGGATCATACCCGCCTACGGTCTCACAAAACCCGCCCTGATCATCGGGTTTGCCCTGGCGCTCTTCCCGGCGGTCTCCCTTCTACGCCGGAAAAATCTCACCGGAGCAGGCGCTTTGCTGGGGTTAGGCGCTTTATTTTTTGCGCTCAACACCATACAGGCAAAGAAGGAAGGGGAAGCGGTGTTGTATCAGTCAGAAGGCATACTAGGACAGATCAAGGTCATGGAATTACCCAAGACCAACGACGATGAGCGATCGATGAGAGCACTGGTAGTGAATAACACCATGCAGACAGTGGCCGATCCCCGCGATCTTTCTTTCAATTACTGGCCGTATACGACTTATGTTCCTTACTTCGCTTCTGTATTTGAAACCGGGAACAAGGCCTTGTTGCTGGGAATGGGAGGCGGCACGCTGGTTCGCCGGCTCGACTCGCTGGGCTATGAACTGGATGTTGTGGAAATTGATAAACGAATCAGAAAGGTGGCCGTGGAGTACTTCGCCCTCAGCCCCGAACAGAAGGTGATCATCGACGATGCGCGTCACTTCGTGCGTACTGCCGATTCGAAGTATCAGCTGATCGTATACGATGTCTTTAAGGGCGAATCGGCGCCGGAGCACGTCCTGACGCTGGAAGGAATCAATGAAGCCCGGCGGGTGCTGGAGCAGGAAGGCATGATGATCATCAACTTTTACGGTTACCTGGAGGGCAAGCTCGGCAGGGTAACGCGATCCATCAACAAAACGCTGCTGGCAGCGAACTTCGATACCCGTTTGTATGTAACACCCGGAACTCCGGATACCCGTAACACGCTGCTGCTTGCCTGGCCTTCCGGTGCTTCCAACCCGTTGCAAAACAGCGCGGTGCGTCAACCGTACCAGCAGCTGCCCCGTCCATCTCTGATACCTGTCCCTGACCTTGAAGATGCCGTCGTATTGACCGATGAGCGCCCCCGGCTAGACCTGTTTGCCGAGGCGGCTATGCAGTGGAGGCGATTATACAATGAATACCTTGTCAAATGAGGGCTTAGATAGTTTCGGCATAAAGATTTTGTAATTAGATTTGAAAAGCATATATTTAAGCATCTCTAAATGAAAGCACGGTTGTTAATTCTGCCCCTGCCTGTTTAAGGCAAATGATCCTTCCTTAAGGAGGTCTGCCTTGTCTTGTAGAGGCTGTGCTACTCATTCATTTCACACTCACAACCCTGAATTTTCAAATGTTCACCCGACATTTGAAATCCGATCTTAAATATTGTTATCAGTTTTACCTGAAGAGTTGTTAGTCAATGTTGACCAGGGAGTACTTCCTGTTTCTCTAGTTTTAGAGATTTAAGATTGGAACTTCAACAAAAACGCGAAATAGCTAAAACACCAACTGTTGTGTGCCAAACAGATCAGGGGATCTGTTGCTGCACAACCTGACGAGGCTTTTATTTTTTTATCATAAACAAATAAACTTGGATTAGTATGAAAAGTCAATTAACAAAAATGCTGGGGGCGCTGGCCCTGGTAGCATTCGTTGTCGTTTCCTGTAACAAGGAAGAAATCGGAGTAGAGCAGCTGGCGGCTCCTCAGGTGTCTTCCAAACTCATCACTTACGATAGCGAGGTAATTCCTAATCAGTACATCGTTGTATTAAAGCCGGACGCCACGAAGATCGACTTCCGCGCTATGCCGAACTACGAGGAGAGTCAGCTCGCGATGAAGAGCGAGGCCATTTCGTTGATGGAGTCTCACTCCCTCGCTGCGCAAAAGGTCAAACTAACCTACTCCGCTTCCATTAAAGGCTTTATGGCCGAGCTGACGAAAGAGGAAGCCGTGGAATTGGCGGCAGATCCCAAGATTGAGTATATCGAGCAGGATCGTATTGTCCGCATCGGAGGAGGACCTCCCTTTGGCGGCGGTGGCAGCACCAGCTGTCAGTATGAAGATAGCGGTGAGACCCCCTGGGGCATCACAGTAGTTAATGGAGGCGCCACCTATACCGGATCCAGTGTAGCCTGGATCATCGATACGGGAATTGACCTGGACCATCCCGATCTCAATGTCGATGCCAGCAGAGGCTTTGTCGCTTCGGATATGAAGGGAAAAGATGCAGGTTCACCTGACGACGGCAATGGCCACGGCACCCATTGCGCCGGCACAGTAGCTGCTAAAGCTGACGGAGCAGGGGTAGTCGGCGTAGCCGCCGGAGCAACCGTCATTCCCGTCAAGGTACTGGATAAAAGAGGTAGCGGCTCTTTCTCAGGCGTGATCGAAGGTGTTGACTATGTAGGCGCCAATGGCCAAGCCGGCGATGTGGCGAATATGAGCCTGGGCGGCGGCTTCAGCCAGTCGGTCAACGATGCCGTAATTGCTGCTTCGAGCGGTGGAGTCTGGTTTGCTGTTGCTGCCGGTAATGACGGCGCCGACGCCAACAATTACTCTCCGGCAAGCGCCAACGGCCCGTACGTGCGGACTATTTCGGCCAATGATTGCAACTTGGAATTTGCTTCATTCTCTAATTATGCGAATCCGCCGGTAGACTTCTGCGCCCCTGGAGTCGACGTCAAATCAACCTGGAAGGATGGCGGTTATAACACCATCAGCGGCACCTCTATGGCTGCGCCCCACGCTGCGGGTGTACTGCTGGCCAGCGGCGGCAACCCGAGCACCTGTGGTACCGTTAGCGGTGATCCCGACGGCGACGCCGATCCGATCATCTGCAACTGATCCGGGTTGACCCGGGAATAAATTTGAGTATTACACTTTTTTGATTACCCAAATAATGGGAAGTCCCAGGACGCTTCGGCGGGTCTGGGACTTTTCATTTCTATATCTTGCCATTCAATTCTATTTGACCGTCTATTTGAATTGGGACTTTTAATTCTCTTAAGAATGGAACTAAAATGAGCTTGGAAAGCGTTACCTTCATAACTCGTAATGTTAACTAAATGTAAACTAAATGTAAATTTAAGATTAACTAAAGCCAAGTAGCATGAGCAAAGGAAAGAAAAAAGTGGAGTACAGAGAAGTGCAGCGTTTTCGGGAATGGGATGTGTTTATCCTGCTGAGTCTCTTTGTTTTGGGGCTGGCTTACCGGGCCGTTGCCGGATATATGGGATGGTGGGGAGCGCCGGGTGAAGCCTCTTTTTCTACCTATTTGCTGCTGACGCTGGTTGTAGGTCTGGTATTTCTTTACCTATATAGTATTCGGGTGCTGCTGGTGGTCAATAAAAAAGGCGTTCGTTATCAATTTTATCCCTGGCATTTTCGCAAACATAAAATCGATTGGGATGAGGTAGCAGATTGGCAGATAGTCGATATACCCCTGCAGGCAGCTCTTTCCGGTTGGAGTGTGAATTTTTCGTGCGAAAAGTGCTTCAGCGTGAACGGACGCCGTAAAGGCCTGGAACTGGACCTCCTGGATGGCAAACGAATATTCATCAGCTCTACGGAACCCGAGCGATTACGGAAAATAATCAAGCGGCTTCAAAAAAACGACAATGGTATGGGGCCGGCGCAATCCCTTACCTGAAATGAACAAAAGCCCGGCCTTCTTCGTCGAAAAAAGGTAGGAGAGGGGCAGTTCCCTTTCCGGATCCCCAATATCGACTATGAGTGCGCGACGCTATTACTTCTACTTACTTGCTTTCCTGGCCGGCGCCGGGGCGATGACCGGCGTATTGTCCGGTATTAAGTTACTGGCCCCCTTTTTCGGTACCTCCCTCATAGTCTGGTCAGCAGCGCTGGCTGTTGGCCTGACAGCGCTGACCATCGGGCACTCTTTGGGCAGCTGGTTTTGCCGAAAATTGACGACAGCGGAAAAAACACTGTACTGGATACTGCTGTTTGCCGGCGCCTTACTTTTTGTATTGCCCTACATCAGTAAGTGGATTGTCCGGTGGACACTGGATATGGAATTAATTGGTGGAGCGGTTTTTTCCCTGCTGTTCACTTTACTTCCTTTTCTGGTACTTATCGGCGCCTCTTCACCTGTATTTATTGACCTGTTGACCAAAAAGGCCGGGCAGGCGGGCAGCAGTGCGGGGGGCTTATTCGCCGTCTATGCGTTCGGCGCTATCCTGATGACCATCCTGCTCGGTTTCCTGGTTATTCCCGATTTTGGCGTCAGCTGGCCGGCCATGATCCTGGGCGCCCTGCTGATGGTCTTTCCGGCGTTTTCCCTGATCCGGCATGGATTGCCCTGGGGGCTGGGATTATTCTTTGTTTTGCTGATATTCGCTTCCGCCAGGGAGCCCTACGAAGAAATCAATCCTTTCTATGAAAAAATCTATCAGACCGAGAGCATGCTCGGGCTGATAGAGATATTCACTTTTCCGGCGCCCGGTAATGAGCAGCGGCTCCTGCGAGGGCTTTTCCTCAACCGCATCCTGCAAACCGTCATTGACCCCCAGGATTTATCCTATAATTTCCAACCCCACTCAGCCTTTATCCCCAAAGCGGCCAAAGAGCTGGCGAAGGGCCCTCGGGCTTTACTGCTTGGCATGGGAGGCGGCCACCTGGCCCGGCAGCTCGATTCCCTGGGGTTTGAAATGGACGTGGTGACCTACGATCGCCGGTTGCGAAAAGTAGCGACCAGGTATTTTGGTTTCAGGCCGGAGCAAGGAGTGGTGATGGACGATGCCCGCCACTTCCTTCAGCGCAGCGCCCAACAGTATGATCTGATCGTTTATGATATGCTGAAAGTGGAAACCATGTCCGGTTATCTGCTGACCAGGGAAGCCTGGGAACTGGTCAAGGGCCGGCTTGACTCCGATGGGCTGGTGGTGCTGCATTTGTACGCCGGACAGGAGCCGGTCAACAGGACAGTGACCGATGCGATCCTGCGTTCGATGAAACAGGCGGGGTTCACCTATAGCTCTTACCACCTTAAAAACGACTTCGCTCCGCAAAGCCGGGTAGTATTGGCTCATGGATGGACGGCCGGGAAACCGGAACCACAGATAGTTGAATGGACGGACACGGCTTTTCAGATCACCGAAGAAATCCTTGATCCTTCCACGGCTCCCCTGCTCACCGATGAACGACCTCATCCGCTGCTCTTCACCCGCGCCGCCATGGCCTGGCGCAAAAGTTCGCAGGAGTTATTGAAGAACTGATTTAACCCAAATTATTTTGTAAGACCGCGCAACTACGCCTCGGTCAGTTCCGCCTTGTAATCGCTGATCAATCGTTGCTGCACATCGTGCGGCACCGACTGGAATTCGGCGAATTTTTGCTTGAACTTGGCCCGGCCCTGCGACAGCGAGCGTAGCGTCGAGGAATACTGATAGAGCTCTGCGAGGGGTAGTTTGGCCATGATCTTCTGATAATGTCCTTCGCTGCCCATCCCTTGAATGATGGCCCGGCGGGTTTGCAGATCGCCCATAATTTCGCCCATGACCTCATCGGAACAGAGGATTTCCACATCGTAGATCGGCTCCATAATTTGCGGAGCGGCTTTCATAAAGGCCGACTTAAAGGCCATTGTAGAAGCAATCATAAAGGCCATATCGTTGGAGTCGACGGGGTGCATTTTGCCGTCGTAGATGCACACGCGGATATCCTGACAGAAGGAGCCGGTGAGCGGTCCTTCCTCCATTTTTTGCATGATCCCTTTTTTGATGGCGTTGGAGTATTTGTTGTCGATCGCGCCACCGACGATACACCAGTAGTAGGCGAGCTTACCGCCCCAGGGCAGCTCTTCAATTTCCACATTTCTTACGGAAAGCCCTTCGGGGTCCGGCATGCCTTCCTCATAAGGTTCGATGCGCATATGCACCTCGGCAAACTGGCCGGCGCCGCCGGTCTGTTTTTTGTGGCGGTATTCCTCCTCAGCCTGTTTGGTGATGGTTTCCCGAAAGGAGATGCGCGGTTTGATGAAGTCCATGCTCACGTCATGCAGCAACTCGATGCGGTGTTTAACGAGGTCGAGATGCAGCTGTCCCTGACCGAAGAGCAAGGTTTGTTTTAGTGTTTTGGATTGCTCCAGGTGCAGTGTGGGGTCTTCCTCCTCGATCTGGTGCAGGGCTTTAATGAGTTTTTCCATGTCGGCCTTGCTGGGAGGCTTAACGGCTACCCGGATGCGCGATTCGGGGAAGTGCATCGGTTCGATCTTGCGGTCGACGCCTTTTGTATTCAGGGTGTCGTTGGTATGCGTGTTTTTCAGTTTGACCGTCACCCCGATATCTCCCGCTCTGAGTTCGTTGACTTGCTCGCGTTTGGAACCATTGGTGATGTAGACCTGCCCGAAACGTTCGGATTCCTGATTGCCGGCGTTGACGAGCTCGTCGCCCGCCTTGAGGGTGCCGCAGAATACTTTAAAATAGGAGACCAGGCCGACGCGCGGCTCGGAGATGGTTTTGAAGATAAAAACGGTGGTATCATCTTCCTCGTTGCACGCCAGGTCTTCTCCTCCTTCAAGCTTGGCGGCGGGGCGGTCGGCAGGGGAGGGGCATACGTCATTGATAAAACCCATGATCCGTCCGCTACCCATGTTGTTGGAGGCGGAGCAGCAGAAGACGGGAAAAAGTTCCTGTTTACCGATGGCGATACGCAGGCCGTACGACAGTTCTTCTTCGGTAAGTTCCCCTTTTTCGAAGTAACGCTCCATCAGCTCCTCGTCGTTTTCCGCGGCTGCCTCAACGATGGCGTTGTGCATTTCCTGGACGCGCTCCTTCTCCGATTCCGGTATGGGTTGCTTTTCCGGTTTGCCGCCTCCTTCCGGAAACACGTACATCGTCATGCGCAGCGCATCGACAATTTTATTGAAGCCGGCGCCTGGATTGAGAGGATATTGCATAGGTACTACCTTGTGTTCATCGTAGCGTCCTTTGAGTTGTTCGAGGGAAAGGTTAAAGTCGGCTTTTTCGTGATCCACCTGGTTGATGACAAAAAGGGCCGGCGTTTTAAAGCTGTCGACATATTCCCAGATGAGCTCCGTGCCTACTTCAACCCCGTTTTTGGCGTTGACCACCATGACACCTGTATCGGCTACTTTTAAGGAACAGATCACCTCTCCGATGAAGTCGTCAAAACCAGGCGTATCGAGAATATTGATCTTGGATTCCTTCCACTCGTCGTGCATCAGAGCGGTAAAAAGGGAATTCTCTCGTTCGTGCTCCAGTTCGGTATAGTCAGAAACCGTATTGTGCTCCTCTACCGTGCCACGCCGGTTCAATTCGCCCGCCTCGTAAAGCATTGTTTCTGCTAAAGTGGTTTTTCCTGACCCGGAGTGGCCTAATAGTACTACGTTTCGGATGTTTTTAGTGTCGAAGCTCATAGACAATGCATTTTGGAATGGTTAATTATCGCGCTTTCAGGTTTTTTTCACGCAGGATTAATTATTTTTCCCGTAGAATGCTCGTGAATGCACGAGCAGGCGTAATTTAAGGGCCGGAAGCCCCGTCACAGATGATTATTGTCACCGGAAACTATTAATAAAGTCATCTGCTTCCTGGAAGCAAGGCAAATCCTTCCTGGTTCAGTGAAATATTTTACGATTTCTTGCAACCGGGCAATCAAATTAGGAAATTGACACAACAAAACAAAATAAAAAGAGCAGTCACATGATTCAGTATTATAATCTCAACGGTGAAAGGGTCCCGGTTAACGAAGCCAAGCTGTTGGTTAACGATCTCGCCATTATTCGCGGCTATGGTATTTTCGATTATTTTCTGGCGCGCCGGGGACAGCCCCTCTTCATCGACGATTACCTCAATCGCTTTTACAACTCGGCGGAAAAAATGCACATGAAAGTTCCGCTGGAGCGACCGGAACTGCACCACGCTATTCAGGAGCTGATCGATGCCAACGGACAAGAGGAAGCCGGCATCCGGTTGGTGCTCACCGGCGGCTACGCCGACGACGGCTACACGCCCAAAAACCCCAATCTTATCATCCTGCAGCATCCCATGCCCCGGCAGCCGCAGGAACGCTTCGATAACGGCGTCAAGCTGATCACCCACCGCTACGAGCGCGACGTGCCCGAGGTGAAAACCATCAACTACCTGGAAGGTATCCGACTGATCCCCGAACTGAAGAAGGCAGGCGCCCTGGAACCGCTTTATCACGACGGCGCCTACCTCACCGAATCGGTCCGCTCCAACTTCTTCCTGGTACTCGACGACGAGCGTATCGTCACGCCCGATAGCAATATCCTTTTTGGGATTACCCGTAAAAAGGTGCTGGAAAAAGCGAGGGAACACTTCGAGGTGGAGGAGCGCGGCGTGCGGGTGGAAGAACTCGAAGATGCCCGTGAAGCTTTCCTCACCGGCTCCACCAAGCTCCTGATGCCGGTGGTGCAGATTGACGATATCGTTTTCGGCGACGGCCGCCCGGGACCGGTGACGAAGAAACTGATGCAGCTGTTTGAAGAAACGACGAAGGAGTACCTGGCGAGTGGGGTAAGATAAAAAGGATTGCCCGCCTTCGCACGAGGCTACGGCGGGCGAAGAAGAATTGGAGGGGGCAAAGGTAAAACTCATATTATTACAGGCACATGCGGGTAATTTTTCTTCTTCTGCTATTACCGGCTTTTCTTTGGGGACAGGAGAGCATACCGGTAATCGACAACCTGGACCTCGGGACTGTTCCGGCTGGAACCATTAAAAAGTACTGGCTACACCTGGCAGACAATGGCCTGAGTCAGCCGGTATACGTTCCGGTGATCGTTGCCAAGGGATATATGACGGGGCCGGTACTAGGGCTGGTGGCGGCCATCCACGGCAATGAACTGAACGGCATTCCGGTGATCCAGCAAATTTTCCGGGAACTCGACCACGGAGAAATGCAAGGAACCGTCGTGGGAGTGCCGGGGCTCAATGCCTTTGCCATCCCATTGGATCAGCGGGAGTACATGGACGGGATAGACCTGAACCGGGTATTCCCGGGCAGTGCCGGCGGGCCGGTGAGCAGCCAGTATGTCCACCGTGCCTTCGACCGCCTGATCCGTCATTTCGACTATCAGATCGATATGCACACAGCCAGCTTCGGCCGCATCAACGCTTTCTACGTGCGAGCTGACCTGTCTGTAGACACGCTGGCTCAGCTCGCCCGCCTGCAGGAACCCGATATCATTCTGAACAGCAAAGGCCCCTCAGTAGGGCAGGCTGCCGCCGGCGGGCGGGCACTGCGCTCCGAAGCCACGGCCGCCGGCATTCCCACCATCACTATCGAATACGGCAATCCGCAGGTATACCAACCGGAGCTGATCGAACGGGGTATCGCCGGTATTCGTCGTACCCTGGAGTATTTTGGGATACAGCCGTTCGGGGAAAGTGCGGAAGCTGAAGAAGCGCCTCACTACTGCAAAAAGTCCTACTGGGTTTACACCGATGCCGGCGGACTGCTGGAAGTGCTGCCTGATTTGAACCAGGTTGTGGAACAGGGAGAACGAATCGCCGTACTGCGCAATCCGTTTGGAGATGTCATTCGGGAATATTACGCGCCGGAGCGGGGCGTAGTCATCGGGAAAAGTACCAACCCGGTGAATATGAACGGCGGGCGGATACTGCATTTGGGGGTGTTGGAGGAATGAGTGGCTGATGAAAAAGAAACTTCATACTGATACCTGGTTTTCATGAAAAGTGACCTGCTTTTTCATCTCGTATTGTTCTTGGCATTGCTTGCTACCGCATGCAAAGATGGACAGGAACATTCTCCCCCTTTCCCCGTAGGCGTCGTCACAGCGGCCTCTCCTGAAGCATCCGAAGCCGGACAGCTTATTCTCGAAAAGGGCGGCAATGCCGTCGATGCGGCCGTTGCGGTGGCCTTTGCCCTGGGCGTCACCGAGCCGGCCATGTCAGGTTTGGGAGGAGGCACGCAAGTGCTATTGGCCCTTCCCGGGGAAGAACCTATCGCCATTAACGGCTCCACCTATGCACCGGCCGCTACGCCGGCAGATGCGACAGCAGAAGACCTGACTTACCACTGCCGGAGTACCATACCCTCGACCGTGCGGGTGCTCGACTACCTTTGGCGCAAATACGGAAGCGGGCGTATTACCTGGCGGCAGTTGCTGGCGCCGGCCATTCGCTATGCGGACCGTGGTTTCGCCGTGGGAACTTTTCGCCATCAGGTATACCGGCGCTATGCGGCGTCTCTGCAGGACAGCCCCCATGCAACGGAATTCTTCCTCCTGCCCGACGGAACCATTCCCGCGCCGGGCGATACCCTTCGTCAACCGGTGCTGGCCCGCACCCTGCGCCGCCTGGCGGAGGAAGGCCCCATGGATTTCTATCAGGGAAAGATGGCCGAACAGATCGCCACCGATATGGCCATGAACGGAGGATGGATCACCTTGGAGGACCTCAGGCAGTTTCCCGAACCGGAGGTACTGCCGGCCCTCCACAGCACTTATCGCGGTTACGACGTCTATACTCAACCGCCTCCCTGCGGCGGCTGGACGGTACTGCTGATGCTTCATTTGTTGGAACAGTTGCCTGAAACCAGCCTGGCTCCCGGCGCCGTTCCGGAACGCCTGCTCGCCCTGGTTCGCGCCCTGGACGCCGGACACCAGGATCGCTCAGAGGCGCCGGTGACCAACCTGCTCGATTACCAGGCAGAGGTGGCTCAAAAACTAGATAAGGCTTACGCCAAAAAACTATTGGATGCTTATCAGATTGAAGAAAAAATCAAAGCGCCGGCAGCTACGGAAGGCGAAACCACCCACTTCTCCGTCGTGGATGCCGAGGGTATGGCGGTTGCCGTAACGGCCAGCATCAATGCCTATTTTGGCGCGAAAGCAGCCTCGCCGCAGCTCGGATTTTTGTACAACACCTATATGGATGATTTCGAACTGGGGGATCCGGATCACCCTTTCGCTATCCGGCCGGGCGCCATGGCTTACTCTTCCATGAGCCCGACTATGGTTCAGGAGAACGGGGAAACGGTCCTGGTGCTCGGCAGTCCGGGGAGTAAAAGAATCATCTCCACCGTCGCTCAGTTAACTCAGCGATGGATCGACGGCGAACGGGATATTGCAACCCTCGTCGCCGCCCCCCGCGTCCACGTCATCAATGGAAAAGTGTATCTGGAAGATATGAAAATGCCCGCCGCCTGGCGGCAGCAAATACGCCGCACCGGGTATGAAATCGCTTTTCCCAGCTACGAGCTCACCCAAAACGGACTTAATGCTTATTTTGGCGGAGTCCATGCCATCGCCCGCGAAAATGGCCGCTGGCATGGCGCCGCCGATCCGCGACGGGACGGAAGGGTGATGGGGGAGGGATACTAGATGCTGGATACTAGATGCTAGATGGGTGCTGGGTGCTGGCGAATTCAGCATCTATTTTGAAAAACAGATGAAGCAATTTTCAATTTTTTTTCATAAAAAATTCCACCGTGAAATACATCTCTACCCGCAAAGCTCCGATACCGGCCGGGCACTACGCCCAGGCAACCGTGCTGCGCGATATGGTCTTCGTTTCCGGACAACTGCCCGTCGATCCGGCAACCGGAGCCATCGTTCCGGGCTCCATCACTGAACAGACCGAACAGGTACTGCAAAACGTAGAAGCCGTCCTGGAAGCCGCCGGCAGCGGCATCGGCAACGTGCTGAAGACAACCATCTATATAGCCGATATCGAGCTTTGGGGCGAGGTCAACGCTATTTATGGCCGCCATTTTGGTAAGCATCGTCCCGCGCGGGCAGTCGTGCCGGTGCCTACGCTGCACCACGGGGCATTGATTGAAATGGAGGCGATTGCGTATATTCCGGGGTAGAGTTTAGAAGTTTAGCGCCCTGACTGCTTTGCAGCAGGGCTGTTTAGGAGTTTAGGGCTTGTCGTGGAAAAATCCGGGAGAACCGGGTTTTATCTTAGCTAATCATGGCTAGCCCCTAAACTCCTAAACCAGCTGCTCCGAAGGAGCGGTAACTAAACTTCTAAACTCTTCTAAACTCCCGGCAAGCATTTCAACACACAACCTAAAACACATCATGACCAGAACACTCACTTTGCTGCTATTCCTCGCCGTAACGACAGGCCTGCTACCTGCCCAAACGAACGAGGAACTGAAAGAAGAACTCGAATCCGTCAATGAACGGCTTTCAAGCCTGCGCCACCAATTCAATGCCCTGGATAAGGCCATCGACGATGTGCTGTGGTACCAGCGTCTGGATGAGGATGCCTACATCGACAAGGTGGAGCTGACAGGGCCGCCCCTGGGCGAGGAGAAGGCGAAACTCAACCGGGGCGCCGCCAATCCGCTATACTACACTAATCCGTTACGGATCAAAACCTACGTTTTCATCCCCAAGGATATCGATCCGGATCAGGAATACCCGTTGCTTGTCTTTCCTCATGGCGGCGTTCATAGTGATTTTAATACCGGCTACGTGCATATCGTCCGGGAGCTGCTGGCACAGCAGTACATCATCGTGGCGCCGGAATACCGGGGCAGCACCGGCTACGGCGGCGGCTATTACCGTTCCATTGATTACGGCGGCAAAGAAATAGAGGACGTCAAAGCCTGCCGCGACTATATGCTTGAAAATTACGACCTGGTTGACGAAGACCGCGTCGGCATTCTGGGCTGGAGCCACGGCGGGCTGATCACGCTCATGAACCTCTTCGACTACCCCGATGCCTACAAAGTGGGATACGCCGGCGTACCCGTCAGCGATCTCATTGCCCGCATGGGTTACAAGACCCAGGGCTATCGCGATCTTTACTCAGTAGATTACCATATCGGTAAAACGGCCCACGAAGATCCCGACGAATACCGCCGCCGCTCGCCGGCCTGGCAGGCCCACAAGCTGGAAACCCCGCTGCTCATTCACACCAATACCAACGATTCCGACGTCAACGTGCTGGAAGTAGAGCATCTGATCAACGCCCTGAAGGCCCACAACAAGGACTTCGAATACCAGATCTACGAAGACCAGCCCGGCGGCCACCGCTTCGACCGGATGGATACCCGGAACGCCAAGGAGATACGCCTGAAAGTCTACGGTTTCCTTGCCCAGTATCTGAACCCGCCGCGGCCCTTCGAAAACCTGCAAGCGCTGCAGCGGGCGAGCTATGGGTTCTGAGCCCCGGGAGGGCCTTTCCCAGCTCCTCCTGGTTTTGGTCACTGTACCTCTCCGAACGAAAACGAATAAGCTTTACCAAATACTTTTCAAAACCTTCCACCAATGTTTGGGTATCAGCCAGCGTATTTACTCATCAGCCTAATTCTATTTTTTCATCCTGCGCATATCCCGGGACAATCCACTGGATCCCTCAAATTACTGGTCCCCGACCGGGTCTACGACGGCGAGGCGATGCACGACGGCTGGGCGGTTCTGGTGGAAGGAAAGCGCATCGTTGCCGCCGGATCACTGGCTTCCTTGTCGTTGCCGGCGGGTACGGAGCACATCGAATTGCCCGGGCTGACCCTGCTCCCCGGCATGATCGAAGGCCACTCCCATATCCTGCTCCATCCCTACAACGAAACCTCCTGGAACGACCAGGTCCTGGTGGAATCCCAGGCCGAGCGGGTAGCCCGCGCTACCGTGCACGTACGCCGCACACTGGAGGCGGGCTTCACCACGATGCGCGACCTGGGGTCCGAAGGGGCGGGCTATGCCGATGTGGGGGTAAAAACGGCTATTGAAAAGAACGTCATTCCGGGGCCGCGCTTACTGGTAGCGGGACCGGCCATTGTGACTACCGGAAGCTACGGGCCGAAGGGCTTCGCTCCCCACGTTGAAGTACCGCTGGGCGCCAATCCGGCCGATGGTCACGATAACCTGACTCAGGAAGTACGCCGGCAGATCGGCGGCGGCGCGGATGTGATCAAAGTTTATGCGGATTACCGCTGGGGCCCCAACGGCGAAGCCATGCCTACCTTTACCCTGGAGGAACTGCAGCTTATCGTAGAAGTGGCCAACAGCAGCGGCCGGCCCGTAGTAGCTCACGCCGCCACCGCCGAAGGCATGCGGCGCGCGGCCCTCGCCGGCGTGGCAACCGTCGAACACGGCGACGGCGGTACGCCCGAGGTGTTCGAGCTGATGGCGGAGCGAGGTGTCGCGCTCTGTCCCACCCTGGCCGCCCCCGACGCTATTCTGCGGTACCGCGGTTGGAATAAAGGCGTCGATCCGGAACCGGCGCGCATCACCCGGAAGAAAAAGAGCTTCAAAGCGGCGCTTGCGGCCGGCATTCCTATCGTGGCCGGTGGCGATGTGGGTGTCTTTCCGCATGGCGACAACGTTCGTGAACTGGAACTGATGGTCGAATACGGGATGCCCGCCGCTGAGGTACTCCACGCTGTGACGGCCGGTAATGCTCGACTGCTGGGCCTCGAAGACCGCGGCCGCGTCGAAGCCGGACTGCTTGCCGATCTGGTGGCGGTAGAAGGACGGCCTGAAGAGCAGATTTCGGATTTGCGAAAGCTGCGGTGGGTGATGAAGGACGGAAAGGTGGTGGGGAATTGAGGAGGGGAGAACGGGAAAATAGAAGATAGGGAGAAGGGGAGAATTGTGAAAAACCAGGCAGCGTAATCTTTATTTGCAACGTTCGGAAAAATACGCAATCTTTGATGAGAAAACATCGCGATTGAAAAGTTGTTATTAACTACTTTTGAAAAAATGATACAGGCGATGCGGCAGGAGTTTCGGAAAAGTGCTCCTGTAATTTTCAGTAAGAACGCACACTCATTTCTGACATCGCTTGAACCACAATAGACGACGGCGGCCGTGCCGTCTTCTCCTTTCTTGAAAGATTTTTAGTTACAATCGGATTAGTACAAACTGGTACGGAAAAATGCTCATTGGATCGATGATCCGATGAGACTTATTATTCATTTAAATCAAATGATTATGTTTCAAAAGTTTACCCTTTTGTTACTGTGTGGTATGTCGTTCCTAGGGAATGTCATAGCGCAGCAATCCGTCTCCGGTACGGTCACCGACCAGGAGGGGGAACCGCTGATCGGTGTGAATATCATCGTTCAGGGCACCGCTCAGGGAACGGTAACCGACTTTGACGGCACCTATCAGGTTGAGGTTCCTTCCGGGGAATCCGTATTGGTTTTTTCCTACACCGGCTACGCGCAGCAGGAGATACCGGTCAACGGCCGCAGTACGATTAATGTGACCATGGAAGAGTCGGCGGAACTTCTCGATGAGGTGGTCGTCAGCGCCCTGGGCTTCACCCAGCGAAAGGACGAAATGGGCTCGACCTACTCGACGATAGCCGCTGATGATATGGTTCGCTCCGGAGAAGCTACCATGGTGAACGGTCTGGCCGGGCGGTGCGGATGTGGTCAACGAATCCGGCGCCCGCTTTGTGGCTGATGACGGCACCGTCTATTACCCGATCACGGAGAAGCGTTCGCAGGAAACTTCAACGAAAGCAACTTCGACGCCGTTTTCCGCAACGGTCATGTCTATCAGAACGACCTGACGATCAGCGGCGGCTCCGACAAATCGACCTTCTTCTTCAGCCTCGGTCGTCTGGATCAGGACGGCATCATTCGGAACAGCTACTACGACCGGACCAACGTGCGCCTGAACAACCAGACCTTCTTCAACAACTGGTTGAACATGACCACCAGGGCTTCCTATATCAACTCCAACGCCAACCGTATTCAGCAGAGCTCTAACGTGGCCGGTCTTTATTTGGGGCTGTTGCGCAATGCTCCTGATGTCGACATCCGGGACTATAGAGGCACCTACATCAACGCCAGTGGCCAGGAGTTTCCCCTGGCTCACCGCGCCTACCGCCGCCACCTCGGCGGCCCGGCGGCGCCCGCTTACAATAACCCGTTATGGACCACCGAGGAGCAGGAAGCGACCACCAAGATCGACCGCTTCCTCCTGTCTTCCGAGCTGAATATCGATCCCACGCCCTGGCTGAAGTTTACCCTGCGCGGCGGCGTAGATACCTACACCGATCGCCGCAACTACTTCTGGCCGGTGAACAGCTCAGGAGAGGTGGACGGCCGCTTCAACGAAGACGTCATCCAGGAGCGGGAGACCAACTTCGACGCCATCGCCCGCGGCACCTTCCAGCTGAGCGACAACATCGGATTGCTGGCCACGCTGGGGTGGAACATCAACGACCGGCAGCGCAGATGGAATTACGCCCAGATCCGGGGCTTCCTGGCCAATGTACGCCTCCCGACGACCGATATGAACACCAGCAACGGCGCCTCCACCGTGACTAACGGCAAACGCTTCGTCCGCTCCAACCGGGGCTACGGTGTGTTGTCTTTTGATCTGTACCAACAGCTGTTCGTCAACTTCTCCGGCGCCGTGGAAGCAGCTTCCAGTGTGCAGGGAAGCTTCTTCTATCCTTCCGTCGATGCCGCCTGGCAGTTTACCCGCCTGCCCGGGCTGTCAGGCAACAACCTGCTCTCCTTCGGTAAGCTGCGCGCCAGCTGGGGACAAGTGGGCGTACAGCCGCAGCCGCATCGCTTCGAAACGCTGGCGGAAGGCGGGTTTACCTATACCTCCTACAGCGATCCGCTGGACCTCAGTCTCTTCGGCGGAGGCTTCCGTGTAGATGACGATAAAGGAAACCCGGACCTGGTGCCGGAAGTCAAAACAGAGTGGGAAATCGGTACTGACCTGCGGTTCTTCCGCAATCGCCATGTGACGCGGTACATTATCGAAGCCCTGGATAACCCCGGGCTACACAACTAAATCATCTAGATCGCCGGTCCCGACAACGTCAGCCGCAATGCCGTCGCCGGCCTCTACGGCCGCCTGTCGGGCCGGCAACCGAAAGTTACCCACCTGCCGCGGGGCCTGCTGTAGATGCTCGGCGCCATCATTCGCCCTCTGCACCCGGGCGTGAGTAAACTGCTGCGCATGAACGCCTATTTGGAACAGATCAATATGTCCTTTTATCCGACGGAAAACCAGTTGGATTTCCGAAAGACGGGGCTGGAAGAGTTTGTGCGGGAGCGGGTAAATGAGTATAGGTACTGGCAGTCAAAATAGCTCAAATCTTCAGCGTTCAAAGCTTTAACAGGTTAACAAAACCAAAAAACGATTGATATTTCAGGAGCTTTCTCCGTCTTTAAAGGGCCTCCGGACCAGGAAGTAAATCTTTTCAAGCCTCAGCCTTTCACCCAATTCCCCAACATTCTCCCGCCCTCCCGCGTTATAAACGATTCCGGGTGAAACTGAACCCCCCGGATGTCGTACGCCGTATGCGCCAGCCCCATGATGATGCCGCCGGGGCCGGTGGCGGTTACGCGCAGGCTGCCGGGCAGTTCGTAGTCGCGCACCTCCCAGGAGTGATAGAGGCCGACGGTCGTCTGCCGGGGGATGCCCTGAAAAAGCCGGTCTACCGGCGGCCGGATCTCGATTTCCACCGAGCGGCCGTGCAGTACGCCCGGCAGGTTGCCCAGCCGGGCGCCGAAGTAGCGGGCGATGGCCTGGTGGCCCAGGCAGATGCCCAGGATAGGCTTCTCTCGGTGGTACTCCTCCAGGATGCGAAACATGGCCGGGTACTCGTCGGGCAGGCCGGGGCCGGGGGAGAAGACGATGCGGTCGTAATCGGCGACCGCCGGCAGCTCCACCCGGTCGTGGGTGACCACCTCGAGGGTGCAGCCGTCTAAACGTCGGAACGATTCCACGAGGTTGTAGGTGAAGGAGTCGTAATTATCGATTAACAGAATGCGTTGCATAGCCGATGAATAATGTCGAACGGGCCATAGCGGCCATGAATGAGTACGGGAGCAAAGCTATCCCTTTTTTGTTTATTATCGATTTCGAAGGGGAGCGCCCCTTGGTGTACCGGATCGACGAGCTGGAAGGAAAGGATATTTTCTTTGATATCGACGGACATGGAAATGGGGCTTCCCCCAGCTCCCTGCCGCCTGCCCTGCACTTCGAAAGCCGGCCCGTGCCTTTCCCCCGCTACCGTGATGCTTTCGAAGAGGTGCAGCAACACCTCCGGCGCGGAGATACCTACCTGCTCAATCTGACCTTTCCTTCCGGGGTAAATCTGAATTACTCCCTGCGCCAGGTCTTCGACCACAGTCGCGCCCGCTACCGCCTGTACTACCGCGATCAGTTTGTCGTGTTTTCCCCGGAGACCTTTGTACAGATCCGCGAGGGCCGCATCGCCGGCTTCCCGATGAAGGGCACCATTTCCGCGGAGCAGCCTAACGCCGCCGAACGCATTCTGGCCGACGAGAAAGAGTTTGCGGAACACTGCACCATCGTCGACCTGATCCGCAACGACCTGAGCATCATCGCTACGGAGGTGGAAGTGGAGCGCTTCCGCTATATCGACCGGGTGGAGACGCAGCGGGGCGCCTTGCTGCAGGTGAGCTCGGAAATCAGCGGACGTCTGCCCGAGGATTATCCTGCCCGCATCGGAGAGCTGCTCTTCCGGCTGCTGCCGGCGGGCTCCGTCTCCGGCGCTCCGAAGCGGCGAACGGCCGAGATCATCCGGGCGGCGGAAGGCGCGCCCCGCGGCTATTACACCGGCGTATTCGGCTGCTTCGACGGCCGTAATCTCGACAGTGCGGTCATGATCCGCTACCTGGAGCGAAATGGCGACCAGTTCTACTATCGCAGCGGCGGGGGAATCACGGCGTTGAGCGGATTGGAAGAAGAATACGAAGAACTGATAAAGAAAATTTATGTCCCGCTTACTAGAAACGATCCGCATAGAGAACGGACGCCCGCAGCACCTGGCCTATCACACGCGGCGAGCTAGGGAAGCCCGGCGGCAGCTCCTCGGGCTGGAGGACGCTTTCGACCTGGAGCGGTACATTAAGATACCGGAAGACCTGGTCGATGGCCTCTACAAATGCCGCGTAACCTACGGCGCCGCCGTCGAGTCGGTAGAATTCGAACCCTATATCGTCCGGCCGGTGCACTCGCTGCGCCTGGTAAGGGACGACAATATTGACTACCGCTTCAAGTACGCTGATCGCCGGCGCCTGCAAGTGCTCTTCGCACGGCGCGGCGACTGCGACGATGTGCTCATCGTCAAACGCGGACTACTCACCGATACTTCTTACTGCAACATTGCTGTATACGACGGCCTCCAGTGGTGGACGCCCGATGCGCCGCTGCTTCCCGGAACGGCCCGGCAGCGGCTGCTGGATAAGGGGCTGATTCGAGAAAAAAGGATACGGGTGGAAGATCTGCCTCTCTTCAAGCGTATCCGCCTGATCAACGCCATGCTGCCCTGGGAGGGGAAAGGGCTGGTGGTTGAAAGGTTGGAAAGTTGACGGTTGACAGGTACAAAGGGGATGGTTCAGGCGCTCCGTTCCTCGGTAAATCCTGCCAAAAACTTACTGGCAGCCGGGGATAAATAAAAAAGCACCCGCAAATTTGTGGATCTGCCGTATCTTCCCGTAATTTTAAGAGCTGTTCGTCAGAGAGACTCTCTGGCAGCCACTCGCTCTACAAATAGGATACAATGACCAGAGTATCGACCCATACGATTGTTGAAGAAACCGAGCACTTTGTGAAGCAAATCCTCACGGATGAGTTAACGGTTGATCACCGCTATCACAACCTGCCGCACACCCTGGCTGTCCGAAAGGCCTGTCTGGAAATCGCCGAACGTCTGGAAATAGAGGAAGAAGAAAAGGAAATACTCGAGCTGGCCTGCCTCCTGCACGATACGGGGTTTACGGAAGTATATCAAGGCCACGAGGGCATCAGCCACCGCATCGCGCGCGACTTTCTGCGAGAGCGGGGCTATCCGGAAAACCGCCTGCAGCAGGTGTTGCGCTGTATCGATGCTACCTTTCCGCCCAACCGGCCGAGCGGGCTCTTGGAAAAGGTCATCCGAGATGCCGATCTGGCAAACCTGGGAAGCATTAATTATCCCGAACAGCTGGCGGCACTGCGCCACGAGTGGGAGGTCTTTCTGGGCCAAACTTTTGACGATCGCGATTGGTTTCGTCTCAATCGCGATTTCCTTCGGGAAACCCGCTTTTATACTGCTCCGGCTCAGGAGATGTGGGGGGCTAGAAAGGGTATCAACGAGAAGTACCTCAAACGAATGGCCAAGCAGCTAAAGAAAGGGGGGGGGAAAGCAGAGACGACGATTCAGGGCAACCGCAGCGCCCAAATGATGTTTAAAACCGCTCTCCGGAACCACCTCGACCTGAGCACGCTGGCCGACAACAAGGCCAACATCATGCTCAGTGTCAATGCACTGATCCTTACCATTGCCGCTCCCCTGGCGCTTACTTATGTGCAGGATAACGTGTTGCTGATTATCCCGCTCATTATGCTACTCATCACCTGCCTGGCCTCCATGATTTTCGCTACACTGGCTACCCGCCCAATCAAAATGACCGGCTATACCGATACCGAAAAGATCGAAACCGGCCAGTCCAACCTCTTCTTCTTCGGCAATTTTTACGATATGGATTTTGAGGAATATAGCATAGGAATGGAGCAGGTCATTTCCGATCCCGATAAATTGGAAAGTTCCATCCGGCGCGACCTCTTTTTTCTGGGAAGAAGTCTCGGCAAAAAGTACAACCAGTTGCGAACTTGCTATAATATTTTTATGATCGGCATGATTATCACCATCATTACCATGGTGGCTACCTATTCCTATACTATAGCTGTGCAGTAGGGAAACTGTTTATCCAGTACCCAGCACCTGTCAGTCAGTAGTGGGCTTAGCAGGTCCCAGACTGGAAAAAGCCTGGCTTCGTCCTGGCCCAGCATCCAGCCCCCAGCATCCAGCATCCCCCTCACAACTTCACCGTAACCCGCAGCGCCTTCAATCCCTGTACGCCCTGCAAGCGCGACAGGAGCAGGTCTTCCACCTGGTCGGTGATGAGGCCTTCGTGCTGGAGGTAGTCGATGTATTCGATGTATTCCTGCCGGTCTTTTTCCTGGAGGTAGACGATGGCGATTTTTCCGGAAACGGTGAGGCGTTCGCCGGTGCCTTCAATGGTCGCTTTGTCAATCCGCTTTTTGAGGATTTCGTAGCGCACGTTGTACGCGCCGTCCACATCGAATTGCTTTTCGTCCATGCGGAAGCGGATCGAGAGCGCCTGGGTGTAGGCGAATACCAGTTGTGCCGTCGTCAGCGGAACCGGCAGTTCACCCTGCAACTCGTGCACTTTTCGAGTGATGCCGCACATGTGGATGAGCTGCCAGAGCCGAAGGTTTTTAAGGTGCATCATGCAAAAAGCTCCCTGCTTGAGCAGCGACTGCCCGGCGTAGATGTCGTACTCCACGCCGTCGGTTTTGTATTTTTCAAAATAGTGCGGCGTGACTCGCTGCGTTTCCCGCTCCTGCGTTTCGAGGTAATTGGAAATGGTATTGTTGATGATAGAGACGCTTTCCTCGTAAGCCTTTCTTTCGCGATAGACAATAAGAAGATCACTATCCAGATAATCGAAATAACTGCTGATAGCGCCTGCCAGGTCAGCGTTATTCTGTCTCATGTTTTTAAGAATAGGATGAATTTCCTGATGCAAGAGGTCGACGATGCGCGACTCGTCGCTGGAGTTGAATTCCTCTTTGACTTCCCGGATGCTTTTTTCCACTTTCATGAGGAATTGATTAAGCAAGGGAAAACTGATGGTCTGCAGGCAGTGCCGGATAACCTTTTGCACGCGCACGAGGTTGTCGATAAGGTCGGCCTGAATGGCGTTATTGCGCTGATCGGAAGAGCCGACGATATCCGCCTGGCCGTAGAGGGGATAAACATCGTGGAAAACGATGGGCTCGATGAAAGCCTTTTCATTTTGTTTTTCGCGTTCGTTGAGGAGGTTGTAGGAAGCCTTGATAAATTTCCATTCCACGCTGGGATGAACGGCCGTAAACTGCTCGCGGATGATGGCCTCGATCTGATTGTCGATTTCCTCGCGGCTGCGTTCAACGGCAAGGGTGAACAGGCCGATGATCTCTTTGAACTTCAATTCTATAAAGCTGTGTAGCTCGAAGGGTTTTCCCGAACCAATTTCCAGCAGTCCGATCACCTGATCGTCTTTATTCAGCAGCGGGGCGACGATGATACTCCGGATGCCTTCCCGGAGCAGGTCTTCCTCAATAGGCGTTTTATTGCGGATGTGCTCCAGGTCTTCAATCAGGAGTACTTCCTTGTATTTACAGGCCTTTTCATAAATGGAATTCCTGTTGGCTTCGTCCAGCAGGTCGAGATGCCTGTCGGCTAAAAAATCAAAGCGGATTTTATACCGGTGGGCGACGGCGTTTTCCACGGGGTAGTCGATCGCGGTAATACCCAGGCGCAGGCCGGACAAGCCGAAATAAGTACGTACCAGCCGTTCCAGTTCTTTTACGTTGCTGGAGTCGATGATGGCGTCCTTGCGCAGCAGGCGGTATTTCAGCTGCGACAAGGCCTCCTCTTCGGTGATATCAACCAGTTGGCCGATGACAAAACCGTTGAATTCAAAATTCTCCGGCGGAATATGACGCAGCCACAGGTCGGTGTCGTAAATGTTACCGAGCAGGTGGTTAATTTCTTTCTGCGAAAGTGGTTTGAGCGGTTTTCGTTTCTCAATATCGATAAACTGGGTGTCCATCTGGGTTTTGAAATGGCGCTGTAGCTCCTCATTCGGAGACTCTACCGTCATAGACAGCGGCGGGTCAACGCGGATATGCTGTCCGTAGAATTTATTCAGGATCAGGCTGCAGGCGCCGATGACGGTGGCGCAGTAGACCATATCTTTCGTATTGGAAATGAGATAGCTTACCGTATTTTCTTCGATGAGCTGTTCCAGGGCGTCAGTCCGGTAAAAGGGGTTCAGGTCAAAGGGCGCCGATAATTTAGCCATCTGCTTTTTACGCATCAGGGGAGGGAAGACGCTGCTTAGCAGCATCTCCAGCAATTCGGAATGCTCTTCCCGGAATTTCTCCGGATCTGAAACGGGCTTGCGAAGCTCGGGAAGCTGCTCTATCCGTTCCAGAATCGCCCGGGCCAGCAGTTTGTCGGCGTAATTGTTCTCCTCCCGGAGCAGTTCCTCCTCGATTCGCCGGATCAGTGGCTGGAAACTCAGCCGGGAGCGGAAAGGAACCCGGTTGATGCCCAAATTGGTATACAAGTCCTTCTTGACTGAAATCTCCTTTTCAGTTGTTTTTTCCGGTTCAGATATTTTATTGACCATCGGCATCACATTGGTTATGCTGTTGTAATTGAGAAATATAACAAAAAAGGGGGGTAAAGGGATGAGTGGGCGGCTGCATTCGTGGGGTAAACAGGAGGAACTGTCTTCGGCCTTATAGTATGGATTGACCCGGCTTAAATCAGCGGTAAAGGTTTGGGGGCAACCCCTTCCCGGCTGGCTTCCAGGAATCTAGTGGCGCTGTGTGCGATACTCTGTTTCAGGGGGTGATAGCTGAAGTCGAAATACTGTTCTGCTTTGCTACTGTCGAAGTAGAAGGTGCGTGAGGCGTTGGCTGCCACCTCGCGGGTGAGAAACGGTCGTTTCCCCTGTACTTTGGCCAGCAGGGTAGCGAGGCGCCAGGCGATGCCGCGCATCCAGGGGCGGACGGCAATTCTCGGCGGACGGCGGTCGAGGTTCCGGGCGATTTCTTCCAGTACCCAACGGTAGCTGCGGTTTTCGGCACTGACGATGAAGCGTTCGTTGGACACCGGGCTTTCCATCAGCCGGATCATAAAGCGGGCCACATCACGCACATCCACAAAGCCGGTGCCGCCGACGGGATAGAACGAGGATTGGTTCCAGACATAATTAAAAAGGCGAAGTGCTCCTTCCTCCCAGCGGCCGCTGCCGAGGATGACGGAAGGATTGACAATGCCGACTTCAAGCCCTTCGGCCATTCCACGCCATGCTTCCTGCTCGGCGAGGAACTTGCTGATCGCATATTGGGTATTGAAGCGTCCTCGCTGCCAGACCCTGCTTTCGTCAAGGGTTTCCCCTTCCCGGGTGCGGCCGAGCGTGGCGATGGAGCTGGTATGAATAAACTTTTTAATGCCGGCTGACAATGCAGCATTGATCAGATTGGCCGTACCTTCAATATTGACCTGCATCATTTTATTAGTATCCCGCGGATCGAAAGAAACGACCGCGGCACAGTGATACACCCGGCTGACCCCCTCCAACGCATCATCCAGAGAGAAGATATCCAGCACATCTCCCTCCACCCATTCGACCTGTCCGGTTACCGGCGCTACCAGGTCCATCCGGCTGCCGGGCCGGCGCAACCCCCGAATCTGCGTATATCCCTGATCTACGAGGTAACGCAGCAGGTAAGAACCGACAAAGCCCGTTCCTCCGGTGACCAGTATTTTTTCCTCTTTCTTCAAAAAAAGTACTTTTTCATATTTCCTCTTTCTCCTTTCTTCTTTACCCTTTCTTATTTCCTAGTTCCCAAATCGCTCCTCCCACCGCATCACGCCGTGCGCCGGTAACGGTGGCCATACAGTTCGGAAGCCCTTCCAGACGCAGGGCGCCCATCAGGGCGATCAGGGCAGCTTCCTTAAAAGCGATGATCTGCGTTTCGGGTATGATGACTTCCAGGGGCGCTACTTTTTCAGTTTCTTCCCGGATACACTGCACCAGAAACCGGTTCAGGGCGCCGCCGCCCGTGACCAGCATCCGGTAGGGCGGGGCAGGCATTTTTTTCTGTACGGTAATCTGTTCCAGGCTGCGGGCCGTTTGCCGGGCCAGCTGTACGCAGGCCGTTCGCAACTTGTCGGCAACCGGATATTCAGCGTCCTCGTATAGGGGGATCAATTGATCCTGTACCCAGTCATTGCCAAGGGATTTGGGATAGGGTTGCTGAAAATAGGGCAGCGCATCGGCTTGTTCAAGCAGCGCGGGCTGCAGGCGGCCGCCGGCGGCGATATTTCCGTTTTCATCGTATTCCCGCCCGAGTTCGGCTGCCAGCGCGTTGAGCACCTGATTGGCGCCTCCGATGTCAAAGGCGATGAAATCATCTTCGGTGCGGGCGCTGATATTGGCGATGCCTCCAAGGTTGAGATAGAAATGATAGCCGGGAAACAAATGCTTGTCGGCAAGCGGAGCCAGCGGCGCGCCCTGACCGCCGAGAGCGACATCCAGAGCGCGAAGGTTATCCACCACTATATGGCCCGTAGCAGCCGCCAGGGCAGCGCCGTCGCCAATCTGCAGGGTCAGCTGCTGGTCGGGATAGTGAAATACCGTATGCCCGTGTGAGGCGATGAGGTCAACAGGTGTTTCCAGCTTTCGCAAAAAGGGCTGCAATAATTTACCCATGTAATGCCCAAAATCCACGTGGGTTCGGGCAAGTTCCAGGCCGGAAGCCTGAGGTAGTTTCTTCAGGCGATCACGCCATTCGGAACTGAAGGCCGTAGTGTCCGTCTTCAGCAGTGACCAGTCCTTTACCGCTACGCTGTCTGTTTCAAGTGCGAAGCGGCAAAGGGCCATGTCGAGCCCGTCGAGTGAACTTCCCGACATCAATCCGACGGCGTGAATGGTTTTTAACATATCAGCTATTGATCGGCATCCTACTTATTTTGATTTTCTGACAAGGTCATCGTGTATTCTGCGACAGCCCTGATTTTTTCCTCACTCAGGAGGCTTTTGAAAGGAGTCATTGCATTGCGTCCATTTGTAATGACTTGTACGCGTTCTTCCACCGTCAATTCGGAGGATGTCAGGTCGAAAGCACCGCTGGCTCCCATATCGCCGTATACGCCGTGGCAGGCAACGCAATATTGCTTGTAAATTTTCTCACCATCAACAGCCGGTTGCTCGGCAGCTGCCGTCTGTCCGGAAGAGGAGGTTTCCGCACCGGATTCGGAAACGTCAGAACCGCCGCAAGCGTATACGAAGGCGGCGATAAACAGGAAGATGAGGTTCTTTTTCATGGAGTGTAGAAATTTTCAGCTTTTTTGAATGCGTGCAAAGGTAACATCCATTTGAGAAAACTTGGATAACCCAAAAGCAAAACAAAAAAGAACCGGCATGGTTTCGGCAGTTCTCGTCGAAAAGCTTGGGTTATTTATCGTAGCATTACGTAACTTTAGATATCCTTTTCTTCCGAGGCGCATTTTGGCAAAACTCCTGAAGAAATAGAATTGTTACCTTTACCTATCAACAAAATCTTTTTTACACATGAGTGAATCAAAAAATAGAAGTCTGGGACAAGGAAAACTTATCACCTCCGGGGTGATCGTATTGCTTGTACTCATCGTTATCCTCATTTTTTCAAATGCCACTTTCCTGACCATTGAATCGGGCGAACGCGGCGTGCTCTTTAAGCGTTTCTCCGGTGGCCTGGACAAAGAGAATATCTACAATCCGGGATTTCATATTATCGCACCCTGGAATACCATGTACGTTTACGAGGTGCGGGAGCAGCAGCTGGAAGAAGAAATGGAGGTGCTCTCGAGCAACGGCTTGAATATTAGGGTGGACATCACGGTTCGGGTACACCCTATGTACGAAAAAATCGGGCAGCTGCACGAAGTATTCGGTCGCGATTACCTGAATTCCCTTTGCCGCCCCGAAGTCCGTTCTTCTGTCCGGACCATCCTTGGCCGGTTTACGCCGGAGGAATTGTACTCCACCCGCCGCGATGAGGTTCAGTCGATGATCCAGGAAGACCTGGAAGGGTCGCTGGGCAACAACTACATCGTGCTGCGCACCACGCTGATCCGCGATATCGAGCTGCCGGGAAAAGTGCGTACCGCTATCGAAGAAAAAATCGAGGCGGAGCAATTGGCGCTTAAATACGAGTACATCCTGGAGCAGGAGCGCCGCGAGGCCGAGCGGAAAGTCATCGAAGCGCAGGCCAAGGCGGATGCTAACCGCATCCTGAACCAGAGTTTGACCGATAACATCTTGAAGGATAAGGGCATCGAAGCTACTTTGGAGCTTGCGAATTCTCAGAACTCCAAGGTCGTTATCGTGGGCGGCGGTGACGCCGGTCTGCCGCTGATTCTGGGGAATCAGTAATTACAGGTACAATCAGGTTGAACCCGTGATGACCGGCTAATGGCCCCTGTAAAGCAAAAGCGTAGAGAATATTCACGGTAAAAGAGATTTGAGCAATCACCTCCTCTGAAGGGAAGGGTTGGTCAAATCTCTTTTTTTTGTGGAAAGTGAATAGGAGACAGGGAATCGCCGGGGAATTCTTATGACTGCCAGATTCTCTTTCCCCATCCGCCCCTGTCCCAAAGTCTCCTTGACATATTCGAAAAAAGTCAAATTTGATAATTATAATTCCTTTTCAAATTAAAAATGATCCGTGTAAATATTATCGTCCTTCCTTTTTTGTTACTTTAATCCAGCACTAACCAAACAGCAGTCACATGCGATTCAAAGCGAAAACTGCGGTCGTCGCCGGCGCCGGGTCGGGCATCGGCCTGGCGACGGCCGGACTGATGGCC
>CAZWDL010000025.1:0-69309 GCA_964632995.1 uncultured Saprospiraceae bacterium
CTAAAGAAAAAATCACTTGCCTATCTAAACCCGACACTTATTAATCGCCCGTCGCATAGTATTTCGGAAAAATGCCGTTGCTTCTCTTGTTATATTTACCTCGCCGGCATCTTATATATTCCTTTCGATTATCTCCAGTTTGTGCGGGCGTTTCAGTATAATATCCATTCTGCTGTCTCCTCCAATCCCATAATTTGGGTTATAGGAGTGTCTGCCTCTATCACTTACCGTCGCCATGAATTTGATTTTGTCTCCCGATCTGACGGCCAAAGAATTGATAATCTTGCAGCCATAAAACGTAAACTTTTCAAAAAGGATACGCCCGGTCAGGAAAGCTACATCCTGCAGCACAGTATATTCTAATTCCTTTTCATGAAAGGGGCCTGTCCTGACAATCTCAACGCCCTTTTCTGCAATCGTTGCTGTTAAAAAATATTTCCCGTTTGTAGAGTAATACTCCGTGCCGTTTACGATCGTTGGCCACCCTGGTTTTGTCCTTTCAGCGGCCTCGAAGTAAAGATCCCATTTTTCCCTGGTATTTTCGACACACTCAATTGCGTCGAGTTGTTCCTCCAGACTCTTAGCCTCCTCCTTCGGAGGTTTTTTTCTTAAAGTCTTTTCCCCAAGGGAGCTTGTACAGTACCAGGCTTCAGAAACAGGATTTTTTGCGTTCATCATTTTTTCGAAAGCTCGTTGAGGCCCTTCCGGCAAAACCTCCTTGTAGTTCTCTTTGGTTACATGAATTACATCCATAGAAGTAATTTTTTTTAGCTCATTCTGATCAATGCGCCGCCATTCTCGGAAGCCTCACACCCGCCTTCAGTGTAGCACGCGATCGCGCCGTCTTCCACTTTCCGCATACCCCCGACCTAGTACACTGTGTACTAGTGAGAGAAACACTTTATGGCCTGCAAGCGGCAATGTCATACTCGTAACAGGCTAAAGCCTGTGCTACTCCGACAAAAAAGCCGCCCCGGAAAATCGATTCCCGGCGCGGCTTTTTTAGCGGTTAAAATCCTTTAATGTCTACTGCACCATAAACTTCGTTGTCATCACCTCACCTTTATCGTTGCGGAAGACCGCCTGGTAGATACCCGCGTTCAGTTCGCTGCGGTTGAGTTCCACGTTGGTCTGCACATTGCGATACTGCTTGACCGCCCGGCCCATCATGTCATAGATGATGAGCTGGTGGTTAGAGAAAGAAGGATTGTCGATAATGATCAGGGCGGTGGAGGTCATCGGATTAGGGGCGATGGTGATATCCCGGATCGTAGAGATCGGGGTGGAGATGCTGGTCGTCGTCAACTCGCAGGAGTTGAAGAAGAAGGCCGGCAGCATGTATTCTGCGGCGCCGGCCGGGACAGTCATGGTTCGGTTGTAGCCGCCAAAGCCGTTGTCTACGCCGCCGCAGGAGGACAGGTCGGCTTGGTAGTTGTCGCCGCCGCCGCCGGCTTCCGCATTAGCCCAGCCGTTGCCGTTGGCGTACTTGTACTGGTAATCGCCGGGAGGCAGGGCAACAATGAGAGTATAGATGCCGTCGCCGTCATCGTCGGTCAGCTGCAGGTCGGTGTTGGAGCCGGGCTCCTGCCACTCGCCGCCCAGGCCGGCATCGTCCATCCAGTTACCGGTGACGAAGATGCCGTCATCGGAGGCGCCTTCCTGATTCATATTGACGCGGAAGAACACCGATGCCGTATTAAGGTCTGTCGTTGCACAGGAATTGAATTGAAAAAGCTGCAGGAAAAACTGCGTTTCACCGTCCGGAACAGTCATGGTGCGGTTGTAGCCACCGAAGCCGTTATCGACGCCGCCGCAATCGGAGAGGTCAGCCTGGTAGTTATCGCCGCCGCCGCCGGCTTCCGCATTGGCAAAACCGGTGCCGTTGGCGTACTTGTACTGATAATCACCGGCGGGCAGGCTTACGGTCAGGGTATAGATACCGTCGCCGTCACCATCGGTCATCCGGGCATCGTCGTTGGTTCCGGGCTCCTGCCATTCGCCGCCGAGGCCCGCATCGTCCATCCAGTTGCCGGTGACGTAGATTCCGTCATCGGAGGCGCCTTCCTGACTCATGTCCACCTGGAAAGTTACTTCAACCTGGGAAAAAACATATCCCGAAAAAAGCATCAGGGCAATTAAAAGAGTAGAAAATTTTTTCATAATTAGTTCAGTTTTTGGCTTTGTGAAATCAATAATATAATTCCTAATTTAATAAGAAAATTTTTAACCTTTAAGGAGTTTCAATATAGAATGTTTACGAAGGGGGGCTAAACTTTCTTCATTTTTGCGCGATATAAAAACTTTTTTGTTCATTCTCCTTCACAAAATCATCCCGGTACTATGAATCGCCTCTTCTTTCTGTCCTGCTTTCGCACCGTTTGCGCGATCTGCCTGATGACTCAGTTCACCTTTGCTCAGCCCAGCCCGGGCGACTGGGTCCGATACGTAGATCCGCTCATCGGAACCGGCAAAAGCACCACGCTAAGCGCTCAGAAGCACAGCGAAGGCGCTACCGAAGGCTACGCGCAGGTCATTCCTGCCGTAACGGCTCCCTTCGGCCTCACCAACTGGACCCCACAAACCCGCGCTACCGAGCAAAAGTGCCTGGCGCCCTATTACTATGACGATACGGAAATTCAGGGCTTCCGCGGCACCCACTGGATGAGCGGTTCCTGCACACAGGACTACGGCAGCTTTACGCTTATGCCGGTAACGGGAGGGCTTCGGACTATGCCGGAAGCGCGCGCCAGCGCCTATCGGCACGAGACAGAGACCAGCACCCCCGCCTATTACACCGTTCGTTTGGACGATTACGGCATCCGAGTCGAGATCACCGCTACCGCCCGCGCCGCTCTCTTCCGGCTCATTTTTGAGGAGACGGCCGACGCATCCGTTATCTTGCAGCCTAACAGCGACGAAGGCCAGGGCAGCGTATTCATCGACCCGGAAAACCGGGAAATCAGCGGCTATAACCCCGCTCACCGCATTTACCAGGGCTGGGGGGATCGAGCCGGCTTCAGCGGTCATTTTGTGGCGCAATTTAGTCGTCCTTTCACGCAGTACGGTACTTTTACCGGAGAAGAAATACAATCAGGACAAAGCTCATTGAACAACCGGAATGACCTGGGCGCCTTCGCCGCCCTGCCCGTACAGGCCGGCGATACTTTGCTGATCCGGGTCGGCACCTCTTTTACCAGCATCGATCAAGCCCGGAAAAATCTGGAAACGGAGGTTTCCCATTGGAACTTCGGGCAGTTGCGGCAAGAGTTGGAGGAAACCTGGAACAGACTGTTCTCCCGCGCAGCCGTTACCGGCGGCCGTGAGGAAGATAAAGTGAAATTCTATACCGCCCTGTACCACAGCTTCCTGCTGCCTCGCCGCTTCAACGATGCGGACGGCACTTACGTTAGCTTTGCCGGCGATTCCACCATCCGGCGCGTAACCGAAGGGGACTACTACGTCGATTTCTCCATGTGGGACACTTACCGCGCCATCCATCCTTTGTTCAACCTCCTGCTTCCGGAGCGCAGCAATGATATGATGCGCTCCCTCGTCCTCAAAGCTGAACAGGGCGGCTGGCTGCCCATCTTTCCCTGCTGGAACCAGTACACGGCCGCGATGATCGGCGACCACGTCATCGCTGCTTTAGGGGATGCTTACGCAAAAGGGATACGCGACTGGGATGTAGAGGAGGCCTACCGCCTCATGCGACAAAATGCCTTTAAATCGCCAAAAGACTTCGAGGATTACAAAGACGGGAAGGGTCGCCGCGCGCTGGATTCCTACCGGAAGTACGGCTACGTCCCCCTCGACGATCCGGTGGAGGAAGCCTTTCACAAACGCGAGCAGGTGTCGCGCACGCTGGAGTACGCCTACGACGATTTCGTGCTCGCGGAGCTGGCTCTTGCCCTGGGACATAAGCGAGATTACCAAAAACTTCGCAACCGCGCTCGAAACTACCGCAACGTCTTCCACCCGGGCCACGGCTATGTCTGCGGTCGCTACGCCGACGGCAGCTGGACCGATGAATTCCAACGCTCCGAACGCATGCCCTACATTACCGAAGGCACCCCGCAACACTATACCTGGTACGTCCCCCACGACATTGCCGGATTGATGGAGCTGATGGACGGCGCCGATACCTTCGTCAACAAACTGGACTCCCTATTTGAGCAAGACCAGTACTGGCATGGCAACGAGCCCTGCCATCAGATCGCTTACCTGTATAACTATGCCGGAGTGCCGGAAAAGACTCAACACTGGGTGCGGAAAATCATGGCGGAGGAATACGGAACAGGCCCCGGCGGCCTCAGCGGCAATGACGATACCGGACAGATGTCGGCCTGGTATGTGTTTTCGGCCATGGGCTTTTACCCGGTTTGTCCGGGTGTGCCGGAGTACGTTTTTGGCAGCCCCCTCTTCGATTCGGTAACCCTGACTTTTCCGGACGGAAAGAAGTTTGAGATCAAGGCGGAGCATAACAGCCGGGAGAATAAATATATTCGCTCGGCCCGGTTGAACGGGACATCTTATGAGAAGACATTTATCCGGCACGAGGATATGGTCAAGGGAGGAACCCTCATCTTAGAAATGACGGAGGAGCCGAAAACCGGATTTGGTAATGGAGCGGGGGCGGCGCCTTTTTCCGTGTCACGGGAGCGGTAAGTACCTGGACAGATTTAAATTAACCTTAGGGCTTGATTACATCATCGACTCTGGTTTCATCCCGAAAAGACCGGGGGACCCGGTGACATGGGGACAGGGAGATATGGGAAAGGAACAAGTGCCGGGAGTTTCGTTCTCCAAGTCCCCCAGTCCCCAATTCTCCCAATCTTACATCTTCGAAAGCGCCGGTGTCCGGAAATCCTCCACGTCCCATCCGGTCAGTTCGGCTCCGGCCTGATAAGCGCTCTCCATAAAATCCAGCAGCACCTGCCGGGGATTGCCCTCTTGGCGTAAGTCATTGTATTTGTACAGCGACATAAGCTCCCCTACTGCTCAGCTCGACTCTTATGCCGTGATTCCAGCGTGAAGCCTTCCGTCAAAAAGGAGATCCCCTGGGTGCCGCTTGCGCCAATCATCACGCATTGGATGATCGGACTGACATTTGGATTGCCGGCCTCCCAATCGACGATGAAATTGGCGCCGGCGCCTCCCGCTTCGGTTCCGCCTTCTACAATGAACTCCAGTGATTCGAGCGGGTGCATTTGTACCGGGCGATTCAGGTATTGAGTCAGCAACTGGCCCTGGGAATCATAGTAATCTACGCCTGTTAGATAGATCGTATCAGTAAGGCTTGTGTTTCTGATGCTAAGTGTAGCTGTGAGGGGAAACCTCCGGTCTCCTGCTGAATAGTAAATGTCGGAGTATACCGGGACATATACCGTATTGGCAATTTGTATATCCTCCGGTAACTGATCGACGTAGTGATACCTTCTGCTCGGTAAAGTCTTTTTGTCAGGCTCTTTCGGCGCCTCACTGTTGCAGCCCCCCAGCATCAACAATAAGATCGGGAAGATGACATGAAAAGTTCCGGAAAGCGCTTTATTGAGTTGCGGCATAGATGAGGGGAATTATCTGGTTATAAAACTCTTCAGGATCGAAATGCTGGATATTAGTGTGTTGGTATCCCCAAGACAATAAGAAGTTGACTATACTGACGTAAATTGGTTTGACTTATCCTTCCATCGCACACCGGGGGGCGATAAGGAACAGCAAGATAATAATAATTGAGAGCATACAGATAATCCTTATTTTGAGTAAAATTCACCGCCATGAGAATTACCTATACAACCATTTGTTTATCTATCACGGCGAGGGGGGGCACCCGATCACTCGCCGTGCAGCCGGCCTCCGGTATATGGCCGTCCTTCACCAACGTCGCCGGAAAGCAGGCCATTGCGGAGGCCCCGGTCAAAGAAGCGCTGCAGCGCACCAAAATTAGAGCGAGCACCGAAATCCTGGAGATTAAGAGGGGGGTAACGAGAGGGTTCCGGTTTTAAGAGGCTGTTTCACTTAATTCTTCAGTTTTCTTATGCCTCTTTTTCCGTCATGCTTCAGCTTTTTTTAGCTCCATAGCTAAGGCTATGAAGCTCAAAAAAGCCTGCCCCGTACCCAAAGGGTCGGGGAGCTTCGCCTGACAAAAAAATAGCCTATAATAAATTCTGAACACTTAAATGAAACAGCCTCTAAGTACGAATCAAATGAAAGTCAAAAAAAAGTGCCCCGAATGCCGGCAGCCGGTTATCGTACCCGGCAATGCCTTCGTTGAAATTGCTTGCCCTTCCTGCGGGACCGTCTTATACATCGATTACGGTACCTTCACGGAAGCGGGACGGCCTTCCCGCTTTTCCCCGGAAAGCCATCAGGGCAAAGACTTCGCCTCCGTAGCCTGGCTCTTAAGGGGGCTTTTTAATAGCGTACCGGGAATACTCCGCTTGGAAGAAGAGCGATTAAGTTACACTGCCCTGGATTCCGGCACCTTGTGGAACAGGGGACTGCGAAAGCTGGAGCGTCAAACCGGTGTGCCCGGACTAGCCCACTGTCTGAACCGTAGCGAACCTGCCCGTCTTTTCGACATCCCCCTTACCGAAATACAGCGCGTTTCTTTCCCATGGATCTATTTTTCGGCGGGCATGCACCTGCGCGCAGACGGGCGCAAGTACCGCCTGAGTTTTATCCGCCCGAATAATACCCGGATGCCGGCGATCAACCGGAGAGGTCTTACAGGGGCAACAGGTAAAAGTGTTCAGACGGTTCGGGATATTAAAGAGGCGGCAGCGGTTGGGGAGCAGTGGAGCTTACTGCTGAGAAAAGTCAGGCTTCCTGATTAACAAACTTTGCCGGGTCCATGACGGGGAGTATAGCACTATGAAGAAAAGTACCGGGGTATTGGGAGAACAGTATTCCCCGTTAGTCCACAATCGCCTGATACACCAGCTGCTGAAATTTATAGTTATAAAAATTCGTGTACGGCGCCATCTGCATCATCATGATGGCAATGAGGTCCTCTTCGGGATCGATGAAGAAGTAGGTGTTGTAGGCGCCGCTCCAGCTGAACTGGCCGGGGGAGCCCAGGCGGTGTGCCATGGCCAGGTCGGTGCGGACGGAGAAACCCAGGCCAAAGCCATAGCCGGGGTCCTGGTAGCGATCGCCGGCGTGGTCGGCGGTCATGAGTTCGACGGTTTTGGGGCTGAGGAAGCGGTGGCCGTTGTAGGTCCCGCCGTTGAGCATCATCCGGCAGAATTTGAGGTAGTCGGCGGGGGTGGAGAACAGGCCGTGGGTGCCGCCGAAGACGGTATTGCCCTGCGTGGGCGTCTGCTGGGGGCTGACCATCAGGTTATCTTTATTGCGATCGTAGTAGTGCAGGGTGGCCATGCGCTCAATGTCTGAAGGATCGATATTGTAGCCGGTGTCTTCCATCCCCAGCGGATTGAAGAGGCGCTCCTGCAGGAAATCGGCGGCGCTCATACCGGAGAAGTGCTCGATGAGCAGGGCCAGCACATCGGGCGAAGCGCTGTAGTGCCAGGCGGCGCCGGGCTGATCGACCAGCGGAATTTCTGCCAGGGCGTTGACGCGATCCTCGATCGTTTTGTGAGGCTGCCGGTACAGCTTGTCGGCGTATTCGCGGTTGAGGGCCGAAGCTCCCAGACCGTGCAGCATGCCGGCAGTATGGGAGAGCAGCTGCCAGATCATGATCGGTTGCTCCGCCTTCACCAGCGTGCGCTCCGAATCACCGTTGCTGCCGCCTTCGGCGTAGACGGCTACTTTCGGCTCGCCAAATTGCGGCAGGTAATCCGAAACGGGATCGTTCAGTGAAAAGCGCCCCTCCTCATACAGCATCATAAAGGCCGTGCTGATGATCGGCTTGGTCATCGACTGAATGAAAAAGATGGCGTCTTCCCGCATCGACGCATCGGTGTCGATGTTGTGAAAGCCGTGGGTCTGGTAATGGGCGATTTCTCCCTTACGGAAAACCAGGGTGACGGCGCCGGGGATCTGCTCCGCTTCGATTTCCTCATCGAGAAACTTGCCGAGCCGCTCCAGGCGTTCGCTGGATAAGCCTACGTCTTCCGGCGCGGCGGTGACGGCGGGCTGGGCGCTGAGGGTAAATAAGGACAGGCTGAAAGCGAGTGCAAGCAACAGGGAAAGGTGTAGGGTAGCAGGTCGAGTCATGGATTGAAAACTATTGCATTGTGGTAATAAAATATTATACAAATAGGCCCTATAGTGCCAGGGTTTTCGATTCCCTAAGGTGTGCTGATTACCCATAAGTTGGTTTGTGCTACTTCTTCCCCGCCCTCATTCCTCGGGACGGGTAGATGCTCATTATTCATCTGTTCTTCTGTTTTTCGGTTCTGAATGTCTATAAATAGGTGAAAACTGCTAAAAACAGGCCAGAACCGCAGAACAGAGGAACAGAAGAACCGCAAAACCGCAGAAGTTCGGACCCGACCAAAGTTATGGGCAATCAATACTCACTAAGGTAAAATAAACTAATGATATATCCGCCCAAAGGCGGAAAGTTGCTCGAAACATGCGGCGGAAAAACTTTTCTCAACTATAAAATTGTTAGTTTAGTAAAAATTGGAACAAATGCTAGCGAAGGAAAAAAGTATTAGAAACAATTCGATCATTGCCGGATGAATTCTCTATTGACGAACTGGTAGAACGTTTAATATTGCTGGAGAAAATAGATGCCGGACTTAAAGAGGTGAAAGAGGGTAAAGTCATTAACCATGACGATGCTAAGAAAAAGATGAAAAAATGGCAAAAGTAAACTGGACTTTCCAGGCACTGGAAGATCTTGACGAAATTGCCGAATACCACGCCAGGTATTCAGAAAAATACGCATCTTTCCTCATTAATGCTTTTTCCGTTTCACCGTTTTCCCTCACTCAAACCCCTCCGGCGTCGGCGCTGTCCCCGTCCAGCCTCCGTCGACGATGATGGTCTGTCCGTTAATCTGCCGGGCCTCCGGCGAGAGGAGGAAAAGGGCGGTATGCGCAATATCCTCCGTAGTATTGGAACGGCCGGTGGGAATCACGCCGCCCCAGGCTTCCGCGTAGTTGGGCATCTCCTGGGCGGTGCGCTCGGTGAGCGTCGCCCCGGGAGCGATGGCGTTGATCGTAATCCCGTACTGCGACAATTCCGCCGGCAGGGCGCGGGCAAGCATCTCGATGGCCGCCTTGGTCATCCCGTAGGCCGCCAGTTGAGGCGCGGCCCGGTGACCGGTCACCGAACTCATAAACAGGATCCGCCCCCCATCGCGCTGTTCCCGCATCTGCTGCGCGGCGGCCTGCGCCAGAAAAAAAGTGCCCTGCAGATTAACCGCCGTCAGCCGCTGGAAATCTTCGGGGCGGTATTCCATAAACTTGCCGAAAGTCGTGATGCCGGCGTTGGCCACCGCTATATCGAGTCGCCCAAATTTTTCCACCGCCCCATCAACCATCCGCTGAATAAAGGGAATATCGCTGGAGTCGCCTACGATGTGCGAGCAGCGTCCGCCTTCTTCTGTGATTCTGTCGGCGGCGCCTTTCGCCACTTTGGCATCGATATCGTTGAGCAATACGGCGGCGCCCCGCAGCGCCAGCTGGCGTGCAATCTCAAAGCCGATGCCGGCTCCGGCTCCGGTGACGATGGCCACCTTGTTTTCAAAGTCTTTCATGGATCTTCAGATGCTCTTTTTTGCTAAATATTATTTTAGCGGCATATTAAAAATTGGGTTCGGATCTGTATTGACATGTGGATGAAGCCAGCATTTCATAATCAAGTTCCGGAAGCAGTCACAAACCGCTGAATATTTGGTCGAGGTCAGAGACACCCGACCAACAGTAACTACAAAAATTTTCGTTCATTCGACGCTCACCTTTCCTTAATTCAGAATCGTCGTCGGCATGAGCATCCACCGCTCCTCAGAGTGCAGCATCATCAGGTTTTCGCGAAAGCGAAACCTGTCGGGCATCTACCTAGCGCCAACCTAACCTCCCCGGCTCCCTCAATGCGATTCCCGCTTCACCTCACTGCCCGACTTTCCCCTCAGAAAATCCAGGTCCACTCCCAGGTGCGCCTGTTCCACGTGATCGATGTACATGCGTGCGTAGCCGCGGTCGTAGCCAAGGTCCGGTGGCTGCCAGGACCGGCGTCGTTTTTCCAGTTCTTCATCTGACACGTGCAGGTGAATCTGCCGGTTGGGCACATCCACTTCGATCATGTCTCCGTTTTCGACCAGCGCCAGCGGACCGCCGGCGGCCGATTCGGGGGAAGTATGCAGGAAGACCGTTCCGTAGGCTGTGCCGCTCATGCGGCCGTCGGAGATGCGAACCATGTCGTCGACGCCGGCCGACAGCAGCTTTTTCGGCAGCGCCATATTGCCTACCTCGGGCATACCGGGGTAGCCTTTGGGCCCCACATTTTTGAGCACCATGACGCAGGTTGAATCGATATCCAGATCCGGATCGTCCACTCGGGCATGGTAGTCTTCAATATTTTCAAATACCACGGCCCGTCCCCGGTGGGTAAGCAATCCCGGCGTCGCCGCCGAGGGTTTAATGATGGCGCCCTCCGGGCAGAGGTTGCCGCGAACGACGGCGATACCCGACTCCGGCTTGAAGGGCTTGTCGAGTGTGGCGATGACCTTGCGGTCGTAGCACTCAGCGCCGGCGCAGTTGTCGCTGAGGGAGCGTCCGTTTGCAGTTATGGCGTCGTTGTGCAACTTGCTTTTCAGTTCCCTGATCACGACAGGCAGTCCCCCGGCGTAGTAGAATTCTTCCATCATGTATTCACCGGAAGGCTTGAGATTGACCAGTAGGGGGATATCAGCCGAGAATCGGTCGAAATCGTCGAGGCTTAGCTCCACGCCGATGCGGCCGGCGATCGCCAGGAGATGGACGACGAAGTTGGTGGAGCCCCCGATGGCGGCATTGACGCGGATCGTGTTCTCAAAAGCCTGCCGCGTAAGAATGCGGGATAGCTTCAAATCTTCTTCCACCATATCCACGATGCGGCGCCCGCTGAGCTGGGCCAGCACCTTGCGGCGCGAGTCGGCGGCGGGAATGGCGGCGTTGCCGGGCAGCGAGAGGCCCAGCGATTCAACCATGCAGGCCATGGTAGAAGCCGTGCCCATCACGGCGCAGTGACCGCGGCTGCGGCAGAGGCAGGCTTCGGCCTCGACGAATTCGGATTGGCTCAGCTCGCCTTTTTTGTACATTTCATTAAACTGCCAGACGTGGGTGGTGCCGATGTCCTGCCCGCGCCACTTGCCGTTGAGCATCGGTCCGCCGGAGACGACGAGGGCAGGGATATCCACACTGCAGGCGCCCATCACGAGCGAGGGCGTCGTCTTATCACAGCCACAGAGCAGGACCACGCCATCAAGCGGATTGGCGCGAATGCTCTCCTCCACGTCCATGCTCGCCAGATTGCGGTACAGCATGGTGGTAGGCCGCATCAGCGTTTCGCCGAGCGACATCACGGGGAACTCCAACGGAAAGCCGCCGGCTTCCCATACGCCGCGCTTCACGCTTTCGGCCAGCTCGCGAAAGTGGGCGTTACAGGGTGTCAGTTCCGACCAGGTATTGCAAATGCCGATCACCGGGCGGTCTTCAAATTCGTCAGCCGGAAAACCCTGGTTTTTCATCCAGGCCCGGTAAATAAAACCGTCTTTTCCCCGCTTGCCGAACCAGTCGCGGGAACGTAGTTGCTGTTTTTCTTTTTTCATGCGCAAAAGTTAGCGCTTTGCCTAGTGAAATAAAAAAATAGCCGGGAAGATTTCTGCTGAATTTTTCAGAGATCTTTTGCCAAAAGCCCCACACATGATTCTGATTTTTTCCGGAAGGAAATAATATTTATTTTACAGCGCATTCCCCGGAGAGCTGCAACGCTAACCCTGATTTATGAAAAGACTGAAGCGCGCCCTGAAAATTTCCGGCATCGTCCTGGCGGTTATTCTGATTCTTGCCGTCCTGGGTTTTACCGGCTTCGTCTATAAGACCCGGTACGGTTTTCCCTTTTACGATACGGAAGCGCCGGCACTACCGAAACTGGAGAAAGCAACCAACGTACTGGTATTTTCCAAAACGAACGGTTTCCGGCACGGAGAGGCAATCGAAGCCTCCGGTAAAGCTTTCGATCAGCTGGCGGAAGCTCAGGGCTGGGGACTCTTCCAAACCGAAAACGGAGCTGTGTTCAATCCGGAGCAGCTCGCCCGCTTTGATGTCGCCGTATGGAACAACGTCACCGGTCCGGTGCTGAACGAGAAACAGCGTATGGCGTTGAAACAATATGTGGAAGGGGGCGGTGGCTTCGTGGGCATCCATGGGGCAGGTGATAACTCACACGAACACTGGGCCTGGTATACCGATACCATCACAGTGATTAATCTCGAGCCTTTAAGATATCCAAATAAATAAAAGAACCTTATTACCGAAGCATCAACATTACTTCTATGCATCAACCAAAACCCCTTTTTGACGTCAGAGCCGAGCACGGCGAAGGCCCTCTCTGGGATCCAGTAGAGGGCAATCTGTACTGGGTCGACCTGTTTCAGGGTCGCTATTTCAAAGCCAACCTGAAGGAACAGACGGTGGAACACCACGAGGTAGGGCAGGCCCTGGGTGTGATGGCATTACGCAAAAAGTGGGGCATGGTAGTGGCGGTGGAAAATGGTTTCGCGCTGTGGAATGAGGATGCCCGGAACCTGCAAATAATTAAAAGCACACCGATAAGCGATGAGCCGGCCCTGCGCTTTAACGACGGCGCCGTCGACCCCGCCGGGCGCTTTTTTGCCGGCACTATGGCCTGGGATGAACAGAGCCGCCTTGGTAAATTGTACCGCCTGGACGCCAATTTCGTCATTAAAGAATTGGACAATAATCTCTACATCAGCAACGGCATGGGCTGGAGCATGGACCGCAAAACCTTCTACTTTATCGACACGCTGCAGCACGCCGTATTCGCCTATGACTACGACCTTCCCAGCGGCGATATCAGCAACCGCCGGGTCTTCATCCGGTTCGCCGAAGATGAATTACCCGACGGTATGACGATGGACAGCAATGACGGCTTCTGGATCGCCCTCTACGGCGGCGGCAAAATCGTCCGCTTCGATGCTTCAGGGAAACGCACCGGCGAAATCCCATTGCCGGTACAACACCCCACGAGCTGCTGCTTCGGCGGACGGGATATGAAAACGCTTTTTATCACCACTTCACAAAAAGAACTCAGTGAAGATGAACGCCGGGAAAATCCGCTGGCGGGAAGGTTGTTTTACCTGGAAACGGATGTTAGGGGGAAACCGGAGCGGCGGTTCCGGGGGTAGCTGGGGATACAGTCATGGAAAGTCATGAAGGCATTTAAGCTCCAGCTATTAAAATAAGTTTGGTGATTTTGTAATTTTAATCCATCTTCTATTTATTAAGACTTAACCAAGCTTTCCATGAAAAAAACCGGCGCTTACCTGACCGTCTACGCCCTGGAGCAGATTGGGGTGCAACACACCTTCGGCATTCCGGGTACACATACCACGGAACTCTACGATGAGCTCAACAATTCCGGGCAGATCACGCCTGTCCTGGTCACGCACGAGGGCGGGGGCGCTTTTATGGCCGATGCCGTCTCCCGCACTTCCGGGCAGATCGGCACGCTGACCATTGTGCCGGCGGCGGGCGCTACGCACGCTATGAGCGGCATCGGCGAAGCTTATCTCGACGGTATTCCCATGATGGTTATCTCCGGCGGCACGCGGCGCGACAGCGGGAAGCACTACCAGCTGCACCAGCTTGACCTGGGGCGTCTGGTGGATGGTATCGTCAAAAAATACTATCTGATCGAAAAGCACGAAGATATCGTGCCGACCATCTACGAGGCCTACCAGCTGGCCCGTTCCGGCGAGCCCGGGCCGGTCTTCGTGGAGATCCCCGTTGAGCTGTTGCTCTTCCAGGGTGAGCTGGAGGAACTGCCCGCCTACCAGGGCAGTATTCCGGTTCCCCAGCCCGACGAAAGAGAGGTTCAGGCAGCCGTCGATCTGTTGCTGGAGGCTAAACATCCCGGTATGTACGTCGGCTGGGGCGCCGTAGACGCCTGCCCCACCACGATAAAACTAGCGGAAAAGCTGGTGGCGCCGGTAGCCACTACGCTGCAGGGCAAAAGCGCCTTTCCCGCGGATCACCCGCTGCACGTAGGCGTAGGGTACGGCCCTACCGGACTGCCGGTAGCACAGGAGGTGTTCAAAGACTGCGACTGTCTGCTGGCGGTGGGCTGCCGCTTTGCCGAGATTGCCACGGGCAGCTACGGGATGGAGGTGCCGGAGAACCTCATTCACATTGATATCAACCCGGAGGTATTTCATAAAAACTACCCGGCCAAGATAGCTATTGAGGGAGACGCCAAGGTAACCCTGCGGGCTATCGCCGCCGAGCTCGAGCGCCGCGACTGGCAGGCAAAACGGGATCTCCAGAAACTGTCCGCCAAAATCGCCGAGGGCAAACACCAGTATCGCTCCTCCTGGGAAGAAAAACCGCAGGACGAGCTCGTCTCACCAGGCTTATTCTTCCGTTCCCTGCGCTCGCAACTGCCCGAGGACGCCTACCTGGTCGTTGACGACGGCAAGCATACCTTTCTGGCCGCCGAACTCTTCGACGTTCACCAGCCGCGGCATTTTATTTCTCCCACCGACTTCAACTGCATGGGCTACTGCGTGCCCGCCGCCATCGGCACGAAGCTGTCTAACCCGGACAAAACTGTAGCTGCCATCGTAGGCGACGGCGCTTTCCTTATGACAGGCATGGAGATGATCACAGCCGCCTCCTACGGCCTGGGTATTGCCGTCTTCGTCTTCCACGACGGCGAGCTCGGCCAGATCTCCCAGTTCCAGCAAATCCCCCTCAACCGCAAAACCGCCACCGTTCTCGGCGACCTCAAAGTGGAAGGCGTCGCTATGGCCACCGGCGCCGAGTTCATCGCCCTGGAAAACGATCACCAGATCGAGGAACGGGTAAGCCAGGCCCTGCAGCTGGCCAGTGAAGGCAAACCCGTCATTGTGGATGTCCGGATCGACTACAGCAAGCGGACACGGTTGACGAAAGGAGTGGTAAAAACTAATCTTTCGCGCTTCCCCTTACGAGAAAAGGTGCGCTTTATCGGGCGGGCTATTAAACGGCAGATTTTGGGATAAACCGTTCTTAGAGGCTGTTTGAGTTTTTAGGTTCCTGCCCCCCCTTCCTCAGGTCGGGCAAAAGATGAGAACCTATAACTTTCTATTCCTCTTCAGTACCGCCCATTGCTTCTTTCCCTTCCGCTTGAGCCTGTCCGTAAGCCTGCCGCCCAGACCCGGAAACACGTTCCCCAGCTTTGCCAGCCGGCCCCGGCTCGCCGGAATGGCCACCTCGATTGCCTTGCTTTGCATCACCTGAAGGAGGGCCTGGGACACATCAGCCGGCGTAAGCGGATTTTTTGGTCCTGAGAAAGACATGACCGCTTCCGGGAACTGCAGTTGTAAGTCTAGCATCGGGGTATCCACCAGATCCGGGCAGACGACGCTGACATGCACACCGCGGGGGCGCAATTCGTAGGCGCTCGCGATAGAGAAGCCGCGTACCGCAAATTTGGAAGCGGAATAAAGCGCGATTCCGGCAATGGGGGCGATCCCGGCCAGGGATGCAATATTGATAATATGGCCGCTGCCCTGCTCCACCATTTGCTCGCTCGCCAGCCGGGTGCCGTACATCACCCCTTTCGCATTCACATCCAGGTGCCGGTCGATCAGCTCGATGTCGGTTTCATGGATATAGCCGGGGGCGACTACGCCCGCGATGTTGAAGAGGTAGTCGATGCGACCATAGTGGTCGAGGGCGGTTTGGAGGAAGGCCTGCCAGTCGGCTACGCGGGTCACGTCCAGGCGGCGGCAGTGCAGGGTGTCACCGGGCTGGTATGCCTGGCTTAGTCCTTCTTCATCGATATCACCGAGAACGAGGCGGTAGCTTTGCTGTTGCAAAATACCGGCGAAGTGGCGGCCGATGCCGCCGGCAGCACCGGTAATGAGGGCGACGGGAGTGGGCATGGTTAGTTTTTATTTCGATTTTTTTCTGCCAATCGGCCGGGGGAACGGAGTTCGGGATATGTGGATGCTAAGTTGATGTTTACCTTGTGGAATTCACGAAGCGACTATTCCACAGGGTGAACCCGACCAGGTCGCGTAGCGGGATGGGCGGGCTAAGTTGATTTTAGGTGGATGCCCGAACCTCCTTTTGAAAGTCGTTCCCCTTCTATAATAACGCAATTGAAGTCGATCAAATTTAGGCGTTCGGGATTATTTCTTTCCTCTTTTGAAGGACTTTTTCGAAAGAATTATTTATGAAGAAGTGAATTCTTCCAGAGAAAGTACACAGAAGATTGAGGAGTCTCCGAACAGCATCTACCGCCCGTCAGGGCGGAGCATCAGCTGGATTCGCGAAGCGAAGCCAGGTTAGCATCCACAGCATCCTTTCTCTAACCGGAAAATAAAGAACGGTCTACCAACCCCTCACCGCCAGGCGCCCAGGATCAGCCCCATCACCACGAAGGCCACCGTCATGTACCCCCCGTTGATCAGGATATACTTCCAGGAACGTTTTTCAAACAAGGCAATGATGCCGATACCGAATGCCGCCCAGCCGAAGCCGGCGGTAGCGCCCCAGGAGGCCGTGACGCCGTCATTAGAGAGGAAGACAGCCAGGTTGAAGGCCATAATCAGGGAGAAAAGAAAAGCCGAATACCTTTGCGTTATTGGTATTGTTGAGCTCCTCTTCAGTGAAGTTGTTGGCCTTCATCCAGGCCTTACTGAAGAGGATGGGCGAATACCAGAGCCCACCGATGAGGAAGGTGGAAGGCGCGGCGACGAAAACGGCGAGGTAGTTGATGTTGTCCGGGTTCATAAGCGGTTTGACTTTGGTAAAACAATAGTGTATTTTCAATCTAAAAATACGCATTAACGGGATCTCTTACTAAGCCGATTTACCGAAGCCGCATATGAACACACCGAAAAAGGACGGCCATACAAGTGACTACTTTGACGAATGTCATCTGTGTCCTTTTCGTCACCCACGTCTACGAGACGGTATTTCTCATCAAAGAATGGCAGAGCGATCAGCTGACCTTTAAGCAGTTACAGCGAGCCAAAGCACAGGCAGAATTGCAGGCGCTGAAAACACAGATCGATCCGCACTTTATGTTCAACTCCTTAAATATCCTGTCACATCTGATCGAGAGCGACGCGGAGCAGGCGCTGCGCTTCAACGACAAGCTGGCCAACGTGTACCGCTATATCCTCAGCAACAAAGACCGGACGCTGATCCCGCTAGCAGAGGAGATCGACTTTCTGAATAACTACTTCACCCTGCTGGAACTGCGCTTCGACAGCGGGCTGGAACTACGGCAGAGGTAAACTGAAGGTAGAACTGGAGTCCGAAGGGGGCGAAGAAATAATTGTAAGCCAGGAACGAGCGGGAGTGTTCCGGGATTGGCCGGAGGGCTGTAACACGAATTTGATCGATTTAACCCTTTCCAGGCAAATAGCGTGAACATTTGAGGTCCCAACCTGATATAATACTGTAGCAGTAATCAAAAGCTGTTTCCCTGTCCGCGCCGGAGATTAATCGAGATACCATAATACCGGGAGGAGAGATTCATTTTTTTAAGAAAAAATATTTACATCCTATCATGGCAAACCGTTTCGCCCTACTTGGCTGGAGCCTTCCCGTTATTGAAAGCATGCAGAAGGCCAACAAGCCTTTCGTCGTTGTTTCCTTTCCCGATTTTGAACCCTACGCCAAAGAACACAATATACCTTTCGTTCCTTATCAACTCGACAAATGGGGCAGCCACTCCAACTCCCTGTCGCTCGCAGAATTGCTGCGTGCCTGGGACGTAGATGTCGCCGTTCCGCTATTCGAAGAAACCGTGGAATGGGCCGGCGCCCTGAATTCCATCTACCGCGACGATCCGCGGGTGCTCAACCGCGCCTTTCTTTTCCGCAACAAAGCCATGATGAAGCGCAAAGCTTTGCTGGGCGGCCTGAGAGTCGGCCTCTTTGAAGAAGTGCATAACCGCGAACAGGTGCACAAATTCCTGGACCGGCTCAACGAAGCGGAATTACAATTGCCCGGTGAGGAGGATGCCTGGTTCCACGTCAAGCCTTTCGCCGCCGCCGGCACCGTTGGTCATCACTTCATCAAATCGCGTGATCAGATCGACACCAAAATCAATGACAAAGACTTTCCCTGCATGGTTGAGAGTCATCTGCAGGGGCAGGAGTTCTCCTGTGAAGCCTTCATTCACGGCGGAAAAGTTCGTTTTTTAAATATTACCGAATACGTCAAGCTGGGTTATTCGAATTTTATCCCTGCCGGTCCGGAGCTGGAATCCAAGCGCGACCTCATTCACCGTGAGGTGCAAAAACTGGTTGACATCTTCGGCATCGAATACGGCATGATTCACCCGGAGTGGTTTATCAACGAAAAAGATGAGCTCAACTTCGGCGAAGTAGCCTGCCGCATTCCCGGCGGCCATATTCTGGAGCTGGCCTCCAAAGCCTGGGGCTTTGACGCCCTGCTGGCCTTCGTCCTCTGTCATGATCCCAGCCTCAGCGCGAAGGAGCTCGATGAGCTGTTTCCGCCCGAAGACTACGAGCCGCCCAAGTACTACGGCAACGTCATGATCTTCCCGAAACGAGGGCAGATCTCCAAACTGGAGGTGCCTGAGGAATTGATGGAAGACCCCTACTTCCTGGATCACAACCTGGCCCAGCCGATCGGTCCGCAAAAGATCGCCAACCGCGTAGGTTTTGGTAACCACTTTGGAACCGTTAACTTTGCCGGTGAAGACCCCGATCGGATGACCGAGTTGTTAAAGCATTATGAGGACGTGCCTTTCTACGTCTAAACTCTTTGCCAACCGCACCGGTTCTCTAGATAGGAACCGATCCAAGTTTTACCCATTGGTAATTCATATATCGAAAAAAGCTCATCCCCGCACCGGTACGCAAGGCCGTGTAGGGATGGGCCTTTGCTTTTTGACCAAAACGCATGCATGAACGTTAGCATCAGCGAACAACAAGAGAAATATCTGGAAGGCCTTTCTGAACTCCGGGAAGCCGCCCCCTTTTTAAGACAATCAAAACTGGAGCGGCTGCTCAGTCAGGTAGACCTGCTCAGCCGCAGCCGGAAAGGGTTCGACATCATTTACGAGCACCTGCCGGCGCTACTCGAAGCTCAGCCCTTCAAGAATACGGTTTGGGATAGACCCGGGCATCTGGCGCCGGGACTGGTGGCTGGAACTCTGCTGGCCGGCCACCCGACGAGTACCACGGAACTGCTTAGCGAGCTCCGGATGATCGCCATTGTCGAGGGGCGCTGGAAGCATCCGCATTTCACAGCGGAGCAGGCTTCTCAATTTCTACAGGATGTACTGGTTATCAATTTTCAACTGGCCTTCGAGGATTTCAGCGCCGATTCGTGGGATAGCTATCCCAGGGGAGAATTAAAGAAAGTTCGCTTGTTGTTTGAGTTTTTGCGAAGGCATATTCAACTGCAAGACCTGATCGACAAGCTGTACCAGGAGATTGATACCCTGATTGCCCACCGGCCCATCGCTACGGATAAACTGGAGATGATGCTTCGGGTTATCGATGAGAGGATACAGCTCGATCAGAACAAAGAGCCGGATCGGCAGTTACGGCGCTACCTTCAGGCTTTTCTCGCCCCGACCGAGAATACGCAGCAAATAGATTCACCGGATGATTACGCAGCGCTGTTGCCGCGCTTCAATCAGCGGGAAATGGAATGGGAATGCCGGAAACTTGGCGAGCAGATGTGGAAAACGGGCCTGGTCTCCTCCTACCACGTTACTATGATCCGCTATCTTGCCCAGGAGCAGCCCAGCTTTCTGCCGCGATTGCTGCATCTCGACGCGCACGGCCAGGCGGAATTCGAGCGTCACCATACTTTTATTCTGATGCTTATTCAGGAGTTTATCATTCCGGCCAACCGGCAGGCGGTGTACGGGCTGTCCCGTATATTGCAACGCAATCTCTTTTCCCGGCCTATCACCTGGAATGCCTTTAACCGCTTATTGGGCATCGACATCCATCCCGATATCGCAAAAGACTTAATTAAAAGTAATCATTCCGGACAAGCGGCGACGCCGCTGCAGCTGCTGATAGGCGGCGCCATCAACGTACTGGGCCATCCGCTCGGCGTCCGGCAGGGGAATAATCCCACCTGCGCCTCGGCGCGGGGTATCAGCATGTGGAGCCGGCACGCACCCGGCAAACTCATCAACCTGCTCATCGACGCCGCTACCGCCAATAATATCGCTTTTCGTTACGAGGGGCAATTCATCGAATCGGCCGACCTGCAAGAGGGCCTGGTGCGTCGCTTCGACTACAAACTTGACCCCGTCTCCGTCGTGCTGGTCCAACATCTGGATAAGGTGTACAACACCATGATGCAACGGGCCACCTTTAAGCACCCGGGCGAAGACCCCCACATTTCAGTTAATCCGGCCTTCTACGGCCACTGGATACAAACCGGCTTCCTGTCCGTTTATAATCCCATCAGCGCCGCGGTGGAAAACTACGAGGATTTCGTGCGCATCTTCTACGCTTCCTTCCACCCCGAATACAACGGCGGGCACCACCTGATTTACCCGGTGCCGCTGGGTATTTTCATCACCAACACCGCCGCGGAAATGACAGGCTATCACGCCGTCTCCCTGCTGCGCGTGGAAGAAGACCCTTCCGGAAAATGGCGGGCCTATTTTTTCAATCCCAACAGCGAAGGCCGTCAAAACTGGGGACAGGGTATAGAGCCCTCCGTTACCGGCCGCGGAGAACGTCACGGCGAATCCTCCCTGCCGATACATGAATTCCTCTCGCGGGTATACGCCTATCACTTCAACAAGATTCAGCTTGGCGACAAGCCCGCGGCTATCCCCGAGCCGGTAGTCCGGCAAGTGACAGAGCTCTCGCGTAACAGCTGGGGGAAGAAATACCGGTGGGTTTAGAAAAGATCGGAGGATGGAGAAATTGAAGGGCGATTCAATTTCTCCATCCTTTCGCACCCGAAGTCCGAACATTTTTTATTTTAACCTTATACAATTAAGTAATACCATTCATGATGGTCACCAAAGCAGATACCACTCGAAAAGTAAGACACACCTCCCGGATCGAACTCAGCCAGCCGGCGCTGCGGAAGAATGTGAACTTCATCCGTAAAAAAATAGGACAAAAGCCGGTGCTTTCGGCGGTGGTAAAGGCCAATGCCTACGGTCACGGTATCGAACCCATGGTGCAAATGCTGGAGAACTGTGGTGTCAATCACTTCGCCGTCGCCTCTGCCTTTGAGGCCGAAGAAGTATTGGAAGTCTGCTCCGAAGACTCAACCATCATGGTCATGGGTATCCTGTACGATGAGGATATTGATTGGATCCTCCGGAATGAAATCGAATTTTATGTATTCAGCTACGAGCGCCTGGCGGTGGTACTGGAGCAGGCGAAGAAGGTTGGTAAAAAGGCGATTGTCCACATCGAAGTGGAAACGGGTACCAATCGCACCGGAATGACGATGCCTTATTTTAAAAAAGCGCTTGAGTTCTTAAAGCAGCATAAAGAGCATATCACTTTTCAAGGCATCTGCACCCACTTGGGCGGCGCCGAATCGGCCTCCAACAAGTTCAAAATAGACGAGCAGATCCACCGCTTTAAAGAATTTCTGGAGGAAATGGACCGTCAGGACTACCACCCCCGCTATCGCCACATCGCCTGCTCGGCGGCGGCGCTGGCCTATCCGGAGACCATCTACGACATGGTGCGGGTAGGCGTCGCTACCTACGGTTTCTGGCCCAGCGCGGATACCTATCGGAAACACCTCCACGACGTAGGCAAGACCAAGGACGCCCCCATGAGCCGCATCCTGCGCTGGAAAACCGATATCATGGACCTCAAACACGTTCCGAAAGGCGATTATATCGGCTACGGCACTGCCTTTCAGGCTAAGCGCGACATGGATATTGCCGTCATTCCGCTGGGCTACAGCAACGGCTACCCCCGCGGATTGTCAAACAACGGCCAGGTGCTGATCAGAGGCCGCAAGGCGCCGATCGTCGGGCTCATCAACATGAACCTGTTCATGGTTGACGTCAGTCACTTCGGGGAGGTCGCTATCGGCGATGAGGTCGTACTGCTGGGTAAGCAAAAAAATAACGTTATCAAAGTGAGTTCTTTCACCAATGCGGCTGATCTGCTCAATAACGAAATGCTCAGCCGACTGCCGACAGCTATTCCCCGCAAGATTATTAAAAAGCCGGAGAACCCATTCCGAAACCAAAGACAGGAAGCCGGGACCTTGTCGAAAAAAGATCGTTAACGAACCAGATCTATACAATGAACGACAGCACTGCTACCGAACAGCCACTCGTACTCATCAAGTACGGTGGTAATGCTATGCGCAACGAAGACTTACAGCGGGCCGTCATCGACAGCATACGGCAGCTCCGCGACCGCGGCCGCCGCGTGGTCGTCGTGCACGGCGGAGGCCCTTTTATCAAGCGCATGCTCGAAACGGTTAAAATCGAATCCGAATTTATCGAAGGGCATCGCAAAACCACTCCCGAAGCGCTGAAATATATCGAAATGGCCCTCAAAGGAGAGGTCAACGGCCAACTAGTCAGCCTGCTCAACCAGACCGGGCAGCGCGCCGTCGGGCTCTCCGGAAAAGACGGAAAAATGGTAGAGGCGGTTAAACGCTACCATATCGTAGAAAAAGACGGGGAAAGTACCCGCTACGACCTGGGACAGGTCGGGGATGTCGCCAAGGTCGATACCTCCCTGATCCAGCTGCTGCTCGGTCAAAACTACCTGCCGGTGATCACCTGTATCGCCTCCGATAAAGGAGGGCAGGATTTTAATATCAACGGCGATATGTTTGCCGGCCACCTCGCCGGCGCCCTGGGCGTCGACCAATACCTGGTGCTGACCGATGTCGACGGCCTGATGCGCGATATCCGTCAACCCGATACACTCATTCCTTCGCTTCCGCTAAAAGAGCTGAAAAGCCTGTACGGCTCCGTCATCAAGGGCGGGATGATCCCCAAAATGGAGTCCTGCCAGATCGCCCTGGAAAAAGGCGCCAAAACCGCCCGCATCATCAACGGCACCCAACCGGAACAGATACTGGACGCGGTGCTGACTGAGCAACCCATCGGAACAAAAATTTACCAATAAAGTGCCTGGTTTCCGAGAACCGGGAACGGAGAACTTTTACTCAACCATAACACCATGACAGAAGTTACCAATAAATCACTCCACGAGATAGATCAGGAGCACTACCTGCCTACTTTCAAGCGTTATCCGCTGGCTTTCCGCCGGGGCAAAGGCTGCCGGATATGGGATGTGGAAGGGCGTGAATACCTGGACGTCCTGGCCGGCATCGCCGTCAACAACCTCGGCCACTGCCATCCCAAGGTCGTCAAAGCCATACAGCAACAGGCGGAAACCCTGATCCACATTTCCAACTTTTTCGTCAGCGAGCCGCAGGTGGAACTGTCGAAGCGGCTGACCGAGCTGTCGGGTATTGAGCGCGTCTTTTTCTCCAACAGCGGCGCCGAATCGGTGGAAGGCGCCATCAAAATCGCCCGCAAATACGCGCACAGTAAAGGGCGCGGCGGAGGTCTCATTTCGATGGAAAACTCCTTCCACGGCCGTACCCTGGCGACCATCGCCACGGGTAAGAAAAAGATGCAGCGGGGCTTCGGTCCTATGCCTTCGGGTTTCCACCAGGTCCCATTTAACGACATCGAAGCGGTGCGCCAGAAGGTCAGCAATGAGATTGCCGCCATCATCCTCGAACCCGTTCAGGGCGAGGGCGGCATCAACATAGCCAAGCCCTGCTACATGCGTGCCCTGCGGGAACTGTGCGACAAAGAGGATATCGTACTCATCTTCGACGAAATCCAGTGCGGCATCGGCCGCACCGGCACCCTCTTCGCCAAAGAGCAATTTGAGGTGCAGCCCGATATTATGACCCTGGCCAAAGGGCTGGGCAGCGGCCTGCCTATCGGGGCCATCCTCAGTAACGAACGGGTAAGCGGGGCCATCGAATACGGCGACCACGGCACCACCTTCGGCGGCAATCCCATGGCTTGCGCCGCCGCCCTTGCTACCATCAACACGATCGAAGAGGAAGGCATCGCTCAGCAGGCCGAAGAAAAAGGCGAGTACCTGCGCCGCCGGCTGGACAAACTGACCATGCGATTCCCCTCCCTGAAACAAGTGCGCGGCCTAGGCCTCATGATCGGCGTGGAATTCGATTTCGAAACCAAGCCGCTCGTCGCGAAAATGATGGAGCGCGGCGTGCTGGCCAACGCCACCGCCGGCAATGTGCTCCGCCTGGTACCGCCGCTGATCATTTCGGAGAAAGAGATGGACGAACTGGTGGAGGTGATCACACAGTCACTGGAAGCAATGACGGAGGCGAGAGCCACAGCGTAGAGAAGTCGGAAGTCGGAAAGCGGAAAGCGGAAAGCGGAAGGTTTTCCCGACCGAGACGACGAAGGCCGGCCGGAATTAGAAAGTTTAGAAAGACAAATCAGAAAACATGAGTATACAAATAGGCATCATCGGATCCACGGGCTACACGGGCTCGGAGTTGGTCCGCATTCTCAAGAATCATCCCGAGGCGGAGATCGCCGTCATCACCTCGGAGAGTCACGCCGGCGAGCGCTTCTCCGATATCCATTCCCATTTCCAGGGCATCGAAGAACAGGTGCTGGTGCGGGCGGAAGAGATCAATCCGGACGCATTGGACGTGGTCTTTCTGGCACTGCCGCACGGCGTTTCCATGAGCTACGCCCGGCAATTCCGCGACGCGGATTTCAAAATCGTCGACCTGTCGGGGGATTTTCGGCTTACTTCGCCTGACGTGTATGAGACCTGGTACAATAAGTCGCACGTTTTCCCGGAAGGTTTCGAGCGGGCCGTCTACGGATTGCCGGAATTGTTCCGCGAGGATATCCGTAAGGCTGATCTGGTAGCTAACCCCGGTTGTTATCCCACCAGCGCCATATTAGGAGTCGCCCCCCTGCTGGCTGCCGGCCTTATCGATCCGGGCAACATTATTGTGGATGCCAAATCGGGCATCACCGGCGCAGGCGTCAAGGCCAAACCTACGACGCACTATTCCAATGTCAGTGATAATTTCAAGGCCTACGGCTTGAAGAACCACCGTCATACCATAGAAATTCAGGAAAAACTGACCGCGCTGGGAAACAACGGGACCTCTGTGCAGTTTACCCCCCACCTGCTACCCGTAGATCGCGGCATTTTGTCAACGATCTACACTACCCCGGTGGGAAAGGTGACCGAGGAACAGGTCAGAGCGGCATACGAAGATCACTACGGCGATGAGCCCTTTATCCGCTTGCGTAATACCCCTCCGTCCATCAAGGAGGTGCGTGGCTCTAATTATTGCGACTTGTTTGTCACCTATGACGATCGCACCAATCGCATCATCACCCTATCGGTCATCGACAACCTGGTTAAAGGGGCCGCCGGCCAGGCCGTGCACAATATGAACCTGATGCTGGGGCTGGAGGAGCAGACCGGTTTTGTAGCGGTGCCGCTAAGTCCCTGAGGAAAGAATTGAAAAAAGGCGGGGCTTTTCCTGCCTCCGCCCTGTGGAGGCCACGCGATTTGCGATCTGCAAAAACCACAGCCGCCACAATGAATAAAAAACCAAGTATTAAAACAGCACACAACGACTATTCCAATGATTAGAAATCTGACAACCGTTCGCGGCTTTAAATGCTGGGGCGCCCATACCGGCGTCAAATCCATGCGTCGCGACCTGGCCATTATTTACTCGGAGGTACCCGCCACCGCGGCGGCTACCTTTACGCAGAACAAGGTAGTAGCCGAGCCGATTAAGGTTTCGCAACGCAATATTGCCAAAGGAAAGGCGCAGGTGATCGTCTGCAATGCCGGCAACGCCAACGCCTGCACCGGCGAGCAGGGCCGCGAGGGCGCCGAAGCGATGGTCGATGCCACCGCCGAAGCGCTGGGCATCGATCGCGAGCTGGTGCTCATCGCCTCTACCGGCCTGATTGGGAAACCCTTTCCCACTGAAGAAGTAGTGGAAGGCATCAAAACAAATATACCGAAGCTGTCAAAGGATGCCAAAGCCGGCTCCTTCGCCGCCAATGCCATCCTGACGACCGACACCTTTCCCAAGGAAGGCTTCGTCGATTTTGAGCTGGATGGAACACAGATCAATATCAGCGGTATCGCCAAAGGATCGGGTATGATTCATCCCAACATGGCCACCATGCTGGCCTTCGTAGTCACCGATGTGGCTATCGCACCGGAACTGCTACAGAAAGCTACCAGCGAATCGGTTGATCGCACCTTCAACATGATTACCGTCGATGGCGATACTTCGACCAACGATATGGTCGCCGTACTCGCCAACGGCATGGCCGAAAATACACTGATCGAGTCGGAGGAAGACCCCAATTACGAAAAGTTCCGCGTGCATCTCGAAGAGATGATGACCCACCTGGCCAAGCTCATCATTTCCGACGGCGAGGGCTCCTCCAAGTTTATCGAATACCGCATCACCGGCGCCCCCGACGAACTCAGCGCCCGCAAGATCGCCCGCGCCATCTCGGATTCCTCCCTTGTCAAAACCGCTATGTTCGGCCGCGATCCCAACTGGGGCCGCATCATCTGCGCGGGCGGCAACGCCGGCGTCGACTTCGATTACAAAACCGTCGACCTCTTCCTGGGTACCGAAGCGCAAATGGTGCAGGTCCTGGAAAAAGGCCGCCCCCTCGACTTCGACCGCAACTTTATGAAAAAACTGCTGCGCGAATCTAACCTCCGCATACGCCTCGATATGAACAGCGGCGACGGCGAATCCTTCGCCTGGGGCACGGATCTGACGACGGATTATGTGATGTTTAATTCGGTTTATACGACGTAGGGAATGGGGCGCGAAGCTTTACTTCGCGAAGTAATCGTACTTCTGGTAGAACGCGAAAATGAGCTTTGCGCTCCACACTTGAACTTTAACCACAGGTCCGAATCAGCAAAAAGAAGCATTGCGGCAATGATTGAGAGAAAGGGAACGGTGGGGATGAAAAAACTGGTTTGCCACCTCTCTGCCCGTCCCGTTTTCCGGACCGGGCGCCTATTTAAAAATAGCCCAGAAGAAACCCGGCCGGAGGCCGGAATAAATATCAAAGGGATAAGCCCGCCGGAAGAACTTATCGCCCGCCAGGATCACCAGTTCACCTTCCGGATCAAAGTGAGCATCGGAAGGTTGGCAGGGCCGGCAAGCGTCGGGCCAGGGGTAATGCTTTTCCTGAACGCCGGACGGACCGATCATACGCACGCCCTCTTGGTTGAAAAAATAACCCCTCCCCTGGGAATCAAACCGAGCCGGCAGGAGGCCGGGACCTGGATCCGGAGGGGGGGGGGACAAGCCCCACCGAAAGGCCCGCGCTATCGCTTGGCTTTCTCCTTTTCCGTCCGCTTACAAAAGCGAGGCTTTTGCCGCTTCCGGAAAATGAGAAAGCCCGATGCGCTAAAAGCGCATCGGGCCTTTCGAAGTGTCTTGTGGGCGATGATGGATTCGAACCAACGACCCCCTGCTTGTAAGGCAGGTGCTCTAAACCAACTGAGCTAATCGCCCTTTTTCATTAAAGCGAGTGCAAATATAGGGTGCTTCGGAATACGGCGCAAGTTTTTCGTCGATATTTTTTTCATTTGGAGGCGCTATGGACTAGTCTGCAAAAATCGCCCACAGGTCCTTCACGGCCGGTCCCCAGCAATCGACGCGCTGGAATTCGGGGATGCGGAACTGGCCGGTTTCCACGAGGTCGAACTCGTAGCGTTCCATCTGGCAGCGGTAGTTGTCGATGTAGACAATGCGGCCGTCGGTTTTCGCGGCCAGGCAGCCGTATTCGGCGAAGGCGTTGGTATTGCGGAAGTTGGTTTCCAGGAAAGTGAGGATATTGATGGTGATGTTTTGGCGGTCGAGGCCGCCGGCCCATTCGCAGATATCGAGTCCCTGGGCAGAGCATATGTTGGCGCCGTCGCTGACCAGGAAGATCGTTTTGCGGGTGTCACTACTATCGGAGAAGAGCTCCGGTGATTGTTTCAGGATATTGAGCAGGGGAGTGGTGCCGTCGGGCACCAGGAAGGTGAGGTGCTGTCGCAGTTCGCGACGGGTGAGCTGATCGCTGCGGTACCAGAGTCGAGGCTCGGTGCCGCAATCGCCGCCGATGGTGCCGATGCCGACCCGTATGTCCGGATCGATGTTATTGAGGATCAGCTGCATGGTTTCCTTCATCACGGCGAAGCGGGTTTCTCCCTGGCAGACGACCTCTTCCTGCACCATAGAGCCGGAGATGTCCAGCAGAAATACCACCTCATCGTATTTGGAAAAGGCGATGGCCTTGCTGATGTTGGCCGGCAGATCGCGGTAGGTGTTGCCTTCTTCCAGGGCTTTAAGACCGGCCGCCTCCTGCGCAAAAGGTTTAGGCGGCACCCCGAGGGAGTCGCAGAGAACATGGTAATTGTAGCGCGCCGGCTCATTGGCGGCGTCGTTGAGCAGGGCTGTTTCGAAATGTTGCCTTGCGCGCTCCATATCGCGGCTGTGCAGGTGATAATGTGGTTTCAGGTTGTTGCGGCCGTGGCTGCCTTTCCCCTGATTGAGCAGCAAGGCATAGCCCAGGGCGTTGTGCATAATGCTGAGCAGCTTCGGCTCGTCGAGCAGCTGCTGCGCTTTGATGCAACGCCGGTAAATGGGAATCGCTTTGTGAAAATGGCCCGCGTAGGCGTGTACCAATCCTCCAAATAAAGATTTCAGGATGGCTTTTTGCTGAAAATTGGGGTCCGTCGCATTGGGACGGGTGCCGTTGATCACGCCGATTCCGTCCACCGTTTTTCCCACCCGTCCCAACCCTAGTCCCAGGGAGAGGGCGAAGTTGAAATTATCCGGCTCCATATCGTAGGCGCGCTGAAACAGGCTGGCCGCCCGCTGGAAATTGCCGTCCCGGTAGTGAAGCGTCCCCTTGTAGTGTAATTTATAGGCCGTCTTGCCACTTCGCATCCAAGCGGCAGAAAGGGAAAAAAGTATACCCGACAGTAGCAAGACAATAAAAGCAAGTTTTTTCATAGGTCAAAGATCAATTCCCGCTGGAAATTGAAAATCAATAAACGAAATTTTCAGGGAATTATTCCTGCCCGAAGACGGAGTTCCGCTGAAGTGTCTGCTACAGTCAAGATACTATTTTCTTTTTCCTTCATTCGTATTTGGAGTAGGAGAGAAGCTCTTTTCACAATTGCTTTAGCCGGTAAAGTGCTGAACGAGCAAGACGATTCCGGTGACGACCGCAATGCAAAGTATACAAACCAATACCAGTTTTAATGCCTTTGATTTCATTTTCTTAACACACTGTTTTTAATAAAAATTAACATTGAAGTGGTTTAGACTTTTCTGCTGCAGCCGGCTGCGCCTGCGCGAAGGATGGACATTTTTATGTTCCGGTTGTAAATTGAATATGGATAAGGTATTACAACTTTCCGACAAAATCACCCGCTTTGCATCAATATAATTATCTGCCCGATGAAAACCCTATCGAAGCTATTCCAGTTGCTATTCGCATCCTATCTCTTATCCGGCTGCGCCACGCCGGGGCCCATCTCCCGGCTGAGCCCTATTGCTGACCAATCCTACTGGGTTCAGGGAGCGGAAGTGGCTCAGCAGCCGTCCCGGGAAGGGCTCCATCTTGAGGTTTCCTTTTTTGCGCAGCACTCCCCGGTATCTCATTTTTGAAATAGGGATTCAGAGCAATACCGTCGTGAAATGGCAATGATGTCGATAGAAGAGTAACGCGCTTACTGGGCCAACAATGCTATCCGTCGTACTACCCTGCAACCGGGGTACGAAATAAGAGGGCTGGTGCTTTTCCCACGCTACAATCAGGCCAGCCTGCTGGAAGCGCAGTTTGTCATTGAGGGTATATCATTTCCAGCGGCCTTTTACCAGACTTTACATTACGTGGGAAGGCCCTGATTGCGGATGACCCGCCTAAGCCCTCCAAGCGCGCTATTTGCTTCAAGGTTGCCTGTTTACTCCCCTCTCTGCTTTTCTTCTCCGGTACGGGAAGGATGATTTTCTCCTCTTTCACCGGTTTGATCACCGGCAGCTTGCAGAGAAGGATTAGGGTTAAGGCGTCGTATGACAGCAACCCTGGAGTTGTTGCTCACAACCAAATCGGGTGCTTTGCCTTTCTTGCGGGAAATACTCGTGGATTCGGTAAAGCCCCACAGTTCCCTGACCGAAAGCAGAATGCTCAACAGAAAACCACAACCCAACAACAAAACAGTGCTGAGAAAAACCAAAATCAAGGTATCGAATTCCAATGTGGAAAACAACTCCGAAGCACTGACCACCGTAGGATGAGCCCAGGCGGAACTGGCTTGGCCATAGAAGGTTAGGGGGGCAAGAAACAGTAGCGCAAAAGCGAGCGACATACGACGAACGTTCATCTCATCAGGATTTGAGGTGATCAAAACAGGACTTTGTCGGGGAATGATTTCTGCCAGGAGGGATGATAATAAGATTAAAATACTGCTTTTTCGACGAATTGTCAATAGCCACCCACCAAATTCCTTGTTTTATCGACAAAGACCAGGTATTCGCCTACAGGACCAGCGGACGGATGATGACGTCGACCCGCCGGTTTTTCAGTTTACCTTCCCATGTTTCGTTATCAAAAATCGGGTTTTGTTCGCCGAATTCTTCGATGTGAATCAGGTCGCGGGAAATCCCCTTTTCCAGCATTTTCATGAGCGTGGCCTGGCATCGGTTACGGGCCAGCCACTGATTGTACTCCAGGCTGCCGATATCGTCGGTGTGCCCGTGGATACTGATCTCGTGATTTTCGATACCCTCGATGCCGTCGAGCCACTCGTAGAACTCCTGGGTTTGTTCGGCATCGATGTACCAGCTACCACCTCCGAAATAGATGGAGAAAATATGATAAGGAGGGCCGTCATCGCTTTGGCTGTAGGCAGGGGAGAGGAGTGCGATGAAGAAAATGCCGAGTAGTATTTTTTTCATGGCGGGCGGTTTTGGTCCTTTGTTCATTCAAATTTGGCAAATCATCTGGTTGCCAAGGTATAAGCCGGGCAGCAAGCGACAAGGGTACAACAAAATCCGGAAGGAAAAGATGGAAGTAATCTGTGCTTTTCAGAAAAAGGGACCTGTTGTCAAAAAATAATTCTCAGTGCGATGAATTGACTGGCAAGCCCTACCAGGTATCCCCCGAACAGGTCCATCGGTTCGTGCGCCTGCAGTAACAGGCGAGCGGTTCCCACAATGCCGCAGAGCAGAATAATTATCATGAGTACGGAAGACATACTGACCTGCACAGTGCCCAGGATAGAGCTGTTGATGGTAAAATTATCGTAGCTAAACAACATCATGGTAATCATCACCATGCCCAGTAAGCCGCCTACCCCTACGGCATGTGCGCTGATTTTGGAAAAGTTGTTGATGAAGAAGGCGATGAAGAGCGCAATGGTTCCTCCGAGCACAAAGCTGACGTAAGCCGTGGGAATTTGCAGGACGAAATTCAACTGTCCGGTACTGGCCTTCCCGCTATTCAGCAGGTTGTAAAACAGCCACAGATAGAAAATGCCCGTGAGAATATACGGGCCGATACGATCCTGCTTGTCTTTCAACTCAATCGAGTCGACCAGGCCAAGAGCCCGGAACATGAAAACCGCCACGGCCGGAATGAAGAAGGTGTAGAGAAAGACCTGAATAAGCAACAGCTTGGCCGCCTGATCTCCAATGCTGTTGACCCCGAACAGATAAGGATTGACCAACAGCAGCAACGCCAGCATGTAGGTCAACATGAGGAGGGGGTGGAAAACAAAGGAAACAACCTGCGCCAGCATTCTTATAATACCCATACACTTTTTCTAAACGGGCAGCAAAGTTACGTAATTTTCATTTCACACAAACAACTCTGTAAACTGGAAGGCTCTCCCATCGAAAAGGCCCTGGTCGCTCAGCTTCAGATCAGGAATAACCAGCAGCGCCATGAAGGATAGCGTCATAAAGGGCGCCTCGAGGTTGCAGTTCAGCTTATTCCGGGCAAAGCCGTCGATATCGCCGTAGGTGTTGGCCAGGGCGTAACCGTCCCGGTCGCACATGATGCCGGCGACGGGAAGCGACAAGGATTTTTTATTTTCGGCGCTGACCGCCGAGATTCCTCCTTTATGCTGTATAATGAGATTCACCGCCTCGCAAAGGTATTGATCATCGGTGCCTACTGCGACGATATTATGCGAATCATGCGCCACGCAGGAGGCGATCGCCCCCTCTTTGATGTTGAATCCCTGAATAAAACCGATTGCCGGCGGCGCCTCCCCGTAGCGGTTGATCACTGCAATTTTCAGAATGTCGCGCGCCGGATCTGCTACGGCCCACCCGTTTTCTTTTTTGACCTCTGCGGTGAAACTCCCCGTAATCAAAGCTCCCTCTATCGCCTGAATGACCTGAATTTGATCGCGCTCCGCTTTCAAGCGAAAATCCTCCGGTTTTTTGGGAGTCGCTTCGAACTGGTTGATTTTTTCCGCTTCCGTCCGCGGGATCAGCGTCCGGTCGTAGGCTGCCACTTTTTTGCCGTTAATAAAGGTAGAGACCACTGCCATCTGTTCGAGGTCGTCAACGACGATAAAGTCCGCCGGATCTCCTACGCGCAATTGTCCTACGTCCAGATCGTAATGCTCTACCGGGTTGAGACAAGCAGCACGCAGCACCTGATAAAGGTCATAGCCTCTGGCCAGCGCCCTGGCGACCAGCTTGTTGATGTGCCCGGCGACCAGGTCATCCGGATGCTTGTCATCCGAGCAAAACATGATCCGGTCGGGATACGCCGGCAGCAAATCGATGAGCGCGTCGAAGTTACGCGCCGCGCTGCCTTCGCGAATGAGGATATGCATACCGTGCTGCAGCTTCTCCAGCGCCTCTTCGTAGGTGTAACACTCGTGGTCGGTAGAGATACCGGCATCGATATAGCGGTGGGCTTCTTCTCCCCGCAGGCCGGGCGCGTGGCCGTCGACCGGTTTACCCATTTCCTGGGCCAGCTTGATTTTGGCCATCACGGTTTCATCGCGGTTGAGCACGCCGGGGTAGTTCATCATTTCACCCAGGTACTTGATTTCCGGCTTCTCCAGCAAGTATTTGACGCCCGCTTCGTCGATCACCGCCCCCGAGGTTTCAAAAGGGGTAGCCGGCACACAGGAGGGGGCGCCGAAGAAAAACTTAAAAGGCGTCTCTTTTCCGTTTTCAATCATAAACTCAACGCCTTCGATACCCATCACATTAGCAATCTCGTGCGGATCCGATACCGTAGCCACCGTACCGTGCACCACCGCCAGCCGGGCGAACTCAGAAGGGACCAGCATAGAACTTTCTATGTGTATATGAGCGTCAATAAACCCAGGCATGATATAGGAAGCTTCCGCCGGCTCCGGTGTAATGGGCTTCAGATTCGCAATCTTTCCATTGCTTACCTCTACTTCTCCGTAGTAGATTTCTCTCTGTTGAAGATCAATGATCTTTCCTTTAACTTTCATAGCTTTTCGTTGAGTGAAATTCTCGAACTTTCCAAAAAACGGGTATTCTGAAATTCTTTTTAAGAAGAAAGGTTAAATCATTTCAAAGTACAATTCTTAGCGTTGTTCAAAAATATCTCCTATTTTGAGTTTCGTTCCAAAGCGCGTTATTTTCGTATTCTGACTTCCTTCAGAGGGATATCGATTCCCTAAATACCGGACCGCATGAACTTGCAGGAAATATTGGATAAGATACTCTTTAGCACTGGTGATTACAATATTACGATTGGAAATATATTGATTACGCTGCTGATATTAATCTTGCTAGTATCTCTGCAACAATTAATACAGAGGCGATGGATGCCTCTTTTTTTCGAGCGCCAGGAAGTAGAAGTTTCCGGTCAGAAGAAAATCCGGCGAACTGTGAATATCAGCACCCTGCTGGCCATTCTGTTGACGCTGGTTCTCGGTCTTCAGCTCAACCCTGATATTTATGCCAATGAGGAGTTTACGTTTCGCCTGTCCGGCATCCTCTCTATTTTGCTGGCCTGGCAACTGGCGCGGTTAGCTGACCAGATGCTTTCCCACCTGCTCACCCGCAACTTTCAGCGACGCAGACAGGAAGCCGCCGATCAGCATATACGGGTGCAGTTGCCCAGCGAAACAAAAACCTATCACCACCGCACTGTACAGTATATCGTTTATTTATTCGCTGTATTTGTCCTCATCAATGTCTTTGGTATCGATCGCAGCATTGCGGTGCCGCTGGGTGAACGGCAACTGGAACTTTCTCTTTCCGATTTCATCGTAGCCGCGGGTATTCTCCTTATCACCCGGCTATTCATCTGGATACTTATACAGCTCATTCTCTATCCCTATTACCGGCGAAAAGAAATCAACATCGGATCACAGTACGCCATAAATCAGCTGCTGCGGTATGTGCTCTTCACTATTGCTGTACTCATCGCCCTGCAGTCACTCGGCATACAGATGACCTTGATTTGGGGTGGCGCGGCGGCTTTGCTCGTCGGCATCGGCCTGGGGTTACAACAAACTTTTAACGACTTTTTCTCGGGGCTGGTCCTGCTCTTCGAACGCTCCGTCGAGGTCGGTGATGTCGTTAATTTGGGCGGACTCATCGGTACGGTGCGCCTCATTGGGCTTCGCTCCTCTCATGTACAAACCCGTGACAATATCACGGTGATCGTCCCCAACTCCAAGCTCGTTGTCGATAATGTGGTCAACTGGAGTCATAATGACAACCGGGCCCGCTTTCACATCACCGTCGGCATTGCCTATGGCTCCGATACGGAACTGGTGCGGGATCTGCTGGTGCTCGCCGCCCAACAACACGAAAAGATCCTCAATTTTCCCCGCCCCTTCGTCCGCTTTATCGATTTCGGCAATTCTTCCCTCGACTTCGAACTTCATTTCTGGACCAAGGAGCTTATCCGCATCGAAGATGTAAAGAGCGACCTCCGCTTTGCTATTGATGCCGCTTTCCGCGAAAATGAGGTCACCATTCCCTTTCCCCAACGGGACGTGTGGTTTAAAACCCCCTTACAGCAGGAAAACGGTCAGGCGCCGAGCCGGCAGGAATCACCCGGCCCGGAGAATCGGGCGCGCTAATCGATTAAATGTTTGATCCGCCGAATTGCCCGGTAGGGGAAGCAAGAGATATTGCCCGGGATTATTTTTAAGCCCCCGGGCAACCTGCCGCCTCAATTCTACGTCTTTTTTTTGAGGGAAGGGGTTGAACCTCCTTCGCCGGAGGAGTTATAACCGCCGGCAGAGAACAGGAGCAAAAAAAGAAAATATAAGAGGGAAGGGGCCGATTGTATTTATTCACTAAGAGGGACATCTTTATAAACTGCTCCGGATCCCTGTGTTTTGTTAAGAACGGTAAATGTTCCGTTAAACATTAGTTAAAGACCGGCAAGCCGGGTTACGAAGTACTCAAAATCCACGTTTACCAAAACGTAGCAGCACCGGTAAAATGTGACTTTCTCACGGCTGCTGCAGTCAAAAGAAAAAATTGAAATAGAGAAAGTTGTATTTTTGCGAATCAAGGAGCAACTTTTTGACTAATCTATAAAAGTATATCAATGAACAACACATCAGCCAGCTGGAACCCAAAGAAAATGATCGCCTTCTTAGGTATGGCGTTTCTGCTCACTATATCGGCGACTTCCCTGTCGGGACAACGCGTCGCGGTGGTAGACGTCAATAAAATTATGGAAAGTATCGCCGAGTATCAGCAAGCCCAGCAGGAGTTGGATCGCCAAGCCTCCAAATGGCGTCAGGATATTGCCCAGGAGTACGACAAAATCAAGGGCATGTACAACCGCTACCAGGCCGAGCAGGTGCTCCTGAGCGATGAAGCACGCCGCCAGCGCGAAGAAGAAATTATGGCCCGGGAGAAAGAAGTCCGGGACTTGCAAAAAGCCTACTTCGGCCCCGAAGGCCAGCTATTCCAGCGCCGCCAGGAGCTCGTCCGGCCAATCCAGGATAAGGTCTACGCCGCCATCGAGTCTTACGCCCAGGATCGCGGTTACGATATCATGCTTGATAAGAGTAGCGCTTCGGGCATCATTTTCAATAACCCGGAATACGATAAGACAGAAGACATTCTGGGCAAACTCAAGTAAGCCCCTGATCGATAACTATATAGGTTCCGATTAAAAATCAAATAAAAACTGTATTTTTGCACCCGCTTAGGATAAGCACAAATCATAAGAACGCTATCCTGAGGAGCAGTTTTATAAATTTAAGTCAAAACGCTTTGAAATGAAAAGGACGCTAAAAATTACCGCTCTTCTGATTGCGATGGTTTCCTTTGTTGGACTGGCTCAGGCCCAGCAGAAGTTTGGATATGTCAACTCTTCGGCTATCCTCGCTGAAATGCCGGAGGTCAAGCAGGCCGACGCCAACCTGGAAGCCCTGCAAAAGCAATTGCAGAAGAAAGGCCAAGATATGGTCCAGAAATTACAACAGGACTACGCTTCCGTTCAACAAAGAATGGAACGTGGGGAACTATCGCCCAAACAACAGGAAGAAGAAGCTGCCCGCCTGAAAGAAGAAGAAATGAAAATCGGGGAGTTCGAACAGCAGATGATGCAACAGGTTCAGGAAAAGCGCCAGAGCCTCCTGGAGCCTATCTATGAGAAAGTTAATACGGCGATTGAAGAAGTCGCCCAGGAGAATGGCTATGTCATGATCTTTGACGAATCGGTTTTACTCTACAAAGAACCCTCTCAGGACGTCAGTGATCAGGTGAAGGCCAAACTGGGTATCGTCAACTAAAACAGAAAGGGATTTTCCCCCTCTACTAATAAAGGCGCCGGCCACCCGACGGGTAGCCGGCGCCTTTGTGGTTTTAATCCCTCCGAAGGAAAGCAGTACTTATCCTTTCCATCGGAACCGCAGGTACTTTATCGTCTTTCCCGCTTCCAGGTGTATGCGCTCGTAGTAGGTCTTCAGTTCCAGTTCAGGCAGCGGCAGGGATTGGCTGTAGATGTCCTCGTAACTGTATTCTAATTCGAAGTCCTGTTCCCCGGAAAGCACCTCCAAAGTAAACTCATAAAGGTTGGATTCATCGGTTTTGAGGTGAATCAGCCCACCCTTTTTTATAACCTTCCGGTACCGGTCCAGAAAGCGTGCGGAGGTAAGCCGGCGATTGGCCTTGCTTTTGCGCAAAAATGGATCGGGAAAGGTAATCCAGATCTCATTGGCTTCGCCGGCCTCGAAAAAATGGGCGATCTGCTCAATCCGGGTGCGCAGGAAAGCCGCATTGCCGATCTGTTCGCGCAGGGCGATCCGCGCGCCTTTCCAGATGCGCGCGCCTTTGACATCCACTCCGACATAATTCCGTTTCGGATACATCCTGGCTAAGCCGAGTGTGTATTCACCTCTTCCACAGGCGAGCTCCAGGGTAATGGGATGATCGTTACCGAAGTGCCGGGCGGCCCATTCGCCTCGCAGCTCTACCTCCTCACCATTCTGTCCGATCAGTTGCGGTTCCTTCGGAGTAAAGTTTTCATACACGTTGGGAAACGTGAGATTTTCAGCAAATTTTTGCAGCTTATTCCTCTTTCTCATATCGTAGTATTTCGTCCATCTGCCGATGGTACCTGTCGTATATCATCAGATCATTGTGCCGGCCCATCTCAATCGTGATAAAACGGTCGGCAGGCTTCAGCGCCGGCCTGAGCCTGGCCGCACAACGCTCGGGCACAATAAAGTCGGCTGTTCCCTGGAAAATATACACCGGATACGAAACGCGCGGCAAATACTCCCGGTTGGGAAAAATGTATTTGAATAAAAACAGCCGCGGCAAAAAAGGATAATAGGTGTAAAACAAATCGCGCATACTGGCGAAAGGGGTTTCCAGAACCAGGGAGCGCGCCGGCATTTCCGAAGCCAGCCGGCAGGCCATCGCGCTGCCGATGGAGCGGCCGAAGATAATGATCTTTTCAGGAGGATAAAAGCGGCGAAGGTGCTCATACATCAGCCGGGCATCGTCGTAGAGCAGAGCCTCGGTCCTCAGTCCCCGGCTTTTTCCAAAGCCTCGGTAATCGCAAACAAAAAAGTCGTACCCGAAGCGAAAGAAAAAGTGATACAGGTTCCCCCAACGGGCCAGATTCCCGGAATTTCCGTGAAAATAAAGCACGACCCCGCGGCATTGCTGTTTCTTCGGCAGGTGGAACCAAAGAGCGTTGAGCCTGCCACCCGCTTTGCCGCAAAGGCTCAACTCTTCATAATCAGCTTCAAAATGAAACTCGTGCCCGGAAGTTAACTTGTCGGGTCGAAAAATAAACAGGTCCTGCAACACGTAAGTAAATAAATTACCGAGTAGCAACAGGCCCAGAAACCCCGACAAAATGTAGACTAGAGTGATCATCTCACTTTATTCATCTTTTTGATTTTTGCTGGCTATCTGACAGGTAGCGGCATTTTGCTTCGAACTATATGGCCTGCTTCCTTATTTTTATAATAAGAACCATAACCAAGCAGTTCTGAGCTTTTAATACAATGCTATGAAAAATTTCTTTTCCATACTTCTTTTATGCTTTCCCTTTCTGCTCCCGGCGCAGGTAATCACCGTTTCCGATGATATTCAGCTGCGCAATGACGCCGCCTACGAAATCATCGGCGACCTCAAAGGGCGGCTCTTGCTTTTCCGGGATCGCGCTACCGATTTCCAGGTTCAGGCCTTCAACGAGAAAATGCGGGAGGTCTGGAGCAAAGACCTGGAATTGGATAAACGCCTTCCCGTGGTGCTGGGCCTGGTGCCCACGGAAGAGGATTTCACCCTCTTCTACCGCTTCCGGCAAAAGTCACATACCGTGCTCAAAATGCATAAGTACGATCCGGCGGCCAACTTGGTCGACTCCACGACCATCAAGGATTACGGTTATCTTTTCTTCACGCCCGACTTCGAAATGGTGCGCTCGCAGGATAAGAGCAAAGTGCTCATTTATTATGTAGAAAAACAAAAGATTATTCACGCCCTTTCCTTTGATGTTCTAAACCAGCAATTGCTCTGGGACCAAACCTTCCAGCCGGAAGACTTTGACTATTCCCGCGATATCCTGCATACCGTTGTCGACGATGACGGCAATGCCTATATGATTTTCGAGAAAAACAACCTAAAATACAAGCGGGATCCTCATTACTATGAGGTACACCAATACATAGGCGAAGGCAATCAGTACAGCCGCTTCAATATCGCCCTGGACGGTAAGCTGACTTATGACGTTCACTTCAAGTTCGATAATATCAATAAGGCGCTAAAAGCAGGGGGGCTATATGCGGAAAATAACCCCGGAAGAGCTACCGGCTACTTCTACTTAAGCATTCCCAGAAACAGCTCGGAGGCCTATCGTCTGAACTTCGACGCCTTCACCGACGAATTCGTTACTACCTTGATGGGCAAAGAAGTGAACGACCACAAAGGTATTATGGAGTCCAGCATTCAGGATATTGTACTTCGCCAGGACGGCGGAATTCTGTTGATCGGAGAACGCAACCGGCAGTACGAACGACGCCTGGCCAGCACCAACCGGCTCGGCTACGATTCGTACAACCGCTATATCGTCGATTATTTCTATGACGACCTTTTCATCATCTCCGTTCATCCGGACGGGGCCCCGCACTGGCAACAGGTGCTGCCTAAGAAACAGTATTCCCAGGATGATGAAGGCGTGTACTCCTCTTATTTCCTCTTCAAAACGCCCAGCCGCCTGCGCTTTCTCTTCAACGATGAGATCCGCCAGGAAAATACTGTCAGCGAATACGTCATCAACGGTCATGGCGAGTACGACCGCAACAGCGTACTCAGCACCGAAAACCTTCAGATGCGCCTCCGCTTCCGCGACGCGACCCAAACCAGCGCCCGGCAAATCATCATCCCCAGCGAAAGAAGGAGTCAACTTAGACTGATTAAAGTGGAGTATTAAAAGCTGAATGCTCTGTAACAAAGGTAACTTTTCAACTTTTTTCCTATACTTGGGCATGCGACAGATTACACAAGCCCAGCTCGAGCGGGTGCTCGACTTCCCAAGCCTGGTGGAGGCCTTGCGGGAAGCCTTCCGGAGCAGTATCGAGGCGCCGCAACGCCATCACCACGATTACCCTAATCCGGTTGAAGGAGCAGATTCTACGCTGCTGCTCATGCCCGCCTGGGAAGCCGGTGCTTTTCTGGGCGTAAAAATCATCACGGTATCTCCAAATAACAGCAAGTACGACCTGCCGGCTGTGCAGGGCGCCTATCTGCTATTCGACGCCCACAAAGGAACACCGCTGGCACAGATCGAGGCCAAAAGCCTTACCGCCCTCCGAACCGCCGCCGCCTCCGCACTGGCATCCACTTTTCTTTCGCGCGCCGAGAGCCGCTCCCTCCTGATGGTGGGCACCGGCGCGCTGGCGCCACGGCTCATCGAAGCCCACGCCGCCCTGCGCCCCATCGAGCGGGTCTTCGTATGGGGGCGCCGCTACCGGCAGGCCCAGAGCCTCGCCGAAAGCCTATACAACCACGACTTTCACATCGAGGCGGTGGAAACCATTGAAGAAGTAATCCGGGAAGCCGACATTATTTCCAGCGCCACGCTCAGTCCCGACCCCCTCATCTTCGGCGAGCACCTGCGTCCCGGTCAGCACCTCGACCTGGTCGGTTCTTTCAAACCCAATATGCGCGAAGCAGATGATGAAAGCATACGGCGGGCCAGCATCTTCGCCGATGTTCGCGACAGCGCCTCGAAGGAATCGGGCGACCTGGCCATTCCCATCCAACGCCGCATCCTCACCAAGGGTGCTATCAAAGCCGACCTCTTTGAACTGTGCCGCGGCAAACACGAGGGCCGGCGCAACGAAGAAGAAATCACTTTCTTCAAATCTGTCGGCCACGCTCTGGAAGACCTGGCTGCCGCCAAACTGGCTTTTCAACGGTTGAAAATTCAAAATTTCTGATTATTACGGAAAGAGTGATCGAAAAGGGCCGCCGGATTCATTTTCCGGCATCAGCCGTAGGGCTCCTTTACCGAAGTTCCCTATTTTTGCAGCGCTAAAGAATTCAAGAACTGAAAGAACAACATGAGCACCCTGCAATCCACTATCGAAAAAGCCTGGGAAGACCGCAGCCTCCTCAAAGAGGTCGCCACCCAGAATACCATACGTGAAGTGATCGAGCAACTCGATAAAGGCGCGCTGCGCGTCGCAGAACCAACTGAGGATGGATGGAAAGTCAACGATTGGATCAAAAAAGCCGTCGTCCTTTACTTTCCCATCCAACAGATGGAAACGATGGAAGTCGGCCCCTTCGAGTTTCACGATAAAATACCGCTGAAGAAAGATTATGCCGCACAAGGTGTACGGGTCGTTCCACACGCCATCGCACGCCACGGATCCTTCCTGGAAAGCGGCGTCATCATGATGCCCAGCTACGTCAATATCGGCGCCTGGGTAGGCAGTGGCAGCATGGTGGACACCTGGGCCACGGTGGGCTCCTGCGCCCAGATAGGCCGCAACGTGCATCTCAGCGGCGGCGTAGGCATCGGCGGTGTACTGGAACCGCCGCAGGCAGCTCCTACCGTTATTGAGGACAACTGCTTTATCGGCTCCCGCAGTATAGTGGTGGAGGGCGTGCGCGTAGAACGCGAAGCCGTGCTCGGCGCCAATGTCGTCCTCACCCAGTCGACCCGTATCATTGATGTGACGGGCGCAGAACCCGTCACCCACAGGGGACGCGTGCCGTCCCGCTCAGTGGTCGTCCCCGGCACTTACCCGAAGCAGTTTCCCGCCGGCGAATACCAGGTGGCTTGCGCCCTGATCATAGGCCGGCGCAAGGAAAGCACCGATAAAAAAGTATCGCTCAACGAGGCCCTGCGGGAATACAATGTAGCGGTCTGAATCGGGGGAAACCTTTTTACGGCTTATACCGTTAATTTCTAATGAATTGGTTATCCCGCATAGGCTCACTGTTCCAACAAAAAAAGGAAGAACCCGATCCAATGAAGTACTTGATAGCGGGGCTGGGCAATATGGGCGCCGAGTACGACGGCACCCGGCACAACATCGGTTTTGATGTGGTGGACCACCTGGCTTCGGAATTTGACGTTTCCTTTTCCAATGATACCCTGGGCGATCTTGCAGCGTTTCGTCACAAGGGCAGGACCCTCGTTTTGCTCAAACCTTCCACTTTCATGAACCGCAGCGGCAAAGCAGTCCGGTACTGGCTGCAAAAACTCAACATTCCCAAAGAGCGCCTGCTGGTAATCGTGGATGACATTAACTTGCCGCTGGGCAAAATACGCCTGCGTGGAAAAGGCAGTCCCGGTGGTCACAACGGCTTGCAGGATATCGACCAGATGACTGGCGGCGGTAATTACCCCCGTCTGCGCGTCGGCATAGGCTCCGATTTTCCAAAAGGCCGGCAGGCCGACTACGTTCTCGGAGAATGGACCGCCGAAGAGCGCGAGCAGCTGCCCGCAATTATGGAGCGGGCGGCGGAAACTGTCAAGAGCTTCGCCACTATAGGATTACAGCATACGATGAGTCAGTATAATGGCTAAAAGCACCTGGGTCTCAGGTCCGCCCTCCCTTCTTTTGGCCGGGTAAAATTCCTGAGAGCCTACAGTGTCCGGAGCAATGCCGCCACCGCTTCCCGCAGGGCCTCGCCATCGGATGGTTTGCTTTGAAACCCTGGAAAAGCAGCGCCGGCCTCTACGGCTTCCTTCAAATGCAGTTTTCTTTGTTCGCTGAACAGACAAATCTTCTGTTCAAAAAGGTGTTGCGCCAGGTATTCCTGCTCGGTTTGTCCCGGTGTAGGAATCAGCAGCGCCTTCTTGCCCAGGGCGAGGAGGTCCATCAAGGTGCTGTAGCCCGGGCGACAAATGATCAGCTCGCTGGCGGCGACGGCCCGGCTGAGGTCGCCGGCCGGCAGGTAATTCACGATTTCCAGACTTCCCGTTTTCCATCTCTTGTTTTCTTCTTCGGTCACCCCACGGACGAGCAGTACGTTTAGGTCAAGCAAGCGCGCCTGCTCACACAAACGCCGCTCCAGCCGGGTCCGCTGCGGTTCGGGTCCCGATAGCAGCAGGAGTATATCGTACTTTTTATTCGACTCCGTTTGCTCCAGCCGGCTCAAATGACCGATGTAGCGATCCCTTTCTGTGAGGGGAGGGTGAGAGAGCCGGCCCCCCAGGTTTCCTTCTGAAACCAGATCCGGAATCCAGCAATAGTTGTAGCGGTGAATAAAGTGGTGATGCAGGCGGTTGGTCCAGCGCTGAAGCCAGGCGCCCGGAATGATGAGATGAAGCTGATGAGTGATGAAAACAGAGGGAATATAGCGGTTATAACACCCGTAACGATGATCCGAAATGATGGCCTCGATGCGGTAAGGCCGAATCCACTGCGCTACCTGCCGGTGTTCCTTCCAGATAGCCCGCGTGATGCGCGGCATTTGCCCGGCCATATTCCACACCATGCGACCCGATGGATAGCGAATGCCATAGGAGGGGAGGCCTAAAAAAGGAAGTTGCGGAAAAGCTTCCTGCAAAACCCTCCCAGAAGAACCGCTACCTGCCAATACGGGCGAAGCGCCTTGCTTCAGCAGCTCCCGGATGACCGGCACGCAACGGGTTGCGTGGCCCAACCCCCAATCCAGCGGACAAACCAGTACGCGCTTCCCCATTGGAATTCTGTCGATTTATTTTTAGCTTCGAGAACTCAAGTGATTTAAACTTTACTGAAAAAAGATAAATCCACCAATCATGAATCGACTTTTCCTGCTGCTTTTCACTTTACTTCTCCTGTTGAACTCCTGCCGGGCCCTCGACTGCGGCTGCCCGATGAGCTGAGCTGGATGCTGGCGGCCGGGCCTAGCACCGAGCATCCAGCATTAATTCAATCTGATTTCATCATCGTTGCCATCGAAGAACCGATACTCTGTCATGCTGTAATCGTTGTTGCCGTTGATGCGCACCCATTTGAGGTGTTCGGTGAACCACTTCATCTGCGGGCTGGGCAGTCCTTTTTTCAGGTAAGCAGCCAGATAGGGATGCACCACCAGTTTTAGTTTCGATTTTGGTCGCGACTGGATGATGAACTTCAGATCGCGCTGGATATCGTCGATCAAAAGAATCGAGGCGTTGATTTTGCCGGTTCCGTTGCAGGTAGGGCATACCTCTGCTGTATTGATCTTCACTTCGGGCCGGGCCCGTTGGCGAGTGATCTGCATCAGGCCAAACTTACTCAGTGGGAGGATAGTGTGCTGAGCGCGATCTTTTTTCATAAAGCCCCGCATAGCCTTGACCAGTTCCCGTTTGTGTTCTTTATTACGCATATCGATGAAATCGATGATGATGATACCACCGATATCGCGCAGGCGCATCTGCCGGGCGATCTCCTCGGCAGCTTCCATATTTACGCGCAGGACAGCCTGTTCCTGATTGTTGCTCGACATCTTGTGGCCGCTGTTCACGTCAATGACGTGCATGGCCTCAGTATGTTCGATCACCAGGTAGGCCCCGCTGGGCATGGTCGCCGTTTTTCCGAAGGAAGACTTAATTTGTTTGGTCACCCCGCAAGTGTCGAACACCGGTTTTTTCGAGCGGTGCTGCTGTACGATGTTGACCTGATCGGGAGCGATAGATGACAAGTAGTTCTTAATGTTCTGGTACATCTGCTTGTCGTTCACCACAATCCGGTTGAAAGAATCGGTGAGCAGGTCGCGCAGTATGCTGGAAGTCTTATCCAGTTCGCTGAGCAGTTTGACCGGTGCTTTAGCCCGGTGCATTTGACTGTGGATCTCTTCCCACTTGTTGAGCATCAGGGTGAGTTCCTCGTGCAGGTCGGCCACCTTCTTACCTTCAGCTGCTGTTCTGACGATTACACCAAAGTGCTTGGGGCGAATACTTTCGACGAGTAACTGCAGGCGTTTGCGTTCCTCCCCATTGGAAATTTTTTTAGAAACCGCAACGACATCGTTGAAGGGCGTCAAGACCAGATAACGGCCCGGAATGGTGATCTCGCAACTGAGGCGAGGGCCTTTGGTGGAGATCGGTTCTTTCAGGATTTGCACCAGCAAGGGTTTGCGCTTGCTCAGCACATGATCGATTTTTCCGGTTTTGACAATATCCGGTTCGATTTTAAAATTGTCGAGCCGGTGCGTGGAAATACCCCCCGAAACAGCGCCGTTGGTGTATTTAATCAACGAGCGCAGCCTGGGTCCCAGGTCAGTGTAATGCAGGAAAGCATCTTTTTTATGACCGATATCCACAAATGCCGCATTGAGGCCCGGCATGAGCCTTTTAATTTTACCTAGGAAGATATCACCAACCGTAAAATTTGTATTGGTTTTCTGGTTGTGTAGTTCGACGAGTTTTGAATCCTCTAGAAGAGCTATTTCAACTTCCGTAGGTGTGGAATTAATAATAAGTTCTTTTTCCACAGGAGATACCTTTTGGATGGTAAAAGGGCAAACGGAGTGAACAAGTACTTTGCAGAAAAAGAAACAACGTATACGGAGATCCAGTTTGAAAGTCAAAAATCACTTTCAATCAAATAAGAGGTGCAAGCATTTCCTGTATCGCATTGGGCTATATAGAAGAAGTGGTTTCTCTTACTTGATTTCTCGCTATTAGGGGTTCCTTGTATTCCCCTTGAATTTTTTCACGATTTGTATAGCGCAGTGAGCGCTATTTGAATAAATCAATCCAGGCTGCCGAATCGTTGGATTGGCAACCTGGATCAATTTTATCTACAAAGTTTTCTTTGGGGAAAGAAATTTATGTCTTGGTACACTGGCTCAGTAACGGTGTAAAGAGGTACAAAATACTCTTCCCCGCGGCCCCAATGCCATAAGTGTTATTTATCTGTTTTTCTTCTTGTGACGGTTCTTACGAAGCCTTTTCTTACGTTTATGGGTTGCAATTTTGTGTCTTTTTCTCTTTTTTCCACAAGGCATAGTTATGTATTTATAAATTAAAAAAATTATTTTCCTTACTGTGTTGCTGTCATCAGATCCTGGCAGCGTTCTGCGAAGGCTTGCGCCTGTTCGGTATTGCCGTTGCCTTCGTAAGCCTGGGAGAGCAAACAACTCGTATTTGCGTTATTTGGTTCAATAGAGCGTGCTTTTTCCAGGCGTTCGATTGCCCGGTCGTACTGACCGGTTCTGATGGCAAGTCTGGCTAAGGTATTCAGTACTAGAACGTTTTCAGAGTGTTCACGGTTCAAATCAAGTAACATTGTAATGCCTCTCATGGGGTTATCCGCGGGAGGATTTTCGGCATAGAGTAATGCCAGATTTACTTTGTGACTGATATTTGAGGGGTTAATAGAAATCGCACTCTCAAAAGCTTTAACCGCATTCGTAGTACAATAGTTTCTTATCTTTTCCTCCTGGCTGCGCTGAACACAAATAGTGAAAGTAGTTCCGGCAATTGACCAGCTTTCCTCCGTTCCTTCAATCGTAGCTATCCGTTCGGCGTAGCTACCGGCCACGGCCGGATGTCCGAGGCCGAACCAGCGACTGGACAGTTGCTTCATCAGTTCTACCCGTTCGGTATCATCCAGGGCCTCTTCCAACTTAGTTTCCAGGACCAGCACATCGTTCAGGGCGCCGGCTTCCAGTTCTTCTTTTGCCTCCTGGAGCAAAACCTCCAGATTCGTACTCGCCAGTGCCAGGGACCGGGACTTTTCCACGGTCTGAAAATCACGGGGGGTGGTTTCACATCCAATGTACAGCACTAAAAAAAGCAACAAAGCAGACCCTACTACAACAAGCTGTAATTTCGTCATCGAATGTTTTTTAGCTAGTCTTCATTTTCGTTGTTTTCGCTGGGCAAAGAGTCTACGTTATCCTTCACCCTTTCCAGGAAAACCTTTGAAGGCTTAAAAGCGGGAATATAATGTTCCGGAATTTCGATCGCTATATTTTTCTTGATATGACGACCAATCTTCTTGGCGCGCTTTTTCACAACAAAGCTTCCAAAGCCGCGAACATAAACGTTCTCTCCCTCTGCGAGGGAATTTTTCACCTCCTGGAAGAAAGATTCCAGGGTTACCAATACATCTACCTTAGGCACTCCTGTCTTTTCCGAAATTGCCGCGACCAAATCAGCTTTTCTCATCGTTAGTTGTTGGTTTATAATGAGTTACAAATATTTTGCGTCTCAAAAAATGAGTGGCAAATTTCGGAATTTTATTCTTTAAACAAAAAAAAACCAAGCGAATTTTAAATTATTTTCTCTAATACTCAGCTCTTTATGAAAAAGAGCCGTCTCTTTACATTCTCAATCCTTTAGTTATATTTGCGAAAAATACCAGCGTATGCTCCTTTCCATGACCGGTTATGGCCGGGTGTCAACGACTTTTAAAGAGAAAACGATCACGGCGGAAATCCGGTCCCTGAACAGCAAATACACCGATATACGCCTTAAGATTCCACAAAACTACCGGGAGCACGAACCCGATATACGGAAAATCCTTTCGGAAAACGCTCAGCGTGGCAAACTGGATTTCTCGCTGGAGATCAAGTCACTACAGGGGGATGACGAATACAGCCTCAATATACCGCTCTTCCGCAAATACTTCCGGGAACTGGATAAGCTTTCGCGTGAGCTGGACCTAGACCGCGAAGGGATGCTGCCGGCTATCCTCAAGCTGCCCAATGTGGTGGCGCCCGAAGAAGACTTACTCGACGAGGAGGAATGGAAAGCGGTTCGCGCTACCATCAAAGAAGCCCTGGTCAAATTCAACCAGTATCGCCTGACCGAAGGCCAGGTGATGGAAAAAGACATGCGCTTGCGCATCAGCAATATTCAGGAGTTGCTGTCCCAGGTCGACCCTTACGAAGAACAACGGGTGGAAAAACTGCGCCAGCGCCTCCACCAAAATCTGAAAGACCACCTGGGAAAAGAGAAAATTGACGAAAACCGCTTTGAGCAGGAAATTCTCTTCTACCTGGAAAAAATAGACATCACGGAAGAGAAAGTGCGCCTCAGTCAACACTGCGCGTACTACGTCGAAGAACTCGACAAGGACATCACCCTGAAAGGGCGCAAACTCAGCTTTATCAGCCAGGAGATAGGCAGAGAGATCAACACGCTCGGCGCCAAAGCCTATTCTCCGGATATTCAGCGCCTCGTCGTTGGTATGAAGGATGAATTGGAGAAAATTAAAGAACAAGTCGCCAACTCCGTCTGATTATGCGAAAGCTTATTATCGTTGCTGCTCCCTCGGGGGCAGGAAAAACGACGATCGTTCACCATCTTCTGGAACAGTTCGACGAACTCGACTTTTCGGTTTCCGCGACCACGCGGCAAAAACGTACGGACGAGCAGGAGGGGCGGGACTACTATTTCTTTTCTCCACAGCAGTTCAAATCCCTCATTCGCGCCGGTGAATTCGTCGAATGGGAAGAAGTGTATGAAAACCAGTTCTACGGTACGCTGAAACAGGAAATTGAACGACTCTGGCAGAAGGGTAAGAACATCATCTTCGATATCGACGTCAAGGGGGCGCTCAATATCAAAAACACCTATCCCGAACGCTCCCTGACCATCTTTGTCAAACCACCCTCCATCGAAGCGCTGCGGGAGCGCCTTCAACAACGCGAAACAGAAAACCCGGAAAGCTTGCAAAAGCGCTTGCGCCGGGTAGAAGAAGAAATGCAGTACGAGAAATATTTCGACCGGGTATTGGTTAATAATGACTTATCAAAAGCCCTGCGGGAAGCCGAAGAGATGGTCCGCGAGTTTCTGGAGAAACCGGACGGGGAAGAGACTGAAAAAGATTAATGAGAAATCCGGAAAAGACAAAAGGCCTCCCTCTGTTCTGCAGTTTTACGCCTCTTCGGTTCTCTCTTCCGGGAACCTTATATCTTTCACCACCAGTTGTAACTTACGAACGCCGTTCCAAAGGTTTTCACGAATGGTATAGCAGATATCAAAAGGTTGTTTTTTAATCACCTTCGGATAAGCTTTGCCCTGATCGAAGGCTATTCCGGTAAACACGGCCTCGCCCTGTCGAAGGCCCAGGCGCAGGTGATTGCCATCCAGCAGGCGGGAGTAACCGCTGTCGCGCACCCCACGGGCAAGAAAAACGGGATTTTCATTTTCCGGTCCGAAAGGCGCAAACTGACGGAGCACCCGCCAGAATTTCGGTTTGATCTCGTCAAGTGGCAATTCGGCCGCGTAGGGAAGTACGGGAACCGGTTTTTCACTGCCCTGCCGATGCTGGACGATAGCTTCAAAGCGGTCTTTAAAAGCCGGCAAATTAGAGGGCGACAGGCTGAGTCCGGCGGCGTAATCATGCCCGCCGTAGTCAATCAGCAAATCCTGGCAATCACCGATTACTTCGTGAATATTGAAACCTTGTACAGAGCGAACGGAGCCCACGATCTGACTATCGGCCAGGGTGAGAATTACGGTTGGCCGGTGGAAGGCATGGGCAATCCGGGAAGCCACAATACCGAGCACCCCCATATGCCAATGGGGCTGATAAAGTACAATACTGCGAAGGTTCTCCAGGTCCTGGTCAGCCAGCAACTCCCGAGCCTCCGTAGCCGTCCGGCGATCGTATTCCCGGCGGAGAAGATTGTGGTTAGTCAGCGAATCGGCGTAGCCCGCCGCAACCTTCCGATTGCCGGCCAGCATAAGACGGACCGCCTGCCGGGCATCCCCTACGCGCCCTGCTGCATTGATGACCGGCGCCATTCCAAATACGATATCGCTGATCGATAAAGGCCGCTGCCGGCCGCTGCGCTCAATAAGGGCGCGCAGCCCCGGCCTGGGGGTTCGGTTGAGCTGTTGTAATCCGAAGTGTGCAATTACCCTGTTCTCACCGGTGATGGGCACAATATCGCTGGCTATACTGACCACCAGGAAATCAAATAGCGGCTCCAGGATCTCCCATCCGTACCCCTGCTCCTGTGCATAGGCCTGCGCCAGTTTGAAGGCTACCCCGCAACCACTCAGTTCCTTGTAGGGATAGGGGCAATCGGGACGCTTCGGATCCAGCACCGCTACCGCTTCGGGCAGCTGATCACCAGGAAGATGATGGTCGCAGATGATCAGGTCCAGCCCCATCGCCCGGGCCTGACAGGCCTGCTCAACCGCCTTGATTCCGCAATCCATCGCAATGAGCAGGGATACTCCATTATCGCGGGCATACTCAAGCCCTTCCCGGGATAAGCCGTACCCCTCGCGGTAGCGATCAGGGATGTAGTAATCGATTTTCTTGTGTAAGCCGCGAAGAAAACTATACATCAAGGCAACCGAGGTGGTGCCGTCTACATCATAATCTCCGTAGAGCAGGATTTTCTCCCCTTTCCGAATGGCCTGATCAAGCCTGGCTACAGCCTTAGGCATATCGCGAAGCAGCAAGGGATCGTGGAGATGACTCAGGTCGGGACGGAAAAAATGCCTGGCCGATTCATAGTCCTTAACCCCGCGCTGTACCAACAGGCCGCAGAGTACAGGGTGTATCCCTAGTACTTGCTGAAGCTCAGCAACCAATACCGGATCGGTATCCAGCAATTCCCATCTTTTTTTCATTGGGCAGGGTTAAAAAGAAAAATCAATATAGGTAATTTTGTAACAAAATAAAAACGAAAGCAGCTGTTATTATATCGGTTTTTCTTTGCCGATTCTCGCCGTTGAGGACCTACATCCTGTACCGTTCTAATAATCAGCCCGGTGACGTCCACAGGCAAAAGATCAAAACTCAATGTGGCGTTTATTACCTATTTGTTCCTAAGTTTGTCTATCCTACAACAACCGCATATGATCAGGAGTATTTATTTTCTTTTTCTTCTGCTCTGGCATTCGCCTCTCACGGCTCAGGACCAGTACACCCTGAGCGGGACAGTAAGCGATGGAAGGTCGGGAGAGACCCTCATTGGAGCCAGCATCTCGGCGCCGGCGCTGAATATCGGCACAACGACGAACGAATATGGATTTTATGCACTGGAACTCCCGGCCGGCGACTCTATCGCGGTAGTGTTCAGCTACGTAGGTTTCCAACCTTTGCAACGCCGGATATACCTGAGTTCAGACAGTATACTCAATGTAGAACTCCGGGAAGGCGTCGAACTCGAAAAAGTCGTTGTAGAGGCCAACAGCTTCCGGGAACAACTCCGTTCCAGTGAAATGAGCGTAGAAACACTCAGCCCCAGGGAAGCCAAGCTCATCCCCTTGCTGCTCGGGGAAAGTGATATACTCAAGGCTATCCAGCTCAAGCCGGGCATCCCTTCCGGCGCCGAAGGCAGCAGCGGGCTATTCGTACGGGGAGGCGGCAGTGATCAGAACCTCATCATACTTGACGAAGCCATAGTCTACAATGCCAATCACCTTTTCGGCTTTTTCAGCACCTTCAACACCGATGCCGTCAAAGACCTGAAAATGTACAAGGGCGGCTTTCCAGCCCGGTACGGCGGCCGGCTGTCTTCTGTTATCGATGTCAAACTCAAGGAAGGTAATAATAAAAAACTCAGCGGTACGGGAGGATTGGGGCTCATCGCCTCCCGGCTAACCCTCGAAGGCCCTATCCAGTCTGGAAAATCTTCGTTTATGGTCTCCGGCCGGCGAACCTACGCCGATGTGTTCACCCGGCTGGTTAATCGCGCTAACGCCGGACAACCCGGCTTCAACCCTATTCCCAATTACTATTTCTACGACCTGAATACCAAAATCAACTTTAAACTAGGGGAAAAAGACCGGCTTATGCTCAGCGGCTACTTCGGACGCGATGTGTTCGGCTTTGACGACGACAACTTCAACTTCGATTTCGACTGGGGTAATGCGACCGGCACCCTGCGTTGGAACCACTTGTTTTCAAACAAATTATTTTCAAACACCACCCTGACTTTCTCCAATTACCAGTACAATATTCAAAACCGCCTTACCGGATTTTCCTTCCGGGTAGGATCGAATATCAGGGACCTCAATTTGAAGACCGATTTTTACTACGCGCTGAATAACCGCCATACGCTCCGGTTTGGCGCTCAGGCTACGGCGCACTATTTTGAAATAGGCCGGCTGAAAGCAGGAAGTGACGACGGGACCGTGTCTTTCTCTGCCGGACAAAATTTTACCGGCCTCGAATTCGGCGCCTATTTTTCCGATGAGCTGCGCCTTAGCGAAAAGCTGGAAATACAGGCCGGCCTGCGGCTAAGCGGTTTCCAAAACGAAGACAGCTGGATAGTACGGCCCGAACCCCGGCTTTCCGGTCGGTTCAATCCTTCCGAGCGCTGGGCCCTGAAGATCAGCTACGCCCGCATGAACCAGTATCTGCACCTGGTATCCAACGCCGGAGTTGCCCTGCCCACCGACATATGGTACCCCAGTACCCGGCGCATCTTGCCCCAGTCGTCCGACCAGCTCGCGCTGGGCCTATCTTATCTGGTTGGTGAGGCCTTATTCCTGAACTGGGAAGCTTACTACAAAAAACTGGGCAACCAGATTGAGTTTGTCGACGGCGCGGAGCTCTTCGCCAACGATGAACTGGAAGAAGAATTTGCCATCGGCAGAGGACGCGCGTACGGACTGGAATGGAGCATAGAGCAAAAAGAAGGCCGCCTGCAAGGATGGATCGGCTATACGCTGGCTTTCGTCCGCCGGGGTGATTTCACCCCCATCGTCCCGGAAGCTTCCTTTCAACAGGAAGGCTATTTTTCGCCGATCTACGATCGCCGACACGACCTTTCGGTGGTTGCACTCTATGAAATCAGCGACCGGTTTTCGGCCAACGCCACCTTTGTTTACGGCTCGGGGGATCTGCGCTGGCTACCTCCCGGGCGGTTCAGCTTTCAGGATGTATACGGCGGCGAATTCAAGTCGGTGGTGCCGCATTACCTGGAGCGCAATAACTACCGGCTCCCCCCCTATCACCGGCTCGACCTCGGGCTGGTTTATCAGCTCAAGCCCAAATGGGGGGAGAGCGATCTGACGCTTACCGTCGTCAATGTTTACGACCGGCGCAATACCTTTTTCATTTATCTGGAACCCGAATTTGCTAAAGTCGAAGACGAGGATGGCCGCACTTTTCAAATACCGGAACGAATCAGCGCCAGACAGGTGTCCCTGTTCCCGGTTCTTCCTGCGCTAACCTGGAACTTTAAATTTTAAGCGATGAAAAAATACATTTTCGCATCGGTTACTGCCTTAATACTGCTCTGCCTCGGCTGTGATCTTGAAAAGGAAATTGATATAGAACTGCCTGACTACGAACAACGTGTGGTCGTAGAAGCCTACCTGGAACCGGGGCAGCCCCTGCGCCTGCTTCTGAGCCTAAGCGCTCCCTACTTTGAAAAATTTCCCATCTTTGAAGGACAGTTTATCGAGAACACGCTGGTCAGCGATGCTGAGGTGAGCATACACTATAACGGGCAAACTTTCCAGTTGAATAACCGGCTTATCTTTGACGAGGAGAGACGCAAAATTTACAACTATCAGCATCCCTTTGTGGTTCCTGAAGATTACGACCGAAGTTTTGAGCTGGACATTTTGACCAAAGCCGGAGTCCGCATTCAGGCAAGCACCCGCTTGTTACCCCCGGTCCCAATCGACAGCCTGGTCGTTGAATTTAGGGAGCAGGATACGCTGGCGCGCCTGCTAACCTATCTGAGCGATCCGCCCGCGCAGGACAATTACTACCGCCGGTTGCTTCACAGTGGCAGTTTATTAAATCAACCTGAGCAGGACTTTACTACCTCCGACCAGATCGTGGAGGATATTCTGCTCTTTGGTACAGGTTTTGAATATGCCGCCGGCGATACGCTCATAAGCTCCATTTATCATCTCGATATCGATTACTATAACTACCTGCGTTCCGTACAAAATGCGGAGCTGGCTAACGGCAATCCTTTCGCCCAACCCAGCCCCATAATTAGTAATGTGAAAAGTGACAGCGAAAAAGTCATCGGCATCTTTACCGGACTCAGCTATTTCAGAAAAGAGGTAATCGTGGAATAAAATTGGAGAAGAAGTACCTGAACGGTTTTTTCTTTAAAACTGACCGGCCAACGCTTTGGACACAAATCAAACAGGCTCCGGCGCCTGAGGATGGAGAGCCCTGCGCTCCATAAAAAAAGGCCCGGTCCACAAAACAGGAACCGGGCCTTTTTCGGTAAGTATTACCGTAGAATCGAATTAGTTCTCTTGTTGAGCGGCCTCCATAACTTTGCCAACTTGAAAGTCTGGACGAACTACTGTACGGCGGTTTTGTGAACGATTCTCAGGAGAGTCGTTCGGTGCTTGCGGCATCGTTTCGCCGTAGCCAACCGCGGCCACCTGATCAGGGTTTACGCCCTGGTCCAGCAGATAACGGATAACGCTCATAGAACGCATGACACTGAGGTCCCAGTTGTCCATGGCGGAATCGGCGGGGTATTTCAGATCATCGGTATGTCCTTCCACCAGAATGCGAAGATCCGGGTTTTCTTTGAGTACGTTGGACAGTGAGGTAAGCGCTTCGCGCTCGGCGCTGCTCAGACGGGCGGAGCCGACCCGATACTGGATGGGTTCTTCCGTAACTACATAAAGACGGCCCTCTCTATTTTCGACGGACAGACCGCTTTCCTTGTAAGCATCGAGCGTGCCGTTGATGCTGTTCATTACCTCGTTAAGCTGTTCTTCGGTCATGTTCAGCTTCTCTCTGACATCAGCTACTGTTTCCTGAGTGCTATTGAGATCGCTGCGCAATTCTCCAACCTGGCTGTTGAGGCGTTCTTTTTCTTCTTCAAGAGTTTGCTGCAGCTCTTGATTCTCTTCCTGCAGGTTTTGAATCTGAGCTTGAGTTTCCGCCAGAGCCTGGTCGGTAGCCTCCTTGGCCGATACCAGTTCATTGTATTTCTTCTGAGAAACGCAAGACTGGAACGAACCGATTAGTAAGCTAAGAGCTACTAAGTTGAGTATCAGACGCATGTTCGTTTAAGTTTAATTAAGAAATGAATTATTTTGGTTTGACGTTTTTACGGATGCAAAGAAGCGCGGCCTGTAAAACGGCACACAGCATGCTTAGTTTCTATTGCAAATCAATAGATATTTTTTGAATAAAACAAAGATAACCTTAAATTTATTAAGTATTAAGGCAACTTTGTATGGTCCTAAGGGAAAAAGCGCCATTCTGCCTTTTTCCCGGCACCTATCAATCCCGATAACAGGAGCACAAAAGTGGATGTTCGTTCTTATTGACAAGGATTTCATTATTTCATTGGCTTTGGCGGAGCATTTCAAATTTGACGAACGGCGTAAAAAATCTATTTTTGCCGAGTAACTTAAAGTTTTCGGCTTTCTTTATCGGATTCCGCCGTTTTTTTAACTTAGCGTACACATTTCATGAAATACGACATTCTTGAGGAAGACAGGTTCAAATACATTGAAACAAAGGGTGGTGAAGGAAACCTTTTATTGCTCCACGGATTATTTGGTGCACTAAGCAATTTCGAGGGGATTCTCGATCATTTTTCCGGCCAGTATAATGTTATTGTTCCCATTCTCCCCATCTTTGATCTTCCGATCCGGAAAGTCTCCGTTACCGGCCTGGTGGACTATGTGGAGGAGTTTGTTGATTACAAAGATTACGATAAAGTCCATGTGCTTGGCAACTCCCTGGGCGGTCACATCGCCCTGCTTTATGTCTTATCCAGGCCCGAAAAAGTGAATTCCGTCATTCTTACCGGTAGTTCCGGCTTGTTCGAAAGCGCCATGGGCACCAGTTTTCCCAAGCGGGGCGACTACGAATTCATTCGCCAGAAAACTGCAAGCACCTTCTACGATCCCGAGGTGGCCACCGAGGAACTCATTGAAGAGGTCTACGATATTGTCAATGATCGCAACAAAGCTATCCGCATTATCGCCACTGCTAAATCAGCCGTGCGTCACAATCTCTCCGATAAGCTCCACCAGGTTACAGCTCCTACGCTGCTGGTTTGGGGAAAGCAGGACCAGGTAACACCAGCCTTCGTGGGAGAGAAGTTTCACGAACTCATCGAAAACTCAAAGTTGATTTTCGTCGATAAGTGCGGGCATGCGCCGATGATGGAGCATCCTGAAGAATTCAACCGGCATCTCGAGACTTTTCTGCAGGAAGTCGTAGCAGCGAAAGAACTGAGTTGACCAGGATTATCCATTTGCCACCCCTTTCCCTTTTTCGGTAAATAAGACCTGAAAGTTGATCTCAGAACTTACTTTTTTGGCGTAGCCTAATAACTGTCCCGCTAATTCGTTATGTGATCAGATCGATCACAAAAATCAACATCCTCATGCGATATCATTGGTTAATATTATTGGTGCTCGTCTGGAGCCTGCTGGCTTGCAGCAGCACTAAAACTGCCTCCACCGAACAGGAACCCGAGCCCGTTGAAATGGAGTTTCGCAACCTCGATACCCTCGTCGTATCGGCTCCTAAAGAAAGGCCCTCCCCGGCTACAGAAGAGGAAAGCTACTCCCTTGCTCCTTACAGCGGTAGTCATACCCTCCGGAATGATTTGTTACATACCAGGCTGGATCTTCGATTTGACTGGGAAAATGAAAAAGTCCTGGGAGAGGCAACCCTGAAATTCAAACCCTTTTTCTATCCGGTCGACCAGGTCACCCTCGACGCCAAAGACTTCGAATTTCACAAGGTTCGCCTGGAAGGCCGAGATCAGGACCTCTCTTTCGATTACGACGGCAAGCAACTCTTTATCCAGCTCGACCGTACTTACCAACAGGACGAAACATACACCTTATTTATTGATTACACTGCCAGTCCCTCCGCTACCGGCGGCAGCGCGGCTATCACTTCCGACCAGGGGTTGTTTTTTATAAAACCTACCCCGGATGACCCCGACAAACCCATGCAGATATGGACACAGGGCGAAACGGAATGGAATTCGCGTTGGTTTCCCACCATTGACAAACCCAATGAACGAACCACTCAGGAAACCTTCCTTACCGTCGAGGATCGCTTCGAAACGCTTTCCAACGGCAGCCTGCTTTCTTCCGAGAAAAACCCCGACGGCACCCGTACCGATTACTGGAAGCTGGACCAGCCGCATGCTCCCTACCTATTCATGGTCGCCGTTGGTGACTACGCCATCGTCAAGGACCAGTGGAAGGATATTTCCGTTTCTTACTACGTAGAACCGGAATTTAAAGAAGATGCCCGGGCCATCTTTCCGCACACCGTCGAAATGCTGGAATTATTTTCCGACAAACTCGATATGAAATACCCCTGGCCCAAGTACGATCAGGTGGTGGTGCGCGATTACGTCTCCGGCGCTATGGAGAATACTTCCGCCGTCATTTACGGAGAGTTCATGCAGCGGCCGCGCCGGGAACTGATCGATGAACTGACCAACGAAAAAATTGTGGCCCACGAGTTATTCCACCACTGGTTCGGTGATTTGGTCACCTGTGAAAGCTGGGCAAACCTAACCATGAACGAAGGCTTCGCCAACTACAGCGAATACCTCTGGCTGGAACACAAATACGGCCGTGACGAAGCCGACTTTCATTTACTCTCGGAATGGAGCGGCTATCTCAACGAAGCCCGCAGCAAGCTCCACCCGCTCATTTACTACGGTTATGACAGCAAGGAGGCTATGTTTGACGCCCACAGTTATAACAAGGGCGGATCCGTTCTCCATATGCTGCGCAACTATGTTGGCGACCGGGCGTTCTGGACGGCCCTCAACCGGTACCTCTCCAAACACGCTTATACCGCCGTTGAAGTGCACGATCTCCGCCTCGCCTTCGAAGAAGTGACAGGCCAAGACCTCAACTGGTTCTTCAACCAGTGGTACCTTAGCCAGGGCCACCCCGTACTCGACATCACCTATGGATACGATGAGCAAAACGGCCTGGCCACTCTCCGCGTAGAACAAACGCAGGACCCCGACCGCATGCCCCCCATTTTCCAGCTGCCGGTAGCCGTGGATATTTATTTTGAAAACGGTGAAAAGCCTGTCCGGAATCAAATTCTCGTCACGGAAAGAGAACAGGAGTTCTCCTTTGAAGCAGAACAGACGCCCAAACTGATGATCTTCGACGCCGACCGCGTCCTGCTAGCTGAAACGGAAGAAAATAAAACCGAGGAGCAACTGGTTTTCCAGTATTACAATGCTCCTAAATTCCTCGATCGATTTGAAGCCATTCAGCAACTGCAGGACGGGGACGCCCCACAGGTCCGGCAAATGCTCGAAGCTGCCCTGCAGGATGACTTCTGGGTGATTCGAAGCATCGCCCTTTCCAACATTGACCCTCCCGGCCAGGAGGATTTACTGAAAATAATCCGCAAAATGGCCGCCGCCGATCCCCATTCGCAAGTCCGCGCTACCGCTCTCTCATTACTCAGCTCGGTGGAAGACCGGCAGGCCGTCCCTATTGCCAAATCGGCGATTGAAACCGATAGCGCTTACAATGTCGTCGCCGCCGGCCTCGATCTCCTCATATCGATAGATAAAGACGCCGCCGTGCAATACGCACAAAAACTCGAGGATACCGAAAACAGTAGCCTCCTCAGCACCATCAGCACACTCTATGCCGAGAGCGGCGACCGAAAATACCTGCCTTTCTTCCAGGAAAAACTTAAAAAAGTCAACGGCTTTGATGCGCTCTCCTTCTTCTCCAGCTACCAAACGCTGATTGGACAGTTCGAGCCGGAGGAAACCATGACCGCCCTGGAACCCGTCATCCGGATCGGGTTGGATCAGCAACAATCTCCCTGGCGCCGCCTCGCCGCCATGAAAGCCCTCAATGACCTGCGCAATGAATACCGCAATGAAGCCAACCAGCTGGAAGACGAAGAAGCCAAACAGAACCTGGAAAACCTCGTCGAACGCGTCACCAAACTGATGGAAAAAATCAACGCCGCCGAATCCAACGCCCAGCTTAAAAACATGTACGACTCTTTTCAACTACTCCAACGCAGCTAGTGGATAAATGAACAGCGCAAGGTCGAAAGCCTGAACGCTTCAACCTTGCGCTGTTCCTCCTAATACCCCCCTTGACATTATTGAAAATCTTACCTATTTTACAGTTTGTTCTGTTTTGGAAGAGAAGGGGGAAGCCTGGGTTTTTCCCAAGGAAAAATTTACTTCCCGGGCAGATTTAAGAGAGAGCTTTTGTTCTTACCTGAAACCAATAAACAAACCTGGGGCAGCAATAAAAGGCAACCTGAATTGACTTTTTACACCAAAAGACGGTTCCCCATTGAACCATTTTGCAGGGTAAAAACATGAGTGTGTTATCCGTTGCTCTTTTATGTAGCGGGTTGTTTTTTTATTTGATATCAAGTACAATCGACATTTTTTTGTTAAATCCGGTGATTGCCCAATCTTTTACAGGCTAATCTGGTTTTAATAGTTCAGGTGTATCAAGTTAAGTTTTTTGGGTTCTTTAACAGATTTGTACTTCACTGACTGACCATAGCGCACTGTTCTACCCTTTTTGTCTGTTCAAAGTCAATTGGGAATTTGCTAAAAGAAGGAATAACTACCGGATCGTATGACGAATAAGGATAATTACCAGCTGCTGATTGACAAACTAGACCAGTTTATCAGGAAATACTACATCAACCAGTTGATTCGCGGTTCTCTGTACAGCCTCGGCCTGATCCTGCTGCTGTTTGTAGGGATGAATATATTGGAGTACTATTTCTATTTTCCCACTGCCGGCCGGAAAGTACTGTTTTATTCCTTCATTGGAATCAGTGTGCTGGCCCTGTTCGCGTGGGTATTTACACCACTGCTGCGCTATTTCCGGCTGGGAAAAACAATTTCCCATCATCAGGCCGCCACGATCATCGGCAATCATTTTTCCAATGTAAAAGACAAGTTGCTCAACATCCTGCAACTCAAGCAGCAGGCTGATAGCGCCGAGGACAAAGAACTCATCCTTGCCAGTATAAATCAAAAGACAACGGAGATCAATCCGGTGCCTTTTCGCACTGCTATCAACCTCTCTCAAAACAGAAAGTACCTGCGCTACGCCCTCCCGCCCCTGCTGTTGCTGCTCATTATTCTCCTGGCTGCCCCCAGTATCATCCGGGACAGCACCGTACGCCTGATCAACAATAACCGCGAATACAAACGTCCGGCTCCTTTCTACTTCGACATTCAGGAAGACCAGCTATCCGTCGTGCAATTTGAGGACTATCAGCTCGATGTTAAAGTGGAAGGAGAGCAACTCCCCGACCAGGTGTTTATCGATATTGAAAGCCGGCAGTACCGGTTGACCAAGCAGGAAGCCAACCTCTTCAGTTACAAGTTCAGCAATGTGCAAAAGAATACGGGCTTCCGTCTATTCTCCACCGGCGTTGAATCGGATGACTATACCCTGAATGTGCTTAAGAAGCCGAATATCGCAGGTTTCGATGTCAAACTCGACTATCCGGCCTATACCCAACGCAAGGATGAAGAACTGTCCAGCATCGGCGATCTCGTCGTTCCCGCCGGTACCAATATCGATTGGGTTTTCAATGCTCAGAATACCGACCAGATTAATCTGAAGTTTTCCAGTCAAAACGAATTGGCAGAAGCCAAGCGCTTCTCTGATGAGTTGTTCACTTTCAAAAAGAAGGCACTGCGGAATGAGCAGTATATGCTCTACATCTCTAACCGGCAGCTACCCCGCGCCGACTCCATTTCCTATACGATCAGCGTCATCCCCGATCAGTATCCATCCATTAGCGCGGAAAAGTTCCAGGATAGCCTCGATCAGAAACTCCTCTTTTTCGTAGGAGAAGCTTCCGATGATTACGGTTTGCTCAACCTGTCATTCAATTACCGCATTAAACCGGAAAACGACGAACCCGGCGAACTACAGACTTTCAAAATCAGCAAGCCGGCCAGCAAACAGCTCCAGTTCGACCACACCTTCGATATGCGGAAACTGGAACTTCAACCCGGCGACGAAGTGCGCTACTACTTCGAAGTCTTTGATAATGACGCCGTCAATGGAAGTAAGTCCGCCCGCACCAGCCTGATGACCTACGCCATGCCTACCGTGAAAGAGTACCGGGAGCAGGCCGAGGAAAATGATCAGCAAATCAAGGAAGATATCCAGAATGCCCTGGAGGAATCCCGTAAAATACAGCGGGAAATGAAAGAAATGCGTGAGAAACTCCTGCAACAAAAGGAAATGGACTGGCAAAGCCGCAAAGAACTGGAGAAACTGCTCGAGCGCCAGCGCGACCTGGAGAAGCGCATTGAAAACGCCAAGGAAAGCTTCGAAGAAAACCTCCGGAATCAGCAGGAGTTCTCCGAAATGGATGAGGAGCTCCTGAAAAAACAGGAGCAACTCCAAAAGCTCATGGAAGAAGTCATGAGCGAAGAGATGAAGAAACTGATGCGCCAGCTCGAGGAACTGATGCAGGAACTCGAAAAAGAACAGGCGCTGGAAATGATGGAAGATTTTGAATTCAACGACGAAGAAATGGAGAAAGAGCTCGATCGCATGCTCGAACTCTTTAAGCAACTCGAAGTGGAACAGGAAATGAAGGAAGCCATCAAACAGCTGGAAGAACTCGCCGAAGAACAGGAAGAACTTAGTGAGGAAACAAAGGAAATGAGCGAGGAAGAACAGCAGGATGCTGAAGAACAGGAAGAAGGCGCCGAAGAAAAGCAATCGGAAGAAAAAAGCGCCGAAGAATCCGAAAAGGAGAATTCGGAGCAGGAAGGAGAAAATCAACCTTCCGCCGAACAGGAAAATACGGAACAACAGGAAGATCAGCAACAACAGGGCGCTGAACAACAACAGCAAGAAAGCGACAAGCAGGAGCAGCTCGAGGAAAAACAGAAAGAGATTGATGAGAAGTTCCAGGATATCAAAGAGCAAATGGAGCAAATGGAACAGAAAAACCAAGAACTCGAAACGCCTATGAACCTCGGGGACCAGGAACAGGAGATGCAGGATATTCAGCAGGATATTAACGACAGCCAGCAACAACTTCAGCAGCAGCAAAACAATAAAGCTTCCGAATCACAGAAAAACGCTTCACAGAAAATGAAGCAGATGGCTCAGTCCATGGCCATGCAGATGCAGTCCGGGCAAATGCAACAAATGCAGGAGGATATGCAGGCGCTGCGCCAACTGCTGGAAAACCTCGTCGGCCTCTCCTTCGATCAGGAGGACCTGATGGACGAGTTTACCGAAACCAATATCAATACGCCCAAATATGTCGACCTCGTTCAGCAGCAGTTCAAACTGAAAGACGACTTCCGGCTGATCGAAGATAGCCTGCAGGCCCTCAGTAAGCGGGTTTTCCAGATTGAATCTTTCATCACGGAGAAGGTCACGGAAATAAACGGCAACATGCGGGAAGGACTGGAAGACCTCGAAGAGCGACGCAAGCTGCAGGCCAGCGACCATCAGCAACGTTCCATGAAGAACGTCAACGACCTGGCGCTCATGCTCAGCGAAGTCATGAACCAGATGCAACAGCAAATGTCCTCCATGATGTCGGGCAATCAAATGTGTAATAATCCAGGCGCCATGGGCCAGGAAGGCCGCCAGCCCAAAGACAAAATCAGTAAAGGTCAGCAGAGCCTCAACGAACAAATGCAGCGAATGAAAGAAGCCCTGGAAAAAGGAAAGGGCATGAGCAGTAAGGAGTTCGCCGAAATGGCCGCCAAACAAGCCGCCCTGCGCAAAGCGCTTCGTGAAAAACAACGTCAATTGCAGGAACAGGGCCAGGGCAGCAAAGAACTGCAGGAACTCATCGACCAAATGGACAAAGTGGAAACCGAACTGGTGAATAAGCGCCTGAATAACGACATGTTGCAACGCCAGCAGGATATTCTCACCCGCCTGCTCGAACATGAAAAAGCCGAGCGCGAACGCAAGTTTGACGAACAACGCAAGGCTGAAACCGCCCAGGATAAAGAACGTAAATTGCCACCTTCTCTCGAAGAGTATATCAAAAAACGCCAGGCTGAAATTGAGATGTACAAAACGGTCTCGCCGGCGCTCAAACCCTACTACAAAAACCTCGTCGAGGAATATTTTAAATCTCTTCAGTCCTCACAGTAAGTGACCTTGGGCAGCAGTTACGTCTATATTAATGGATGTAACTGCTGCCCGCTTTTTACCTCCCCCCCATAACATATCTTCTTCTAACGCCTATTGCAAAATTGGAATTTTTGTTCTAAATTTCAATGTTGGCTTTAATGATGAGAGAAATACAAACTATGCTTAAGTTGACCTCAGATCCTCGCAACATCTCCAAAGTCGAGGCCTTTGTCGAAAAAATCGTGCAGCGATACAAGATCAGCCCCGATAAATATGGCAATATCCTGATTACCCTCACCGAAGCGGTCAACAACGCCATTATCCACGGCAACAGTAAAGATCAATCCAAAACCGTACAGATTCAACTCCTGAAACACAATGATCACCTGGCCTTCCGAATCAGCGACGAAGGAAGAGGCTTCGATTACCAAAGCTTGCCCGACCCTACCACCCCCGATAATCTCCTGCAGGTCGGAGGCCGGGGTGTCTTTATCATGCAACAGCTCTCCGACAAACTCAAATTTCACAATAACGGCAGTACGGTGGAAATCCAGTTTAAGCTATGACCGAACCTGCTTTCCCGGATGAATCTCCGATCCAGTTTCACACTGAGGACGTAACCCTTAACCTTTCTCATCCCGACCTCCTGCAGCAGTGGATTCGCAGTGTCCTGCTTCAGGAAAACTGCCGCCTCGAGTCCCTCAACTTCATCTTCTGTTCAGACGAGTACCTTCACCAAATAAATCTCGAATACCTGCAACACGATACCTTTACCGATATCATTACCTTTCCTTATCAGGCGCCTCCCGTTGTTGAAGGCGATATCTTTATCAGCGTCGAACGGGTTCGCGAGAACGCCCAAACCTTCCAGGTCCCTTTTGAAACAGAATTACACCGGGTTATGATACACGGCGTATTGCATCTCTGCGGCTACCTGGACAAAAGTCCGAAAGAAAAAGAAGCCATGTCCAAAAAGGAAACCGAAGCTCTCCACTTGTTAAGCGAAATCCGTAAGCCCGGTTGATCCCGGTTAAATTTTGCCACCTAAAAGTTCACTTGAGTTTTTAAAATAGATACATTTGCATCTTCAGTGATCAACACTGACGTCGAATGGGTTTGAGAGAATCCCGACCTGTATCCTGAACGGCTGTTATCAGGGCAGAAGCGGACTCGCCCCCTATTTCGTCGTTTATATTCCCTGCCCGCCTAACCAATCGACCAATCGCCACAAGGTTATCTGGTATCTGTACGGCCTGTCACTAGTGGCCCGTTCTAACAAGAAAACGCGAAAAGATGAAAGTGCTAAAGTTTGGTGGCTCCTCGGTAGCTACGCCGGAACGAATTCAGAGGATTGCAAAAATTTTGAAGGCCTATTATTCCCGGGGCGAAAAATTCACCGTCGTCTTTTCTGCCTTCGGAGGCGTCACCGATACTCTTATTAAAATTGGGGAACTTGCCGCCAAAGGAGATGAATCCTATCTGGACCTGTTCGAGGCATTCAGCCAAAGACACGTGGAAGCTGCCAAAAGCATGCTCAATAAGGATTACCAGGAACAGGTTCTTCCCGAACTGGAGAACAATCACGAGGTACTTCGCAATCTCCTCTACGGAATCTTCCTGGTCAGGGAAATCTCTTTCCGCTCTATGGACTATGTACTGAGTTTTGGCGAACGCAATTCTTCCTTCCTCATCTCCAACGTCCTTCGGCGACATGGCATTAATGCGCGTTATCTCGATGCCCGCAAGATTATCAAGACCGACAAATCCTTCGGCGGCGCCAAGGTGGATCTCCCCCTCACCTATAAGAAAATCAGAGAACATTACATTCAAAACCCTGAAATTCAAATAGTTACAGGTTTCATTGCTTCCGCAAAAGGAGGTTTAACCACCACCCTGGGCCGCGGTGGCTCGGATTATACCGCTTCCCTGCTCGCCGCCGGCCTCGATGCCGATCTGATCGAAATCTGGACGGACGTCGACGGTGTGCTCACGGCCGATCCCCGGAAAGTGCACCGTGCTTTTACCATCCCACAGATGACTTATAACGAGGCGATGGAGATGTCGCACTTCGGCGCCAAGGTGATTTATCCGCCTACCTTGCAACCGGCGATGGATAAACGCATTCCGCTGGTCATCAAAAATACTTTCAACCCGGAATTCCCCGGTACGCGCATTTCCGAAAAGGGCGACCCCAAGGGGCATACCGTGAAGGGGATTTCATCCATCAACAATATTGCCCTGCTGACGATGCAGGGCAGCGGCATGGTCGGGGTTCCCGGTATCGCCGGCCGCTTGTTCACCGCGCTGGCACAGTCGAATATCAATATCATTCTCATCACCCAGGGGTCTTCGGAACATTCCATCAGTTTCGCTATTCAACCCCAGCACGCCGCCCGCGCCAAAAGGAAAGTGGAATCCGCTTTCGAGTACGAAATCAAATCAGGCCTGGTGGAGCCCATCCGTATTGAGGAGCAACTTTCAGTGATCGCCGCCATTGGTGAAAATATGCGCTACCGGCCCGGCATCTCCGGCCGGTTGTTTCAGGCACTCGGACACAACGGGATCAACGCTGTCGCTATCGCCCAGGGTTCTTCGGAGCGCAACATCTCTGTCGTGATCAACGGCGGCGACGAGTCTAAGGCGCTCAACGCCTTGCACGAAATCTTTTTCCTGTCCGATACCAAGGAACTGCACCTGTTTATGATCGGTGTCGGCCTGATTGGGGGCACGCTGATCAAACAGATCAGAGGGCAAGCTGCTTTTCTCAAAGAGAAGCGCTCCCTGGAAATCAAGGTCATCGGCCTCGCCAATAGCAAGAAGATGGTTTTCGACGAAGGAGGTATTGAGCTCGGCAGGTGGAAACCGGTACTGCAGGAATCTGAGGAATCGATGAACATTGCTGCCTTTATACAACGAATGAAAGCGTTGAACCTTTCTAATACTATCTTTGTAGATAATACCGCCAATGAGGTAATCTCCGATTACTACGAATCCATCCTCGATGCCAGCATTTCGATTTCGACGCCCAATAAGATAGCGACCTCCTCGGCCTATCTCAAGTACCAGCGGCTTAAGAATATAGCGGCGAAGCGCGGCGTTCAGTTTATGTACGAGACGAATGTCGGTGCAGGGCTGCCGGTTATCTCTACACTCAACGATCTTATCACCAGCGGGGATCGCATCCTGAAAATCGAAGGTGTTTTGTCCGGATCGCTCTCCTTTATTTTCAATTCTTTTCAGGAGGACGTCCGCTTTAGTGACATTGTGAAAGAAGCCAAAGAACGGGGATACACCGAACCCGACCCCCGGGTAGATCTCAACGGCATTGACGTACGGCGCAAGTTGATCATCCTGGCTCGCGAGACCGGGCTGTCGCTGGAAGCTAAAGATGTACAGATACAAAATATTCTGCCCGAGGCCTGCCAGAAAGCCAAAACAATCAAGGATTTTTTTAATGAAATTGAAAAAGCCGATGCACAGTTTGAGCAAATGCGTTCGGCGGCCGCACAGAAAAGAAAAAAGCTTCGCTACATCGCCCGGCTGGAAGAGGGAGAAGCCGGCATATCGCTGGAAGCGGTTGGCCCCGAGAATCCCTTTTATGCACTTAACGGCAGCGACAATATGATCGTATTTACCACTGAGCGATATAAAGACCGGCCGCTGGTGGTTCGCGGTCCAGGTGCCGGCGCGGAAGTAACTGCGGCCGGGGTATTCTCAGAAATTATTAAAATCGGAAACTTCTTATCCTGATGGAAAAGACGAAATCAACTAAGAAGGCCCCGGGTAAAAGCAAGGAAGCCGAAATCAAGGTTTTTGCTCCGGCCTCGGTGGCAAATGTAGCTTGTGGGTATGACATTCTCGGCTTTGCCCTGGAGCGCCCCGGCGATGAGATCGTAGTCGGCTTTTCGAAGAGTTCCGGCCTGCGCATCACCGAAATCACCGGCGACGGCGGCAAGCTGCCCTATAGTACCACGAGTAATACGGCCGGCTTCGCAGCGGGGAAACTGATGGAGTATCTGGGAGAAACGGAGCGGGGAATCGATATGCAAATTCATAAGAAAATGCCTTTCGGCAGCGGCCTGGGCTCCAGCGCCGCCAGCGCTGCCGCCGCGGTGATGGCGATCAACGAGCTACTGGGTAAGCCCCTGCCCAAGCGCGACCTGCTTCCCTTTGCCGTACTCGGAGAGCAGGTAGCCGATGGCGCCTACCACGCCGATAATGTCGCCCCTGCCCTACTGGGCGGTATCACGCTCATCCGCAGTAATGAGGCGCTGGATGTGAATAATATCCCCGTTCCGGACCGGTTATTCGCAGCGGTAGTTTATCCACACGTCAAGATTCTAACCAAGGACGCCCGGAATATTCTGAGCAAAACAGTCACACTCGAACACGCCATACAGCAGAACGGAAACCTCGGAGGCCTGATCATCGGCCTGTTTAAAGCCGATTACCAACTCATAGGGCGCTCGCTGCAGGACGTCATCATCGAGCCGCAACGAGCTCCGCTCATTCCTCATTTTTACGAGGTAAAAGAAGCTGCCCTGAACTCCGGTGCACTCGGTTGCAGTATTTCCGGGGCCGGGCCGTCCATCTTTGCACTGACTGAAGGCCGGCCCGCGGCCGAAAAAGCCGGCGCAGCCATGCAGCTTATCTTTGATCAGGCCGGCATCAGGAGCGAATTATTCGTCAGCCGCATCAACCCTGCCGGCGCCGTCAAGCTATAAAATATGAAACTGTACAGTACAAAGAATAAGGAGCACCTCGTCAACCTGAAAGAGGCCGTCCTGCGGGGGCTTCCGCCCGACAACGGACTCTACATGCCCAGTCGTATTCCCACCCTGCCCGCCGAATTTATTGAGCGGCTACCCGAGTATTCCTTCCCCGATATAGCCTACGAAATAGCGAAGCAGCTGATCGGCGACGCCATTCCCCCCGCAGACCTTCAACGGATAATCGAACGGTCTATCAACTTTCCCGCTCCTGTAAAGATGCTGGACGAGAATACCGGTGTCCTGGAACTATTTCACGGTCCTTCTCTGGCCTTTAAAGATTTCGGCGCTCGTTTTATGGCGCAGTTGATGAGCTATTACAACCGGGGTGAAAACCAGGACCTCGTCATCCTGGTGGCTACCTCCGGCGATACCGGCGGTGCAGTAGCCGCTGGTTTTTATAAAACGCCTGGCATAGAGGTGGTCATCCTCTACCCTTCCGGGAAAGTCAGCCCTTTACAGGAAAAACAACTCACTACGCTGGGGCATAACATCCGGGCCCTGGAGGTAGACGGCTCCTTCGATGATTGCCAGGCGCTGGTCAAACGAGCCTTTCTCGACCCGGAACTCAAGCGAAAAATCCGGCTTAGTTCGGCCAATTCCATCAATATAGCCCGGCTCATCCCCCAATCCTTTTATTACTTCGAAGCCTTCAAACAACTTCCCGGTGATAAGCGCAAAACCGTTTTCTGCGTACCCAGTGGAAACTTCGGTAATCTTACGGCCGGCTTAATCGCTGCCCGCATGGGGCTTCCCATCGATCACTTCATCGCGTCCACCAATATAAATGACGTAGTTCCCGCTTACCTTTCCAGCAGTATTTTCAGCCCCCGCCCCTCCGTCCGCACCCTATCCAACGCAATGGACGTAGGTAACCCGAGTAACTTCGCCCGGATGCTCGACCTCTTTCACAGCAATGATCCGAAATGTTCCACGTGGAACATTATGCGTCAAAATATATCCGGATTTGCATTCACCGATGCAGAAACCCGGAAGGCCATCCGTGAAGTGGAGGCAAAGTTCAATTATATCATGGATCCTCACGGCGCCGTGGGCTATCTCGCCTTGCGGGAATACCAGAAAGACCACCCCGGCTCCATAGGCGTTATCCTCGAAACCGCCCACCCCGCCAAGTTTAAACCCGATATGGAAGATATCCTCGGACACCCCGTGCAGGTCCCCGAACGGCTCGCTCAACTGGCCGATAAACCCAAAGAATCCATTTTCACTGATACCGATTTCGGGGGTTTCAAGCAGTGGCTGCTCAAGCACTATTGACCGTAATCCGGCGCTTAAAAACCACCGCCGGGCACACCGGGTTCGCAAAAGTGCTAAGAGGCTGTTTCATTTAAGTGTTCAGAATTTATTATAGGCTATTTTTTTT
>CAZWDL010000026.1:0-35988 GCA_964632995.1 uncultured Saprospiraceae bacterium
ACGGCGGCGGCGGCCCCGGCATGGGCCCCATCTGCGTCAATGAAAGCCTGAAGCCCTTTCTGCCCAATCACCCACTGGTGGAAACAGGCGGCGAGCAGGGCATCCCGGCCGTGGCCAGCGCCCCCTGGGGCAGCGCCAGCATCCTGCTGATCAGCTACGGCTACATTAAGATGCTAGGCAAAAAAGGCCTGGTCGACGTATCGAAGTACGCTATTCTCAACGCCAATTATATCAAAGCGCGCCTGGAACGTGAATATCCCGTACTCTATACCGGCGAGGAAGGCCGCTCAGCGCACGAGCTGATCATCGACCTACGTCCCTTCAGATCGGTAGCCAGCGCCGAAGATGTAGCCAAGCGACTGGTCGACTACGGCTTCCACGCCCCTACCCTCTCCTGGCCCGTCGCCGGCACTATCATGATCGAGCCGACGGAAAGCGAGAGCATGGACGAACTCGATCGCTTCTGCGACGCCATGCTGCAGATCAAACTCGAAATGGATGCCATCGCCGCCGGCGAAGCCGACCCGGAGAACAACGTCCTGCACAACGCTCCACATACCGTGGAAATGGTGACTGACGATAAGTGGCTCTATCCCTACACCCGGGAAAAAGCTGCCTATCCCCTGCAGTACCTGCGCCAGGGACACAAGTTCTGGGCCAGCGTAGGGCGCATCAATAGCGCTTTCGGCGACCGCAACCTGGTGTGCACCTGTCCGCCGATGGAGGCGTATGAGACGACGGACTACTTTGTGGAGTGAAGTTTTAGAAGAGTTTAGAAGGTTAGTCGCCGGCCACTTCGTGGCGGCTGGTTTAGGAGTTTAGAAAGTCTGAAACCGGACAGCTCGTCTTCAGACCTTCTAAACTCCTAAACCAGCCACTCCGGAGGAGTGGCGACTAAACTTCTAAACTCAAAAAATTTCGGATTTACGTTTACGAAACCTCGGAGGTTTCGTAAACCTATCGGATATTTGCTCCTCGAATCAAAAGACCACCTACCATGATCGTCATCACCGGAGCCGCAGGATTTATCGCTTCCTGCCTGGCCGCCAAATTCAACGAAGAAGGCCACACGGATCTTATCCTCGTCGATGATTTTAGTCGCGAAGACAAGCGCCGCAATATCGAAAACAAAGATTACATCGAACTGATCCACCGCCGCGAGTTCGTCGACTGGCTGCGCGCCCACGCAGCCGATGTCGACATCGTTTTCCATCTGGGCGCCCGCACCGATACGACTGAAAAAGACACCCTGATCTTTGATGAACTCAACCTAAACTACAGCAAGTCGGTCTGGAAAGTCTGCACGCGTAACGCCATCCCGCTCATCTACGCGTCCAGCGCCGCCACCTACGGCCTGGGTGAACACGGCTATGCCGACACCCACGAAGTGGTCAAAGAGCTCGAACCGCTCAACCCATACGGGGTTTCCAAAAATGAATTTGACAAGTGGGCCCTGACTCAAATAGATGCGCCGCCCTACTGGGCCGGCCTGAAGTTCTTCAATGTCTACGGTCCAAATGAATACCATAAGGGACGTATGGCTTCCGTCATCTTCCACACCGTACGCCAAATCAAAGCAACCGGGGAGATGAAACTCTTTCGCAGCCACCGCCCCGATATAGCCGACGGTGAGCAAAGCCGCGATTTCATCTATGTAAAAGATGTAGTCAACATCTGTTACTTCTTTTATCAAAAGGCTCAGCTGCCCGCCGAAAATAAAAACGAAAGCGGTCTGTACAACGTCGGCACCGGCCAGGCCCGCAGCTTCCTCGACCTGGCTACCAATACCTTCCACTCCATGGACCTGGAAGCGAACATCAGCTTCATCGACACCCTGGAGGATATCCGCGATACCTACCAATACTTTACCGAGGCCACCATGGTCAAGCTGCGACAGGCGGGTTATGACAAGGAATTCTACTCTCTGGAAGCCGGCATTGACGACTATGTCCGCACTTTTCTCCTCGAAGAACGGATCTGGTAGCCATATTCACAATTTATCGAATGTAGGGAATAATGCCGGTTAAGAGACATGCCGCAAGGAAAGTTTAGAGGGTAAATCCGGTTTTCAATTTAATTACCACGCTCAATTCGAATTCCTCCCGTATCTGTGGGCCGGACCTGGTTCATATCGGCAAAGTATATGAGATACCACTCCCCGTTCTGCCGGGCCCAGCGGCGCACCATGCCGTAGTCGCCGCTACGGTGCAGGATATACTCGATGATGATATCTTTTCCCAACGGAACAAACTCGCGCCGGAAGTCGCTTTTTGTAAAGTCGACCGGCCGGTGAAGCGTCCAGTCTTCGGCGTGGAAGAAAAAATTGTTGCGCGCTACCGTTGCGCTGTCGGCCCTTTGCGGCAGTCCCTGCAGTGGAAACTGGATATGTTCCATCTGGAAGGTGCTGTCGCGATGCCAGCGTTCGTAAAACTCGGCAAAGTCGGCGTAGGTATCCGGCAATTGTTCTTCGACCTGCTCCTCCCGGCCACAGCCGGCGAGGAAAGAAAAGAGAAAGAAAACGGAAAGAAGATATATCGGACGGTAATTCATAGAAAATGTCTTTATGTTAGATGGGCTTGCATGGCTTAAACCGGCTTCTTGCGTTTATTTATTTCCTGGTTTTCACTCTTCCATCACCACTTCCGCCAAGCTCTCTTCCGAGGGAGTGGCTGCGACGGCGATCTCCTTCACGCCTCGTTGTTCCAACGCTTTGGCCGTTGTTCGGCCGATGGCTATAACGCGTTGGTTCGGCCGGATATTTCGCTGCCGGCAGTAGGCTTCCACACTCATAGGGCTGGTAAAGACCAGCACATCGTACGTTTTTTCCGGGACATGGGCAGAGGGGCGGTTATCGTAGACAATGAGGTCGATAGCCCGGATTTGCCCGGCGAGCCGTTGTTGTACGGATCGCCGGGAATGACGGGCCCGGGGAAAAAGCACCCGCCGGCCTCGCGCCACATCGAGAAAGTTCTGTGCCGTCTGTTCCGGGTCACCGGTTCCGGTAAAATCCGCCCGATGCCCCTGTTCCCGGAGGGTCGTTTTCGTTCCCGGACCGATAACGGCCCATTTGCTTTCCGGGATTTCGTCTATGCCTTCAAAAAAATAGCGGACACTGCGACGGCTGTAGAAGAAGATCCAGTCCGTCTTCGGAACCTCCTCAAAAGGAACGGCTTCGAATTCGATTAACGAGCGTCCCTCGACGAGGTAGCCCGCCGCTTCGAGCCGGCGCCGGAAAGGGCTATCCGTCTGTAGCTGCCGGGAGATGAAGATCCGCTTCATTTTTTACGATAATTAATTCTGCCTTTTCCGCTCTCACTTTTTCAGCTCCTCCACCACGCGCTCTGCGAGCTGATGATGGGTGCTGGAAGAGAGCCGGACCTGTTTTAACGGACCGTTCCAGTGATCGGCCTTGGCGGCCCAAACGTGGTAATTGCCCTGATCATCGCGTTCACAATAGACGCCCAGCGGCATGTGGCAGCCACCCTCAAAGAGTTTTAGTACACTTCTTTCTACATTGGTGCGCGCCGATATCTCGGGATGGTGAATTTGCCGGAGAATACGCCGGGTGGGCAGGTCGTCACGCAGCGTTTGAAAAGCCAGCACGCCCTGTGCGGGAGCGGGAACGAACTCCTTCGGGTTCATCTTGAAAATCTCGAACTCCGACAGGTCGGACTCCAGCCGGCTCAGCCCGGCGGCAGCCAGCAGGATGGCGTCAAAATCACCGCGTCGAAGTTTATTCAATCGCGTAGGTACATTACCTCGAATATCCCTGATTTGAACATCGGAACGGAAGTGTAGCACTTGTGCTTTTCGCCGGGCGGAAGAGGTACCGACAACGGCCTTGGCCTTCATATTGAAGAGCTGCTCCCGATCCACCTTCTCCCGGGGGATGACCAGCCAATCGGCCGGATTTTCCCGATAGGAGACGGCGGTAATGGCCAGTCCTTCCGGTTGTTCGGTCGGCAGGTCTTTCATAGAATGTACAGCCATATCCACATCGCCGCGCAGCAGGGCATCTTCGATTTCCTTAGTGAAAAAGCCTTTGCCTTCCATCTTGTCAAAACTCAGATGCTGAATGCGATCGCCCTGTGTTTTAATAATCTTCAATTCTACGGGGATGCCGATGCGGGCCAGCTGTTCCTTCGCATAATGCGCTTGCCAGAGGGCCAGATCACTTCCCCGGGTGCCTATTCTGATTGCTTTTTCCAAAGTTTCCTGAATTTTGGTGCAAAGATACGATAAAGAGAGTAAGGTCATATTTTTTCTTACCTTTGCCCCATGCAACTATCAGCAAAAGAAATAGCTAATATCGTTGAGGGAAACGTAGAGGGAGATCCGGAAGTACTGATCGATCGTCCCAGCAGAATAGAGGAAGGCGGCAAAGGCAGCGTCTCTTTTCTGGGCAATGCCAAATACGAAGCCTACGTTTACACCACGACAGCTTCTGCGCTGCTTGTCAGTCGCGATTTTCAACCTAAAAAACCGGTGGACCTCACCCTCATCCGGGTGGAGAACGTATATACCTCCATTGCACAACTTTTGGATCACTTCGGAATTAATAACGGGAAGCCCACAGGCGTAGCCCCCAGCGCCGTAATACATCCGGAAGCCGACCTGAAGGACGATGTAGCAGTAGGCGCTAACACCACCATAGAAGCCGGCGTGAAAATCGGTTCGGGTACCACCCTATTTGCTCAGGTCTATATCGGTCAAAACGTAAAAATCGGCCAAAACACACTCATCTATCCAGGGGTCCGCATCCTGTACAACTGTATGATTGGCGATAACTGCATCATCCATCCCAATGCCGTACTAGGTAGTGACGGCTTCGGTTTTGCCCCGGATCCAAAGGGGAAATATCAAAAGGTGCCGCAAACGGGAAATGTCATCATTGAAAACGATGTTGAAGTCGGCGCCTGTACCACCATCGACCGGGCAACCATCGGTTCCACCATCATCCGGGCGGGCGTCAAGCTCGACAACCTCATCCAGGTAGGGCATAATGTCGAAATTGGAGAGAATACTGTGATTGCCGCCCAAACGGGAATCGCAGGCAGCACAAAAATCGGCAAAAATTGCCAGGTAGGCGGACAAGTAGGCTTCGTGGGTCATCTCTCCATCGCCGATAATATCCGCATCCAGGCGCAGAGCGGTATCGCCTCCTCCGTCAAAGAACCCAACCAGGCGCTGTTCGGCTATCCGGCAATCGAATACGGCAACTATATCCGCTCCTATGCCGTTTTCAAACAACTACCCGATCTGTACAAGCGCATCCACGAACTGGAAAAACGCCTGAAAGAGAAGGAAGAACAAAGCTAACCCCATTCGAAAGTCTTACTTCAACGGTCCGGTCAGCCGGTCTTTCGAAAAAGATTATCTTTGCACCTACTTTTTAGTCGCCAAGCGAAATTATGAAGCAACATACGATTAAGCAACCGGTCTCTGTCAAGGGGATAGGCCTGCATTCAGGCAAAGAGGTCACCCTGACTTTTCAGCCGGCCCCTATCAACCACGGTTATAAATTCCAGCGCATTGACCTGGAAGACCAGCCCCTTATCAACGCCGATGTGAACCGCGTCATCTCTACCAACCGGGGGACGACCATTCAGGAAAGCGGCGCACAGGTCAGTACCGTAGAACACGTACTATCCGCCCTTTGCGGCCTGCAAATTGACAACATTCTGATGCAGATTGACGGGCCCGAAGTGCCTATCCTCGATGGAAGCGCCACCGAATTCGTCAAAGCCCTGCAAGAAGCAGAACCGGAAGAGCAGGATGCCGACCGGGAGTTTTTCGAAGTGGAAAAGCCCATCAGCTTCCGGGACGAGGTCACCGGCACCGAATTACTGGCTTTACCTGCCGGCCATTTCGAAGTCACGACCATGATTGACTTTAATTCTCCCGTCCTCGGTCAGCAGTACGCCTCCCTGACCGATATAGAAGCCTATCCGGAACAGATTGCCCCCTGCCGCACTTTTGTCTTCCTGCACGAATTAGAGCACCTTTTTAATCAAAATCTTATTCAGGGCGGTGATCTCGACAACGCCATCGTCATCGTCGACCGTGAAGTGGATCAGGAAGAACTCGACCGGCTGGCCAAGAAACTGGGCAAGCCAAGCATGAAGGTAGACAGCGAAGGAATTCTCAATACCGCAAAACTGCATTTTAAAAACGAACCGGCCCGCCATAAACTGCTCGATGTAATGGGAGATATCTCCCTGCTGGGCAAACCCATCAAAGGCAAAATCGTGGCCACTAAACCCGGCCATACGGCCAACGTAGAATTTACAAAAATTCTGAAAAAACACTATCAGGAACAGCGGAAACTAAGAGGCAAACCCAGATACAACCCCGATAAGGAACCCCTCTTCGACGTGGTGCGCATCAGTGAATGGCTGCCCCACCGCTACCCTTTTCTGCTTATCGACAAGATCATCGAACTTTCGGAAAGTCATGTGGTTGGGGTGAAAAGCGTAACCTTTAACGAATTTTACTTTCAGGGACATTTCCCGGACAACCCCGTTATGCCCGGCGTGCTGCAAATAGAAGCTATGGCCCAAACCGGTGGCATATTAGCGCTGTCAACCGTTGAAGACCCAGGCAATTGGGATACGTACTTCCTAAAAATTGAAACCGCCAAATTCAAACAAAAAATAGTCCCCGGTGATACCATTCTTTTCAAAATGGAATTGCTGGCCCCCATCCGGCGCGGCATCTGCCAAATGCAAGGTACGGCCTACGTCGGCAACAAGATCGTTTCCGAAGCAGAGTTGACTGCTCAAATTGTTAAGCGTTCCTAAGATGAATCAACAAATCATGAATTATATCCATCCCGAAGCACAAATCGGCGACGGGGTTGAAATCAGCCCCTTTTGCTACATCGACCGGGATGTGGCCATCGGCGATGGTTCCTGGATTGGCCCCAATGTAACCATTTTCAAAGGCGCCCGTATCGGAAAAAACGTGCGGATCTTTCCCGGTGCTGTTATCTCTGGAATCCCCCAGGACCTCAAGTTCAGGGGAGAGGAAACTACCGTAGAAATCGGTGACGGAACCACCATTCGCGAATGCGTCACCCTCAACCGCGGCACTTCCTTCTCACACAAAACGGTGATCGGTAAAAACTGCCTTCTGATGGCCTATGTGCACGTAGCACATGACTGTATCCTCGGCGATCATGTCATCCTGGCCAACAATGTGAACCTGGCGGGGCACGTGGTCATCGAAGACTGGGCCATCCTGGAAGGGCTGGTCGGGGTTCAGCAGTTCATTAAAATCGGACGCCACAGCTTTGTGGCCGGCGGCTCGCTGGTCCGCAAAAATGTTCCCCCCTTTGTCAAAGCCGCCCGCGAACCGCTATCCTACGCCGGCATCAATTCCATTGGCCTCAAACGGCGTGATTTCTCTCAGGATCAGATCAACCACATCCAGGATATCTACCGTATCCTCTATGTCAAAGGCTACAATATCAGCCACGCCCTGGAAATCATCGAACGGGAAGTCAGCCCATCCCCGGAGAGGGAGACCATCCTTCAGTTTATCAAAAACGCCGACCCCGGAATCATGAAAGGATTCAAGCAAATCAACGGCAGCAACAATGTCAGTAAGGATTGAACTGGAAGGCGTAGCCAAACGCTATCGCCTGGAATGGATACTACGACATATCAATCTCACCCTGTATTCAGCACAGCGATACGCCCTTACCGGCCCCAATGGCTCCGGTAAGTCGACGCTGATGAAAATGCTCTCCGGCCACCTCACCCCCAGCCGTGGCCAGGTCCGCTTTATTAAAGACGGCCGGCCCGTCGACCGCGGCGATATTTACCAATACCTGTCCTACGCCGCCCCCTACATCGAACTGATCGAAGAATTTACCCTGGAGGAAAGTATCGACTTCCAGCAGCGATTTAAACCGCTACAGGCCGGCCTCAGCACGGAATCCCTCATCCGCCTGCTCGGCTTTAAACGAGCGCGCCACAAAGCGGTACGCGCCTTCTCCTCCGGCATGAAACAACGCCTCAAACTAGCGCTGGCCATCTGCTCCACTTCCCCCCTGCTGCTACTCGATGAACCCACTACCAATCTGGATACGCAGGGGATACAGTGGTACCTCGACCTCATCGAGCAATACGGCGACAACCGAACCCTCGTCGTGGCCTCCAATGCAGCCGTGGATTACGGATTTTGTGAGGAGGAAATTTCCGTGATGGAATTTAAGGGCTGAACAGTTCCAGTGCTCTGAAACCTGGATCGATTAAAAATCCGTATCCGCCTCCTCCAGCTCCAACTCCTTAATCCATATATTCCGGTACAACACCTCATGGCCTTCCGCCTGCAGCTTGATGCCACCGGGCCGGTCGGTGATGCCTTTACCGCCCTCGTTGCCCCCATCGATACCCGAATTGGGACCGCCCCACACCTGGTTGATGGTCTGGTTGCCGTGTACCTTTTCACCGTTGAAGTATAGCGTCACCATCGCCTTTTCGGTTCGTTCGCCGTTCTCAAAGCGGGCGGCGCGGAAGACGATGTCGTAGGCATTCCACTTGCCGACACCGTTATAGGCGTGGTAAGGCGATTCCGTTTCGTTGATCACCGCCGCCATGCCGTGTTTGGTGGAATCACCGTCGAGCACCTGAATTTCATAACGGTTCTGCAGATAGACCCCGCTGTTGCCGCCTTCACCGGCGATGAGGAACTCCACGTGCAGCCGGAAATCTCGGTACTTCTCCTTGGTGACGATATCTGCCGCGCCGTATTTGCCGCCGGCCGCTGCCGGATCGTTGCTGCTGACTACCGTTCCATCACTAATTGGATCTTCTACGATTTTCCACTTAATCGGCAGCTCGGCCGACAGACGCGGGCCTTCCCAGTAGGTCCACTTTTCTTCCAGCATCTCGCGGCTGCCGTCGAAGAGCACCTCGGCATCCTCGGGTGGTTCCGCGCCAACGCCGGTATGGGATTCCTGCGTCGATGCCGGTCCTCCACAAGAGAAAAGAATCAGTACCCAGGCAATGTTGAAAAGAAAATTTTTCATGACGTATTTTTTATGATTAATTCTTGGTTGGTTTCATGGTTCACACCACCCTCTTCAACTATGTAAAAGTGAAACACTACCCCTTCCGTTTACTCCTCTTTCTCAAAGCGATATCCCTGCACCTCGAACCCTTCGATCTCTCCGCCTTCCTTGCGGAAGAAGCGGAGGGCTGTGCCGTCGCCGATGTCGAAGAAGCGATCCGTTGAATCGGGATAGAGTACGGAGGGTTGCTGGTTCCACAATTGAACAGCGCGCAGTTCGTCGCCTTCCAAGGTCAGCCGGATCTGCCATTGCTCATTCGCTTTAAACAGACCGGTGTATTCCTCCTTTTTCTTTGCGTTCATGGGAATAACTTTTTTGACCTCAGGCTCGAATTGATTCCAAGCACAGACCTTTGAAACACTACGGAGGATTTCACCGTACAGGTTGCCTCCCCGGTCACCGTTGGTCATGATGGCTACGCCCTGCCCGTCCGTTTTTGCAAAAGCGAACAAATAGCACTTATACCCTTCATTCGACCCACCGTGGCTGAACCACAGCGAATCGGCCTCGCCGCCCAGGGCGGGCCCCAGCCCCCAGTCGTTGGCGTGCTTGCTCAGCATGCGCCGTGCCGTTTCCGGGCTGATAAACCTGTCTTCCGCCCCGTTGTAGGCTTTCTGGACGGCAAGGGCCCAGCGCGCCAGATCGCTGGGAGTAGTCCATAGACCGGCTGCCGCCATCTCCGGGTAGGTATGCCACTTGCCCTCTACAGGACTGCCGTCGCCGCGATGGCCGTTGGCAGTATTATCATGAAGCGAGGCAGGCAGGGGTTGCGCGTAGGTGCTGTTCTTCATACCAACGGGTGACAGAACCGCAGTTTGCATGAACCCGGGGAAGGCATCACCATTCATCTCTTCCACCAGGCGCTGCATCCCCGTATAGCCTCCGCCCGAATAGCGCCAGATCGCACCGGGAAAAGTATCGGGCAGGACGGGAGCAGAATTGGCGGGGTTTTCTCCATTTAACACCTGCACCGTAGTCGGCACCGCTTCGTCAGCGGCGTAACCTCGAAAACCATGCACGGTTAATCCTGCATTATGCGTCAGTAGACCGCGAAGGGTCACTTTTTCGGATTCGGTAAAGCCGTTTTCCGGCATTTTCCACTCCTGAAGGTAGGTATTGACATCGGCATCCAGGTCGAGGTTTTCCTGCTCCACCAGGGTGAGCACCCCGGAGCCGGCTACCGGTTTGCTGATGGAGGCCGCCTGGAAGCGGGTGTTTTCATCTACCGCCTGCAGGCTATCGTTGCTCAGGTATCCGTGCGTACGGGTCCACTGAATATTCCCGTTCTCAAAAAAGGCGATGCTGACACCAGGAACCTTGTAATGCGCCATGCGTTCCTGAATAGTCATCGGTTCCACCTCTTCCCCTTCAATAAGAATAGAGGGTAAAAGCCCCTGTTCTATTTTCTCAATATCCTCCGAATAGTTTTTCCCCGCTTCGGATTCGGGCTGCTGACAACCAGTGAATAGAAGTAACAGCAGAAAGAAAAGAGTCAGTTTTTTCATGTCGGATGGTTAAAGAAAACAATTATTCCTGGTTAATTGACGGGGTGACTGCGGTAGGTATTTAGCGTGAATCTGAGTCTGAACCCGAAGTTTAGAAGTTTAGAAGTTTAGTCGCCGCCCCTGCCGGGGCGGCTGGTTTAGGAGTTTAGCAGACCTGAAACCGGGAATCTCGTTTTCAGGTCTGCTAAACTTCAGGGTCGATCCAACCGATGAAGCCCGCTAAATACGCATTGACTGCGAGTCACCCCATCAATTACTATAGAAGCACCTTTTCGCGTTATTTTCTCCTCAATATAACCAAGGTTTTTTATCTTCTACAAAAATTCGACCTATGAGAACTTCCCGTCTACTTTTAGCTGTTCTTCTCCTGATCAGCGGCTGCAGCCTTGGTCCTGATGCCGGCCTTACCCTGACCCACGAAACACTCCGCAATAAAATTAAAGGCGCCTGGGCAGCCCAGACCATAGGCGTCACCTATGGCGGCCCTACGGAATTTCGCTACAATAAGCGCATCATCCCCGATTCGGTGGAGATCTCCTGGTCGGATACCATGATGCAGGACTGGATGAGCAACAGGCCCGGGTTGTACGACGACGTTTATATGGACCTCACCTTCGTCCAGGTACTCGAAGAAAAAGGACTGGATGCACCGGCTATGGATTTTGCGCGCGCCTATGCCGAGGCCGATTACTGGCTCTGGCATGCCAATCAGCAAGGGCGCTATAACATCCTGCACGGCCTGGAGCCGCCCGCTTCCGGGCACTGGACCAATAACCCCCACGCCGACGATATCGACTTCCAGATCGAGGCCGACTTTGCGGGCATCATGAGCCCGGGCATGCCCGCCGGCGCGATGGAGATCTGCGACCGGGTCGGTCATATTATGAACTCCGGCGACGGTTACTACGGCGGCGTCTTCGTGGCGGAGATGTACAGCTATGCCTTCATTATGAATGACGTGCCGTCCATCACCCGGCGCGCACTGGCCCTCATCCCCGAAGCCAGCACCTTTCATCAGTGCATTGCCGATGTAATCGAGTGGTCGGAACAATATCCCCAAGATTGGAAGCGCAACTGGCAATTGCTGGAAGACAAGTGGGGCGATGATATTGGCTGCCCCGACGGCGCCCTTCGCGACTTCAACATCGACGCCAAACTCAATGCCGCCTATGTGGTGCTCGGATTGCTTTATGGAGAAGGAGATTTTGAAAAAACTATGGAAATCGCCACCCGCGCCGGTCAGGATTCGGATTGTAATCCAGCTACCGCGGCGGCTATACTGGGAACGGTTAGGGGATACGATGCCATCCCCGAAAAATGGTCCCGGGGGTTGTCCCTTATCGAAGACATGGACTTCCAGTACACTACCATTTCGCTGAACGAAGCCTACGAACTCAGCTACCGCCACGCCCTGCAGATGATCCGCCGCAACGGTGGTGAGGTTTCCGATGAATGGGTGCGCCTTCCTCAACAGGAAGCAGCGCCGGCGTCGCTGGAGCAGAACTTCCCGGGCTATGCCATCGCCGGAACCCCCCCCCTTGATCTGCGGCTGACTGAAAGCGATGTTCTAAGCCATAGCTGGGATTTTGAAGGTATAGGAGTAGTGCTGCGCGGAAAAGTCGGCAATACTGAATTCCCCGATAAGTACGCCCTGCTCACAGAAGAGGAAACGCTGGGCTACGCCAGCGTCACAGCCCGGTTTTACATCGATGATGAACTGACTAAAACCATGGACCTGCCGCTGTATTTCATCAAACGGGCGCACGAACTCTTTTTCCAATATCAGCTGCAACCGGGCCCGCATACCCTGCGCATGGAAATCACCGACATGCCGGGCAAGGCCTATATGGAAATACCGGATATGCTCGTATATACAGCAAAGGAAAAGTAAGTGGCGGGGGCGGAACTGGTTCTGCTGTGGTTCTGCCGGGTGGCCCGGTTTGGCGCCGCTCGTCGGGCAGCTTTGCCAAACCCACTTCTGTGGTTCATCTGTTCATCTGTTCATCTGTTCTACCGTTCTTCAGTTCCTCCAGGAATCCCTTCAGCGCCTCCAGCCGTTCGATCACGGCCGCGCGCTTACTTTCGTATTCTTTAAGGCGTTTGATCTCGCGCTTGGCGCCCTCCAGGGTAAAGCCCCGCTCCCGCACCAGGTCGTAGATGAGCTGCATCTGTTCGAGATTTTTCAACGTAAAGCGACGCTCACCCTTACTGTTCTTATGGGGTTTGAGCACTTCAAACTCGCTATCCCAAAAGCGGATCAGGGATTTGGACACGTTGAACAACTCAGCCACCTCACCGATGGTGTAGTACCGCTTCAGGTTATGCTCATCGATCTTTTTAGGCATAAAGCTGCAATTTTTGGTGGAGGAACAGAAATGGTCGGGTGACTATCGCTTACCGGCGCATGATTCAAAGGAGTTAATTCAACAAATATAACCGGTAAAAAGTAAAGTTGCAGGTTTCAACCGCACCCGCCAACTGCAAACCTGACAACCACCGGCTTTTCAACCCGCCAGCTTCTCCCGTAACAACTGATTCGTCAGCTTCGGATCCGCTTTTCCCCGGGATTTCTTCATCACTTCACCCATGAAGAAACCTAGCAATCCCTTCTTACCGTTGCGGTAGGTAATCACTTTCTCCGGATGTTGACCCAAAACTTCCTCGACCAACCTTTCCAGATAATCTTCATCGGAAGTTTGGATTAGATTGAGCGACCTGGCCAGCTCCAGCGGTTCGCGTTGGGGCTGCTCCACCAGTTCCGGAAATACAAATTGATAGGCTTTGGCGCTGCTGACCTTTCCTTCGTCGATCAGTTGGATAAAAGCCGCCAGTCGTTCGGGGGATACCGGAAAGTCGTCGATTTCAAGGTCTGCCTCTTTGGCATGGGGCATCACTTTATTGATGATCAAATTGGCACCCCCTTTGAAGTTAGAGGTATAGCGGGTCAGCTCCAGAAAAAAACCGGCGGTCTGCCGTTCCTCCGTGAGCAGGCCGGCATCGTAGGCAGGCAGGTCAAATTCTTCCTGAAAACGCTCATATAAATCCCAGGGCAAGGCCGGCAAAGCACGACGCACTGCTTCCACATAAGCCTCGCTCAGGACCACCGGCGGCAGATCCGGTTCGGGGAAATAGCGGTAATCGTGTGCCTCCTCCTTGTCGCGCAGGGGGCTGGTTACGCCGGTGGCCGGATCGAAATTGAGTGTTTGCTGTTCCACAGTCCCACCGTCCTCCACGAGATCGACCTGCCGGCGCATTTCGTAGTCGATGGCGCGACGGGCGTAGCGCATGGAGTTGATGTTCTTGATTTCGCAACGCTGCCCCAGCGCTGTCGCTCCCTGTGGGCGCACCGACACATTGACATCACAACGCATGGAGCCCTGCTCCATATTACCATCCGATATTTCCAGATAACGCACCAGTTGCCGCATGCCGCTCATAAAGGCATCGACTTCCCCGGCGGAGCGCAGGTCAGGCTCCGTCACCACTTCCAGCAGGGGGACGCCGGCGCGGTTCAGATCGATCAGTGAATGGGCTTCCTCCTGGTCATGCATCGACTTGCCGGCGTCTTCCTCCATATGGATATGGTGAATACGCACCACCTTGCGCTCTTCTCCCATACGCAGGATTAATTCACCGCCGACGCATGCAGGCTGCCTGTCTTGTGTAATCTGGTAGCCTTTCGGCAAATCTGCGTAGAAGTAGTTTTTCCGGTCAAAGCTGTTGTACAGGTTGATCCGGCTGCCCAGTGCCAGGCCGAGCCTTACGGCAAATTCTACCTGCCGCTCGTTGAGCCGGGGCAAGGTGCCCGGATGTCCCAGGGAAACAGCACTCACCTGTGTATTGGGCTCCCCACCGAAACGGGTATCATCACCGCAAAATGCCTTGGAAGCGGTAGATAGCTGTATATGTACTTCCAAACCGATTACCGGCTCGTATTGATCATATGACATAATCTCTATTTTTTTCTGTTACCTAAGGCTCCCCGCCTTACCCCTCGCACCTGCTGAAACGCTAACCCGGGTTATTCATGGGCCAATTTCACTAGTGCGCCGGGCACTAAATACTTGACAATTTTCGCGGCCTCTATTGGCGGTATCCTTCGTTACTCGTCAGTTACGTCCCTTTGGGGATGCTCCCTCCTCGCGCCTCGGCTACCGCCAAGATAGTCTCCCGAAAACTATCAATTACTTAATGCCCGGCGCTCTAGACCCACACCGATATCCCAAAAATAGTATAAAATTGGTACCCGGAAAAAATGGGGAATGCGTTCTACTTTATGGCTGATCTGATATCGCTCAAAACAGAAAGGCGCTGATGGCCAAGGTGAAAATAAAAAACAGGGTCAGCAAAAAAGTATAAAAGAAGAAAAGTATGAAATACTTGACCATTGTTTTTATCCATCCCTGACCGTATACCCGCTTCATCGCAACCAGCAAATATCCTCCGATGAAAAGGTAAATCAGTCCCGACAGCTGGCCGTTCGACTGCTCCACCTGGGAAAGGAGCAGGGCAATCACGAGGGTGAGGAAAGCAAAGGCATGGTAATGAAAAGAAAAGATGAGATGCTCCACATAGTAGTAATCCCGCCGCATATAGAGTAATTTCAGGATCAGCGCCAGGGCGGGCATCATGAATAATACCATCCAGACCAGTTGGCCGAGCATAAACTCGGCAAAGGAATTTAATTCTTCCTGCAGGCGTATTTGCTGCTTGATGACCCAGTGGTTCACCCACCCTGCAATTTCATACTTCTGGGCCAATGAATCAGGGGATAGCAAAATAAAATCCCGGTTGCTGACTTCCTGTTTTTTGATTTTAATGGCAAGTGGGTAAGAGCGGTTTCTCTCTACATAATACACTATAGTTTCCTCCTGCCGCGTATCCTGAAAATGGTGGATCATGGAATCCAGAGCAACGGGTAGAGGCGGTTCGGACCCGTACGCGCTGAGCACCTCTTGTTTGGCCGAATCCAGTTGATCGAGAAAATCGGCCTGATAGGCTGTTCGTTCGCTTTCTTCCACGTTCTTACGAAGTGCCTGCGTCAGCTCCTCTCCGAACAGAAAGCTGATGACCGCAAAAAGCAGCACTGTCAAGCCGAAAAACAGGCGCATCGGATTCACGTAACGCTTGTGACGCCCCTCAAAATATTCTCTGGTCAGTTTGCCGGGAATGAAAAGGGCCGCCAGGGTGCGAAATATCTTGGAATCAAAATTAAAAACGGCTTCAAAGGCTTCCCCCATCAGGCGCCAGAAGCTAATCCTGCCCGTCGTATATTTCTGTCCGCAGTGATAGCAGTACTCTCCCAGGTCCACCATTGGATAGTGGCAATTCCGGCAGTAGCGGGCGGAACGCCCGAATGAGTCCCGGTCATCGGGGGGAGCTGCTTTCATACCCTACTCTTTCGACAGTTTTCCCGAGGGATCGATCTTCAAGTTCGTCTTCGGAAAATCCGCTTTGGTCAAGTCTATCAGTTTTTGGACAGCCCGCTTTTGCGGATCGACTTTAGGTCCATGCGTTTTTTGCTGATAAACGGAAATGGCTTCTCCCCGCAGAAAGACGCCGCTTTTGTCGACCTCCAGGCGGATGAGGGGAGCAATGCCGGCGGCGCCGCGCAGATTGAATCGGCCGTAGGTACAGAAATTGCCGAGGCTGTAAATGATAAACCGGTCCTTATAAAGTTCAGCGGCGCGGGTAACATGAGGGCCGTGGCCGAACACGATATCGGCGCCGGCATCGACCACAGCGTGGGCAAATTCATAGACGTTGCCCCGGTTTTCTCCGTAATAGGTCTCTGTTTTGCGCGTCACGTGCTGATGCTTGGCGCCCTCGGCCCCGCCGTGGAAGGAAACGATAACGATGTCGCTGCGATCTGCCAGCGAACTGACGATCTGCTTTGCCCGGCTGATATTACGTACATCACAGGTGCCGCTGTTGGGAGCGAAGGCACAGAACCCGTAGCGAATGCCGTCCTTTTCGTAGACAGCTGTTTCGTCGGTGCTGGCAAGGCCCGCGTAGCGAATATTCAGTTCATCAAGCACCGCTTTAGTGCGCCGGCGCCCTTCGGCCCCGAAGTCTCCCGAGTGATTGTTGGCCAGGCTCAACAGATCAAACCCGGCTTCGGCAAAATGCCGCCCGTAGTGCTCCGGCGAGCGGAATACATAACAGGCATCCGGATTATTACAGCGTTTGGGCTTTCCTCCCTCGTTGATAATGGTGCCTTCCAGGTTACCAAAGGTGACATCCGCTCCCCGCAGAAGATCTTCCACTTCTGAAAGCAAGTCTTTACCGTCGTTAGCAGGCAAGTATCCCGCGGAAGGATAATCGGTCCCCAGCATCATATCGCCTACCCCGATAATGGTGAAAGTCTCCGGCGTATCCACCTGGAGCGATGCGCTTTCCGCCGGCATGGTATCGATTACCCGGGGAGCCGGAGCCGTCAGGGCTGTTTTGTCTGTCCTTGACAAGGAGGAATCGTTACAATTGAAAGCCAGGCAGGCTGTTACGGTAATGAAAAAAAGACTTCCCAAGGGGAAGCCTTTCAATTTGTACATTCTTATCATCTCTAAATCTCTATATTTTCAGCCAGCAATGAAGGTTTGTTCAGGAAAATGAGCCGGATTTACCACTACTATCGACCCAAAGTCCGGCTATTTAAACATGCCCGGCCGAATTCGCAAAGCGATTATTCGACCGGGCAACCTTTCTAATTTCTTATTTCGGATTTCTTCTTTTCGATATCAGTCCATGGATTGGTTTGCCATTTCGGCTGCTTTCACCATCTCCTGGTATTCCTTAGGAGACAGTCCATCCATACAATAATGGATGGGGTTGACTTTCTTTCCGTGCAGGTGCACTTCGTAGTGGCAATGGGGAGCAGTAGAGGTCCCGGTACTGCCGACCAGACCGATACGCTGGCCTCGCTTGACCTGCTCGCCTACCTTTACATCGACAGAACTCATGTGCCCGTACAGGGTACGGTAACCATGGCCATGATCGATGATGACGTGTTTGCCATAACCTGTTCCACTATGCTGCACCTTAATCACTTTACCAGCGCCGGTAGCCTGAATCGGAGTACCTTTCGGCGCGGTGAAATCAATACCGGTGTGCATTTTGGGAACCTTATAGATGGGATGAATCCGGTATCCGAAGCCGGAGAGCAATTTGACCTGACGGGCCAGTTTGTCAGAGCGTACCGGCTTAATGGAGGGGATGGAAGCCAGCATTTTTTCTTTTTCATGCGCCATATTGACGATGGTATCCAGGGATTTGGACTGAATCACCATCTGGCGCTTTAGCTTGTCGGCTTTCTGCTTGACCCGGGCCATTAATTCACCGGAATTTTTAAAATCCCGGTATTTGGCGTACTCATCATGCCCACCGACACCGCCATTCCACACCCCGTCATCTATCGGATCAACGCCGAAAATCATCCGGTGGGCGTAGGCGTCCCGGTCTTGCAGGTGATTGAGCTCTTTGCTGAGCATGTCCAGATCGGTGACGAGGTTATTGTACTCAACCTTCATCTGATCTATTTCACGCATCAGCGCCTTTTCTTTCGGTGAAGGAAACCACTTGTGCGCAACAAGCGTAAAAACAAAAGCAGTAAAGAGTGCGGCGCAGATAAACCCAAAAACCCTTAACAACCTGGTACTCAAAGATTCATGTACCTTCTCGTACCGTAAGGTTTGGGTGTTGTAAATGAATTTTTCTTTTCTCATGAGTGTTTAGATCTTAGCCAAATTAACTAAATTTGCAGCGTTTTTTCCAAAGCACACGGCCAATTTCAAACGCGGTGAACAGAGGCCGGGGAAATGTTCATGGGCCTTGATCTGAACTGAAAATTTAGCTTTCCCTCCCTTTACATGACTCTTTTTCATTGAGTGGCTAATCAAATTTAAGAGCCGTTAATTGAAATACAAAAATTTAATTCGAAAATCATTCAATTTCATCATCAAAAGAAGGAAATCAACCTAAAGTGCAATCAAATTAGTGTCGTTTAAAAGTGAATTTGCACCTTATTTCATCAATTTGTTCTAAACTGGGGAAGAAGCGATTCTTAAATCGGCGACAAATATCAAGAATATTAAAGGCTTAGTTTGTTAATTAAGATAACTTTAACGCTTCTTAAGAAAATATATTCTTGACTGGATAAAGATAGGTAAGTAGAAAGCATCTATTTATTTTTACGCCTGCTCTAACCGGAATGTTTCTTATAAACTGGAATAATTCATATGACATCTAAAGAAATTCGTCAGCAGTTTTTAGACTTTTTTGCTTCAAAACAACATAAAATAGTCCCTTCTGCGCCTATAGTGAGTAAGGATGACCCTACCCTTATGTTCACCAATGCGGGAATGAATCAATTTAAAGATTATTTCCTTGGGAATAAAGAACCGGAAACACCCCGTATTGCCGATACACAGAAGTGCCTGCGGGTGAGCGGCAAGCACAATGATCTGGAAGAGGTGGGTCGCGACAGCTATCATCATACGATGTTCGAAATGCTGGGTAACTGGTCCTTCGGGGACTACTTCAAGGAAGAAGCGATCGCCTGGGCATGGGAGTTGCTGACCGGGGTGTACGGTCTTCCTAAAGACCGGCTCTATGCCACCGTATTTAAAGGGGACGAAAGCGAAGACCTGGACCCCGACCACGAAGCAAGCGGGTTCTGGAAACAGTGGCTGCCCGAAGAACGTATCCTGCTCGGCGATAAAGCTGACAACTTCTGGGAAATGGGCGATACCGGCCCCTGCGGTCCCTGTTCGGAGATCCACATCGATCTGCGCAGCGATAAAGACCGCCGAAAGATCGACGGAGGCGCGCTGGTCAATCAGAACCATCCGCTGGTCATCGAAGTATGGAACCTCGTTTTTATCCAGTTTAACCGCAAAGCGGACAGCAGCCTGGAAGAACTACCTGCCAAACACGTTGATACCGGCATGGGCTTCGAACGACTGACCATGGCTTTGCAAGGCAAGCAGTCCAATTACGAGACGGACATATTCATGCCCTTTATCCGCTTTATAGAAAAGGCATCCGGTAAAAAATACACGAATAGTTACGATAAAGACGCCAAGTCGGATATCGCCATGCGCGTCGTATCGGACCACATCCGGGCCGTAGCCTTCGCTATCGCCGACGGGCAGTTGCCCAGCAATACCGGCGCCGGATATGTCATCCGGCGCATCTTGCGACGAGCGGTGCGCTACTACTATTCCTTCCTGGATATCCAGAAACCCTTGCTCCATACCCTGATTCCCGTGCTGGCCGATACCTTCAAGGAGATCTTTCCGGAACTGAAAGCCCAGGAAGAACAGGTCGCCAAAGTAATCGAAGGGGAAGAACGGACCTTCCTGAATACCCTGGAAAATGGTCTTAAGCGCTTTGAATCGCTGGAAGTAAAAAATGGCGTGATCGACGGAGAAGATGCTTTCGAACTCTACGACACCTACGGATTCCCAATCGATCTGACGCGCCTGCTTGCGCAGGAAAAAGGCCTGCGGGTGGATGAAAAAGGCTTTGAAAAGGCCCTCGCCGAACAAAAAGCCCGTTCCAAAGCCGACGCCGCCAAAGAAGTAGGAGACTGGATTAAAGTAGCAGAACGCGACGAAGTGGAATTCCTGGGCTACGACAAACTAACAGTAAACGATGCCCGCGTACTGCGCTACCGCATCGTTAAAGGCAAAAAGGGCAAGCAGCACCAGATCGTACTGGACAAAACCCCCTTCTATGCCGAAAGCGGCGGCCAGACCGGCGACAGCGGCAGGCTCCATTTCGGGGAAGAAACCGTTCGCGTGCTCGACACCCAGAAAGAGAATCAGCTGATCATTCATCTGGTCGACAAGTTGCCGCAGGATCTATCTGTCATCGTAAGGGCCCGGGTCGATGAATCAGCGCGCGAGGCTACTTCGCGCAACCACTCCGCTACCCACCTGATGCACGCCGCTTTACACCAGGTATTGGGCGAACATGCCCTGCAAAAAGGTCAGGATGTGGATGACAATCGCCTGCGCTTCGATTTTTCTCACTTCCAGAAAGTCGAAAACGAGGAACTCGAACGCATCGAAGATATAGTCAATGAGAAAATCCGGGAGAATATCTCCCTGGAAGAAGTACGCAATATTCCGCTCGAGGAAGCCAAAAAGGCCGGCGCCTTGATGCTCTTTGGAGAGAAATACGGAGAGCTGGTGCGCATGATCACCTTCGATCCCTCCTTCTCCAGAGAACTCTGCGGAGGCACACACGTATCGGCTACCGGTGAAATTGGCCTGTTCAAAATTGTTTCGGAAGGCTCGGTAGCCTCAGGTATTCGCCGTATCGAAGCCATTACCGCCGAGCGTGCCCAGGAATTTATCAAGGCTGAACTGGCCGAACTGGCGGAAATCCGCTTTTTGCTGAAAAGCACCAATAATACGCCTAAGCAGGTCGCCGATTTGCAAAACGAGAACAAACAACTGCGCAAGGAAATCGAAAAACTGCAGGCTACTCAGGCCAATGCCCTGAAAGATGAACTGCTCAACAAAGCGGAAAAAATCGATGGTATTACCTTTATCGGCGCCAAACTCCCCATCGACGATTCCGGCGCACTCAAAAACCTGGCCTATCAACTGGAAAAAGAAGTGGAAAACGCCGTCATCCTCTTCGGCGCAGAAATCAAGGGAAAACCACAACTCATGATGGCCATCAGCCGCGAACTGACCGAAGGTAAAGGCCTGCATGCCGGCAACATCATCCGCGAACTCGCCAAGGAAATCGGCGGAGGCGGTGGTGGCCAACCCTTCTTCGCTACCGCCGGAGGCCAGGATGCCGGAGGCTTGGATCGCGCTATTGATAAGGCCAGGGAGAAGTTGAAGGTAACCAGTTAAAAGAAAGAAGGTATGACTCGGCATGGCCCTGCAGTCATACCTTCTTCCTCTTACGGAGGATGGTATCCTAAAATCTGACCAAAACGACTGCTTGCCCATTTCGCGTACCCAGAAAAAGGCTGGCGGAAGACTTCTTCTGATATTGCGATTTTATTCCTTCGTTGTAAAGAAAGACAGCATTTTTCTGATAATTATTAGAAATTATCTGAAAAATGAGCCCGCTTCCCATTCCTACGCCGCCGTAGAAAAACAGGTCACGGCTCAACCCGGGATTAGCATCGTTGAGCAGCATCCCGCCCAGAAGAAAAATACTCCCAAATCCGTATCCCACGATACTCAGCTGATCCGTAGTCTGCGCTACCTTGATCTGGTTGTGGGCACTGGGATGACCTTCCATAAAAAACTCCATCACTTCCAGCGTCAATCGCTTGCCATCCAGCAGGTAGGTATTGCTGAGAAATCCCCGCTTGGTGATGATGGTGTCCTGTGCCAGAGCGTTGTATGTCGGCTGACCTGAAGCGGCCAGCCAAATACAGACAAACACACAGGACAGTTTCCATCTGATTGACATGTCAGTTTTAATTTTTCCTTGATAGGATGCCCGGCGAAGGAGCGATCCCCTATTGGCTGACGCCATTCAATTCACCCAGTAAGTCGTCCTGTCAGACCTGAATGGAAAAGGTCTGAAGGTTCATTCCTCTCCAGCCACAGCCGATTTATTGTTCTGGGGTTTCCGCTCCCGCGACCGGTTGCTGATGGTATGACCAAAGTACAAAGCATTGGCAAACAGTTTATTGGTTCCGTACCAAAAAGCACGGAAATTTGGATTGTCTGCCAGACAAATGACCTTTCCACGCCCGACACCAGTCACAATAGCCGCTGCCGAATTGCGCAGCTGCTCCACATTCCGGTCGCTGACATAACCGCTGAGCAAGGGCTCCCCGGAATAAACCAATGGCGTAGAATAGGGGTTTTCTCCCGGTTGCAGAAAGAGCGTGTGATTGCGGAACACCGGAATCTTTTCTCGCTTGAATCCGAAGCCCAGCGGATGCGTCAGGTCTAGCCTGGCCTCAAAGATAGCCCCGCCGATGACGTCTGCGCCCCGGTCTTCAGATATTTTGCCGTAAGGCCGAGAACCTTCCTTCTCTTCCTCCCGCTCTTTTATAGCTACGTAACCCAACTCGTTATCCTTCACCCAGCGAATGGCATCTTTCGTAGCGACCAAGGTACCTCCATCCTGTACCCAGTTCTTCATTTTACTGACGCCGGCCTTGGAGATATTGCCGTAGCTTCCGTCCACCATCACGATAGTATTGTAAGCATCCAGCGAAGCTCCGCCGACATCATCGGTTTCGATCATCGTGACCTGGGCGTGATAACGGCGGTCGAGCAGATGCCAGACCTCTCCGGCCTCATAGCTGGAAACGCCATCCCCCACGATAAGCAGCACCTTTGGTTCCCGCAGGGCTTCGAAGTCTCGGCTGCCCAGGTCAAGCCCTTCGGGTGTCAGGCCGCTGTCCATTTCCCAGATCCGCACGCCCGATCCGCGGGCCGCAATCTGCATCAGCTGATGCAGCTCTTCCTTACCGGCCTCCTGGTTGGCTACCGGAATCATAATGGTTCCCGGGCCGAAGCGATGCCCTTTAGCGGTGAAAGGTTCCATGGCCACCCTGGCGCGCAGGCCGTTCTGCAGTAAGTACTGCAAGGCTTTGGGCGAATAGTACTCCTCCCATTCGAAAAGATAGGCATAGTCGCCGGCTTCCGGCGTGGGGGCGGTAAGCGGAATTTCCGTTGCCTCTACCTTGGTTCCCAGCAAATCGGCGGAAAAAGTGCTGCCTGGAATACGGGCATAGGGAATATTAAAGGCGTAGGGCATCGTCCAGGTAGACACATCGTAAAACAGACTGTCATCGAACGTCGTGATGGTGTCAAAAATGACCTCCACCATCCGGTATTGCTGTTGCGCTACCGGTACAACATAGGCGCTCCCGGCCTCGAATTCCTGCCCCCCGGCGTTTACACTTTCATTGAGTTCGTATACCTGCAGCTGATGACGGCGCAACAGTTCGATAAAAGCGGACAGGCGGCCGCGATCACTGGGTTCTCCGAATACATAGGCCTTGTGATCGGAGGCCGGCGCTTCCTCCTCCACCCCGCTGCGGTAAAAGTCACGCTGAAAATCCAGTAGTTTCTGTCGCATAGCTACGCCGGCTTCAAAGGTGGAGAGTGCCGTTGTCACCTGATTGCGAATGGTAAATGGAAAAGTCAACGGGCCGTGCTCCGTCTCCTGCAGGTGCCCGCGAGAACTGGCTTGCTCGAAGAGAATACCGATGGCGCCGTTCGCATCCGGGTAAGTTGATCCTTTACCGGAATAGAAGTCGTCATAGCCCTCCTCGGAGTAGTAAAGCGAGCCGATCTTATCGAGCGCCGCGGCGTGATATTTGCCGATTTCGGCAGTGAGTTCCTGATTCAATGGCGGCGTCAGGGGATTGGTACGTTGCGGTTCGCCGGGCATGAAAAAGAAAGTGGAACTGGTACCCATCTCGTGATGATCCGTCAGAATATTGGGCTTCCAGGCGTGGAAAGCCTCAATCCGACCCCGGCTTTCCGGATGCTGCACCAGCAACCAATCGCGGTTGAGGTCGAACCAGTAGTGGTTCGTCCGGCCCCGGGGCCATACCTCATTATACTCCCGGTCCTGAGAATCGCCCGTCAGATTTTGGTTTTTATGCATATTGGCCCAGGTCGAAAAACGCTGAAAGCCATCGGGATTGTAACAGGGATCCAGCAGGATAACTACCTCATTCAGGAGCTGCTCCACCTCCGCACTCTGCCCCGCTGCGAGATAATAGGCAACCAGCGCTGCAGCATTGCCACCACTCGGCTCATTACCGTGAATGCTGTACCCCTGATAGATGACCAACGGCATTTCAGCAGTATTCAATTCTGCCGAAGCACCGGGATCCGTCAATTGCACATGCCGGGCCTGAATATTTTCCAGGTTTTGATGATTGCCTACTGAAGTGACCGTAAGATATATCAATGGACGCTCTTCGTAAGTGCGGGCGTATTCAGTCAGGGTTATCCGCGGGGAGCGATCCGCCAATTCCCGCATGTAGGCATACTGCCGGTCGTGGCTCAGATGCCAGTCCCCTATCTGATAACCAAAATATTGCTCCGGCGTCGGAATATCCGGATCATATTCAATATCGGGAAGATAATAAGTCAGTGCTTTGGATTGTGAAAAACCCTGAACGCCAAAAAGACATAACAGGAGCAGAAGTGATAGCGATTTCTTCATCGGTACTATTATTTTTTGTGCATTGCGCGTAAAAATAAAAATTGTTTGCTCGCCTGATAAAGATAATTCGGACAGACCCCACAATTTATCCGATAGTTCTCACTTCCTTTGCCATGAACAAAATCGGTTTTTAGCCATTTTTAGTGTATAAACATTGATTTTCAGAGAATAAAAGCCTTATTCTCAAAACTTCTGAGATAAGTAAAATGGTTGTACAAGGCAGTAATGATAAGAAGAAGCAAAACCGGCAACAGTCCATTCACCCGCTGCTGCAGAAACGCTGGAGCCCCCGGGCTTATTCGGATGAGTTGCTCTCGGAAAAGCAAATACAAACCTTATTCGAGGCTGCCCGCTGGACCCCGAGTAGTTATAACGATCAACCCTGGTATTTTCTGTACGCCGCCCGAGATAACCAAGAGCAACACGATAAGTTACTTTCCTGCCTCAATGAAGGTAATCGCGGCTGGGCACAAAATGCTCCCCTATTGGTGATCGCCATCGCCCGATCCCATTTCAGCCGTAACGGCAAACCCAATCGCCACGCCTGGCATGACGTTGGCCAGGCCATTGCCCACCTCACCATCCAAGCTACCGCTATGGACCTTTATGTCCATCAAATGGCGGGGTTCAGCCCGGAAAAAACCCTGGAAACCTATAACATTCCCGGTGAATATGAACCCGTGACCGCCTTCGTCGTAGGTCTGCTCGGCGATCCCGAACAATTAGACGATGAAGGTAAACGAACCTCGGAGACGAAGCCGCAACAGCGAAAGCCCCAGGAGGAGTTTGTATTCGAGGGGAAATGGCGCCCGTAACACAGGCTTTTAGCCTGTCCCGCTCAGCCTGACAGGCTTCAGCCTGTCTCCCCCAGTTCAGCCAACTTTAGTTGGCAGCAAGTATAAATGTCATAATCATAACCTGTCCCATCTCTCCGATCAGCCAGCTTTATTTAGCAACAAGCAGGTTTACCCCCGATTAGTTCGCGGCAGGTTACAAAAATGCTTTTCGACTCCCCTAAGCCCGAAGCAGTTATGCCTACGGCACTAGTGCTCTGTCCCACAGTTGCTAGTCCGAAATCTTTCAATCAATTCCTCCATACAGTAAGTATATGGCCATTCCCACCACCTTCTGGCAAGTCTCGCTTTAACTGCATTCATTAAAATGTATCTGACAATATTGAAATATTCCACTTCATGGCGTACCAGGTGATCATAGCTCTCAATATTCCAAAACTTGCCCTTTCTCCCCAGAATCTTGTTGGCCGTAAAGCTACTTCCCCCTTTGATTAATTGCATGGTTTTCGCAAGTGAGACGTAATTGTCCTCATCCGGGAGAACCCCTTTCGGCAGATTTTCAATCTGAAGATAGGTATCGATCAAAAAATGGATGTGGTTCGGCATAATAGCCGCTGCAATCAAGCGGTAGAGAGAACCATCAAATTCCCGAAGGCGATCCAATACCACCTTGGCAATTTTTTCTTCTTTCAGATAATCCGGTCCGGCGATCACTTTGTCCAGATATTCATCCCATTTCTGAAAGTACCGCTTATGAATATTAATAATTTGCTCCTTTTTCTCCGTTTCAGAAATAGTTTGATCAAACTTTAATTTTTGTAGGGCTTCTTTTCGCTCCATTTTCAATCTATCGAGAACACTTTTCGGAAGAGAGCCATGTAATCTTGCGGTGATGAAAAAAGTCCCTCCCGGAGGAGTCAGATGAGGAAGTTTTCTGCGGTAAAATGTTTTCATATCGGTGTTTTTTAAATAAAACTACACCGATCCCAAATACAATGCAATTGAATTGTTGCAAACTCTAAAAAGGCTGGAGTTTACCCCCATTTTTAACGTTTTCTTAAGAAAAATGGAACACGGCGGAAGATTTTATTCATGCCCACTGCAGCCTAAAGGCCGGAAAACTTGTAACACAGGCTTTAGCCTGTTCCCTTAAACTTGTAACACAGGCTTTAGCCTGTTCCCTTAAACTTGTAACACAGGCTTTAGCCTGTTCCCTTCCTAAGTTTAGCCAACTTTTATTCTCCGGCCTAAAGGCCGGTAAACTAAAAAACCAAACAGGCTAAAAGCCTGTGCTACAGTAGCACTTTTGTTCTAAAATTTTTCTCATTTTAGTTTTTTTGTTCTAAATTACAGCTCAAAATCACAATAATGTCTTCGACCAAGCAACGGATTCTCGAAGCGGCGATCGAATTATACAATACCAAGGGCGTCGGCAATGTCACCATGCGCGACATAGCCGCGTCCGTGGGTATCAGCCCCGGGAACCTGGCCTATCATTATAAGAACCAGGACTTTATCATCGAGGCCATTTTCCGGCAGATGAAGAACGAGCGGGATGAATTGTTGATGGGTGTCCAGCAGATACCGACATTTGAAAACATCAACCGGCAGATCCTACCGCTGCTCGAAACTTCCAGGAAGTACCTCTTTTTCCACCTTGACACGGTCCACCTTATACGGAATTACCCGGTCATCGCTCGTTTGCAGCAGAGCTATTACGAAGACTCTATCAATTACGTCCGTGCCGTACTCGATTATTCCGTCGGCAGCGGCAACCTGCAGCCCGAGCAACACGAAGGACAATACAAGCGCCTGGCGCACACCGTCTGGATGCTGACCACCTTCTGGCTGCAGCAACTGGCGGTCCGCGGTCTGAAAGAACTCGACAATGATCAGCTACGGATGAGCATATGGGATTTGGTGCTACCTTACCTGACTGATAAAGGACGCCATCATTTCCAGCGTATTTTACAACCCACCGTTCCAGGTTTGCAAAAACAAAACACGGAAGCCCGCCAGTCATGAAAGTAATAAAATCAAGAGTCAATACTCATTCCCAAACCTATCGCGACAATTACGAGGGCATGAAAACACTCCTGGCGGAGTTGGAACAACATCTCGAGAAAAGTCGCTTTCAGGGTAAGGAGAAGCATATTCAAAAAGCCCGTAAGCGTGAAAAGCTGCTGGCCCGGGAACGACTGGAACTGACGCTTGATCGCGACAGTCCTTTTCTCGAACTTTTACCGCTGGCTGGATTGGGCGGCAAAGGCTTCGGCCCCGGCGGCACCACTGTCGGCGGCATCGGGCTGGTACAGCAACGCCTCTGCATGATCATTTCAAATATTGGCACTAACAAAGGCGGAGCGGTAGACTATGCCACCCTTCAGAAAAGCCTGCGCCTCGGCGAGATCGCCTTCGAAAATGCTCTTCCGGTAATTAACCTCGTCGAGTCAGCCGGCGCCAACCTGCCGGAGCAACATTCCATCTTCAACTACGGAGGCGCCTCCTTTCGCGACATTACGCGGCGCTCCAAAGCCGGCCTGCCGACCATTTCGGTGGTCTTCGGTAATTCCACCGCCGGCGGCGCCTACGTTCCCGGCATGTCCGACTATTCTGTTTTTATCAAAGGACAAGCCAAGGTCTTCCTCGCCGGCCCGCCCCTGGTTAAAATGGCCACCAACGAAGTGGTGGACGACGAAACCCTAGGCGGCGCCGAAATGCACAGCCGCGTCAGCGGAGTGAGCGACTACCTCGCCGAGGATGAGTATGATGGGATACGCCTCGCCCGGGAAATCATCGGCCGGATGCCCGCGCGCAATGCCTCCCCTCTTTTGGGAGGGATGGGGGGGGCTCCCGCCTACTCCCCCGACGAACTCCTCGGCATCCTCTCCCCCGAAATCCGGCAGCCTTACGACAGCCGCGAGCTCGTCGCGCGTGTCGTTGACGGCTCACGCTTTTCGGAGTTCAAACCCGAATGGGGCAGCACGCTGGTAACCGGTTTCGCCGAAATTCACGGCTTCCGCGTAGGGATATTGGCCAATAACGGAGTATTGTTTAGCGAGGCGGCCAACAAAGGCGCCCACTTTATACAGCTCTGTAATCAAAATAAAACGCCCCTCATCTTCTTCCAGAACATCACCGGCTTTATGGTCGGCAAAGATTACGAGCAGGGCGGCATCATCAAACACGGCGCCAAACTCATTAATGCCGTCTCCAACAGCGAGGTGCCCGCTATCACCATTATGGCCGGAGCCAGCTACGGAGCCGGAAATTACGCAATGATGGGCCGTGCCTACCAGCCGCGATTTCTCTTTTCCTACCCCAATTCTAAAATCGCCGTGATGGGCCCCGAACAGCTTTCCGGCGTTATGGAGATCATTCAGCGGCAATCGGCAGAAAAAGCAGGTATGGAATTCGACGAGGACCAGGCTGAAATGCTACGCCAGCATATGATGAAGGAAGTGGAAAAAACCTCCAGCGCCTGGTACAGCACCGGGCAGCTCTGGGACGACGGCGTCATCGATCCGCGCGAAACCCGCAACTACCTGGGTTTCTGCCTGACGGTGGTGCACAATAAACCGGTTGAGAGCAGTAATAAATATGGTATCTTCCGCATGTAAGTGGAAGAGTTTAGAGGATTAGTCGCCGCCCCTGCCGGGACGGCTGGTTTAGGGGGAGCAACGGTTGGTCCCGATACGGCTGGCAGCGCCTTTGCTTTGCCTCGCCAGACTCTAAACTAAACCAGGCCCCGACGGGGTCGGCGGCCGTCTAAACTTCTAAACTCCAACCGATCATCCAGAAAAAACGCAATATGCAATCACCAAATTCCCCCAAAGTATGCGTCATCGGCGCCGGCTGCTCCGGCATCACCGCCGTTAAGAATCTGCTGCAGGCCGGTGTAAAAGATGTCCTCTGCTACGAGCAGAACAGCGATGTCGGCGGCAACTGGATTTACTCTTCGAAGACCTCCCACTCCAGTGTCTGTGAGACTACGCATATCATTAGCTCCAAGCGACTGTCGGAGTATCTGGATTTCCCCATGCCGGATTGCTATCCCGACTATCCTTCCCACGAGCAGGTGTTGGCCTATTTCCGCTCCTATGCCCGCCACTTCAACCTCTACCACTACATCCGCTTCAATACTTCGGTCAAACACATCGCGAAGACGGCAGCGGAAAAGTGGCAGGTCGAACTGGATAACGGTGAAACAGCAGTATTCGATTATCTGTTTATCGCTAACGGCCACCACTCCGTACCCCGGCATCCCAGGCTGCCGGGAGAATTCACCGGTGAATACCTGCATTCGCACAATTACAAGACGAATAAACCATTCGCCGATAAACGCGTGCTCATTGTAGGTTCGGGCAACTCGGGCTGCGACTGTGCCGTGGAGATCAGCCGGGTGGCCGAGAAAGTGGCCATAAGCATGCGACGACCGCACTATATCATTCCAAAATTCTTTCTAGGCAAACCCACCGATACCTTTAATAAGGATGTCACGCGTTTGCCCCGCTTCATCGCGGAAATACTTCGCAAGATCACCCTACGCATACAAGTAGGCAATTACCGCGACTACGGCCTGGAACAACCCGGTTTCCCTGTAACCAAGGATCATCCGACACTCAATTCCGAATTGCTGTATAAAATACGCCACGGTAAGGTGCACCCCCGCCGCGGCATCGAAAAGATAGAAGGACAAAAGGTTAACTTTAGTAACGGTAGCGCCGAAGAATACGATACCATCATTGCCGCCACCGGTTACAAGATCGCCCTGCCCTTCTTCGACGATGATTTTATCAACTACGAAAATGCCGACCGCATTCCGCTGTACCTGCGCATGTTTCACCCCGATCATCTTACGCTGGTCTTTATCGGGCTGCTGCAGCCCCAGGGGGCAATCTGGCCCCTCAGCGATGCGCAGGCCAAACTGGCCGCCAATTACGTCATGGGGCGCTGGCAGTTGCCCGGGAATGTCCGGGAACTGGCCGAAAACGACTCCGATCATATCGAAAAGGAATTCATCAAAAGCAAACGCCATACCATTGAAGTACACTATCATCCGTATCTGGACAAACTGCTGAAAGCCATTCCGGATGAGGCCCCCCAGTGGAAGGATCGCAAACAGATGGCTGAAACCCGACCATGAAATACTGAATCCGTGAATACCATCAACACCATACTCATCGCCAACCGCGGCGAAATTGCCCGCCGCATTATCCGCACCTGCCGGCGCCTGGGCATCCGCAGCGTTGCCGTGTACTCGGAGGCGGACCGCGAAGCGCCCTATGTCCGGGAAGCCGATCTGGCTCTGCATATTGGGGAAGCGGCGGCGGCCAAATCCTATCTCGATCAGGACAAAATCCTCGACGCTGCCCGCCGCGCCGGCGCCGACGCCATCCATCCCGGCTACGGTTTCCTTTCGGAAAATGCGGCTTTTGGCCGCCGCTGTCAGGAAGCCGGATTAATCTTCATCGGTCCTCACCCTGAGGCCATAGAACAAATGGGCTCCAAATCGAGAGCAAAAACCATCATGGAGAAACACGGCGTCCCGGTCATCCCCGGCTATCAGGGGGAAGATCAGTCGGTCGAACGCCTCAGCACTGAAATGGAGCGCATCGGCTTTCCTCTGTTGCTAAAGGCTGCGGCAGGTGGCGGCGGCAAGGGCATGCGCATCGTCCGAAAGGCCAGCGAAATGAAAGAGGCGATCGGGGCCGCCAAACGCGAAGCCCGCGCGGCCTTTGGCAACGACGAGCTCATCGTCGAGCGCTACTTCCCCTCTGCCCGGCACATCGAATTCCAGGTTTTTGGGGACCAGCACGGCAATGCCATCCATCTCAACGAACGGGAGTGTTCCATTCAGCGACGCTACCAGAAAGTGATCGAGGAAAGCCCCTCGCCGGTGCTCCATGAAGCCATCCGGCAAAAGATGGGCGAGGCGGCCGTCAACGCCGCCAAGGCCATCAGGTACGATAATGCAGGGACTGTTGAATTCATTTACGCCGGAGAGGGCGAGTTCTATTTTCTGGAAGTCAATACGCGGCTGCAGGTCGAGCACCCCGTCACGGAAATGATCATCGGGATCGATCTCGTTGCTTGGCAAATTACAATTGCACAAGGGCAGCCGCTGCCGCTCGAACAGAAAGACATCCAGCGCAATGGCTACGCCGTGGAGGCACGCCTCTATGCCGAAGACGCTCGCAATAACTTTCTGCCAGTCACCGGCACGGTTCATCGCTGGGAACCGGCCGAAATGGAAGGGCTCCGCTACGACGCCGCCGTAGAAAGCGGCGCTGAAATCGGCATCCACTACGATCCGATGATCGCCAAGATCATCGCCCACGGCCCCGACCGGCCTGCGGCCATCCGCCGGATGCGCTACGGCCTCGAGCGGCTTATCTGCCTCGGACTGACCACTAATCTGCCCTTCCTGTACCGGCTCTTTGCCAGGGAAGACTTCCAAAAAGGCGACTACAACACCCACTTCATCGAACAGCAGATGGATCTCGAGACGCTGTACGAATACCCTGAAGAAGTATATCATCGCGCCGCTGTCGCGCTGACGCTCTACCGCTGGCGGCAACGCTCGGAACGCCCGACACCGCTGTCTTCTCTGCCGTCCGGCTGGCGCAACAACTTTTACCAGCCGCAGGAAGAAAAGTTTCACATTGTCGAAAAGGATTATACCGTTCGCTACCGCTACTTCAAAGATCACTTTGACTTTTTCATTGAGGACGCCCACTACAGCGTAACCCTGATGGAAGGCAGTGAATCGGGCATTCGCCTGGAAATAGATGGCCGGCAGGAGTTCATCCCCTTCGCCAAAGGAAAAGAATGGTATTTCCTTCACCTCCCCGGCGCCGGTCAAATTATCGCCAAGGCTTACCCCCGTTTTCCGGAAGTAGAGGGCGAAGGCGTCAAAGGAGGCTATCAAGCCCCCATGCCCGGCGAGGTAATCGACATTCTGGTGGAAGCCGGCAAAACGGTTAAGGCCGGCGACAGCCTGCTCGTTCTCTCCTCTATGAAAATGGAGAACCGCATCGCTGCCGAAGAGGATGGAACCGTAGAGGAAATCTACGTCCGGCAAGGACAACATGTGGAGGCAGGCGTCCTGTTGGTCAAGATCTCCAAAGAAGAAAATAATGGTGAAAATCAACAAGGATGAAAACAAGCCGACAGTTTAAAGACAAGGGGCCTATGCCTGAAGCGGTGTTCCGCGAAAAAATGATGATGTCGCCCAAACGGCTGCAGCATCCTAAAATCCCCTTTCTGATCTTTACCCCCGTCGCGCTGGCCCTGCTGGCTTATTGCATCTGGCACCCCGGCATTGACTGGCTGTTATTTGCCGGCGGGCTGGGAGGAGCTATTCTCTTTTGGACCCTTTACGAATACATCGTTCATCGCTACTTTTTCCACATGCAGCCCCGCAGCCCCTTTTGGCGAAAGCTGCTCTACAGCGTCCACATGGCTCATCACGATTATCCCAACGACAAGCGGCTGATGCTCATCGGGCCGGAGGTAAGCCTGCCTGGATTTGCAGTCTTCTACGGTCTTTTTTACCTGCTGCTCGGGCATCCGGCCGTTCATGCCTTTATGTTCGGCATGGTCAGCTGCTACCTGGCTTACGACTGGCTGCACTTTGCCGCACATAATTATCATTTTAAAAATAAACTATTCCAGTACTATCAGCGGCATCACCTGGAGCATCACTTCCAGGACAATGAAAAAAATTACGGTTTTACCACCACCGTCTGGGATGAAGTCATGGGCACCAAACTCAAAGATTAAATTATGCTCTACACCAAAGAACAAACGCAAAATATACAGGAGCAAACCTTCGCCTACCTGCAGGTGGAAGAAGCGGATCACGTACTGCGTATCACCCTCGACCGGCCGGCTAAAAAGAACGCCCTGAATCCGGTGATGCTCAACGAACTGGCCTACGCTATGTACTACGCCCGCCACCACCATTCCGTATGGGCGGTGATCATAAAAGCCGAAGGCGACGTCTTCTGCGCCGGCGCCGATCTGAAAGCCTTCATGGGGAGTACCGAAGAAACAAGCTCCAGCGTCCCCCAACCTGAAGGTGAGGTGCTCATTGGCGAACTGTTCAATAAGCTCTATAAACCCTGTATTGCCCAGGTAGAAGCCAACGTCTACGCCGGCGGTATGCTCATCCTGGCGGGTTGCACCCACGTGGTAGCAGAAGACGGGATCCAGTTCGGCCTGCCGGAGGTCAAACGCGGCCTATTCCCCTTCCAGGTGCTGGCCAGCCTGATGGAAGTTATTCCCGCTCGCAAGGCCCTCGACTGGTGCATCCGTGGCTACGACCTCAAGGTAGAACAGGCCATGATCTGGGGTTTGGTTACGCATTTGACCATGAAAGGAAAAGTGGAGGAGGAAGTCCGCCTACTGCTCGACGACATCCTGGCGAACGCCCCCACCGCCATCCGCAAGGGCCTGGAAGCCTACGACGAAATACGAAAGCACGACACCGCCAAACTGCACCAATATCTCAGAAATATGTTGATGCAAACGCTGCAAACCAAAGACGCGCAAGAAGGACTGAAAGCTTTTCGCGAAAAGCGAGAACCTAAATGGACGGGGGAATGAAGGGGAAGTGGGAAGGGGAAGGGGGAAGTCGGAAGGGGGAAGTCGGAAGGGGGAAGTCGGAAAGCGGGAAGTGGGAAGTCGGAAAGCGGGAAACAGAAGTCGGAAAGCGCAAGTGGGAAGGTTTCCCCGACCCGATCCCGCTTGAAAAGCGGGAGAGGACGGGCGAAAATACGAAATTTCACCCTGTGGAATAGTTGCTTCGCGAATTCCAAAGGGTTTAGCCGGCCCGAGGTGACGAGGAGCGGGCAGAAACAGTACAATCGCAAATAACCGGCGAAAAGGGAAAAGCGAACAGCTAATAGCCAAAAGCTGAATTGAATCCGTAAGAAAAAACAAATACGTTAAAGTATGCAAGCCATCATCTACCACAACCACGGCTCCGCCGATGTGCTGCAGCTCGAAGAGCGGCCCCGTCCCGTCGTGGGTAGTAGTGAGGTGCTGGTACGCGTCCGGGCCGCCGCCCTAAATCCGGTCGACTGCGAGATCCGGCAGGGCATGCTGCGGCCGGTTTCCAGCTTCGGACTCCCCAGAATTCCGGGCAGCGATTTTGCAGGAGAGGTAGTGGAAGCGGGACCCAGCGTTAATCATCTGGGGCCCGGCGATCCGGTCTACGGCATGGCGCCTCCGCTGAGCGGCGGAGCCTACGCCGAGTACATTGCCTTAAAGGCCGACAAGTTGGCGCCCATGCCGAAGGGAATCACCTTCGAGGAAGCCGCTGCCGTTCCGCTGGTCGCCCTGACGGCGCTGCAGGCGCTGCGCGACCTGGCGCATATCAAAGCCGGACAGGAGGTGTTTATCCACGGCGGCTCCGGCGGCGTCGGCACCGTGGCTATACAACTGGCGAAGTCCTTCGAGGCCCGGGTGACCACCTCCTGCAGCTACCGCAATACGGAGCTGGTCCGCGAGCTCGGCGCCGACGAGGTCATCGATTACACCAAAAAAGATTTGACAAAATTGGAAAACAGATATGACATCTACTTCGACGTCTACGGCAATATGCCTTTCCGGCGGGTCAAACATCTGATCCGACCGCGAGGCCGGCACGTCACGACGATCATTGCCCCCGTCAATTTCCTCACGGCTTTCTGGACGCGTCTGCGCCCCGGCAAACAGGCCCGGGTCGTCGTCGTCAATTCCAAAGCCCGCGACCTGGACTTAATCCGGGAAATCGTAGAGGCCGGACAATTAAATCCAGTCGTCGATAAAACTTACCCGCTTGCGGACGCCGCCGCCGCTCAGAAATACCTGGAGACCAAGCGGGCTAGTGGGAAGGTGGTGCTGAAGGTGGAATGAGAACTGGGTGCTGGATGCTGGATATTGACCCGACCATCCCACTTCGCGCTCTGGTTGGGCTCGATGCTTGCCCCTCTGAAGCCGCGTAGCGGCGACAGACGGTAGCCTGGGGCGCGAGCCCCAGGAAATTAGAGCATACATTTCGAATGTAAAAGCCGCGTAGCGGCGACATATAATTATTGATTTTTCATCACGGCGCTACTGAGCTCACAGAAGGACATAAGTTAGGAGTAAACACTTTACCCCAGGATCAAAGAATCATCATTGAAATTCATCAAAGCAAAATCATAAACATGCACGATAACAAAATCATCATCACCGCCGCCCTGACCGGCGTACTCGCCACCCGGCAGCAGAACCCGAACATCCCCTACACCCCGGAGGAGATTGCCGAGGAAGGCGGTGAAATCTTCCGTGAAAACGGTGGTGAGGATTTTGGCTTGATCCCATGCCTCAATGAGGACGCGCGTTGGATCCAATTCCTTGCCAAGCGTGTGGAAATGTGGCAGGCAGGGGACTTTTAAGACGAATCCCCCATGCC
>CAZWDL010000026.1:35998-68886 GCA_964632995.1 uncultured Saprospiraceae bacterium
GCCGCCGGGCCGTTGACGCCGGCGCCGGCATCCTGCACATCCACGCCCGGCAGGACAACGGCTTCCCCGCCTACGACGTGGAGACCTACGCCCGCATCGACGAGGAAGTCAAAAAGCGCTGCCCGGAAGTGATCATCAACTACTCCACCGGCGCCGTCGGTATCGAGCGGGAGCAGCGGATCCACCAGATCGAGGCGCTGCAGCCCGATATGGCCGCCCTGAATATGGGCTCCATGAATTACGCCATCTACTCGCGTAAGAAGAAAACCTTTTACCACGATCACGTCTTCGCCAATCCTTTTAAAGACATCTCTTTCTTCCTTGAGAGAATGAAGAAAGCCGGCACGCGCCCCGAGATGGAGTGCTTCGACACCGGCCATATCAATAACGCCCAGCCGCTGATCGACATGGGACTACTGGAGCCACCCTTTCAGTTCAGCCTCATTATGGGCGTGCTCGGCGGTATCCCGGCCACCACGCAGAACCTGGTCCACCAGGTCAGCCAGCTGCCGCCCCGTAGTTTCTGGCAGGTCATCGGCATCGGCCGCAAGCAGTGGCGCATGGTCGCCGCCGCGCTCACCATGGGCGGGAACGTGCGCGTAGGCCTGGAAGACAATCTCTACCTGCCCGACGGCGAACTCGCCGCCTCCAACGGCGAACTCGTCGAGGAAGCCGCTCAGCTGGCCAGGACCGTCGGACTGGAACCGGCTTCCGTCAGCGAAGCTCGCGAAATGCTTGAGTTATCCTTAAAGGTCGATAAAACCTGAGCATAGCCTTGCGCTCTGCCATTACACCAACAAAACAACAATACACCATGGAAGCATACCTCTATGATACTATCCGCACCGTACGCGGCAAGGGCAATAAAAAAGGCGCCCTCATCGGCATCACGCCTACCCAACTGCTCGTCGAACTGCTCGTCGAACTCCGCCAACGACACGATCTCGACACTTCCCAGGTGGAGGATATCCTCCTGGGCTGCGTCACCCAGGTGATGGACCAGGGCGCCAACCTCGCTAAAACCGCCGCCCAGCAATCGGGCTACGGCGACCAACTCTGCGGCGTCACCCTCAACCGCTTCTGCGGCTCCGGCCTCGAAGCGGTCAACCAGGCAGCCGCCTATATCAAAGCCGGCTGGAAAGACCTGCTTCTGGCCGGCGGCGTCGAATCCATGTCGCGCGTGCCTATGGGCTTCGACGGCGGCGCCATGGCCATGGACCCTATGGTCGCCCTGCCCGGCCACTTCGTGCCCCAGGGTATCTCCGCCGACCTCATCGCCACAAAGTACGGCTACTCCCGCGACGACGTCGACGAGTTTGCTACCCGATCGCAGGAGCGCGCCGCACACGCCCAGGAGCAAGGGTATTTCAAAAAATCCCGCATTCCTGTCAAGGATATCAACGGCTTCACCGTGCTCGACCGCGATGAAAACATCCGCCCCGGCACCACTAAAGAAATCCTCGGCAAGCTCGAGCCCTCCTTCTCCATGATCGGCGCCATGGGCGGCTTTGACGCCGTAGCCATCGACAAGTATCCCGAAGTGGAAACTATCGAACACATTCACCACCCCGGCAACTCCTCGGCCATCGTCGACGGCGCCGCCATCGCCCTGGTCGGCAGCAAGGAGGCCGGAAAGCGGCTCGGGCTGAAGCCCCGGGCCCGCATCCGCTCCGTAGGCCTCGTAGGCACTGATCCGACTATCATGCTCGTCGGACCGGCGCCGGCCAGCCGCAAAGCCCTGCAAAAAGCCGGGATGGAGAAAACAGATATCGATCTGTACGAGGTCAATGAAGCCTTCGCCGCCGTGCCCCTGCGCTTTATGGACGACCTCGGCGTACCCCACGACAAGGTCAACGTCAACGGCGGCGCCATCGCTATGGGCCATCCCCTGGGCGCTACCGGCTGCATGCTCCTCAGCATCCTGCTCGATGAACTGGAACGCCGCGACCTGAATACCGGACTGATTACCCTCTGTATCGGAGGGGGAATGGGGATTGCAACGATCGTTGAAAGGCTTTGAGGAGGAAAATGATAACCCTCTATTCCCAACTTGACAGGTTCAGAAACTTCTGCGGTTCTGAATTCTTCTGTTCTTCTGTTCTGCGGTTCTGTTTAATTGAAGATCCAGAACCGTAGAATCCCGTAAAAAGCGGGAAACCGGGAAACAGCAGAAGTAGCCGAAGCCATCCATTTGATCATCGACAAAATACTACACCAATGAACACCACCCACACCCAAAATAACATCCTCGACTACCGCGTCGATGACGACGGAATCGCCGTCATCACCATCGATATGAAAGACGCGCCGACGAATCTGTTCAGCTTGGACTTCGTCGAAACCTACATCGAGATAGCCAAGCAAGCCAACGCCGACGAGCAGGTCCGCGGAGTCGTCGTCACTTCCGGCCGTAAGGACTTTATGGCCGGCGCCGACCTGAAATTCATTTCCAACCCACCGGAAAACAAGAAAGAGCTCTTCGAGGGGCTGCTGCGCATGCACCGCGAGTTGCGCGAGGTGGAAAAGGCCGGCAAGCCCTTTGTCGCCGCTATCAACGGCAACGCCCTCGGTGGCGGCTACGAGCTGGCCCTGACCTGCCACCACCGCATCGCCGCGGACGACCCGAAGATCCGCATCGGCCTGCCGGAAACACAGCTCGGGCTCTTCCCCGGCGGCGGCGCCACACAGCGACTGCCGCGCCTCATCGGCCTGCAGAACGCCCTGATGGTCATCCTGCAGGCCCGGCAGCTGCGACCGAAGGACGCGCTCAAGGAAGGCCTGATTGACGAACTGGTCGATGATCCCGATAAACTAATGGCTGCCGCCAAAAACTGGATCGAGGAACACCCCAATGTCAAACAACCCTGGGATGCCTCCAAAGGCAAAATCCCCGGCGGCGGTCTTAAGACTAAAACCGGCGTGCAGACCATGATCGGCGGCATCGGCAACCTGCGCAAGAAAACGCACGGCAATTACCCCGGCGCGCAATACGCCATGGCCGCGGTGCATGACGGCATCGAGCTGCCCATAGAACGCGGACTGGAGGTAGAAGCCCGCTATTTTATCAAAGCCTTCTACAGTCCGGAAGCCCAGAACCTCATCCGCACCGGATTTTTCTTCGTCAACGAAGCCAAAAAAGGCAAGGCCAAACCCGAAGGCTACGGACCTTTCGAGATCAACAAGCTGGGCGTCCTCGGCGCCGGCATGATGGGTGCGGGTATCGCTTATGTATCGGCAAGGGCCGGCATGCAGGTCGTACTCAAAGATGTCAGTGAAGATAAAGCCGCAACCGGCAAACAGTACTCGGAGCAGCTTTTGCAAAAGCGGGTTAGCAAGGGGCGGATGAATTCAGAAGATATGCAGGAAGTCCTGCAGCGCATCCATCCCACCGGTGACCCTGCTGCTGTAACCGGCAGCGATCTGGTCATCGAAGCGGTTTTTGAAAACCCGGAACTCAAGGCCAGGGTCACGAAAGAGACGGAGGCCGTACTCGGCAAGGACGCCATCTACGGGTCCAACACCTCCACCCTGCCGATCACCATGCTCGCGCAGGCCTCCGGGCGGCCGGAAAACTTCATCGGCATCCACTTCTTCTCCCCGGTCGATAAAATGCCGCTGGTGGAAATTATCGTTGGAGAGAAAACCACCGACCGGAGCATCGCCGCTGCGGTCGACTATGTCACCCAAATCAACAAAGTTCCCATCGTCGTCAATGACAGCCCGGGCTTCTTCACCTCCCGCGTCTTCGGCACTTTTACCGGGGAGGGGGCCCTCCTGCTGGAGGAAGGCGTACCGGCGCCCATGATCGAGAATATCGCCAGGCGCATCGGCATGCCCGTCGGACCGCTTGCGGTTACGGACGAAGTCTCCCTCACCCTCGGCGTACACGTCATGGACAATATGAAAGATATGCCGGAACATACTCGCCGGGTGTACAACCTCTACAAAACACTGATCGACGGGCACGGTCGCGAAGGCAAAAAGGTAAAGAAAGGCTTTTATGACTATCCGGAAGGCGGGAAAAAGCACTTATGGCCAGGGCTGAACGACCTTTTCCCCGGCAATCCGGATTTACTCGACGAAAGCACCGTCGGCAAGCGCCTGCTGCACATCATGGCCCTGGAGAGCTACCGCTGTCTGGAAGAAGGCGTGCTGCGCAGCACCAAAGACGGCGATGTGGGCTCCCTGCTCGGCTTCGGCTTCCCGCCCTACACCGGCGGCGTGTTCAGCTACATCGACTACGTCGGGCCCCGGCAGTTCGTCGCCGAATGCGAGGACTTCTCTGCACGCTTCGGCAAACGCTTTACCGTGCCGGTGGGCTTGCGGAAGATGGCGGCGGATGGGAAAAAGTTTTACTGACTCCCGGCCCCTATCTATTGACGGGGTGACTTTGAATCACCCCGTCAATAACTCTGAGTCACCCCGTCGATGGTCCCCACCAATTAACCACAATCTCGAACAACCTTAATAACTATTACACCATATGAAATCTCCCTATTTCAAAGAAGAACACCACCTCTTCCGCCAGTCGGTCCGCGACTTCCTCCAAAAGGAGATCGCGCCTCATTTCGACGAGTGGGAAGCCCAGGAACAAATTCCCCGCTGGGCCTGGAAAAAGATGGGCGAGATGGGCTACCTCGGCCTCGTCCACGATGAAGCCTACGGCGGTATGGACGCCGACTTCTTCTACTCCGCAGTCTTCCTGGAAGAACTAGCCCGCGCCGGCAACGGCGGCTTTGGTTGCGCCATCAGCGTACACGAATACATGGCCTTAAACCACATCGCCCGCGCCGGATCGCCGGAACAGAAGGAGCGCTTTCTGCGCCCCGGCATCGCCGGAGAAAAGATCGCCGCCCTGGCCATTTCCGAGCCGGATGTCGGCTCCAATGTACAGGGCATCCGTACGAGCGCCCGTCTTGAAGGCGATCATTACATCGTCAGCGGCGCCAAAACCTTTATTTCCAACGGCTTCTATGCCGATTTCATCACCACCCTGGTCAAAACCGATGCCGGCCTTTCCCTGCTGGTCATCGACGGCGAGACGGAGGGCGTACACCGCTCCAAACTCAAAAAGATGGGCTGGCATTCCTCCGATACTGCCGAGATCCAGTTCGACGAAGCGCGGGTGCCTAAAGACCGCCTCATCGGCCAGGAAGGGATGGGCTTTTACTATATCGTCGACAGCTTCCAGGTGGAGCGCCTCGCCGGAGGACTGCTGGCCGTCGGCGCCATGGATGCCGTCATGGAAATGACACTGCAGTACATGCAGGAACGCGAGGCCTTCGGCCGGCCCATCAAGAAGTTCCAGGCCCTGCGCCACCGCCTGGCCGATCTGGCTACCGAAGTGGAAGCCTGCCGGCAACTGGTGCACCATACCTCCTGGCTGCACGAGCAGGGGGAATTTGCCGTCAAGGAATGCTCCATGTGTAAGCTGCACGCGGCAGAACTGCAAAAGAAAGTAGTCGATGAGTGTCTCCAGTTTTTCGGAGGCTACGGCTACATGGAGGAATACCCCATTGCACGCGCCTTCCGCGATACGCGCGTGGGCACCATCGCCGGCGGCACCTCGGAGATCATGCGGGAGATTATCGCCAAGATGGTGGTGGATGATGTGCAGTATAAGGCGGCGTATAAATAGTGGATATCACCGGGTTGACGTACTTTCTTTTTGTTTTTGGAAGAGGGGAGGTAGTCCATGGTCCATAGCCGAGACAAATACAACGGTGGAGTTGACTCGGAAAATTAATACTATCAGGAAGCAGAACTGATTATTAAAATGGCGCAGGCACTGAGAAATTCACTCGGCAAATAAATTTTTCCGGGTTTATCTCAAAAGGTGTATTTGCCTGGACTGTGGACTATGGACTATCGACTATCCACCATCCACCGCCCTCAAGAACCAAAAAAGTACGAACTGAAAAAATAAAGATGCAAACACTCGAAAACACCACCATCATCGACCTCACCCGCCTCCTCCCCGGCCCGCTCGCCACCAACCTGCTGGCGCAGCTGGGGGCGCGGGTGATCAAGGTGGAGCATCCCGAACGCTCGGATATGGCGCGCAGCCAGCCGCCTTTAAAGAACGGGGAATCCACCCTGTTTGGGGCGCTCAACTTCGGGAAGGAGATCCGGCAGATCAATTACACGGAGGAGGCCGGCCGTCGGGACTTGATGGCGCTCGTCCGGGAGGCCGATGTAGTCATCGAGCAGTTTCGTCCGGGTCGTATGGCGCAGTGGGGGCTGAGATATGAAGACTTGAAGGCCGTAAAAGAAGATTTGATTTATGTATCGCTCTCGGGCTACGGGCAGGATGGGCCGTACCGGTATTATCCTGGTCACGACCTCAATTACCTGGCCTACAGCGGTATCCTGGGACTGAGCAGAGACCAGCAAGGCCGGCCGGTTATCCCCGGCGTACAGATCGCCGATATAGCCGGCGGCTCCTATCTGGTGGTCACCGCCTGCCTGAGCGCCCTGCTGCAGCGCGAGCGCACAGGCCGCGGCAGCCGGGTGGACGTCGGCATGCTCGACGGCCTGCTGCCACTGCTGGCGGTTCCCGCCACCCAGCTCTGGGGCGGCTTCGATCCCAGCCAGATGAATCCGCTGGGCGGCGCCCTGGTCAACTACAACGTCTACGAGTGCGCCGACGGCCGCTGGGTCGCCCTCGCCGCCCTGGAAATCAAATTTTGGAAAAACTTCTGCGAGCTGGTCGACCGCCCCGACTGGATGCGGACGAATCATCTGGAATTGTCCGCTTTTGTTTTTCCGAAAGGAGAAATCGAGGCACTGTTCAAAGAAAAAACGCAACAGGAGTGGGTCGAATTCACGAAAGGCAAAGAGGTCTGTCTATCCCCCGTACGATCCCTGGAGGAAGTGGAAAAAGATCCGCATATCCGCCACCGCGGTGGGATAATGACCGTGGAAAGCCCGGGAGGCAATGAAATGAAAGGCTTTCGCCTACCCTGGCGGGAGGTGGAGTGACCAGTATCCAGTATCCAGTATCTAAAAAAATCACCATGCCCAACTACCACATCAGCAACGGAACGATTTACGACGGCAGCGGCGGCGACGGCTTCCGCGGCGATCTGCTTGTAGAAGACGGCAAGGTCACCCACCTCAGCCGGCAGCCGATGGAGTCCGGACCTGGATTTCAACGCATCGATGCGGAAGGCCTCTGGGTCATGCCCGGCTTCATCGACATCCACACCCATTACGATGGCGAGGTGGAGATCTATCCCGAGCTGGATGAGTCGGTGCGCCACGGCGTAACCACCTGCCTGATGGGCAGCTGCGGCATCAGCATGGTGATGGGCGACCCGGAGCAGCTCTCCGATATGTTTACCCGGGTAGAGGGCATTCCCAGTCACTATATCAAAAATTTGCTCAAAGAAGTTAAAGACTGGGACGGCCCGGAGGAGTACCTCGATCATCTGCGGCAGCGGCCGCTGGGGCCCAACATTATGATGTTCCTCGGTCACTCCACCCTGCGCGCTTACGTCATGGGGTTGGGCAAAAGCCTGAGTCACGACAATGCGCCCAGCGAGACGGAAATGCAGCGCATGACGGAATTGCTGGAACAAGCGCTGGATGTAGGATATCTCGGACTTTCTGTCAACATGCTGGAATTCGACAAGATGGACGGCTCGGCCTTTCGCTCCCGCCCCACTCCTTCGGTCTTCGCCGACTGGAAAGAATACCGCCGCCTGTTTGACCTTCTGCGGCGACGCGAGCGCATCCTGCAAACTGTCCCCAACACCGCCAATCCCCTCACCTATTTCAGCTTCATCTGGGAGAGCCGGGGCCTTGGCCGCAAGGGGTTGAAAATCTCTATGCTGGCCATGATCGACGGCAAGGCGGCGCGCGGCATCCACCGCATCTTCGGCAATTCGGCGCGCTTTGCCAACACCTTCCTCGGCGCCAACGTCAAATTCCAGGGACTGCCCGAACCCTTCGACGTCATCACCCACGGCTTCGATTCTCCTTTCTTCGAAGAGTTCGAAAGCGGAACGGCCTACCTGCACCTGCAGGATGTGGTGGAGCGCCGCGAGTTACTCGACGATCGCAAATACCGGAAAAAATTCCGCTCCCAGTGGCAGGCCAAGTTTATGCCGCGCGTCTTCCACCGCCAGCTGCGCGACACCTCCATCATCGACTCGCCGGATCCGGAACTCAACGGCCGCTCCTTCCGGGAGGTCGCCCGCGAAAAAGGCAAAGACGAGATCGATCACTTCCTCGACCTCATCGGCCGCTACGGCAATGACCTGAAATGGTACACCGTGGTTGGCAATGACCGGCCAAAGGAACTCAACTGGATCATCAATCACCCCGATTGCCACATTGGTTTCTCTGACGCCGGCGCCCACCTGAAAAATATGGCGCATTACAATTTTGCGCTGCGCCTGTTCAAATTCGTACGAGAACAGGCCGCGGAAGGACGCAAGACGTTAACCATCGGGCAAGCCGTCCACAAGGTGACCAAAGAGCTGGCCGACTGGTTTATGGTCGACCGCGGTTACCTCTCCCCGGGCAAAGTGGCCGATATCGCCATCATCGACCCCTCCAAACTGGATGGCCGCCTCGACGAAATGACGAAAGCGCCCATGCCGGGCATGCCCGAATTCAAACGCCTGGTGCGCCGCAATGACGAAACCGTACCCTACGTGTTCATCAACGGGCGTATCGCCTGGCAGCAGGGCAAAAAAGCCGCGGATCTGGGACAAAGCACGAATTATGGAACCGTTCTCGAAACCATTAACCCCTGAAATATGAAAACGAACACCGGCATACAAACCCATTACCGCACCTGCCATCTCTGCGAAGCAATGTGCGGACTGGCTATCGAAGTGGAGGACGGCAAGGTGAAAAGCATCCGCGGCGACGAGCAGGATATATACAGCCGAGGCCATATCTGTCCCAAAGGAGTAGCCTTGAAAGACCTGCACGAAGATCCCGACCGGCTCCGCTATCCCCTGAAAAAGGTGAATGGGTCCTGGAAACAAATCGGCTGGGAAGAAGCCTTCAACGAAGTAGCGGACCGCATCATTGAGCTACAGCGACAATACGGCCGGGATGCGGTGGCGTTGTACACCGGTAATCCCACTGTGCACAACACGGGAACAGCCCTGTATCTGTACGACTTCGCCAATGCCCTCGGCACGCGCAACCGCTACGCCTCCCACTCGCTGGATCAGCTCCCGCAGCTCTTCGTCAACGGCGAGCTCTTCGGCCATCAGGCCATGTTTCCCATCCCCGACCTCGAACGCAGCGATTTCTTTCTGATGATCGGCGCCAACCCCCTCGTGTCCAACGGCAGCATTATGTCTACCCCCGATATTGCGGGTAAGCTGCGTAAGCTACAGGAGCGCGGCGGAAAGCTGGTCGTAATCGACCCGCGGCGGACGCGTACGGCCAAAGCCGCCGACCGGCACCTGTTTATCCGTCCCGGCAGCGACGTCTGCCTGCTGCTGGCCTTTGTTCGCACCCTCTTCGAAGAACAACTGATCCGCCACAACCCGGTGCTGGAATTCACCGACGGCATTGAAACCCTGCGGGAACTGGTTCAGCCTTTTACCGTAGAACGAGCCGCGGAGCAAACCGGGATTGCCGAAGAAGACATCCGCCAATTAATACGCGATTTCGCTTCCGCTAAAAGCGCCATCTGCTACGGCCGACTCGGCGTATCGGTGCAGGCTTTCGGCGGACTTTGCCAGTGGCTCATGTACGCCATCAATATCCTGACCGGCAACCTCGATGCGCCGGGCGGCATGCTGTTTACCCGGCCCGCGGTAGACTTCCTGGCCTTATTGAAAAATGAAGCCAAGGCGCTGCGCTGGAAAAGCCGCGTGCGGCAGCTGCCGGAGACCGCCGGCGACCTCCCCACTGCTACCCTCGCCGACGAAATCCTGACCGAAGGTCAAGGCCAGGTGAAAGGGCTAATCACCATCGCCGGCAACCCGGTGCTCTCCGCTCCCAACGGCAAACGGCTCGACCAGGCTCTGCAACAGCTCGACTTCCAGGTGGCCATCGATATCTACCTGAATGAAACGACGCGCCATGCCGATATCATCCTGCCGCCGGCAACCGGGCTGGAGGTGCTGCATTACGATTTTGTGCTGAATATCGTGGCGATAAGAAACGTGGCTAATTTTTCTTCACCGGTTATACCCAAAGCGCCGGAAACGCGCTACGACTGGGAAATCTTATACGCTCTTCAAAAAAGACTGGAAAAAGTACGGGACGGCATTTTCGCTCAGGGCAAACACCTGCTCTCCGACCGCCTGACGCCGGAGACCCGCCTCGACCTGGCGCTGCGCTTCGGCCCCTACGGCGCCTGGGGTGGCCGCTTCGGGCGTCGCGACGGACTGAGCCTGAAATACCTCAAAAAGCATCCGCACGGCGTCGACCTCGGGGCCCTGGAACCCTGCCTTCCGGGACGCTTATTCACCAAAAATAAACGCATAAACCTGGTTCCGCGGACTATTACGCGCGACCTTCAACGCGTGTCACATTATGGGCTTACGCCAAATCAAAGTGAAAAAACACCACCCCTGCTGCTCATCGGCCGCCGGCATCTGCTCAGCAATAATTCCTGGATGCACAATGCCCCCCGGTTGATGAAAACCGGCGCCCGCTGTACAGCATTGCTGCATCCTCAGGATGCACAATGCCACGGCGTCGAATCCGGTCAACGGATCACCCTGCGCTCGGCCAGCGGGAAAATAGAGATAGAAGCGGAACTGACCGAGCACATCATGCCCGGTGTCATCAGCGTACCACACGGCTGGGGCCACGGCCGGCCGGAAACTCAGTTAGAGATAGCTAATCAGCATCCGGGCGTGAGCATCAATGACCTGACGGACGATCAGCAGGTGGACGAAATGACCGGAAATGCCGTATTCAACGGCGTGCCGGTATGGATTGACAATGGATAAGGTAAATATAGACAGAGGCTATTTCGAGGTTCCTGCAGTTAACTTTTAGCAATCGGCCAGCCAGTAGCCAGAAGCCTTTTCAGAAGTAAATCCCCGATTTAATGCAAAACAAAAAAATTACAGCAAAAAGAAGAACCAAATATGTTCCAACCAGATCTATTTAAAGACAAAGTCGCCCTCGTCACCGGAGGCGGCAGCGGCATCGGCTACACCATCGCAGAGATGCTGCTTCGCTACGGCGCCCGCGTGTACATCGCTTCCCGAAAGGAGGAACGTTTGCAGGAAGCCCTTGAAATGCTGGAGGCGGGCGACCGCTGCGATTATTTCGTTTGCGATATCCGCAATACCGAAAATATCGAGCGAATGGCCGAATCCATCAAAGACAAAGCGGGACAACTGGATGTTCTCATCAACAACGCCGGCGGGCAGTTTCCCGCGCTGGCCGAGGATATCAGCGACAAGGGATGGAACGCCGTGGTCAACAACAACCTGAACGGCACCTGGTACGTGACGCAGCGCATGGCCAAGACCTTTTTCATCCCGCAGCAGGAAGGCGTTATTGTCAATATGATCGCTAACATCTTTCGGGGTTTTCCGGGTATGGCGCATACCGGAGCGGCCCGCGCCGGCGTCGACAATCTGACCAAAACGCTGGCGGTGGAGTGGAGTAAATACGCCATCCGCATCAACGCCATTGCCCCCGGCATCATTAAGTCGTCTGGCCTGGCCAACTACCCGGAGCAGATGCTGCAGGGCCTGGCCGATACTATTCCGGTCAAGCGGCTGGGCAGCACCGAAGAAGTGGCCTGGCTGACGCTGTTCCTGGCCAGTCCCATGGCGGCCTATATTACTGGGGAGACCATATATGTCGACGGGGGGCAGCGACTGTGGGGAAATCAGTTTCAATTATAGTGGAGATATCAGATGCCAGATATCAGATGTCAGACGTCTGAAAACCATCTGACATCTAATATCTAACATCTAATTATTACCGAAAAAATCACCAACAAAACCGACATACCATGGACGCAACTAGCACGAAATACATCAAAGGCGGCGCCTTTCTACTCGGAGAGGCAGATCCCGAAACCGTCTTTACCCCCGAAGATTTCACCGAAGAGCAACACATGCTGCGCGAGAGCTTGCAGAACTTCCTGAAGAAAGAGGTAGAGCCCCGATACGAAGCTTTCGACTCGGAAAAGGGGTATGAACTCGCCCCCGATCTCCTGGAGAAGATGGGCGAGCTGGGGTTCCTCGGCATCGGCGTACCGGAGGAATACGGGGGCTATGAAGCCGATTTCAAGAGCCAGCTGGTATTTGGGGAGATTGCCTATTCCGCCTGGTCCTTCGGACTGAGTATCGGGGTGCAGACCAGTCTGGGCGTAGCTCCGCTTTTACTGTATGGGAATGAAAAACAAAAGGAACAGTACCTCCCGGGCATCGTTTCCGGGGAAAGCAAGTCCTGCTACTGCCTTACCGAGCCCGGAGCCGGGTCGGACGCCAATTCGGCCAAAACCAAAGCCGTGTATACAAGCGACGGCAAGCACCTGGTCCTGAACGGACAAAAGATGTGGATCACCTCTTCCGGGCACGCCGACCTGTTTTTCGTCTTTTGTAAAATTGAAAACGATTCCAACCTCTCCTGCCTCATGGTGGAGAAGGCCTACGGAGGTATCCGGCTGGGGGCCGAGGAGCAGAAAATGGGGATAAAAGGTTCCTCCACCCGGCAAGTTTTCTTCGAAGACGTCAAAGTGCCGGTGGAAAATCTCCTTGGAGAGCGCAACGGCGGGTTCAAAATCGCGCTCAACGTGCTTAACACCGGGCGGATCAAGATGGCCACCTCAGTGACCGGCAATGCCAAGCGGGCGCTAAAGTTGGGGGTGCAATACGCCACGGAGCGGGAGCAGTTCGGTGGGCCTATCGCCCGGTTCGGCGCCATTCAGCACAAGATCGGCGAAAGCGTGGCGCGCATCTATGCCATGGAGTCCATGGCTTTTCGCATTGGCGGCCACATCGATCAAATCAGACAGGAGATGATAGAGCGTAACATCGATGCGCTGGAAGCCAAACACAAGTCTATCGCCGAATTCGCGATGGAATGCGCCATGGCTAAGGTACACAACACAGAAGGAGAGGATTACGTCGTCGACGAGATGCTGCAAATTCACGGGGGGATAGGCTTCTCCGCCGAAACGCAGATCGAAACCCTGTATCGCAATATTCGGGTCAACCGCATCTACGAAGGCACCAATGAGATTAACCGCCTGCTGAGTGTAGACATGCTGCTTAGGCACACCCTGAAAGGCAAGATCGACCTGATGAACCCGGCCATGGCGGCGCTGCGGGAAGCGCAAAGCGGCAAGCCCTCGCCGGGCTTGCCCGGAAAGGGGACCCTGGCTGAAGAAAAACACGCCCTGGGCAATTTCAAAAAAGCGGTCATCATGATTGCCGGCGCTGTCACCCAACGCATGATGAACGAGTTAAAACAGGAACAGGAAATTCTCCTTCAACTGGCCGATATGTTTATACAGTTGTATGCCTTTGAGTCCGCTCTGCTCCGTAGCGAAAAGCAGGCCTCCAAAGCGGATTTTGCCATACGGCGCGATCTGACTACCTTGTTGATGCATCGCTGCGCCGATGCTATCCGGCACGCGGGTAAGGAAGCCATCCTCGGTTTCATGGAAAACACGGAGGCGGCGCAATTCCTGCGCGCCCTGGAAAGCTGGACACAGGCGCCGATCGCCAACCTGAAGGCAGCGCGACGGCGGGTGGCGGAGAAGACGCTGGAGAAAGGCGAGTATATATTCTGAGGGAAGGGCTATCCGACCTGAAGCGAGGAGTGGGAAGAATGACAGGGTTTAGCTCTACTTTATGGCTTTAGAAAACATTGGGCCGCAGGGCGGCCCAAGCTCTGTTTTAACTTGAATACTACCGACATTCGGCCGCCCTGCGGCCAAAAATCGGTAGCAATTCGAATTAAGAGTTGATGAGAGCCGCAGCGCGGCTCAATATTCTTTAATACAGGTTAAAATGAGAAAGTAGTATTAGGACCCGGAGAAGAATAACTTCCCCATTTGATGTGGCTCTTTTTCTCCGGCCTCTTAGCTGCCGTATTCGAACACTTTGACCCATTGAAAATAATATTATGGAAACAAAAGCAACCAATGACCCACAGGCAATGCCCCGCCCCTACCCGGATGAGGAATTAAAGACCATTCTCGATTATTTTTACGAATGGGAAAGCAAACAGCCGGATGCGCCCTTCCTGCGTCAGCCCAGCGGTGAGAACTGGCAAAGCATCACCTGGGCCGAAGCCGGCGAAGAAGCACGGCGCATTACAGCCGCCCTGCGGGGGTTAGGACTGCAAGCCGGTGACAAGGTGGGCCTCATTTCCAAAAACTGCTATCACTGGGTCATTGCCGATCTGGCTATCATGATGGGAGGATTCGTCTCCGTGCCTTTCTATCCCAACCTCACGGCCGGCCAGCTACGGCAGGTGCTTAAGCTCAGTGATACGAAAGTACTTTTTGTAGGCAAACTGGATGAATGGAGCAACATTAAAGGTGGTGTGCCGGCCAGTGTACAGATGATTGCCTTCCCCCACTATCCCGGCAATGCCAAAGTGGACGAGGGGCTGGCCTGGAATGACCTCATCAATCGCCACGAAGCGGCGGAAGGGCGACGACCAGACCTCCACGACCTTTGGACGATCCTGTTCACCTCCGGTACGACGGGCATGCCAAAGGGCGTCATGCAAACCTACTATGCCCCGGCTTCTCTCATGCACAACGAGAAGATGCACAACGACCTCAAAGTTTTTGAAGGCAAGGAACACCGGTATTTCTCGTATCTGCCGCTCAACCACATCGCCGAGCGCATCATCGTGGAGGTGGCTGCTATCATGACCGGCGGAACGATCAACTTTGCTGAATCCATCGACACTTTCGCTAAAAACCTGCAAGATACCCAGCCGACCCTATTTATGGCGGTGCCGCGAATCTGGACCAAGTTCCGGCTGGCCATTCTGGAGCGGATGCCCCAAAAACGCTTGTCATTCCTGCTGCGCCTTCCGCTCATCGGCAACCTGGTGAGAAAGAAGATCCATAAAGGATTAGGGCTCTCCGCTGCTCGCATCATGCTGACCGGCGCCGCCCCTACCCCCGACTCACTCAAAGACTGGTACCGGGAATTGGGGCTGCAACTGCAGGAAGTGTATGCCATGACCGAAAACTGCGGCGGCTGTACCCTGATGCCCATCGACAACATAAAGAGCGGCACCGTAGGATATCCGCTCCCTAATGTGAGCTTAAAAATAGCCGAAGGCAGCGGGGAAGTACTTATGCGGGCGCCCTGGGTGATGAAAGGCTACTACCGCGACCCGGAAAAAACGGCCCATGTGCTGCAGGACGGCTGGCTGCACACCGGTGATCAGGGCGAAATCGATGAAGAAGGCTTCCTGCGCCTGACAGGCCGTGTCAGCGACACTTTTAAATCAGCAAAAGGCAAGTTTATTATCCCCGCCCCTATCGAATGGATCTTCGCTAAAAATAACTACATCGAACAGGTTGCCGTCGTCGGGCTGGCCATCCCGCAGCCGCTGGCGCTGGTCGTGCTCTCGGAACTCGGCCGGCAGGCCTCCCGCGCGGAGGTACAGGAAAGCCTGAAAAATAGCCTGGAGGAAGCCAACCAGGACCTGGCCAACTACGAACGCGTCTGCGCCGTCATCATCATGGAGGAAGACTGGAGCGTGGATAACGGCATCCTGACCCCGACCCTGAAAATACGACGCGATGTGCTCAACGAACGCTACCAGGAGTTTTATATGCGCTGGTACGAAGAGGGAGAACCGGTACTGTGGGAAAATAAGAAATAAGAAAGCCGAAACGGGAAAAATGAAAAACCTGGACAATAAAGTCGCTGTCATCACCGGGGCCGGATCGGGCATCGGGCGGGCGCTGGCGCTGCAGTTGTCAGCGGCAGGAGCAAGCGTAGCATTGAACGACTGGAATGCGGAAACCCTGCAGGAAACACTGCAGCAAGTAGAATCCGGTGGAGGTGATGGCTGGGGCTCCGCCTTCGACGTATCGAACCGCGAAGCGGTTTTTGGTTTTGCGGAAGCGGTCACCAATCGCTTCGGGCAGGTAGACATTGTAATCAACAATGCCGGCATCAGTCTGCCCTTAAAACCTCTGGATGAATGTATGCCAGAGGATATCGAGAAGATACTCAAGGTAAATCTGTGGGGGGTTATTCACGGCAGCCAGGCCTTTTTACCCTATCTGAAGGAAAGGCCGGAAGCCGCCTTGGTTAACCTGTCGAGCGTATTCGGATTATTTGGATACCCCTACCAGGGGCCGTACAACATCAGTAAGTTTGCAGTTAGAGCCTTTACCGAAACTTTACGTAATGAACTGAAAGACAGTAATATTGTCATTAGCAGTGTGCATCCCGGCGGTATTAAAACCAACATCGCCCGGAATGTGCAATACAAGGATAAGGCGAAACACCAGGAAGTCATTAACACCTTCGACCGAATGGCGCCAACCAGTGCCGAAGAAGCAGCCAAGGTTATCATCAAGGGAATACAGCGCAAAAAACAGCGTATTCTGATCGGACGCGACGCCCGCTTCATCGATCTCGTGGTGCGACTGCTGCCCGGCGCCTATCAGCATATTCTGCTGCGCCGCTTTGGAGTCGAACCTTAATTGAAGGCGGAAGTCGGGAAAAGTTATTTACCGGTATCAAAAAAGTTCAAATTTCCCAAATAACCGGTCACTACAACTCAAAAACATGGAAGTACCAAGCATCAATGACCAGATCAGAACCCAGATAACCGAGGTATTCCAAATGCAACAGGAATACGCCCCTCAGTTGGTCCACACTACGGCCAAAGAGCGCCTGGAAAAGCTGGAGCGCATAGAGCGCTACCTGCGAGACGAAGGCAACATGAAGCGGTTATTTGAGGTCATGCACCAAGACTTGCGGAAGCCGGAGGTAGAAGTGATCGCTTCGGAAACCGGCGTAATCGAAAGTCATATCAAACACGTGCGGAGCTATCTCAAGCGATGGATGGCGCCAAAAAAAGTACCTACGCCGATGATGATGATCGGCACTTCCTCCTACATATACTACGAACCCAAGGGGGTCAGCCTGATCATGGCCCCCTGGAATTACCCGCTCAATCTGGCGCTGGTGCCTGTGGTATATGCTCTTGCGGCAGGGAATACAGTGATACTCAAACCCTCGGAGATATCGAGACATACCTCCGCTTACATCAAACAGATGATAGAGGAGCTGTACGACGAACGCGAGGTCGCCGTCTTCGAGGGCGACGCCTCCGTGGCCAAGGCCCTGCTCGACCAGCCCTTTAACCACATCTATTTTACCGGCAGCCCGCAGATCGGCAAAGTGGTGATGAAAGCCGCGGCCGAGCATCTGGCCTCGGTAACGCTGGAGCTGGGCGGCAAGTCACCCGCTATCGTCGATCCCAGCGCCAGCCTGGCGACCATCGCCGAGCGGACGGTCTGGAGCAAAAGTATCAACGCCGGACAAACTTGTATTGCACCCGACTATCTCATAGTCCACGAATCGGTAAAAGAAAAGTTTGTCGAAGAATACCGGCGCGCCGTACACAATCTTTTCGATCCAAAAGGGGAAGGCGTACAGGCCTCCCCGGATTACTGCCGGATCATCAGCGATAAGCATTTCCAGCGCCTGAACGAACTACTGGATGATGCCTTGGATAAGGGCGCCGAAGTGGCGGTCGGAGGGCAGCGCGACGAGGGCCATCGCTTTATCGCCCCTACCCTGCTCACCGGGATCACCGAAGAAATGGAAGTCATGGAAGAAGAAATCTTTGGCCCACTGATGCCGCTGCTCACCTATCGCGAGCGCAAAGAAATTGTCGATATAGTACGACGTCGCCCCAAGCCGCTGACTATGTACATCGCCAGTAAGAACAAGGACAATATCCGCTATCTTCTGGAGAATACTTCGGCGGGCGGCACCATCATCAACGAATTCCTGCTGGGCTACAGTAATCCCCACCTACCCTTCGGCGGGGTGAACAACAGCGGCATCGGTAAGTCGCTGGGACACCACGGCTTCGTCGAGTTCAGTAATGAACGGGGCGTAATAAAACGAAACTGGGGGACCCTAAAGTTTATCTATCCACCCTATACCGACTGGATACGGAAGACGGTGGAACGGGTTTATAAGTGGTTTTAGCTGGGTACTGGGTACTGGGGCAGGGCAAAACCGGGCTTTTCCCCGCCTGAGCCGGAAAAAACGAATTAAACGAAAAACAACATGAATGATTCTCCCACCGCACTGGTCACCGGCGGCTCTCACGGCATAGGCCTGGAGCTGGCCAGGCGCTTTGCCCGCGACGGCTACCGCCTGATCCTGGTGTCCAAGCCGGCGAAAGAGCTGGCGGAAGCTAAAGCACTTTTAGAAAAGTCGTTTCCCGCAGTAGAAATTCATACCCAGGCCATAGACCTTGCCGTACCGGAAGCGCCGCCGCGGGTGCATGCTTATGTGCAGGGATTGGGCAAGCCGGTGGACGTGCTGGTCAACAACGCAGGATTCGGCAGCTACGGATTTATCAACGAGGTTTCTGTGGAAAAAGAACTGACCATGATTCAACTTCATGTGACTACGCTTTATCACCTCACCCGTTTATTTCTGGAGGACATGATTGAGCGGAATAAAGGGCACATCATCAACCTGTCGTCCATTTCCGCGCTGCAGCCCAGCCCTATGCTGTCTACTTACGCCGCCACGAAAAGCTTTGTGCTACAGTTTAGCCGGGCCATTAACTACGAATTAAAGGAGAAAGGCACGCAGGTTCGTGTAACGGCCGTTTGTCCTATGGCTACCCGCGGCACCGGTTTTCAATCGGGCGCCGATATGGACAACACTAATACTTTTGACAACTGGATGACCACCACACCGGAAGTCGTTGCCCGCGACGCCTACGCTGCATTAAAAAGTAAAAGAGATTTTGTTATTCCGGGGCAGGGGTTCGAACTGTTGCAGCGCTTCGTCCGCCATTTGCCTGACTGGTTGCAAATGCGCATTGCCAGAGAAAACCTTAAAAGAAGATAAGATGAAAACCTTGCTTTGGATCAACACCGTCATCGAAGTGCTGGCAGGCCTGTTGTTTCTCTTTTTTCCCGGTCTGCCGGAATTTCTGCCGGGCTGGACAGAAGCGGGAGACGAATTGATTACCCTGCTCGTCAAAATGTATGGAGTCGCCGCCCTGATCCTCGGGGTGTTCTCCGGTTTTCTCTTGTTCCGGCTCAAATACATCCAGGTAGTCCTGATCGATGGGCTGGCGCTGTTTACCTTTTTCCATGCCGGTATCGCCGGCATTCTGTTTATCTACAGCCCCGATATTCGACCGGGTATTTTGCACGGCACCCTGGGATTAGCCTTTTTATTTTTCTGGATCAAAACCCGGTAATGAGCTTTAACGAAGAACATCAGTTATTCCGCCAGTCCCTGCGCGACTGGCTCGAACGGGAAATACTTCCACACATTGACCAATGGGAAGAGGAGCGGGAAATTCCTCGCTGGGTATGGCCGGCATTTGCAGAAATGGGCTACTTCGGGCTGAACTTTCCGGAAGCCTATGGAGGTTTGGATCTGGACTTCTGGTATCAGGTCATCTTCATCGAGGAGCTCAGCCGGTGCTACTCGGCCGGCTTTGCAGCAGCCATTACGGCGCACCCCATCCTGGCTTTGACACACATTGCCGAGACGGGAAGCGATTTCCTCAGGGAAAGGTACCTGCGACCAGGCATCGCCGGCGAAAAGTTCGGTGCGCTGGCCATTACCGAACCCGGCGGCGGCTCCGATGTAGCAGCTATGCGTACCCGGGCACTCCGGCGGGGAGATCACTACCTCCTGCAAGGATCGAAGACTTTCATCACCAACGGTCTCCTGAGCGACTTCATCGTCGTAGCCGCCAAAACCAATCCGGAGGGCGGCGCCGCCGGCCTCAGCCTGCTCGTCGTCGATCGCGACAGCCCGGGACTTGCGGCCACTAAACTGGAAAAACTGGGCTGGCATGCCTCCGATACCGCTGAGCTCCACTTCGACCAGGTGCAGGTGCCCGCAGAAAACCTCATCGGGCAGGAAAATATGGGGTTCTATTATATCATGCAGCGCTTTGCTCTGGAGCGGCTCGTTATGGCCGTTTCCGCCGTGGCCGGGGCGTCACATGCGCTGGAGTACGCACTACAGTATATGAGCGAAAGGCAAGCCTTCGGCCGCCCTCTCAACCGCTTTCAGGAACTGCGCCACCGCGTCGCCCAACTCAGCGCTGAGCTGGAACGGGCACAGGCTTTTAACTACCAGCTATGTGAGTCGTTTAACCGGGGAGAATATCAGGTCAGAGAATGCGCTATGGCCAAAATGCTATCGACCGAGCTGGCCGACAAAGTAGCCTACCAGTGCCTGCAGTTTTTCGGCGGTTACGGTTACATGGAGGAGTACAAGATGGCCCGTGTGTTTCGCGACAGCCGGCTGGGAACAATAGGCGGAGGAACGTCGGAGATTATGTGTGAGATCATCGCAAAGATGATGCTGGATGAGGGGTAGGTGCTGGATAACTTACCCTATGGAATTCACAATGCGACTATTCCACAGGGTGAACCCGACCAGAACGCGTAGCGAAAAGGGCGGGCTGGGCCTGGCTATCACCGGGCATTACCTTTGACCGACTAAGCCGCGAACAGCGAACGGCCAATAGCCAACTAAAACTGAAACGTAAACTGAAAAATAACCGATAATGAATACCTACTACTTTAATGAAGAACACCAGCTCTTCCGCCAGGGACTACGCGACTTTCTGGACCGGGAAGTCCTCCCCAATATTGACGAATGGGAAGAACAACGCCGGATACCGAAAGCGCTGTGGAAGAAGTTCGGAGATATGGGGTATCTTGGCCTCAATTTTCCCGAGCAATACGGGGGGATAGACGCCGATTTTTTCTTCTCGGTGGTGTTTCTGGAAGAGATCGCCAAATGCTACTCCGGCGGCTTTACCATTACACCTAGTGTGCAGCAATATATGGCTTCTCCGTACCTGATGAAACACGGATCAGATTTCCTGAAAGAGAAATATCTGACCAAAGCCATCGCGGGTGAATGGATATGTTCTATTGCCATCACCGAACCAGGAGCCGGTTCTGATGTTGCTAATATTCAGACGCGGGCCGAACGGCGGGGTGATCACTACGTGGTGAACGGCGCCAAGACCTTCATCACTAATGGAGTGTATGGCGATTTTCTTATCACCGTAGTGAAGACAGACCCCGAGGCGGGGTTATCAGGTATCAGCCTGCTGGTTATTGACCGGCAAGCGGAAGGCGTCTCGGCGCGCAAGCTCAAAAAGTTGGGCTGGCATGCCAGTGATACCGCCGAGCTCAACTTCGACGAGGTGAAGGTGCCTGTTGAAAACCTGATCGGTGAAGAAGGCCAGGGGTTCTTTTACCTCATGGGAGGCCTGCAGCTTGAACGGCTGGCCGGGGCCATTTCGGCAGTAGCAGGCTGTGAGCATGCGCTGGCCTATGCCCTGCAGTACATGAATGAGCGGGAAGCCTTTGGTAGGCCCATCAATAAATTTCAGGTATTGCGTCACCGGGTCGCACAACTGTCTTCGGAGATCGAGGCGACTAAGGCCTTTGTCTACCACTGCGCGCGCATGCATAACGACGGGCAGTACGCCGTTAAGGAGTCTTCCATGGCCAAACTACTGGCCACCGAACTGTCAGACAAAGTCACCTACCAGTGCCTGCAGTTTTTCGGTGGCTACGGTTATATGGAAGAATATAAGATCGCCCGCATGTTTCGCGACAGCCGGATCGGCACCATAGGAGGCGGCACGTCCGAAATTATGCGTGAAATTATCGCCAAAATGGTGATCGATGACAAAAATTACGCTGCTCAGGGGCCCAAGGCCTCAAGCATACCCAAGCCTACTCAGAGCACAACGGGGCAGACAGCGGCAAAACAACGCCCCAACGGAATAGCTAATCAAAATGTAAACCATAAAAACACGACAGTTATGAGTTTTGAAAGTATCCTGAATGCTATTAAGGGCAGAGCCGATAAAGCTTCTGCCATTGGCAACACCCTGAAATTTGATTTTGGCGATCAGCAAATCTACCTCGACGGCAACGGTGACAGCAATACTGTCTCACAGGAAGACAAGGAAGCTGATTGCACGATCAAAATAGACCAGGAAGATTTTGAATCCATTCTCAGTGGCGACATGAATCCCATGTCTGCTTTCATGAGCGGCAAAATTAAAGTCCAGGGCGATATGGGCGTGGCAATGAAGCTGCAGTCGCTGCTTGGATGAATTTTAGCTGACAGTTGACAGTCGGCAGTTGGCAGTACCGCTTTAACAGAAAGCGGCGGCCGGTTGGAAACTGCCGGCTGTCAATTTATGCTTTCCCCCCTTTATCATCAATACCCTAACTATGATTCCGAAAAAAACGCTTAACCCTGCCACCCTTCGTTATGCCGCCATGTTCATTGGCGCCTTTCTACTTATCCTCAGCGCCTGCAACGACGACAATGGGGTGACTACCGGCCCGGATCCTACACCATCGCCCACTTGCGATACTACGCGACTGCCGGTCGTGTTCGTGCATGGTTTTCTGGGGTCGGGGGATACCTATGCCGGGCAGGCTCAGCGCTTTTCCAGCAACGGCTATTGCCCGGAGCGGCTGTTCGCTTTTGATTGGAATTCACTTGGTGAACGGGAGGCGGCTCTGTTAGAGCTGGATGCCTTTATTGACGAGGTGCTGAGCAACACCGGCGCCAGTCAGGTCGACCTGGCCGGCCACTCCGCCGGTGGCAGCCTGAGTTACGAATACCTGGGCGATGCCGGCCGGGCTGCCAAAGTGGCCCACTACGCCCACCTGGCCAGCGGCCGACAAAACGGGGCAGCCGGACACAACGGAAATATTCCGACAATCAATATTTATTCTACTGACGATCTGGTCGTGGAGAGCGGCGATATTCCGGGAGCACAGAACAAAGCCTACGCCGGCCTGGACCACTACCAGGCCGCTACCGCTCCCGAGACTTTTGAGGCCATGTTTGTTTTCTTTAATGACGGCGAGCGACCAGAAGAATTGAATATCGTCCGGCAGGATGCCCCTGCGATAAGTGGAAAAGTCCTGACCTTCGGAGAAAATCAACCGGTTGAGGATGCCCTGGTGACCGTGTACCGGGTGGATCCCGCCACCGGACGCCGCGCCGACGTGGCGCCCAGCGCTACTTTTATCACCGACGCAGAAGGTAGCTGGGGGCCCCTGGTCGCCGACCCGGAGGCCTATTACGAATTTTTCGTCGAACCGGACGGCGCCGAAAACCGGCCGGTGCACTATTACCGCGAACCTTTCCGCCACTCCAATCCGCTAACTTACCTGCGCACCCTGCCCCCGCCGGGGTCCATCGCCGGCATCCTCGTTTCCGATATTCCTGAGGATGACCGCCAAACGGTTATCGCCATCTTTTCCTCCAGCCGGGCCGTCCTCGCCGACCGGGATGAACTGCGCGCCGATGCGCTCGAACTGTCTACGGAACAATACGCCCCGCGCGAATCCACTAATATCGCCTTCTTCCTGTACGACGACGGAGATCAGGCCAGCAGCGGTGATGTCCACTCCATCTTTCAGCTGCTCACCTCTTTTGTCACCGGAATTGATTACTTCATTTCCACCGATGAAATTCGCTCTGTACCTGTCACCTTTAACGGTCGTACGCTACAGGTGCCCAATCTTAAATCAGCTTCTGATGGCATAGGGGTAGTGGTTTTTGACTAGTGCTCGGTAACATAAGTTTTTCCAGGAACAGGCCTGAGTGTGTATTACCTACACTCAGCCCTAATAATATCCAATATTCCTTACCTTTGCCCGGTGACCAATCAGGTATTAATTCCAACAGGATCTGCAAAGTAGCCAAGCATGTTTATACTACTCATATCCATCGTCATCGGGTTGTTTATCGCCATGTTGTTCCTGAACCTCTACTTCCGGGTCAAAGTCTTTAAAACCTATCGGAAACTCGTCGATAACCGGGTGGAATTTGGCGCCAGCCATATTTTTAACAAAGAGAAAATGGAGCAGGAAATCTTTCCGAAATATCCACATATGAAAGAGGAAATTCAGACTTTCGTGCGCCACATGCGCTACTCCATCAGAATGGCAACGGTACTGATCGCCCTGATCACTTTGTTCGGGGCTATACTCATGTACTTCAGGGAACAAGCTGGGTAGGGGGTAGAGGGAGGAGGGGTAGGGAGTAGAGAGACGGTAGGCAACACCGTCTCTCTCCCTTCTACCTTCATCCCTCATCCCTCTACCAATATCCCTCTACGCTCTACCTAAATTCTCGTACTTTTACGCACCAAAATCATACGATATGCTAAAGATAGGAGTGCTCGGGGCCGGACATCTGGGAAAGATACACCTCAAATGTATACAACTGGCCGGCGAACACTATGAACTGGCAGGTTTTTATGATCCCGATGAGGCAGCAGCCCGACAAGCCAGCCGGCAATACGGAGCGAAACTATACGACAGTGTGGAAGCCCTGCTCGATGATGTCGAGGTGGTGGATATTGTCACACCCACTATAAGTCACCATCAACTGGCCAGCCAGGCCATCCGTAAGGGCAAACACCTTTTTATTGAAAAACCACTTACCCATACTATAGAAGAAGCGGAAGAGCTGGTAACGCTCAGTAAAAAATACGGGGTACAAGTTCAGGTAGGCCACGTCGAGCGCTTCAATCCGGCGTTGCTGGCGCTGGAAGACATGCCCCTGAACCCCATGTTCGTGGAGGCCCATCGCCTTTCGGTATTCAATCCGCGCGGCACGGACGTATCGGTCATCCTGGATCTGATGATTCACGACCTGGATATTCTGCTGAGTATGGTGCCTTCGGAAGTCAAATTCATCAGCGCCAGCGGAGTAGCTGTGGTAAGTGATTCTCCGGATATCGCCAATGCCCGCATCGAATTCGACAACGGCTGTGTAGCCAACCTCACCGCCAGCCGCATGTCGCTCAAACAGATGCGTAAGATCCGTCTGTTTCAGCGGGACGCCTATATCAGCCTGGACTTCCTCGAAAAGAAAGCGCAGGTGGTCCGGCTCTATGAGCAAAATGCCGCCAAGATGCCTGACGCCAGCCAGCTTATGGAATTACAGACAAAAGAAGGCCAAAAATACATCCATGTCAATATGCCTGAAATCGAGCCTGTCAATGCCATAAAGATGGAACTGGAGACCTTCGCCGAAAGTATTGAGCAGGGGAAGCGCCCCCGCGTCAGCGTGGAAGACGGGTACCGGGCGCTAAAACTGGCCTACCGGATTATTGATGAAATCGACTCGCGGGGGCAGGCGCTCTCATGAGCAGGCTTCTGCTGCCGCTCAAGTCCGAAAGCATTGGCAGCCTGCCCTAAAAGGTATACTGTTTGCATTCTCCAAACCTGACAAGTAATTTGTAATTTTGAAACGGATGAAGGGAGTATCTCATAGCAACTATTTTTTCGCAGGGTGCTTACTGGCCTTCGGGATGATGTCCTGTGAGATCATTAATCCTGAAGAAGATATCCCAGCCTACCTGTACCTTGAGGAGTTCCAACTGAATACCGATGCGAATGCGGAAGGCAGCGATTCGGAAAAAATCACGGAGGGATGGTTAAGTGTAGACGGGCAATTCCTGGGCGCTTATTCGCTGCCTGCGCTGGTACCCGTACTGGCTACCGGAGAACGTGAAATCAGCTTGCAGGCAGGGATCCGGGACAACGGAATCAGCCGCACGCCTGAAGTGTATCCCTTCTACCAAATCTACCGCACCACGCTCAGCCTCAGCGCCAATAAGGTGGATACGGTCAGCCCCCGTACCAGCTACTCCGATCGAACCCGCTTTGCCTTCATCGATGATTTTGACCGGGGCCCGACCGAGTTCCAGGACATCAGAATCGGCAGTTCCGAAAACGCCATGCGAGCCGAAGAAACTATGGTCTTCGAGGGCCAGGCTTCCGGCCGTATACGTTTGGATGCCGATAACCCGGCCGTAGAACTGGCCACGGTCACCCGGTATGGCGACCTGACGGAAAACAGCCCTTTCGTGTATCTGGAAGTCAATTACAAATCCGATGTGCCGGTTATTTTCGGCCTGATCGGATATCAAGCTACCTTTCCCGGCCCCGGCACACCGCTTTTCGATCCCGGATTCCGCGAGCGCGATGATTGGAACAAAATCTATTTTAACTTATCTCCGCTCATCGCCAACAGTAATTTTGATGAATTTCAAGTAGCGCTACAAGCCGTTTTACCCCCGGATAGTGGAGTGGAAGAGGCTTTTATCTGGTTTGACAATATCAAGTTAGTGCACTTTTAAACCCGGAACATGCAACACATCCCCTACATCAGTATTCGAAAAGAAAAAGGCAGTCCTTCTTCTGTCTGTTGCTTATCAGAGCAGGCCTGCGGCCTGGGGGGAAACGCACATTCTTCTCGATAAAAAATGTCCTTTCATGACCCAAAAGCGTCGTCTGGATACACTGTTTTATAAGATCGCCGATTTCTTCACAGCGATGCTGGCCTGGGCGCTTTTTTTTCTCTACCGCAAATACCTGGAGGGGGCGCCCATCGATCAGACTATTCTGGAAGATCAAAATTTCTGGTATGGTATTTTCATCATTCCTACCGGATGGGTGCTTTTCTATTCTATTTTTGATCAGTATAAAGACATTTACCGCCTGTCGCGACTGGCTACGCTGGCCCGCACGCTCTTTCTGAGTTTCTTTGGCGTGCTCTTTTTGTTTTTCAACCTCATCCTGGATGATTTCGTCACCAATTACCGGACCTATTACAATTCTTTTCTCACCCTCTTCTTCCTGCATTTCATCTTAACGGCTACGGTGCGTATGATTCTACTTACCCGCGCCAGCCGTCGCCTGAAAGCCGGCCAAGTTACTTACAACACCCTGGTTATCGGCGGCAACCAGAACGCGTTGGACCTTTACCAGGAAATTACCGGACGGGAGAAAGGGCTGGGGTATAATTTTCTAGGTTTCATCGACGCCAACGGAAGAAGTACCAATGAGTTAGGCGAATACCTGCCGAAACTGGGAGAGATAGAAGACCTTTCCCAGGTTATACGGGAAGAGCAGATAGAAGAAGTCATCATCGCTATCGAGACTTCCGAGCACAATCGCCTCAGAGAAATTCTAAATGTCCTTTTCGATTTCGGAGAACAGATTCTGGTTAAAATTATTCCCGACATGTACGACATCATGCTGGGAAACGTCAAAATGAACCACGTTTACGGCGCCGTTCTCATCGAAATCCGCCAGGATCTGATGCCCAAGTGGCAGCGCCTGGTCAAACGGCTTATCGACATCCTGGTTTCCCTGCTCATGCTCGTGGTCTTATCCCCGCTATATGCCTATATTGCCCTTCGCGTCCGCCTTTCTTCTTCCGGACCCATTATCTTCTCCCAAAAACGAATCGGGCTCAATGGCCAGCCTTTCACGATTTACAAGTTTCGCTCTATGCCTATTGATGCTGAGCCCAACGGTCCGCAACTCAGCCACGACGGGGATCAGCGATGCACCGCCTGGGGCGCCACCATGCGCAAGTGGCGACTCGACGAACTGCCCCAATTCTGGAACGTGCTCAAGGGAGATATGTCTATCGTCGGTCCCCGCCCGGAACGACAGTACTACATCGACGCTATCGTGCGACAAGCGCCGCATTACCGGCACCTCCTCAAAGTACGTCCTGGCATCACCTCCTGGGGCCAGGTCAAATACGGCTATGCCTCCAGCGTGGAGCAGATGATCCAGCGTCTGAAATTCGATATCCTCTACATTGAAAATATGTCCCTCGCCCTCGATTTCAAGATCATGTTCTACACCTTGCTGGTAATCCTACAGGGGAAGGGGAAATAGGAATCTGGAAGCGATCTGCCGAAGCAGGGGCGGACAGCAACCTCTAGAACTATTTAAACTGCATTGCTTCCACCCCTGTCCAGTTATCGGGCACGCCATCGGTGAGATAGCGGGAGGAGCGTTGCAGGAAGAGGCGGGCAGCCGTATCGTGGGCATTGCGGGACAGCACCTGTTCAAAAGCATCGTGGGCGAATTTGAAATCCTTTTGATAATACTGTCGCAGTCCTTTTTCAAATATTTCCCGGGTAGCCAGTTTGCGGGCCACGGTATCGACATGATCCCCATCGATGCACTCATAGATATTGACGGGTTGGTGTTTGCCTTTTACCTGTACGCGACCGAGATAACGGAAATGAAAATCCTCCGGATTTTGCAGTCGGCCGCGGCTCTCTTCGCTGAGAATGATATTGACGCCATAGTGCTTTGTAAGCCCCTCCAGCCGGGAAGCGGTATTGACCGTATCGGCGATGGTGGCGGCGTCGTTGCGGTAATGATCGCCGATGATACCCATGATGAGCGACCCCGTGTGCACCCCCATGCCCACCCGGATTGCGCGACGGCCTTTCTGAGCACGTTCTTTATTGTATCGTTGAATGGCGATCTGCATATCTACCGCCGCCCGCAGCGCCTGTTGCGGATGCTCTTGAAAAATGGCCATGATGGCATCACCGAGGTATTGCTGTACGAAACCACCGTGGTGGTGGATTACCGGCCCCATACGTCCGGCATAGGCATTGACAAACTGGAAGTTGTCCTCCGGGCTCATCAGTTCGGAAAGCGTCGTATAGTCACGGATATCAGAAAACAGGACGGTGACTTCGAGTTGTTCGTGATCACCGAGCGAGACATCGGTGATGTCCCGTTTGCCGAGGGTACGCAGAAATTCGTGTGGCACGAAGCGACCGGTTGCGCGGTTGATATAGCTCAGGTGCAGGTGGGTCCGGATGCGGCTGAGCAGCTCTTCGCGCAGGAAAGGCTTGGTGAGGTAGTCATTGGCCCCTGCATCGAAGCCCTCCACCAGGTCGGTGACGTGGTTTTTGGCGGTCAGCATGATGACCGGCAGTTCGCTGGGCAGGTATTGTTTGCGCAAGTGGTAGCATACTTCGTATCCCGACATGTTGGGCATCATGATATCGAGGATGACCAGGTCGTAGCGTTGTGCGTTAAGCAGGAGATCAAGGGCTTCCTTCCCGCCGCCTGCCGCCGTCACCTCGTAACCGGCCAGGCTGATTTGATTTTGCAGTACTTGCCGGTTGACAGCCTCATCGTCAACCACGAGAATACGGATTTCCGACTCCCGGTTGGCTAGGGGATGAAAAGGCTCGGCGGGAGCCGTATCGTTGGGGATAGCATTGACAAGACGCAGGTCTTTGCCCTTGGTCAGCGGTTGAGAGAGGATGAGCACGTTGTGAGCGACTGCCTGCAGCCTGACCGCCTTTTTGCGCAGCATGAGCTCGCGGCTTTTCAGCTTGGAGAAATCCAGAATATCGTTGATCAGGTTATTGAGGCGGCGGCCACTAGCGGCAATCATGCTGAGGTGTTCGCGGGCAGTCTCCGGCAGTTCGCCGGTCGCACCGTCCCGCAGGGATTCGGCCAGTCCGATAATACCGTTTAACGGAGTGCGCAGTTCGTGCGAGGTGTTGGCCAGAAACTGGTCTTTCAAGTGGTCGAGTTGCAACAGCCGCTGATTGATCCGGGCCTGGTTTTCCAGGGTTTGCTGCAGCGCCCGCTCCTTCTCCCGGCGCAGGTTGAGATTGCGGTACCCCATCCCCAGGGCCATAAGCGCCAGCATGATGACGACACCGATTTTAAAAAAAATATAGGTCACTTCTCCGCCCTGGCCGGCGGGAAACAAGACAAAGGAAAACAGATGGGCGAAGGCGCTGATGACAAAGATGAAAACAGCTGCTAAGAAGATACCGGCAGGTCGGTATCCCTGTAGCCGGATGAGGATACCCAACAGCAGGGGTGTCAAAATTCCTACCCCGGTTAGCAGCCGCCAAACCTGTGCTGCCCACAGTTCCGGAACCAGCTCCGCGAGCAGGGAACTAAGCACCAGGATGACCAAATAGGAGTTGATGAAAGTCCGGGCGCCGGACAATTTTTTACGCAAGTGTAAAAACTGTTGACTAAATTTCAGCAATCCGAAAATGTCTACGAATGACCCTAGGTTGAGTAAGGGATGCCACCACTCGGGATGGGTAGGAAGCCACTGCCGCCGGAAGGACACAGCGCGACCCTCGATGAACTCGGTATACTTACCCGGGATGGCGCTATAGCCATCGGCGATGACTTCGTCCGGCCCGGAGACACCGACGTCGATCAGGTCGTCACACATTACGATTTGCTGAACATCGGACTGGCTTTCGGGCAGGAAGGCCCCGCGAGAGCCAACGCCTCGCTCGACTGGCGCTTCCAGACGGCCGCCGACTGGCCGGGCAGCACTCCTCAATCCCGAGTCAACCATAAACACATGGACACCGACGGCAACGGCCGCATCGAACGAGCCGATACCAGCGCCCTGCGCCGGAACTGGGGCAGAACAGTAGGGAAAGAGGAGTTCCTGCCATTACCTATTCCCCGCGATGAAGACGGAGTTCCGCTGTACATTCAACCTCATTCGGCCGCTCCTGGCGCACACACCTGTTTTGATATTATCCTCGGCGACGAAACCCGAACGGCGGAAAATATCTATGGACTGTCTTTTTCCATCCGTTACGATACGGCCGCCGTAGCTCCTGGCAGCGCCGCCGTCCTCCTTACCGATTCCTGGCTGGGCAGCGCGGACAATGACCTGCTCACTATTCAGCAAGATAATCACCAGGAAGGCCGGCTGGATGTTTACCGGAGCCGACGGTGTATTTTATTTTCTGAATATCCCTGCGGGTAATTATACCCTGCAAGCGGAAAAAACGAATGCCGTCAGGGCCGGTGTAAGCACGGTTGATCTCATCAGGCTGGGCGAACACTTGCTGGGATTGGCGCCGCTCTCCGACCCGCTGGCATGGCTCGGAGCCGATGTAGATCAGTCTGGCGCCCTATCCGTTTTCGACATTCAGCTAATCAGCCGGATCATTCTACAGATGGATCACGTTTTTCCGCAGTCGCCCGGATGGCGCTTTCTCCGGGCCGGTCAGCAATTCACTGATCCTGATGATCCCTTCTCCACCGATCTCACCGGAGCGGATAAAATCTCTTTTACCGTGGATGCTGACCGTAGTGAGCTGAATTTTACGGCAGTGAAACTGGGTGATGTGAATTTGTCCTACAAGCCGTAAGCTGCCTGCCTTACCGGCTATGAGCAGTAGGATATACTTGAGCAGGGAACCCGGACCCATTTTAAAAAAGATTTTTGCTCCTGCAGGAGACTTTGAGGACATTCTAGGCTGGTATTAATTCATGATTTTATAAATTTGTGGAAAGATCACAAATAATAAGACCATGAACAAATACTTTACCTTGCTTGCCTTTGTATTTTTTACGGGTTTTAGCTTCGCTCAGAACAACACGGGAACCATCGTGATGGAGATAGAATCCGCGATCGTACAGCCCGGCGATTCCGTATGCCTCAATGTCAATGGCTCGGGTTTTTCCGATGTACTGGGCATGCAGTTTAGCATGAGCTGGGATCCGGACGTACTCCAGTTTGAGGATGTAGTTGGGCTCAACCTGCCGGGAATGTCCAGCAGCGACTTCGGGCTCCGTTTTATTGACGAGGGAGAGCTCACCTTTGCCTATATTGCTCCAACCGGACAGATGCTGCCCGATGCCGGTAATTTCTTCTCAGTTTGTTTTCGGGCAACTGGTCCGGCCGGCAGCAGTACCTCGGTGAAGATTACCTCCTCTCCCACTGCCGTTGAATTTGTCGGTGAAATAGACAACCTGGCACAGGTTATCACCAACTACAGTCTTATCGGCGGCACGGTGCATATTCCGGACAGTCAGGGACCCTCTGAACCGCTTTCGCTAAATGTAACCAGTGATCCGATCAGCAACTGCCTCATCGATGGGGTAGCCCAGATCACCGTAGCCGCCGCCGGCGGCCAATCCCCATACATGTATACCTGGACCGGCCCGGGCGGGCTGGTGGCCAGCGGCGCCAGTATGACACCCTTGCATGAAGGAGTCTACCACTTACAAGTCACCGATGCCCAAGGCGGTCAACTGGAATCCAGTTTCAGTATTTTCGAATCGGATTTAACAATCACCGGCGCCGACGCCACGGACGCCTCTTGTACGGGCTTAGCCGACGGGCAAGTCTCCGTGAGCGCCACCGGCGGTAAAGGAGACCTGAGTTACCTGTGGAACACGGGGGATACCGGAGAAGCCCTTAACGGAGTCACTAGCGGGGAGTACCGCGTTACGATCAGCGATATGTTCGGCTGCGCTACCACTCAGCAACTGACGGTGGGCGCCGGCCCGGGAGTAACAATTAATTCCCAAGCCACAGCCCCCACCTGTGGAGCTGCCGACGGCGCCGTCACATTGAATGCCAGCTCTCCCGACGGCAACCTGAATTACAATTGGAGCGACGGAGGCGATGGCGATGCCCGCAGCGGACTAGCACCCGGCACCTACGCCGTCACTGTGACGGACGCCAAGGGTTGCTCAGCCACCGACAATTTCGACTTCTCCTGGGCCCCGCTCTCCGCTACCCTTTCAACAGATTGCGGCCCTGATGACGCCAACCAGATTAACTACTCTGCTGTTAGCAGCGCACAAGGTGGTGTCGGACCTTACAGCTTCGACTGGAGTACCGGCTTTGAGGAAAAGCAGGTACAGCAAAGCAGCCTGATGTTGCCCGGCCCAGGCACTTATACGCTTACCATAACCGATGCTGAAGGATGCACCGAAACCGCGCAAATCGACGTTTCTCTTTGTGGCCAGGAGGCCCCCGTTTGGCCCGGCGATACCGATAACGACCAGGTGGTCACCCACTTCGACCTGCTTCCTATAGGCCTGGGATTTGACGAGC
>CAZWDL010000027.1:0-68512 GCA_964632995.1 uncultured Saprospiraceae bacterium
ACGGTTCGCTTTCGCGAAACGATAATGATCGCCCGAAAACTTCAAGCCGCCGCACAAGCCGGCCGGGAAGCCCTGGACGCCCTGTTGGCAGAGCAGCCCCTGCCGGTAGCGCGCCGTATCGAAATGCTGGAAGTGCTGGAATCGGCAGCCGAACCGGAAGCCGGCGTGCTGATCGCCGTCGTGCCGCCTATCCGTAGATTGGTGGAAGCGACAGAAGGGGCTCTGGAAGGTTAAATAGGATAAGAGCAATTGATCATTGCTTTTGAGCTATTTCGATTGACGGTGCCTGTCATTCATAAAGAGGAGATTACCGTTTTTGGTGAAAACCGAAAACGCTCCCCTCTGAAATGACATTTGTCAGTGGCAAAATCCAGCCTATCCATTAAATTTCCGGATCAGCGTATGATTGCAGGCGCCAAGCGGAGCGAAGCCCGCGAAAGGCGAATCGCAAAAAGCGAATAGCACCAAGTATTTTACTCAAGGTCCAGATGTTCTACTTCCTCTTCGACTGAAAAACAAATCAACCGATGCACCGACGGCAATTTCTCCAAAAATCAGCTGCCGGCCTGCTCTTCGCTACGGTGGGAAGCAGCCTTTCGGCAAATGTATTATCACACAGACCACTCAGCGCTCCACTAGATGTTTTTCTCGACTGCGATACGGCCAATGAGGTGGACGACCTCTTCGCTGTCGTGCGCGCCCTGCTGGTGGACGACTGGACGATCCACGGCCTTGCCTCCACCCAATGGGAGCATCACCTGGCGCCGGAAAATACGGTGCGTGAAAGCCAGGAACTCAACGAACTGTTGCTGCGGCTGATGAATCGAATGGATATCCCCGCGCCACTGGGCGCCGGAATGATCATGGGCAAACCCTGGGGCGGCTACGAAGCCCGCGACAGCCCCGCTGCCCGCATGCTGATCCGCGCCGCCAATGTCATGCCGGAGGGACGCCGGCTGACCGTGGTCGCTACGGGCGCCGGCACGAATGTCGCCTCCGCTATCCAGCTCGCTCCCGAGATTATTCCCAAAGTGGCCGTCTATCAGCTCGGCGCCCGCTACGACGCCGACAGCAAAGTCTGGAACAAGGACGAGTTCAACATCCGCCGTGATCTCAATGCCTTTAACTTCCTGCTCAATTCGGAGGGATTGGAGTATCACGTCATGCCTGTTAACACCCTTTTTGATTTTACATTCAGGTTATCGGACACTGTCGAACGTCTTTCCGGTAAAGGACCGGTGTGGGACCTGCTGGCCGCCCGCTGGCTGAGCCACTCGCCGGACGCGGAATCGCGCATCATCTGGGACCTGGCGCTGATCGATGCCCTGTATCAACCGGGCTGGGCCAGGGAACAAAAGGTCATGACGCCGCCCGAGAATACCCAACGCGAAATCTGGGTATATACGGATATCGATGAGGAAAAGATGATTGCCGACTGGTGGCGGACGGTGGAGGAGAATAGTTAGGAAGTCGGAGGATCTTCAATCCTCCAATCCTTTTTCATCCGCTGAAGCCTAAGCGGAGGTGGACAAATCCTCAATCCTTTTTTCAGAGAACATAATTAATCAGTATTCCATAAAAAATTCCGCATATGAAAACCAGCAAGCAGCAAAAGCAACTCTCTCGTCGCGACTTTCTTCAACGTTCCGCCCTGGCTACGGGCGCCTTTTTTATCGTTCCCCGTTACGTGCTGGGCGGTCCCGGCTACATCGCGCCCAGTGATAAGGTCAACCTGGGCTTCATCGGTTGCGGTAAGCAATCGGGTGGCTTGGGGCGCCGCTTTATGGAGCTGGAGGACATCCAGATGGTCGCCGCCAGCGATGTGTTTGAGGGGAAGCTGATGCGTTTCACCAAAATGGCCAACGCGCACTATGCGGAGGCGAACGGTAAAGCGAATTATGACGGCGTAAGCGGCTACCAGCTTTACGAAGAAATGCTCGGTCGCGATGATATCGACGGCGTAATCATTGCACTGCCTGATCACTGGCACGCCCTGGCGGCCATCGATGCCATGGAAGCAGGTAAGGATGTGTATTGTGAAAAGCCGATGGCGCATACGGTCAGGGAAGGCCGGGCCATGGTCAATGCGGCGCGCAAAAACGAGCGAGTGTTCCAGACCGGCAGCATGCAACGCTCCTGGCGCAACTTCCGCCACGCCTGTGAGCTGGTGCGCAACGGTTATCTGGGCGAGCTGCAGCGCGTGCTGGTCAACGTAGGCGACTCGGCGATCCCCTACGATCAGGTAGGCGAGGCTCTGCCGAAGGGCCTGGATTGGGACCGCTGGCTGGGCCCCGCACCGGAAAAGCCATACAGCAACCTGCTGGCCCCCATGCCCGACGACTTTTGGCCCAAGTGGCGTGACTACGAGGAGTTCGGCGGCGGTATCCTCTCTGACTGGGGTGCACACATGTTCGATATCGCTCAGTGGGGGATGGGTATGGATGATACCGGTCCCGTCGAACTGATTCCGCCTACCGACCCCACCGCCAAGCGCGGTCTGCGCTTCCGCTATAAGAACGGCTTAGAAATGGTGCACGAAGATTTCGAACGCGGCTGGGCCGTGCGCTTCATCGGCTCAGATGGCCGGCTCGACGTCAGCCGCCAGTTCCTCGATTCCGATCCCCCGGCCATCGTGGATAAGGAGATCGGCGACAATGAACTGCGCCTGTACCATAGCGACAACCACTATCAGGACTGGATAGACTGCATGAAGACCCGTGAGCGCCCCATCTGCGATGTAGAGATCGGCCACCGTACAGCGACGATATCCAATATCGCCAATATTGCGTACAAGCTGCGGCGACCCCTGCAGTGGCGCCCGGATAAGGAGAAGTTTAAAGGAGACGGGGAGGCCAATCGCATGTTGGGTAAAAAGTATCGCAAACCGTATAAGGTGCGCAAGGCTTGATGTGGTTGCTCGTTAAAACGGATTGCGTCACCCCAAATGGTGCGTTCTAATTCGTGCGGGTTGGGTTGCCGGGGCCTCCGGCCCGGCCGCCTGTGGGGATCGGGGTGCTGCTGCACCCCTCTTGTGGGGGCTCGGTCACTTCGCTCCCTCGCTGAGGGGAGGGTTTGCCGAGGCGCCTCCACGGCTAAGCAACCCATCAGCGAGGCGATAGCCGAGCCCCCACAAGAGCCGCCAGCAGGCGGCTCTCCCCACAGTAAGCCGGGCCGGAGGCCCCGGCAACCCGAACACTCGGCAAACCACTTATTATTTACTCTTTCAGACGCACAGTTAAATAAAGTGTTAAATGGCGGCCCCTGGTACACAACTTACCGGTGACATTGTTTAAATTACAAAACAATGTTTGGATGAAATCCAAATCCCGACGAACACCATGAGCCGTAAAATCCTATTCCCCCTGTTATTGTGTTTGCTGCTAGGTGGTGTGTACCTGCTGGAGCGAACCGTTTTTCAATCCTATTCCGGAGCGATTGATGAGGCATTGTTGCCACATGCCGAGCAGTTTGTAGCGGAAGCGGCGAGGCGTGGGATGGATGTTGATTTAGATGAGCTTACGCTTGTCTTTAACAATGTGATGATCGAGGTGGATAGTCAGTCTTTTTGCGGCTATACGCATACACTGGGTACCGAAGCGCCGCCTTATGTCGAGATATCCCGGCCTTGTTGGGACGCTTACTCCGATCAGCAACGCGAGATCCTCGTTTTTCATGAACTGGGACACGCCCTGCTGCAGCAAAGGCACCGCAATGAGCGCCTGCCCAGCGGTTCCCTGGCCAGTCTGATGAACAGCCTTAATACCTTTAGCGTATACGATAAGTTCACACTTCCTAAGCGGGAATATTATCTCGATGAACTGTTCCTGGAAGAAGCGACGCTGCCCGATTGGGCTTCCGCCAAAACCGAAAGTCATCCCTGGTTTCTGGATCCCTACCCACTGGACACCACCTGGCAGTTTAAAGCCCCCGGGTCGCTGGTCAGCGGAGAAAAGTACGGCGATGAAGCAGGAGCTAGAGCCTACGCCCTCAAAATAGAAGTACCCGAGCGTAGCCCCCTGGAACAGCCGGTCTTCTGGCGGCACATCACCAGCCATCCCAAAATCCCGGAAGGCGCCAAACTCGTCCTGCGCGCTAAAATCCATCTCGACGGCGTCACCGGCCCCGGCGTCGCCCTGGCGGTACGCGGCGAGCATTTTCTCTCCGGCGAATCGCCGCTCAATTTTTCCACCAAAAAAGAAACGACGCTCAACGGCAACGGTTATCAGTCTATCGAACTGGTTGTCACCGACTACTTCCCCGACGGCATCAATGCCCTCTACGTTTTTCTCATCATGCAACCCGGCTCTACCGGCACCGCTTACTTCGATGATGTCGTGCTGGAACAGTACCGGTGAAGATAAGATCAAATGATCCTCTTTATTTGCTGCTTAGGGTTACATGCTGTCTGATATTGAAGTAATCCAGGAGTTCTCCTTCGGCGCCATCTTCCTGGGAATCGGATTTACCGGGAAGGTGTATTTACCAGCATTGTACTGCCAACTGTCCCTACAGCGCCAGCGCCTCCGCCGCCTGCTCATACTCCTCCGGACGTACATAGATGACATAGCCGTAACTTCCCTGCCCGTTGGTGACCCCGTTGGAAGCGTAGACGTTCACCTTTGCCCGGTACAGCAGTTTGTGGATATCGACCAGCGCGCCGATTTCGTCTTTGCCCTGCACGATGAAGGCTCGGTGCGGGCCGATGAGTTCCAGACCGGCTTTTTTGGCCTGATCTTTCAGGTCGGCGCTAACTGCCGGGAAAATGGTCAGCTGGGTATGATCCGGGCCGGTGGGCATGGCGGCAAAAGCCAGCAAGTTGATGCCGAGATCAGAGAGATCCTCCAGAATCTGATAAGCTTCACCGGGGCGGTCCGGGACGTTGGCGTAGAAATAATCGACGCGGCGGATGTTGTAGGACATGTTGGTGTTGGTTTGTTCCACCAAGTGGCGCTTTTCCAGCGCCACTTGGTTTTCCTGTTTAAAATAGCAGTTTAGTTTTATAACTGGAAATAAGCTGATGTCGTTTACTTCCCCATCTTTTCTTTTTTCAAATCTTCAGCACCTTTCCTGTTTCCACAAATTCCCGTCCCGTATCCAGTGCGCTTCCCCTGATCCTGTAAAAATACCCCCCCGCCGGCAGGTCGCCGATATCGTAAGAGCGGGTAGTCGACTGCCCGGCCCGCAGGTGGCTTTCCAGCGGACGGACCAATTGCCCCTTGGCATTGTACAAATCAATAGAGAGGCGGATAGGGGAGGGTAGTTTCAGTTCGAAGGAGAGCAGCTCGCGGACCGGGTTGGGCGAGACGACGATATCAAGCCTGGCGGGTGGCGGCGGCGTACTTCCCGGTTCCAGCAGGTTCACTTCGTAGACGCCGCGGCCGTGGGTGGCCGCCCGCAGGCGGCGGTTGGCGGGGGAGTAGCTCAGGTGCAGCACCATGGCGGCTTCGGGCATTCCGCGGCCGTGCAGCTGCCAGTTGGCGCCCTCGTCGAAGGAGACGAAGACGCCCAAATCGTTCCCGAGGTACAGATGTTCCGGGTTAAGCGGATCGATAAACAGCGTGCCGGCCGGCAGGTCGGGCAGGCCGTTGGTGAGGGGCTCCCACGACTGGCCACCGTCCTTACTGCGGTAGAGATGCGGCGTGCCAAAGCCGGCAAAAGTGATATACACGACGGCAGGATCATCGGGGTGCAGGACGATATCGGTAGCGATGCGATTTGGCAGACCCTCCAACATAGTCCAGGAATTCCCGCTGTCCCGGCTTCGCCACACCTTTGCCGTTCCGCCGGCCAGGGGAGCGGTGCTGAGGTAGATCAGCTGTTCGTCCTGTTCGCTCAGGGCGATGGTGAGAATGGGGTTGTTGGGATCAATGGGGGCGGAAGAAGTCGCCGACCAGCTCTCACCGCGGTTGCGGGACAGATGCAGGCGCTCGGCGCCGGCGTAGATCACATTGGGATGGACGGGCGACAGCTCGTAGGGTGCGCTGAAGGCCCGGCGCTCGCCTTTGGAGGAGGGGATAGCCAGCTCAAAGAACGACTGACCCCGGTCCTCGCTGCGGTGCAGGTTCAGGTTCTGAGAGGATGCAAAGAGGATATTGTCATCGATAGGGGAGATGGCGGTCGACATGCCGTCGCCGCCCACCACTTTCTGCCAGGCCGGCTCACCGCGGTAGATGACCGTGGCATTGTCCTGCAGGCCGCCCATGGCTAGCTCCGGGTCGGTGGCGGAGCTGGAGAAATTGGCGTAGAACTGAGTGGATTGGTAACTGCCGTTGCGCCCGGCCCAGGTGTCGCCGCCGTCTTCCGAGACGAAGACGCCGCCGTCGGTAGCCAAAAAAATAATGTCGGGGTCCTGGGGATGGTAATAAACGGCGTGCATATCGGCATGGGCGTAGCGGGGTGGTCCTTCCGGCCCACCCACCGACGGTGTGGCGCCGGGCTCCCAGAGATCCCATCGGGAAACCTGGGTAAGGCTCATACCCCCGTCGCTCGACCGATGCGCGTCTATGCCTACATACAGGAGCCGGTCAGGATCGTCGGGATGGACAGCTAGCTCGTGAGAGTACCAGCCCTGGTAGCGTGCGACGTTTTCGGTATTAATGAGTTCCCAGTTGTCGCCGCCGTCGATCGACTTGTACAACCCGATGCTGGCGGTCTGGCTGGCTACGGAGGCATAGATCACATCGGGATCGGAAGGGCTGATGGCCAGCATGGTCTTGCCCCGGTAGAAATCGATAATCCCCTGATCGAGTTTTTGAAAAGAACGGCCGCCATCGGTAGAACGATACACGCCGCGGTCAGGGCTGTTGAGACTACCGTAGGCGACAAAGAGGCGGCTGGTGTCCGCCGGGTCAAGTTCCAGGTCCATAGCCATGCGCAGGTGATGAGCGTTGCGCCAGGTGAAGCCCGCATCGTAGCTGGTCAGGAGCCCTTCCGTGGTGGCGGCGAAAAGCGTCCGCGGATTCTCCGGATTGATGATGATCCCCCAGACGCCGCGCTGCTCGGTCTGCGTCCAGTCGAGCGAGGGGCGCCAGCTGCGGCCCCCGTCGGTCGACTTCAGAATGCCGATGCCGTAGCTGCCCCGGGTGAAACGCTGCACAATGCCGGGATAGGCGGCTTCGTAGTTGTACACCTCACCGGTGCCGATGTACATAATATTCGGGTTGTTAGGATCAATAGCGATACTCGACACCGCCAGCACCGGATAGCCCGTGGCTACGGGCGCCCAGGCTTCGGGGCCTTTGCCCGCTGTGGTCGTTTTCCACAACCCTCCACTTGCCGAGCCGGCGAAGATGATGTCCGGATTGTCGTGGTGAAAGGCCAGACAAAGCGTGCGTCCGCCTACGTTTTTCGGGCCCAGCGATTGCCATGCGGGCAGCTCGTCCCGCAAACTGAAATTGCGATACTCCCGGAAAGCTTCGAAGAGCCGGTCGGAACGCAGGCGCCCATCCGGATAAGCCCGCTGGAATACCCACCAGTCGAAGGCCTGGGCCGCGCCGCTCTGAGGAACGGGCTCCGGATGCCGGCAGGCGTTGAGCATGAACAGGAGAAGAAGGGAAAGGTGTAATAAAATTCCTTTTTGTTGCATGGTTTCAGTTCAACTAAGTTTCCAAATACATGTTCGTCGAGGTTTCCAAACCCCGACATTCTATCCTGCGGACTTTAACCGGTATTACGCTATGCTTAACCAATTTCCGACCATATTATTATTTTGGTCAAAAATCAGTTTTTTCTGAATAACAAAAACAGCAAAGCGCTGATTTTGCCGCCTTATACATCCCCTGATGATGATTCCCGCTATTCTCCGAGCCGACCTTCTGGCAACTCTGTCCGACACTTCTTATCTTCGCGTCGAACACGCTAACAAAAAGCACCTATGAACGAAGCAGCGCTGGCCGACTTGTTTTACCGGGAAGTAGCGAAGATCGATAAAAACGAAGAACTGGAACCGGTCGCCAAAGTAAAGGCCCTGTACCGCCTGCTCGGGCTGCTCTTTGTCGAGGTAACCAAACAGGAGCGCTTTCACTTTTCCACCCTCTTCGCCCGCATCGCCTACGCGGGGCACAAGCACGGCCTCGATAAACGGGAGCAATTTTACATTCATCACTTTCGCAAACGCGCCGGGGAATTGCGGGAGGACAGGCTGGAGCCCGAAGAAGTGGAAGAGATTTACGCCCTGGGTCTGAAAACCCTCTGTACCTGTATTGCCGGTTTGCTCAAGGTCCCGCTTCCGCAAAATACAGGACTGCAAATACCGGCTCGCTGGCCGGCGCTGGTCGCCCCGGTAGACATCCAGGCCTTCAAGGCGAAAGCCCGGGTGGTGGTCCTGGAGGATGACGCCGCAGCCCAGCAACTGCTGGTGCGCGACGAGGAGCAGCCGCAGGATATCCTCCGCGTGCAGTACGGGCTGCCGGAACGCAACGAAAATTTCAATCCCACCATCAGAACCATCCGCAAAGTCTTCGGACTGCCGGTGACGCTCAACCTGCTGGATGTGGAGATCGACACCCAGGGCGTCTACCGGCCGCGCGCCTTCGTCGTGGAGCCCGACTACCTGGTTGATGTGACGGCCGTCGCCGAATGCTTCAAACCCGACGGCGCCGAACCCTGGCTGCACCTGCTGAAGAAATTCCTGCCCTTCCCGGTGACCAAGTACCTGGTCATCGGAAATATCGCCAACTTCTTTCTGGACGAGCTGCTCGGCAATCCCGAAGCTACGTTTAAAGAACTTTTCCCTCAGGTTTTTCAGCTCAACCCGCTGGCCTTCTGCCTCTTTTCCGACCGCGAGATCCGCGAGATCATGCAGACGGCACAGGGCCACTTCATTAACCTGAAGCGCGTCATCCTCCGGGAATTTCCCGAACAGGGCATCGATCCGGCGCACGCTTATCTCGAACCTTCATTTTATTCTGAGCTCTACGGCTTGCAGGGGCGTCTCGACCTTTTTTACCAGCACCAGGATAAATCCGCAATCGTGGAATTGAAGAGCGGCAAACCTTTTATGCCGAACCGCCACGGACTGAGTAATAATCATTTTACCCAGACGCTGCTCTACGACCTGCTCATCCGCTCGACCTTCGGCCATAAAACAGATCCGGTCAATTACATCCTCTACTCCAGCCAGCAGGAGCAAACGCTGCGCTATGCCCCGCAGGTGAAAGCCCAGCAGTACGAGGCGTTGCAGTTGCGCAACCAGTTGCTGGCTATCGAGCGGCTGCTGACAAAACTGGGTGAGCCGGACCAGGACTTGCTCGTGCAGGGGCGCCGCCTGTTCGGCCGTCTTCGTCCCAGCCGCTTCCCGCAGGCGCGCGGCTTCTTCCGTAACGACCTGGCTGACTTCGCCGGGGCCTTCGGCAAGCTCGATGAGCTGGAGCAGAAGTACTTCACCGCTTTCGCCGGCTTCATCGCCCGCGAGCATCGCCTGGCCAAAACGGGCGTGCAGGGACTGGAATCGCTCAACGGACAGGCTTCCCTCTGGCTCAACGAGCTGGAGGAGAAAACCGATAGCTATGACATCCTCAACCATTTGCGCGTACGCGACAATCACGCCCGCGAAGCCGAACCGCTCATCGTCTTCGACAAAACGGAAGATACGCACGGACTAGCCAATTTTCGCGAAGGCGATATCGCCGTCCTGTACCCCTTCGACGCGGAATCGGACTCGGTGCTGTCCAACCAGATTTTCAAATGCACCATCCTGGAGCTGAGCAAGGAGACGGTAACCGTACGCCTGCGCTCGCGGCAGTTCAACGACGACCTCTTCGAGCGCTACGACCGCTGGAACCTGGAACACGACCTGTTCGACAGCGGCTTCCTGTCGCTGTACCGGGGCTTGTACGAATTTGCCACCATCGATAAAGACAAGCGCGACCTGCTGCTGGGCCGCCGCCCGCCCCGCGAAGGCAGTCTGCCCCCCTGCCAGCCACCTGTTGAACTGACCGACGAGCAGCAAGATATCTTCAAACGCATCCTGGCCGCCGAGGACTACTTCCTGCTCTGGGGACCACCCGGCACCGGCAAGACCAGCATGATGCTCAAGCACCTGGTCGGTTACCTGATGGTCAATACCGAAGAGCACCTGCTCCTGCTGGCCTATACCAACCGCGCCGTCGATGAGATCTGCGAGGCCATCGAATCGCTCGGGGAAGATATGCGTGACCACTATCTGCGCATCGGCTCGCGCTATTCCACCGCCGAACGCTTCCGCGGGCAGCTGCTGCGCGCCAAGATCCAGAAGACGAGCACCCGGCAGGAACTGCGCAACATTATCGACCGGCACCGGATTGTCGTAGCTACCGTTGCCTCCATCAGCAACCGGCCGGAACTGATGGAACTCAAGACCTTCGACCGCGTCCTGATCGATGAGGCTTCTCAGATACTGGAACCGCTGCTGGTGGGTCTGCTGCCCCGCTTCCGCCGTTTCGTTCTCATCGGCGATCACAAACAATTACCGGCGGTAGTGGTGCAGGACGGCGACAACTCCCAGGTCTTTGACGAGGATCTGCAGCGCCTGGGACTGGCCAACCTGCGCAATTCTCTCTTCGAGCGCCTCTACAAGCGCTGCATCGACGCCAACTGGGACTGGGCCTTCGCCCAGCTGAGCCACCAGGGACGCATGCACCGCGACATCATGCACTTTCCTAACGAACACTTCTACGCGGGCAGCCTTAAAATTCTCCCCGAAGCACTGCCCTTCCACCGCCGCCAACTGGCTGATATTGAGTTCCCGGCTCTTGCCAAGGGCGAAGAATTATCGCAACAGCTGCTCAGCCGCCGCGTATTGTTTTTACCCACCTTGGTCGATGAAGGCAGCGTCACTCAGAAAACCAACCGTCATGAGGCGGAACTGATCGGCCGGCTTATCGCCGCCTTCCGCGCCCTATACGAGGGAGGTGGCCGCTCCTTCGGACCGGAGAGCATCGGCGTGATCACGCCCTACCGCGCCCAGATCGCCCAGATCCGCCAGGTGCTGGAAGAACAGGGTATGGACCCCGACGAGCTGACCATCGATACCGTCGAGCGCTACCAGGGGGGCGCCCGCGACATCATCCTCATCTCGCTGTGTACCAACGGCATCGAGCAGCTCACCTCGCTGGTCTCCCTCTCCGAAGAGGGGGTCGACCGCAAGCTCAACGTCGCCCTCACGCGGGCGCGCGAGCACCTCGTGGTGATCGGGAACCCGGAGCTGCTGCAACGAAACGGAGTGTACGCGGAGTTTCTGAAGTACTACGCTCCGGAAACAGCGGAATAAAGGCGCGCAAAGCAAGCAAGACGGCTGTACTGGCTTGTTATTATGACACGCGGAGGCGCAAAGAACGCAGAGAAGGGTGGCTTTTCACTAAAAAGCTCTTTAAACTTAGCGACCTCAGCGGCTCTGCGTGCCACTTACCGCCGGCACAGCTGCCCTTCGTGTGCGAGGCTTGCAGGGTGCCCCACGCAGTGGCGCAGAGTTCGCAGAGCAAATAGATCGTTGAACTAAAACAGGGCGGCGCTGCCGGCCATGGACTTTGCGTTCTTTGCGGCTCTGCGTGGGATCTAAAAGTCATTTTTCGCGCCAGCGAAAAGCTACTTCAAAAAGGGAAATGCGCGGCACTGCCTTTAATAAGGCGCGTATGAGGGCGCAGAGAACAGTCGCTTTCACAAAAGGAGTCTGACACTTTGCAAATAGGTTTTTTGGGTCATGGATAATTTTTTAAAAAAACATATCTTAACATTGCCCAGCCAGGATGAAATCCAATACCATGAATAGTAAGCAGCTAATCCCGGTCTTTCTTTTCCTGTTCTCTTTTTCTCATTGTGAGAAAGAAGTTTCTCTTACCCCGGCAGATCCGGAACCGCCCGTGGATTCCACGAATGTGGTCTCACCTCCGGATACGAGTAGCGATGAGCCTGTCGATACGACCACCACGGCGCCCCCGGATACGATATACAGCGCATTCGGAGCCTACTTCCCCCTCGGCTAGCATCACCGGTGGTTGTACGAATCCCGGTATATAAGATATGATGATGTCAACCTGACCGTCGATACGACCTTTGCTTACCCGGAATTATCCGTACTGAAGGATACCATTGCCCCAGGCAGGCAATACATCAAACTCAGCGATTACCTCTACATCCGAGTTCAGGACGGACAGTATTTCCAGTACTTCCGCTCACCCGAAGACGGCAATAATAACGAGTGGATATTCCTGGACGAAAACGCTGAACCGGGATCGCGGTGGACAACTGACACGGTACGGTACCAGGACCACCCGGTGGAGGGGCCGGTGTATGTTTACTTTGCTTATGAGCTTGTAGAAAAAGGAGGTACGCTGGAAATACACGGCATCACTTATGAGCAGGTGATCACCGTGTTCGAGGATCGCTATATGAAGCTGGGAGAAAAACCTTTCGATGATAATATTTCCCGCCGTATCTTTTACTACGCCAAAGATATTGGTTTGATCCGGGAAGAGTGGGAGGGATTCAATGTGAAATATGAACAGGATCTCATTGAGTTTGAGACAGATTAACGGCTGGGTTTCAGACTGGGTAGCATAGAACTGCCAGTTTTTTAAAAAACTGGCAGTTCTATGCTTTGGACTGCCGGCTGCTTACTCCTTCCTGCTCACACTAAGCTCCCGCCATCCGGTCTCCTCATCCTTCTCCCTGGTGAAGATCAGTTCCTTACATTCTCCGATGACGATTTCGGCGGTAGTGTAGACGAAATTTTCCTCAAGCAGGTGACCGCCGGTGGTGCGACCCCGGCTGTCGCTGATGCAGAGGTGTAGGTGCACCCCGTGGCGGCTGACCGTTCCGGCGAGGCTGACGATCTCGAAATAGCCCTTGGCCATGACGCCGTCGGGGCGGTTGGCAAAGCGCAAGTGGGTCTGGGTCAGACTGCCTACGCCGGTCATAATCCAGCCGGCTTCGATGTTTTGCTCTATGGCGTAAGCCTGAATCTCTTTTCGCAGGTCCTGCCCGGGCTGCAGGCGGAAAGCGTGAATTTGCAGGTGGTCCTCGTGCATAACTGGTTTCATTGAATGGGTTAAGGCCTTATGAATTATTCAGCTATTCTGTTTGGTCACGCAGGGCTTTTGTCGAATTAAGTTCATTTCTTTGGAAATGGTTTGTAGAAATGTACGGAAAAAATGTTTCCCATGTAGCACAGGCTTACAGCCTGTTTCTTTCCAGGTTTACCGACCTTTAGGTCGGCGCGAGAAGTAACGAAAAAGCGATAGGGATACTTTAAAGGAAAATTTTCACAGGCCATTATCCAGCAGGCCAATAATGCTATGGATAAAAGACGCATCATTTCTGGCTTTTTTCTGAAATATACGCTTTTGGCGCCAGTAGCTCCACGACTTTTTCCCTGACTCTCCTGACTTCCTCCCGACTTATTTCCTGACTTCCTCCTGACCTTCCCTGACTTCCTCCCGACTTTCCCCGGCATCCTCCAGGTATTTCCCGAACCGTTTCATCACCCAGAGGTGGACCATCGCCTGGGTCATGATGTAGATGAACCAGGGGAGGGTCGGCACGAACTCGTGAATCGCCGCGATGATATAGCGTCCGCCCAGCACGCGGCGGAATTCCAGCCAGCCGTAGTCACGCCGTTTGACGAGGGCCCCGCCGACGATGTAGAACAGTTGGCGGTCGTCATTGCTGCGGTCGGGAATAAAGCGCAGTTGCAGCAGGTCCCAGAAGCCGAAGCGGAACCTGGAAGTTTCCCCTTCCTGCTCTACCCGGATCAGGTACGGGAAGAAGCGGGGTAGCCAGGTTTGATAGCGCCGCGCCACCCAGGTGGCGGTGTGGTTGCCGGGGTTGGGCAGGCGTTGTACGCTACGGACGGTATTTTGTTGTTCTTCCGCTTGTCGATGCGCGGGGAGCCGGGGAATGCTGTCTTTTTCCGTCAGCGCGCGGCGGGCGGCCGCTTCGTAGGGTTTGCGATCAGGGAATTCCTGCATCAGCCGGTTGGGTGATACCAGTAATTCGTAGCGCAAACTCTCAATAAGCGGAGAGACCAGCGTGGTGCTGGCGTCGGCGAATAGCGCGACCCAGAGTTTGGACAATCCTACGGAAAAGAAAGGCACCGGAAAGATGAGCCGGCGCTTGTTGAGCAGTTCGGCTACCTTGCGCATCATATCGATGTAGGTGGTCACCTCCGGCCCCCCGATGTCGTAGGTTTGTTCGTGGCAGGCCGGGTTACCCATACAGTGATCAATGATGCGCAGCGTGTCCTCCAATGCGATGGGCTGGGTGCGTGAATGGGTCCATTGCGGACAGGCCATCACCGGCAGGCGGCGCACCAGTTTTTCGATGATGCGGAAGGAGGAACCGCCGGGCCCGACGATAATACCGGCTCGTAGTACCGTTACGGGAACATTGCAGGAAGCCAGCGTCTGTTCCACCTCGTAGCGGCTTCGCAGGTGGCGGGAAAAGTGGCTTTTGTCTTCGGGGAGTATACCGCTGAGGAAGAGGATTTGCTGAAGCCCGTTCTTCTCCGCCGCGCGGGCGAAGTTGTCGGCGAGCAGGATGTCGGTATCGTCGAAAGTGCCCTGGCTCAGCCTGGTGGAGGGTTGCATGGAATGAACCAGGTACAAGGCATAATCCGCCCCTCGCAGCGCTTCCATGGTGCTGGAAAAAGAGTAGAGTTCCACCTCTCGCCACTCTATATTGGGATCGGGGAGATCGGGCTGCATGGATCTGCGCGACAAGGCAATGAACTGATACTGGTCTTTGTATTTTTCCATAAACCAGCGACCAATAAACCCCGTGGCGCCGGCGATAGCTATAGTTGGTTTCATATCAACTCAACGGAGAGCAGGGCAGAAGGTTTTAAGGATGTTTTTGGAAGGGGTTCTCAAACCATTGGGCCTTCTTTTCGTTGCAAGGTATTGACCTCTTTCCTTTTAATCTTTAGTAATTTCTCAAAATAAAGTTACTCCGCCCATGGCTTCCTCCAAAGTTCCCATTTACAGCGCCATCGTGGCCAACCTGCTCATTGCCGTTTCCAAATTTATCGCGGCCTCTATCAGCGGTAGCTCCGCTATGGTATCCGAAGGTATCCACTCGCTGGTAGATACCGGTAATGGATTTCTGCTACTGCTCGGTCTTAGTCAAAGTAAAAAACCGGCGGATGAATCGCATCCTTTCGGCTACGGTAAGGAACTGTACTTCTGGTCGCTGATCGTAGCAATCCTGATTTTTTCAATTGGAGGCGGAATGTCACTTTATAAGGGTATCTCCCACCTTGAACACCCGGCGCCGCTCAGCGATCCTTTCTGGAGCTACCTGGTGCTGGGCCTGGCTTTTATCTTTGAAAGTGTGGCCTTATACCTGGCGGTCAGAAATTTCCGGCAATTCAAGGGCAGGCGAAGTTACTGGAAAGCGATCCAGGAAAGTAAAGACCCCAGCAGCTTTGCGGTAATCCTGGAAGATACCGCCGCTCTGCTGGGAATAGTCGTCGCCTTCTTCGGCCTCTTTCTAGGGCATTATTATGAAAAACCGGTTTACGACGCCATTGCTTCTATTGCAATTGGGGTCATTCTGGCGCTTATCGCCGTCTTCCTCGCCTACGAAAGTAAGGGGTTGCTGATCGGCGAAGGAGCCAATACGGCGATGTCTAACGGGATCCATGAATTAGCGATCGCAGACCCTGCCGTGCGACACGCCAGGCGCCCTCTGACGATGTATTTCGGTCCCCACGAGGTACTGGTAGCGCTGGATATTGGATTCAAAGGAGAGTTGTCATCCTCCGAGGTAGAAGCAGCCGTAGAACGACTGGAGGAAAAAATCCGGGAAAGATTTCCGGTGGTGAAAAGAATTTTCATCGAGGCGGCAGCACTTTCGCGGCATCACGAACAGGAGCGTTGATTAAGCGACGAGCAATCAATAACTCTCGGTTTTCCAGGAGCGCTTATTGATCACTCGGCGCGCTAGGGGATATCGAGCACTTTGTGCGTCTGCAGGCTAAGCCTCCAATGAGGATGCTTGAGGCAGTAATCCAGCGTCAGCTGCGTATTCCGCTCGACGTGCGGCCCGTCCATGGGCTGGAGGAAGAAATGCTCGAAATCAAGCTCCTCGAAGCGTTCGGGTTCAGCGCCGGGCTGGGGGTAGACCAGCTTGAGCTCTTGTCCCTGTGATAGCAAGAGTTCGGCGCCCGCCTTGGGACTGACGCATATCCAGTCGATGCCGGGGGGCGGTGTCCGGGTGCCGTTTGTTTCCACGGCCACTTCGAAGCCGCGTTCGTGGAAGGCCGTCACCAGCGCCTCGTCGAGTTGCAGCAGCGGTTCGCCGCCGGTGCAGACCACGTAGGGCTTACCTCCCTGACCTTCGGGCCACAGACCGGCTACCTTGCCGGCGAGTTGGGCCGGGGTAGGGTAGCGGCCGCCGTTCAGGCCATCGGTGCCCCAGAAATCGGTATCACAAAACTGGCAGATGGCCTTATGGCGGTCTTCTTCCCGGCCGCTCCAGAGGTTGCAGCCCGAAAAGCGACAGAAAACGGCGGGGCGGCCGCTCTGGGCGCCTTCTCCCTGCAGGGTGTAGAATATTTCCTTGATTTTATAGCTGGGCATGTATTCTGTGCGTGTTATGGCAATTCTGAAAAGTTGCAAAAATAGTACATCCGGGGGAAGTGCAAAGTTCCGGAAGTAGCGAATATTCGATTTTCACTGTGCCGGGCTGCCATCAAACCAATGAAATCCTCCATTTCCTTTCGCGTATTCATTTCCTTCCAAAAACCGCACAACAATTTGCCTTGCCGAACGTATTGTTTGGTATATTCACCGTTTGAATAATCAGAAAGACAGCGACGCTACAACATATTTTGACATGCAATTTCTGTACCCGACCTTTTTATTTGCCCTGGCGGCTTTAGCTATTCCTATTATTCTGCACCTTTTTTACTTTCGCCGGTTCAAGAAAGTGTATTTCACCAATGTGCGTTTTCTGCGCGAGGTGAAAGAGGAGAGCAGCGCCCGCCGCAAACTGCGCAATCTGCTGGTGCTGGCGATGCGTTTGCTGGCCCTTGCATTTCTGGTGCTGGCTTTTGCCCAACCTTTTATTCCGGCCGAAGACGCCGAGGCGACAGAGGGACGTAAGGCGGTTAGTATTTTTCTGGACAACTCCTTCAGTATGAGTGCGCTGAGTCAGGATGTGCCCCTGCTGGAAAAGAGCAAGCAGCGCGCCCGCGAGATCGTGGAAGCCTATACTGTAGAGGACGATTTTCAGATTTTGACCAATGATTTCGAAGGCCGTCACCAGCGGCTGGTTTCTCAGGAGGACGCCCTGGCACTGATCGATGAGGTGGAAATCTCCCCGGCAGTACGACAGTTGTCGGCCGTACTCACCCGTCAGGAACAAGCCTTGAATACCGGGGTTAAGGATGACGAGTTGAGTTATCTTATTTCCGATTTTCAGCGCAACATTACTGATCTGGATACTTACACGGATACGACCAGAGATGTCAACCTGGTTCCGCTGCAATCGGTGCAGGAGCGTAACATCAGCATCGATTCGGCCTGGTTTGAGGCGCCGGTGCAGATGGTCAATCAGACCAACGAACTGGTGGTGCGTGTCCGGAACCTCAGCGATGAGGATGAAGAAAATATTCGCCTTTCGATTCGCTACGAGGGTCAGAACAAGCCGGTAGGCACCCTGAGCATTCCCGCCCGTTCCGCGGTTACCGATACCGTCAATATTACCATTCTGAGGACCGGTTGGCACGAAGCGACGCTGGAAATTACGGACTATCCCGTGCAGTTCGACGATCAGTATTACTTCACGTTCAACGTAGCCGAAGAAATCCGTACACTGGTCATCAATTCCGAATCCCCGAACCGCTTTCTCGATGCCGCTTTCAACAGCATCGAATACTTCAAGGTGATCAATCAGCTGAGCAGTAATCTTGACTATTCACAGTTCCCGACCTATCAGATGATTGTACTCAACGATCTGCAGGCCATATCCTCCGGACTGGCCTTTGAGCTCAATCAGTTTGTTTCCAACGGCGGCAACCTCTTGCTTTTTCCGGGGCGCAACGCGGATATTGCCTCTTACAAATCCTTTCTGGATGCTTTCCCGGCCAACGCGCTGGTTGCTTTTGAGGATGAACCGCGAAAGGTAGGAACCATCAATACCGAGGAGTTTATCTTCCGCGATGTCTTTGAAAACCAGAGCGCCAATTTGCGCCTGCCTTCGACTACCGGCAATTTCCGGCTCAATGATTTCGGTAGCCGCAAAGAAGAACGCCTGCTGAGCTACCGCGACGGGAACGCCTTCCTGTCGAAATACCAGGTCGGACAGGGAAACCTCTACCTGTGCGCCGCCCCGCTAGACCAGGACTACAACGACCTCATTCAAAATGGGGAAATCTTCATCCCCATGCTTTACAAAATGGCCATCTCTTCGCGTAAAGCGCGTCAGATTGCCTACACCATCGGCCGCGATGAGGTGATCGAAGCCAATCACCTGGCCTCCAGTCAGGAAATCGTTTACAAGCTCAAGGGCGTTGGAGAAGAATTTATCCCCGAACAGCGCATCGTGGCTAATAAGGTTTTTCTGGGCATCGGCAATCAGATCCCCGAAGCGGGCTTCTACGATCTGTTTCTGCAGGCCGACAGCGTGCTGGCCAAATACGCCTTCAATTATAACCGTCGCGAATCGGTGCTCGACTATTACACGGCTTCCGAGCTGCAGCAGTTCAACAATCCAAGTTTCAACGTCATCGATATTCTCGATACGGCCGTACTGACCGCCCAGATAGAAGAACGCACCCAGGGGATGACGCTCTGGCGCCTCTGTCTGATCCTCGCCCTGGTGTTCATCGCCGCTGAGGTGATGCTCCTGCGGTTGTGGAAAGTGTGATGAGGGTTTCATAGCTTCGGGACTGCCTTGTTCCCTGGGGTATTGACAAAAGCGCTGTGTTTACCTGAACGAGTGCTTCCGGGAAGCCGCCCGGTACTGAAACCGGGAGGCTACGGAGCCTTGCGATACTGAAGCTGTGAAATCATGCAACACTGAAGCCGTGAATTTTATACCTTTGGCGTCAAATCAGCTATGCCCTTATGCCAAGGATCAAAGAACCCTGGGGACGCCTACTCTTACTCGCACTGACCTTTCTGTGCATTTTCGTGTATTTCAACGAATATTTTCACACGCCCAATAAAGTCATCGAACCCTACGGCGACGGTTTCAAGGCCTACACGGTGATCTGGTACCACGCCAAGTACGACAGCACCTACACGCATTTTGAGGGGATGAACTATCCTTACGGGGATCACGTCGTGCCCGCAGCTACGCAGCCGATCGTCTCGAATACGATTAAATTTATCAGCCGTAATCTGGTGGATATCGCTGATTACACCATAGCCATCATCAACTTTTCCATGCTGCTGGGTATCCTGCTGTGTAGTTTTTTTCTTTATCTCATCTTCCGGCGGCTGGAGCTGCCCACCTGGTACAGTATCCCGGTGGCTATCGGAGTGACCTTTCTCGCTCCGCAAATACATCGCATGGTGGCTCACTACGGACTGGCTCATCCGGAGGTGCTGCCCATACTCCTCTATCTGCTGATGGGCTTTGACCTGCGTCCGCGGGTAGGTACGAGCCTGCTTATCGGCGCATTGCTCGCTTTTTATTCCTTGATCCACTTTTACTACCTGGCGCTACTGGGCTTCGTGATATCCTTTTATTTTTTATTCAGCTTTCTCTACCGCTTGCGGTGGAACAAGCTTCCGCGGTACCTGCTGCACTACAGTGTACAAATTATACTGCCGGCACTGGGATTGTTCTGGTGGATCAAGTCTACCGATGATATTGCCGATCGCAATGAGTTTCCCTGGGGTTTCTTTCATTACCGGGCCTATCTGGAGGGCGTATTTACTTCTCAGAGCCAACCCTATTTTCGCTGGATCAACGATCACATTATTAAGTTCCGCTGGTTGGACTACGAAAGTTTGAGCTATGTCGGTCTGGTGGCCGTTGTGAGTTTCATTATTCTTATGCTGCACTGGGCCCGGCAGCGGTTCCAGGTGTTGCCGCTCGCACTGCACGAACGCTATGATCCTTTTTTGAATAAGATATTTTTCACCGCCGGCGCTATTTTATTGTTCTCCCTGGGCTTGCCCTTCATCATACCGGGGCTGGAAGGCCTGCTGGAGTATACCGGGCCCATTCGTCAATTCCGCTCCATCGGCCGTTTTGCCTGGGTATTTTATTTTACCATGAATATCATCGCCTTTACCTGGGTGTATCAGCAGGCTGGAAAGTACAGCCGCTGGCGCCCACTGATCCTTATCGCCTCCCTGCTGGTCCTCTTTTTTGAGGCCTACCAGTTTAACAAAAGTTTCAGCCTGGACCTCGACGAAGTCCGGGAGTTTCAGCCCGGCGAGCAGTTCAGCAGATTGAAGATTGAATACGATGATTACCAGGCGATTCATACTGTGCCTTACTATAATATCGGATCAGGTAACTTCTGGTGGGATCCGGAAGGTTTTATTTTGCAAAAATCACTTGCTCTTTCGGTACAGACCGGCCTGCCGGTGACCAGCGCCATGCTGACGCGTAGCAGTCTGAACCATACCCTTAAGCTGCTGCAACTCGCTACGCCGCCGTATCGCCGTCCTGCCATACTGGATGATTTCCCTGATCGCCGCCCTTTGCTGCTGGCTTGGGACAAACAGGAGTTCGAAAAGGAGCGGGAGCGCTACGAGCACTTTCAGCAGGGTACCGAGCTGCTCTACGAAGGCCAGCGCCTGGCCTTATACAAACTGCCGCTCGCCAGCTTTGAAGCGCGGATCGAGGCGCGACGCAATCAAATACAAAGGGAGGTCCGGGCCGATACCCTGCTTTATCCACAGCAAGACCTGTTGTCGACAGACAATCTGCGAAATTTTGTTTTTTTATCCATGGATTCTTTGCCTGCTGCTCAAACCTATCGCGGGAGTGGAGGGTATACGGGCCGGGGGCGTGATCTGAATACCCTTTACGATGGCCCCCTGCCGCAGATGGCGGCCGATAGTCAATACTATTGCTCCGTGTGGATTTACCTGGGCGACCCCCTGCGTGCCCGCACAGAGCTGGAACTGGTGGAATACATGCCGGACGACGGGAGCTGGCTGCAGCATCAGCGGCAACCTGCCCGCCGCCTGGTAGAGGTGCTGGACTCCAACGGGTGGGCGCTCATCCGCCTGCCCTTCCAGCGAAAGGAGGCCGGTACTCACTTACGCATCGCCTTCCAAAACCCGGATGTACCTCGCGAGGAAGCCATCTTTCTGGATGAGTTACTGCTGCAGCCCCAATCCACCAATCTGTACCAACGCAGCGATACCGCTGTTTGGAAAAACAACCTGTGGTTTCCAGCCGATGCAGCCAGGTAAGCAGGAAGCCACGATACCGGGAAACCGCATACCCACAAGACCATGATACTCTCCCAACTTCTTCTTATTTTTGGCCGAAATTCCGAACCGTATGGATCTGCTCATCAAGAACGTCACCATTATCGATCCCAATTCCGAAACAGATCAGACACAGGGCGACCTACTGATTCGCGATGGCCTGATTGAACGAATTGACACGGGCATTGAAGCGGAGGGCGTAAAAATGCTGGATGCCGGGGAGGCTTATGTATCGCCCGGCTGGCTGGACATCGGCGTGTATACGGGCGATCCTGGGTATGAACAGCGGGAAGACCTGGAAACTGTCCGGGATGCTGCGGCTGCCGGTGGGTTCACCAGCATTGCCTGTCAGCCCAATACCAACCCGGTCATGCATACCAAATCGGAAATCCTTTATGTCAAAAACAGTACCCGCGGCGGCCTGGTCGACTGTTATCCTATCGGAGCTGTTTCCGAAAATTGCGCGGGCAAGGATATTACCGAGATGATAGACATGCACGCCGCCGGAGCCGTCGCCTTCTCCGACGGCAGATATCCACTGCAGGACAGCGGTTTGATGCTTCGTGCCCTACAGTATGTCACCACCTTTGATGGTGTGGTGATCAACCAGCCGCTCGATTATCATATTGCCGGAGAGGGGCAGATACACGAAGGCATCATGAGTACTTCCCTCGGAATGAAAGGGATTCCCGCCATCGCTGAGGAACTGATGACGCAGCGTGACCTGGAATTGCTGGCATATACCGGCAGCCGTTTGCACCTGGCCAACCTGTCTAGCGCCGGCGCGGTGCAGCGCTTGCGCGAGGCCAAAGCACGGGGATTGCCGGTTACCGGGTCGGTGGCTGTACTCAACCTCGCCTACTCGGATGAGGATCTCCGGGATTTCGATACTAACCTCAAAGTACTACCGCCCCTGCGCCACGCCGAAGATCGGGCAGCCTTGTGGGAAGGCCTTAAGGACGGAACGATCGATATCATCAGCAGCAACCACACTCCACTCGAGGAAGAGCGCAAAAAGCTGGAATTTCCCTTTGCCGGTTTCGGCGCCGTTATGCTGGAAACTACCTATGGTTTACTACAAACCACGCTGGGTGCGGAACTGCCGGTAGAAACGCTTGTTCAGTGCCTGGCCCTGCGCCCCCGGCAACTGTTCGGCCTGCCGGCGCCGCGGCTGGAGGCCGGGCAACCGGCGAATATTACGGTTTTTCATCCCCACAAACGATGGACTCCGCACCTGCAGGATATCCGCTCCCGGTCTCGCAATACCCCTCTGCTGGGGCGTGAACTGACCGGCGCGGTACTGGCCGTCGTCAACAACAATCAGTCGGCTATTTTTGAATATCCATAGAATTTCTTTTATCGTCAGGAGATTTATTTGCAACTTAAGTATTGTTTTTGACTATCATCCGGAGCCTGACCAGAAGCCGGCCTCGTCGTTGAGAATAGGTTGAGGATAGGCTCTCATTACAGAACCTAAAACCACTTCATTATGAGCACCCTTGACAATCCCAATGCGCCCGTTAATCCTTCCTCTATCGGGCCGACCATTCTTCGCTACGGTCTGATCGGCGCACTGGTCTTTATTGTTTACGCCCTGATCGGTAACCTTACGGGAATGACCAGCCCCGGCGCCGGCTTTGGTATGATGGCGCTGAATCTGCTTATCTCACTCGTCCTTTTCGTAGGCGTTATCGTCATTGCTGTCCGGAATTTTCGCGATAGCGAGAATAACGGTTTTATCAGTTTCAAAAATGCTTTCCTGATCGGTCTCGGCGTCGTCGTTATCATCGGTATTTTGAACGGTCTGTTCACGTATTTGTACGCGACGGTCATCGAGCCCGATTACCTCGAAACAGTACTGGAGGAAACGGAGCGCATGTACGAACGCTTTAATATGAGCGAAGACCAAATCGAAGAGCTGATGGCCCAAATGCGCGATACGATGACACCCGGCCGCCTGCTTATACAGAGCCTGATCGGCAGCGTGATCATGGGCGCTATCGTTTCCGCTATCGTTGGAGCGATAATGAAGCGCAATCCGGAAAATGCCTGACCCTTAGCTTTAAAGAAACAAAAGCGGCGTTATTTTCTTCCTGGGAAAAATAGCGCCGCTTTTTCATATCAGAACAAACAGAAACAACCTGCCCTTCCTGGACGAATTTTGTTAATTTTGCCCCGTCATTTAATATTATACCTTTGAATAGAAATATCAAATACGGGGCATTCGCCGGCCTGGTTACGATCGCTTACTTTTTACTCTTCTACGCCATCAGCCCACGCCTGATGCTGAGCTCCTGGGTAAACTGGGGGTCGCTGCTCATCTACATCGGTTTTATGGCAATGGCCTGCCATCAGGAAAGAGCGGAGTTGGGGCGGGAGTACGACCTGAAACAGGCGCTGCGCACGGCTTTTACCGTTTACGTATTAGCCAGCGTATTGTACTACGCTTTCAACTATCTCATGTTTAACTTTTTTGACCCGGTCCTGGTGGAAATACAGCGGGAACTGGTCCTGGAAAACCTGGAACGTATGTCAGGTGTATTAGGAGAGGACAATGTGGAGCAGATGCAGCAACAGTATGAGAAAGAGAGTTTTGAGTTGACGCTTTCTAATATACTGCTGAGTTTCGCCTGGAGCCTGATCGGCGGATTCATTATTTCACTGGCGCTGGCTGCTGTGATGAGGCGACGGTAATTACTTTTGTAAAAATAATTCACGCTCGAGCATGGATATATCTGTGGTCATCCCTTTACTAAACGAAGAGGAATCCCTTCCGGAGCTCACCGGCTGGATACAGCGGGTGATGGAAGACAACGGTTTCTCTTACGAGCTTATCCTGGTGGACGACGGCAGCACCGATGGCTCCTGGGCGGTCATCGAAGAGTTGTCGGAGGCAAACCCGCAGGTTAAAGGCATCAAGTTTCGCCGCAACTACGGCAAATCTGCCGCCCTCAATACCGGATTCGATCAGGTAAAGGGTGATGTCGTTATTACCATGGATGCCGATCTGCAGGACAGTCCTGATGAAATTCCCGAACTCTACCGGCTGATCACAGAAGAAAACTACGACCTTATATCAGGGTGGAAAAAAGAACGGCACGATCCCCTATCCAAGACCATCCCTTCCAAGTTTTTCAACGCCATCACCCGCTGGATCAGCAAGATACAGCTGCACGATTTCAATTGCGGCCTGAAAGCCTACAAGCAGGACGTAGTCAAAAGCATAGAAGTCTATGGGGAAATGCACCGCTACATCCCACTGCTTGCCAAATGGGCGGGCTTTAAACGCATTGGAGAGAAGGTCGTCGAACACCGCCCCCGCAAGTACGGCAAAACCAAATTCGGACTGGAGCGCTTCATCAACGGTTTTCTGGACCTTTTATCCATCACCTTTGTCGGTAAGTTCGGCAAGCGGCCCATGCACTTTTTTGGCCTGCTGGGCACCCTCATTTTTATGCTGGGCCTCATCGCGGCTCTGTATATCGGGTTTGGAAAGCTGTATCGCCTGAATCAGGGATTACCCACCATTCTGGTCACGGATAACCCCTACTTTTATATAGCCCTGACCTGTATGATCATCGGTACTGTCCTCTTCGTAACGGGTTTTCTGGCCGAATTGGTAGCTCGCAGCTCTTCGGACCGCGATACGTATCACATCGCCCAAACCATCGGACTGGGACAAAGGAAGACACGAACTGCAGAAGAATCAAAGTAATTTCAGGATGCTGAATACTCCATCGGGCTGCTGGAACCCGGAACGCATCACCCGGCCCTAAGGAGCAAAGGGGCGCAACAATTCGCCTCTTCCAAACCCCTGAAACTACTTCAAACAATCATTGACTAACGGACATGTCTCTAACTTTTCATTCAGTGATAATACTTTCTCCGGCGCATCCTTTGCGCGGCGGCATCGCTTCTTCCACCGAACGGCTGGCCCTGGCCTTACAAGAGCAAGGCGCGGAGGTGACGATATACTCCTTCCGGCTGCAGTACCCGGACCTTCTCTTTCCCGGGAAAACCCAGTATACCGGCGATCCTCCTCCGGAAGGCTTACGTATCCGCACGGTGGTCAATTCCGTCAATCCACTCAACTGGATTCGCGTAGGACGGGAGCTGAGCGGGTTGCGTCCCGACTTGCTCATTGTGCGTTACTGGTTGCCCTTTATGGCGCCCTCCCTGGGTACGGTCGCCCGTCTGACGCGGCGCAACGGTCATACGAAGGTCATTGCCATCACCGATAACGTCATTCCTCACGAGAGCCGGCCCGGCGACCGGGCGCTGACCCGCTATTTTATAAATTCCTCCGATGGCTTCGTCGTCATGTCCAAATCGGTGGAACAGGACATCCGGAACTTTGATACAGAAAAACCGGTGACCTATGTGCCGCATCCCATCTACGACAACTACGGCCCCCGCGTCGACCGGGAGCGGGCGATCGACTATTTACAACTGGAGGGGGGATACCGCTACCTGCTCTTCTTCGGCTTTATCCGGCACTACAAGGGGCTGGATCTGTTAATCCGGGCGATGGCTGATGAGCGACTGCGGGATAGTCCCCTGCGCCTGATCGTCGCCGGGGAATTTTACGAGGATCGCAGCAGCTACGAGGCGCTTATCCGGGAGTTGGGGCTGGAAGAAAAAGTACAGCTATTCGCCGAATATATTCCAAATGAGGAGGTGAAGTACTATTTTGGCGCTGCCGATCTGGTGGTGCAGCCCTACCGCAGCGCTACGCAAAGCGGCATCTCTCAACTGGCCTATCACTTCCAACGGCCTATGCTGGTAACCCGCGTAGGGGGACTACCCGAAATTGTCGAACACGGTAAGGCGGGATATGTGGTAGATACTGATGTGGATGCCATTGCCGCCGCTATCTTCGACTTTTTTGAGCAGGATCGCCTTGAAATGATGATGGCCGGCGTTGAAGAAAATAAAAAGCTTTTCTCCTGGAACCGGATGGTGGAAGGGCTGAAGGAAGTATACGGGAGGGTAGAGGGTAGAGGGACGATTATGAGATAGGCACTTTTTTATAAATTAAGTATCAAGCATTTCAATTCTCCATGAAGAACAGCGATCAACTTCGATCCATCATTCGCGACAGCATTAGCACCAAACAGGTCTTGCTGGAGGATGAAACACTGCTGGAAACGCTGCAACAGGTGATAGAAGCCTGCGTGACGACTTTCCGTAACGGCGGCAAAGTGCTGTTTTGCGGTAACGGCGGCAGTGCGGCCGACGCCCAGCACCTGGCCGCAGAATTTTCGGGGCGCTTCTATTTCGATCGCGATCCCTTGTTTGCGGAAGCACTGCATGTCAATACGTCCTTTCTGACGGCGGTGGCCAATGATTACAGCTACGAAGAAGCCTTCGCACGCATGGTGCGCGCCGCCGGACGGGAGGGAGACCTGCTCTTCGCCTTGTCAACCTCCGGTAACTCGCCGAATATCCTGCGCGCTGCCGAAGACGCTCAGCGACTGGGCATGACGGTTGTTTCCATGACCGGCCGTGACGGTGGAAAACTGCGTTCGATCGGTCATCACCTCCTCAATGTTCCTTCGGGCGATACGCCCCGTATTCAGGAGTGCCACATGCTCCTGGGACACGCTATCTGCCAGCAAGTCGAAGCCCGTTTGTTCGGTGAGCAGATAAATGACAAATAAAAATATTGTAGATGTATAAATCAAACCTTATATTTGTTCCGGAGAGTGTTTTTTTCACTTCCCGTTAATATACTACCCCCCGTTATCATCCTACCCCGGATGGCATCAGCGCTTTAAGCATTCGCTGTGCTAAACATTGATCCTGCTTTGACGGCATCCCAAAACCGGTAAAAAAAACGACGACCTAGGAAAGCCGTTGGCCCCGGCATCAGAACTGCTGAGGTGAACGGCCGGCGATATTTATAGAAGCTAACAAATCAATCTCATGAAACAGATCTTTTACACGTTAAATGGTCTGGCCACCTGCCGTACCATCAACTCTCTGCTCAGGGTAACGCTTAGCGCCTGGCTAATATCACTACCTTTGTTGCTCAGCGCTCAGTCTGCTGCCGAGGGGGGTGCTCTCAGCCTGGATGATGAACAGAACGCCGTTTCCCTCTGTGTTACCGCACCGGCTACCGCTTTATCTTTAAACAACACCGGAAGTGGTGATGCCTACGTCTACCTGCTGACGGATGCCGATAATATACTGGAAGCCGTCCTGGATAATACTACCGTTGATCCTGCTACCTATTCCCCGGGTGCTTACCGGATCCACGGACTGGCGTACAGCGGGAGCCTTACCGCAACGCCGGGAGCGGAGGTGACATCGGTTTCGCTCTCCGATGGAGACTATGACCTTTCCGATAACTTTATCAACCTGCATATTCTGCCTGCTCCTGTTCTGGAAACAGAACTGATTATTGCCGGTGTCGACTTTCCAGCGAGCGGAACCTGCGGCCACTTCAACGTGATCCTGGAAGCTACTTTCCGGAATACCGGTCCGGTTGACCTGAGTGATCTCAGCGGCCGCCTGGACCTGGACGCCGTGGATGCCTTTGGCGGGGCTTTTGTCAACCCGGTCGACGCTCCGGTTATCGTTGAAGGAACGGCCGGAGGAGAAGACCTCAATGAGCAATACGACGGGATAGTGAACACCGAGCTCTTTCAGTCCGGAGTTGCTCTGGGCCGGTCGGAGTCCGTAAAATTGCGCCTCAGCCTGGAAATAGCCCCCGAAGGAGCGGCTGATCCCGCCGTTTTGCAAGCTTTGCTGGAATCGGAAGCTGCGGGCGACTACAGCGGATACGCAAGCGGATCAGTCCCTGCTCCGCCGGCGTCTTGTACCGTTAATGCCGGCGCCTCAGCGCCACTGGGCGACTGCTGGCTGAAGAGTAAACAGCTGGCGGCAAACAACCAGGTCAATCTGACCGTAAACGCCGCCTGCGAAGCCTTTTTTACGCCCGATGAATTCATCGAAAATCATTTTCCCGGGTGCGACGCATCGAACTATCCGCTCGGGGGCTACTATCGCGTCTTTTTCCAGGGAAAGGAAATTACCGGACCGGTTGACCTTTCTCAATATGTCGGCCAGAAACTGGTTTACCAAGTGAAGAGCGTAGCCCATGAATGCCTCGCGGTCTGGGGCTATGTACTCACGGAAGATAAAAGCGGCCCCACGGTCAATTGCCCCAATGATGTGCGGGGGTTGATCAAATACAAAGACGACGCGGAAACAAAATTCCGGGCCGCCGAAGGGCCGGAAGCCGCAACAAGCGGCAAAATCTTTAATTTCCTTACCTGCACCGAAATCGATTCGGTTTACGAAGCGGACCGCTCCTGGAAAGATCAGCGTTACAAGTACTACACGGGCTTTCCGCAGGCATCCGATGCCTGTGGCCAGGCTTTCCCGACAGAGGTTATTGACGAGCTGGATGAATTGGGCTGCGAAGAATACCTCAGGGTGAATGGCCGGCAGGTGGCCGCTATCCTGAGCCGGACTTTTGTGTTCAGGGATCAGTTTGACAACCGTGATTCCTGTACGCAGCAAATCTATTTTTTCCGTCCTTACCTCTTTCTTCCGGAATGCAAACTGGAACTCGATCAGTGCGTGTACAGCAGCGATAGCCTGGATTTGCTGCCGGAAGCCATCGGGTCGGCGCCTTTTTTTGTAACCGGCGGCTGCGACACCCTATTGTTAACGGATCACGTTTGTGATTTTACGGTGTCTTACGAAGATCAGTATTTCCAGGCGCCGGAAAACTGTGGTCAGAAGATCATTCGTATCTGGTCGATTCTGGACTGGTGCTGGCGCAATACGGATTATATCAATCAGATAGGGCGCTCCGAAGGCTATGCGGATTGTCCGGGTTTTCCCGATTTTCTGGGGAAGAAGGTACAGTACGAGCAGCATATTATTATTGGAGACACCCAAGCACCGGTGGTCTATTGTCCCGGTGCGGACGCCGTTGACAGCCAGCCCGATGAGCTCGTCTTTTCCGCCGGCCCTTTCGATTGTAATGGGACGATTGCGCCGCCTGCGCCCATCGTAGAAGGAGAATGTGAAGCCTGGACCTGGACCTTTGAGCTCTACGGCGACGTGTATGATCCAAAGATTCTTCTGACGACCTACGAATACATCGGAACGGCTGGTGACGATCACATGCTGAGCGGAGTACCCACCGGAGAGTACGACCTGTTCTATATCGTAACCGATGCTTGTGGAAATACCACGCGTATTGCGAACCCCTGCCCGGTAGTAGTGCGCGACGCCGTCAACCCGGTGGCCGTATGCAACGATGAACTCAACATCTCTATCGGCGGGGAAAACTACGCCAATGTGCCGGCGGCAGATATTGATGAAGGAAGCTGGGATAACTGTGGTCCGGTAGAGCTACATGCGCGACGCACCATCGAAGATGATTGCGTGGATAGCTATCTGCAGCAAATCGAACAGGAACCTGCTCTGACTAATCTTATTGCTGTACAAAGGGCGGACATAGGCAATACCGCTCTGCTGGAGGAATACCCGGCAGCTATGATCTTTTATTTCACTGCTGCCCCGGACCGGGGAGGCCGTCTCGCGCTGCTCCTGGAGCAGGATGGCTTTTTCTACAGCACCTGGGCGGCTTCCGCTTATTTCACTTGCTGCGATATCAGCACAGATACCACCGATAAAGTGAACGTAGAACTGCGCGTCACCGACCGCGGCGGCAATCAGAACAAATGCTGGATGCGGGTGCTGGTGGAGGATAAAATTCCGCCTCGCTGCCGGGTGAAAAATACCAGTATTCTTTGTACCGAAATCGATTTTGACCCTGCTGACCAGCTTCAGGTGGCCGCCCGTTTTGGAGAAGCAGAAGAGGTGGTAGAGGTGATCGATAACTGTGGAGCGACCATCAGCGAAGAGCAGGTCTTCCAATCCGATAACTGCGGTACCGGCGTAATAGAACGGCGCTTTACGGTAACCGACGGCAGCGGTTTGTCTTCGGGGTGCACCCAACGCATTACCCTGGAAGAAGTAAACGATTATACCATTCGCTTTCCCGGCGACATCGATATCGATGAATGCGGCGCCGCTCCCGAGGCCGATATCCTTGCGGAAAGCTTTGCCTGTGACATTCTGGCGGTCAGCCGGGATACTGCCCGTTTCGATGCTTCCGGCGACGAATGCTTCAAGAGGTTCGTCACCTTCAGCGTTATCAACTGGTGCGAATACGACGGGGAAAGCGTTCAGCCTACTGAGATCCCGCGCGACATCGATCAGGACGGCGACTTCGCAGAAGATACCTGGCTGGAAGCCGGTCTCGATCCGGATTTTGTAGCCACCTATTTGCCCGGAGAAACAGAACCCTTGATCGTTAAAATTTTTGCCGCCGATGACCAGGGCGCTCAACAGGCCTTACCAGAACAGGTGCTGGTTCATCGCGAATGCGCCGATGGTAGCTTCCTGGTTGGTTATCGCAGCTACCGGCACTTGGGCGGAGGCAACTACGAACTGTTTTGTGAAAAAGACGCTGCCGCCATCTGCGTCGATAAGCTGTACGATCAGCAGTGCTGGACGCCCGGTTTTTACGAGTATACCCAGCTGATAAAAGTTTACGATACGGAGGCTCCCTTTCTCGAGTTGCTTACCAATGAGCTGGAGTTCTGCGCTTACGGGAGCCCGGCCGAGGACTGTGGCGGACAGGTGTTTGTCCCCTTCCAGCTTGGCGATGATTGCACACCGGCGGATACCGAATTGCGGAATATCCGTCTTCTCGTCGATCGCGACCCGGCCAACGTGCTTACTTTGGACGACGGCGTATTCAACCTGACCGAAGAAGACGGTATTCTTCTCCTCAGTGGGAAGTTACCAGTCGGTACGCACCGCTTCTTGCTGCAGGCCACGGATGGCTGTGGTAACCTGGCCGGTCTGAGTATTGACTTTTCGGTAGTCGACTGCAAGTCGCCGGCGCCGATCTGCATCAACGGACTGGCTATTGAACTGATGCCCGTGGACACCAATGACGACGGCAGCGTCGATACCGGCATGAATACCATCTGGGCCACGGATTATATCGCCAGCCCGATCGATGACTGTGCGGGCGAAGTGACCTACTCCATCAATTGGGTAGGAGAGATCCCCGACAGCACACAAACGGCTCTGACCGTCACCTGTGACGACCCCCTTTATCAGGCCCTGCCGGTGGAAGTCCATGCCTGGGATAAAGAAGGTAATCACGATTATTGCGAAACCTTCATTGTGGTGGAGGATCTCCGGGAAATTTGTGACCTGCCGGTCACTGGAAGCATCGCCGGATTGATTCGTACCGAGGCAGCCCAACCGGTAGAGCATGTGCGTGTACAGCTCAGCGGCGGCGTTTCCCGTTTCGTGCATACCGGTAATGATGGCTTGTATCATTTCGCAGGGCTGGAGCAGGGCTACGATTACTCCGTGCAGACCGAACTCGATGAAGACCCTTTAAACGGAGTGACTACCTTTGACCTAATCCTCATCTCCAAGCATATCCTTGGCGTTAAGCGTATCGACAGCCCCTACCGTTTGATCGCCGCCGATGCGAACCGCTCGAATTCAGTCACCACGCTCGATCTTATCCAGTTACGCAAGCTGATCCTCGGCGTGGCGCCGGATTTATCCAATAACACGAGCTGGCGTTTCGTACCGGCGCATCATCAGTTTGCCGATTCCCAAAACCCCTGGTCCGAACTGAATCAGGAAAGCGGTAACAGTATCCTGAGCATCAACAACCTGAGCGGCGATGTGAGCATGGCTGATCTGATCGGCATCAAAGTAGGAGATGTAAACGGCAACGCCAGGCCCAACACCTGGCAGTCTGTAGAAGAACGGCAGACTACCGGCGCGCTGACCCTGCACACCAGTAATGTCCTTTTACAGAAGGGAGAAAGATATACGGTGGCCTTCGGGGCCGACGACCTGTCGTCGGTCGCAGGCTTTCAGTTTACGCTCCAATTCGATCAGGCGTTGGTTGAACTGATCGATATGCAGTATGGTATCGCACAGGCCCATCACTTCGGAGTTTTCCCGGCGGAAGGGCTCATTACCAGTTCCTGGAATACCGGCGGGCAAGTTGAAGCAGCTGAAAATACGGCGTTGCCGGGGCAAGTGGAGACCGGAGGGCAACTCTTTACTCTAGTCTTTCGCGCCAAATCCACCGTTCAGCTCAAGGAAGCCCTGAATATTGGCTCACGCCTCACCCCCGCCGAAGCCTATACCACGGATGGAGAGTTGATGGACGTGGAGCTCGATTTCGATCAAGGCGGCACTTCTTCCGGCGTTTTCCAACTGTATCAAAACCGTCCGAACCCCTTTACACAGGAGACTCAGATCGGATTTGAACTGCCTGCCGCCGGCGAGGTGGTGCTAAATATCCACGATGTCAATGGTCGCCTCATTCAAACCATTGCAGGTGACTATGCAAAAGGATACAACGAAATCCGGCTTGACCGGCAGCAATTGCCGGCCGGCGTGCTGTACTATACCCTGAAAACGACTCAGCATACGGCTACTCGCAAAATGATTTTGGTGAAGTAGAACGCTGCTGACATTTTATAAAAGGCCTCCCGGGATTATCTCCGGAAGGCCTTTTATATTTTATTGACCAATTAAAAAGAGGCCTACTTAATTTTTATTATTTTTACTAAGTACACTGTCAAAACGGAAAGTTACTTATTTGACAGTGTACTAAGTGCAAGGAATTTAATCTTGTCGGATCAAAAAGACGTCAGAAACCAGATATCAGACGCCAGACCTTCCAATAGGGAGTATCCGATCGTCAAAACTTCGTTCCCTGTACTTAGCTCTCATTGCACTGGCATCCTGCTGTATACTACGGTTTCTAAGTAGGGAAACCGTGCAGCAGATCTAACAAACAAATTGTAATTCATGGTCTCCCTCACTTCACATTGCAGAAGAAGTACACTGTTTTTATTCCTTTTGATGGTCTTTCTGCCGGGATGGATATTTGCCCGGAGCGCCTTTTCCTTGCCGGGAGAAGGAATAGAAGCCGGAGCCTTCTTTCTCCGGGACGGCGGTTTTTTACAGAGCAGCACCAACGCGCCTGTGGTCAATGCCGAAGATGTCCCCATATGCGCTGCTGAAGAACAGGCCGAGGTAAACTTACAAATTGACGGGGATGCCGATGAATACGAACTTACCCCCGTTGGGGAATCCGTGGGGATTTTTCAGGGAACAAGTGGTTTTGTGCCTTTGAACGGCACGCAAATTATCATAGCTACCGTTCAGGTCCCCATTGCCGATTATGATTTTGAATTGAGGATTCGCCACAGCAGTGAACCCGGCCTGATCAGCGAGGTGGAAACCTTTTCCGTTTCGATCAGGGAAGGACCGGATTTTACCATAGAGGGAGACAGCCGGCTTTGTCCGCGGGAAGAACTCACTTTAAGCCTGACCGGAGAAGGCGTGACGACATATGAATGGAGCGGTGCGGCGGCGCTGGGAATTTCCGACGGCACTGCGGAAGGACCGGCAGCCGATCTTAGGGGAACCTTGAACGCTAATACGAGCGGTGAAGGGAAAGAGGCGATGCTCCTGATCAAAGCCGTTGATGAGCTGGGTTGTGTTCAGGAAAAATCCCGGCCTGTAGTGATCTTTTCCGAACCGGTAGTCACCGCTACGCGCGTGACTGCCTGTTCCGGCAGGCTCTTTGAGGTGGACCTGGATCAATTGATCAGCAACGGAGTAAACAGCGAATACGAGTGGATACTGGATCCCCTGCCGGCCGGGCTCGCCAAAACGGATGACACAGCGACTAATACCGGTAGTACGGATAAAATACTCAGCGGCAGCTTTACCCGGACCGGAATGCAGTCTACTGTTTTTACGGCTTCTTATCTGGTGATCCCCGTCAGCGAAACCGGATCTTGCACCGGAGCACCCTTTACGGTGGCGGTAGATATTCCGCCGGCCCCTTCTGGAGAAAGCGTAGTCAAAACCATTTGTAGCGGGCAGTCGACCGGCATTGAATTGTCGGTTGCTTCGGGAAGTACTCCTGCCGGGAGTTTTGATGTTGAATTGCTGACGAGGACAGGTAATATCGAAGGCCAGGCTGCCTCCGGCACCGAGCTAAGCGCACAAAGCATCAAAAGCGATACCTATTTTAATTCCGGTGAGGCGCCTGGTTCGCTTATCTATCGGATTACCCCGGTCAGTGAAGCCGGTTGCCGGGGAGAAGCTTTTGAAGTGACTGTATACGTCATGCCTGATCCGGAACTGAGATCGGCCTTGCAAATTGCGGGAGTCGACTTTCCCACCTCCGGGACCTGCGGTAATTTTAATGTGACGCTACAGCTTTTTATCGAAAATGCCGGACCGGTAGCGCTACAGCATATTCAGGCCTTGCTGGATCTTAGCGACCTCGCGTATTACGGAACAGCTTTCCGGGGAATCGTCCCCGACGGCGGCCCCGCAATCATAGAATCGGACGCCGCGGCGGATCCGGTGATCAATACTGATTTCGATGGGAACAACGCGCTCTTTGAAGAAGGAACGGGGCGGTTGGAGCCCGGGCAAAAGCTGATGTTGCAATGGACAGTAGAAGTGGACCCGGATGCTGCCGGTGCGCCGGACTTGCCCAAAGCTCAGGCCGTGCTCAGCGGCCTGGCGGACTACGCCGGGCTGATGGGAGACTTTCCCACACCGATAACCTGTCGGGCCGAAGACCTGTCGGACAGCGGCGCGGATCCGGGCAGCGACAATCCCGAAGCTCCCGGAGATGATGAAACCGGCAACGACCCGACGCCGCTGGGTGATTGCCACCTGCGCATGCAGCAGGTAGAAGGGGTCGATCGCCTGTTTGTCAGCACCGGTGACAATTGCCGGGTAACCGTGACACCGGAAATGCTGGTTGAAAACTATCAGGCCGATTGTGACACTTCGGCCCTGCCTCTGGGGGGCTACTATCGCATTTTTTACCTGGGAGAAGAATTGGAAGGCCCTGTGGAGGTGAGCAGCACCATCAATGGATTGCTGATATTTGAGGTCAGACTGGTGAGCGCCTGCGAGCCGGTTCGCGTATTTGTGACGCCGGAAGACCAAACTCCGCCCGCAATCGACTGCCCGGCAGATGTCAGTGGGTTGATCAGGTCTCCCAATAAACAGAACAACGGTTTTGACTTCAGGGCCGCCGCTAATGCTTCGGAAGCAGGAAACGGGGAAGTGTTTAACCGGTTACTTTGTACGGAACTGGATTTTATATACCAAAATGATCGTTCCTGGCGAGATCCACAGTACCCATACTTTACCGGATTGCCCGAAGCAATGGATGACTGTGGAACGGCGCGTCTTATTGATATGACGGAAGTTTTGCTGGACCTGTCCTGTGCAGAAGCCTCAACAGGTGACGGACCGCAGGAAGCTTACCGGCTCGAGCGCAGCTTTGTCTATGAAGATGAATACGGCAACCGCGATACCTGTATGCAGACCATTACCTTTTTCAGGCCTTTTATTTTTCTGCCGGACTGCAGCCTGGAATTGGATGCCTGTGTCTATGGAGCAGGGCGCGGAGATCTCACCCCGGCGGAGCTCGGATCGGCGCCTTTTTTCATTACCGGCGCCGGGGATACCACCTTGTTGACCGAAAGCGCCTGTGGGTTTTCCGCATCCTATGAGGACGAGTTTGTCCAGGGCCCCGGCCAGTGTGAAGAAAAAACTATTCGCACCTGGACCGTGACGGATGCTTGCTGGTCGGAGAATGATTACCAGCTGCCGGTAGGGCGTCCCGGAGCTTATGAAGACTGTCCGGTGCTGCTTGGCTTTCAGGGGCAAACATTGGTTTACGAGCAAGAACTGATTACCGGTGATATTACGCCGCCCGTGGTTCGTTGCCCCGGTGCAAACGGAGTTCAAAGCGAAGAAGTGGTCTTTTCAGCCGGCCTGCTTAGTTGCGAGGCGACTGTATTGCCGCCTCCACCGCTGGTAGAAGGAGAATGCGATACCTGGAACTGGACCTTCGAACTCTACGGAGAGGTTTATGATCCGGCCACGAGCACTTCGACCTATGAGCTGATCGGGACAGCGGAGAACAAACAGCTGGAAGGCGTTCCCGTGGGCAGCTATGATTTGTTCTATATCGTAGCGGATGCCTGTGGCAATACAACGCTCAGCGCAACCCCCTGTACAGTCGTCGTCCGGGATGCTGTCGACCCGGTGGCCCGTTGTGAGGAACAACTGGAGGTGGCGCTTGGCCTCACGGGAACTACTCGTCTGAGCGCCCTCGAGATCGATCGGGGTAGTTGGGATAATTGCAGCCCGGTGACCTTGGAAACCCGCCGCCTTATCGATGCCGGTTGCCTGGATGCCTACGTAGCAGCGCAAACCGGCAATAAAAGTTTTAATGAACTGAGGGCGGAGGAAAATACGCAAGAAAGCCGCACGGAATACTACGACGCAGAGCGTTTGTTGCTCACGCAAGAAGGAGGGCTTTATTACAGTGAGTGGGCCGAAGACCTGGTATTGACCTGTTGCGACGTGAGTGCTGAGCCACAGTACGAAGTAGCTGTCGAACTGCAGGTTCGGGACGGGGGAGGGAATCGCGATATTTGTGAAACCTCCGTTCTGGTGAAAGATATACAGGGCAGCTGTATACAACTGGAACCCGGGGAGGGGGCGATCACCGGATTGGTCACCATGGTTTCCGGTAAACGGATGACATCGGTGGAGCTGCAATTGAGCGGAGCGCAGGCCCGCTCCACACTGACCGATGAAACCGGCGCCTACCGCTTTGCAGGTTTGACGGCGGGAGCAGCGTATACCTTACAAGCAAGGCTGGACGAGCGCCCCAGAAACGGCGTAAGCACCCTGGATCTCATTCTGACTTCCAAGCATATTCTCGGCGTCGAACGGTTGCAGAGCCCCTACGCCCTGATCGCTGCCGATGCAAACGGGTCGGGCGCTGTCACTACGCTGGACCTCATCCAGTTGCGCAAAGTAATACTCGGTTTAGAAGCCGCCTTTCCTAATAACACCAGCTGGCGCTTCCTCCGCAAGGATTTTACCTTCACTGACCCCGAGTCGCCCTGGGGCGAACTGGAGGAAGCATCAGTGGTTCATATCGATCCCCTGTCCGGAATACTGAACGGAACTGATTTTATCGGTGTCAAAATTGGCGACCTGAACGCCAGTGCGGCGCCCGGGCCGCTGCTGACCGCTGAGGATCGGATTGCCCGGAGCACTTTTCAGTTGTCGGCGAATAACCCGCGACTCCGCGCCGGTGAAACCGATACCATCGACTTTTACGCGCCGGATCTGAACGGGGTGGAGGGGTTTCAGTTTACGCTAAACCTTGATCCGGCCCGGATCGAACTGGAGGAACTGGTTTACGGCATAGCCGGCGCCCCGCACTTCGGGTATTTCCCAGGGCAAGGAAGCATCACCATTTCCTGGAATGTCTCCGGCCCCGAAAGGGCCGTACCCTCTTCCGGAAGTCCCGGGGAGAGACTCTTTAGTCTGGTTCTGCGCGCCGGACCGGAAGTAGAGATCGAAGAAGTAATTCACCTGAGCTCTCATATTACCAACGCGGAAGCCTATCGTAACGATGGCGATCTGATGGATATTGAGCTGGATTTTGGCGAAGCCGCCCCCCTCTCCAGGGGGCTCGTACTCTACCAGAACCGACCTAATCCGTTCCCGGAAGAAACGCTTATCGGATTTGAACTGCCCGAGTCTGGGGAGGCTGTACTTCAGATACACGACACTGGTGGGCGCTTACTTTTTCACCGGCGCGCCAACTATGGGCAGGGGTACCATGAAATAACGCTTAAACGTCATCAGCTGACGCCCGGGGTGTTGTTCTATACTTTGCAGACGGCAACACAGACCGCCACCCGGCGGATGGTGTTAGTGAAGTGACCGGTAATGAAGCTGTCTAAAGTTTTCTGCTGCCGGCAAAAGGCGCGTTTTGGAGCCCAGCAAGACAACACTTTAGACAACTTCAATATCCGGCGAGGACTGCTACAGACAATTGATCCTAAGTAGTTATTGCTGTGATTCGCTCGCCATTCCGGCTTCGAGGTAATCGGCAAACCCGGCCAGACTGGAAAAACGGTAGTGGATGGGGTAGGGGAAATGGCCGTGTTCCAGCTCGCGAAGCGTTTCCGCTTTTGTTTCGATCAGCACGTTGATCATGTTCAGGTGTCCGCCAAACTCCATATCGGAGAGGGAGTCGCCGGCCATGACGGAGCGTTGGAAGTCGATTTCCGGAAAATCGGCTTTGGCTTGCTCGGCCATGCCGGTGTTGGGTTTGCGGCAAGAGGCGCCCGCGAGTTCCGGGCAGTAGTAAATACCGTCGATTGTTCCGTCTGCTTTCTGGATATCTTCCAGCATTTGCCGGTGAATCTGCTTCAGGTCCGCTTTAGTCATGAGGCCTTTACCGATACCTTGTTGGTTGGTGACGATAATGGTGCGCAGGAAATAGTTGTTCAGGCGGGCGATGGCCGTTTTTGCTTCCTCGATAAAATGAAATTCGGCCCAGGACTTTACATAGTCTCCCGGCAAGCGCCGGTTGATGACGCCATCGCGGTCGAGAAAAAGGGAAAATGAGGGATCGCGTTGGAGTCGTTCGATTAGCATGAATGTATAGATTAGGTCGTTCGAAATCAGGTTGAAGTTGTTCCCTCAGGCAAAAATAACTTCCGTTGCTCCCCACCCGTACTGGGGGTGGTATTCATTTTTAAAGGTATCGACTTCCGGCATCCGGATCAGGCGGCTGGCAATGGCATCGCGCAGCCGGCCCTTACCAAGCCCGTGGATGATAAAGACCCGTTCGGCGCCGACGCGCAGGGCCTTGTCGATATAGGCTTCGAAATGGCGGAGTTGGAGGCGCAGAATTTCCGCATTGGACATTTTTTGGTGATAGTCGGTCAGCTTTTCTGCGTGCAGGTCGATTTCCGGAACGAATTCCGCCAGTTCGAGTACATCGTGGGAAATACCATGCTGCATACGCTCCCAAGTATCAAGCGATTGAGCCTTACGTTTGGTATAGGAACGCAGGTCTTCTTCTTTTGTAGGGTTGCCGGAGGTATGGAGTTTTTCGAATACCTTGAAGAGATGTACCCGCTGGTTGAGCAGCGGTGCCGTAGTGATGCGCTTGAAAAACTGTTTGGGGCGTATGCGAAGTTTGCGTTCTAACCGTCGGCCGCTTCCCTCGGTTGTTATCGGCCAGCATTCAATATGTACAGTGGGCGCGTCGTTGAGTTGATCGAAAAGCAATTCGCCCATTTTGAGGAAACCGAGGCTGCTGAGTTTGCCGTTCTGCTGCCGGTTGGTGGCGTTGCGAAAGGTCATCTGGTAGGAGTAAAGAACATCGTAAGGCGTGTCATTGAGCAGGAAAATATCATAGCGTTCTACGGATTCGCCGGACGGATCAAAGGGAGCGAAAGCGAGCTGAATGCCCCGGCTTTTGAGGATAGTATACTGCGTTTCAATTTCCGGGCGTTGGGGGGGAGTGGGTTTCTTCTCCTTTTTTCCGGCAACGACCCTGGCCCGGATAGAAGACAGGTGGCCGGCTGAGGCTTCCACGCGGATCAGGTCGTCGGCAAACGCCGGTATTTCCATATCATCCTCATCGAGCAGGACCTGCACCATGCCCTCCTCCAGCAGAGCAGTTACCACTCCGGTATCTTTGGAGTGTCGAAACCTGACCCGTGTTCCGATAGAAAAAAGCAACGCACTATTAGGTTTAATCCTGTCAATAAATGGTTATACTATATCTTTGCTCGAGAGACGACTCTGCAGAAGTTGTCTTTGATATAAATGATTATTTCCTTTGCTTGGTTCAAAAGTAGGCATAATCCATGAATAATCCCGGTCATGAAGCGATGCGGTCGCATTATCGCTGGCGCCTGGCGCAGGCGGCGGAGATTCGCTGGTGGCGCTTGTACCTTCGACGCCGTGATAAAGCGAGCTATCTCTCGGCCAAACGCAGGTACTGGAAGACCGTTCTGGAGCGCGCCGGTTTCTTTCCCGCAGCAGGAGAAACCGTACTCGATGCAGGTTGCGGCCCCGCCGGTATTTTCCTCATCCTGCAAGAGCAGTGCGTGGAGGCGGTTGATCCCCTAATTGCGGAATACGAACGCCGGCTTCCGCATTTTAGCGCCGCAGATTATCCGTGGGTTACTTTTTACCCTACACCCATTGAGACCTTCCGGCCGCAGGGAGCCTACCAAACGATTTTCTGCCTTAACGCCATCAATCACGTCGCCGACCTGGAGGCTGCGCTCGACCGGCTCCTGAAATGCCTGGCGCCGGGAGGGAGACTCTTGCTCTCCGTTGATGCTCATCGCTTCGATTTACTCAAAGTATTGTTTCGCGCGCTGCCCGGTGATATCCTTCACCCGCATCAACACGCCCTGGCGGACTACCGGCGCTTAATTGAACGGCGGGACTGCCGGCTGGCTAAAGTCGTCAAGCTCAAAAGCGGGCGCATTTTTGATTATTACTTGATGCATATTGAAAAATTCTGATTATAACGGATTGCGTAGCTCCATATTTTTTCGTTCACCGCTGAGGCTGCGGCGTGTGCGCCAGCCTGCTCATTCCTCCAGATTCATCCTGGCGCCGGCCAGTTCGCTAAGGGCGTGCTGATCGCCTGCCTCGCGCGCCACCTGCATGCCCGCTTCGTACGTCTGCAGCGCCTTATCGGGAGCGTTCAGTTTTTCGTAGAGTTTGCCGAGATGGTAGTATGTTCCGATATAGCCGGGATTTTCGGCAACGAGTTGGCGGTAGTATTCCAGGGCTTTATCCCGGTTTCCGCTTTTCTCATATTCTTTTGCGACTGCAAAGAGTAGAAAGGAGTCGCCGGGGCTGTTTTCCAGGTATTGTAGCAGTTGATCTAAGCGTTTGGAGGCCATGTTTTTTATTTAATTGTTTGATTTTCAGTTGCTTGTTCCGAATTTGTCGCCCGAGGGTAAAATTCAGCGAATTTTCGCTAAATCTATTCCGCTTTAAGTTCCTTTTAAGTATATTTGCTTTTATGAGTCGTAAATTCTGCGGTTGCGTTAATTTATAAATTCCTTGCGAGGATGCCATCCGGGATTTGTATTTAACCGGCCCGGATGATCGCGCTGTCTTGTTTGCGAATTCGCGAAAGGATTTCCTCGTCAGGTTATGTGTCAGCAAGAACATTTCGCAGAACACGCCGTTTTCATATACAACAAAAATGACAAAGCCAATGAAATTACTGGTTTGCATCAGCAAAACCCCGGACACCACCACCAAGATTTCCTTCACCGATGACAATACGGAATTCGATACGGAAGGAGTGCAATATATTATGAATCCTTACGATGAATGGTACGCCCTGGTCCGCGCCCTGGAGTTGAAGGAAGCGGCCGGTGGAACGGTGACGGTAATCAACGTCGGGCCGGCGAGCAACGATACAATTATCCGGAAAGGCCTGGCCATCGGCGCCGACGATGCCGTTCGCATCGATGCGGAGCCGACGAGCAGTTTTTTCGTCGCTAAGCAAATTGCCGAATACGCAAAAGGAGAATCCTACGACGCTATTTTTCTCGGGAAGGAGACCATCGATTACAATGGTTCCCTGGTGGGCGGTATGATTGCCGAAATGCTGGATATGCCCTTTCTTTCCTATGCCAGTAAAATGGAAGTGGACGGCGATAAGGCGACAGTAACTCGCGATATTGAAGGGGGAACCGAAGTTGCCGAAGTGGCATTTCCCTTTGTCATCAGCGCGGCCAAAGGATTGGCGGAGCAGCGGATTCCCAATATGAGAGGGATTATGATGGCCAAACGCAAGCCGCTTAAAGTAGTGGAGCCCGTCGCTTTTGAAGATCTGACGGAAGCGGTGCACTACGAATTACCTCCGGAAAAGGGCGATGTCAAGCTCATCGACCCGGAAAACATGGAAGGGCTGGTGCGCCTGCTGCACGAAGAAGCCAAGGTGATCTAATGCACCAGGCTTTGATCAACTGTCAACATACATTCATTGACCAAAAAAATCCTCTAAATATATGGTTCTCGTATTCGCGGAAACTCAGAAAGGTAAACTTAAAAAAGCCGCCTACGAAGCGGTTTATTACGGGTATAAAACAGCCCGGGCGCTAAATGTCGATTGTGCAGCTCTGACCCTGGGCGAGGTAGAAGGCGCCGGTGAGCTGGGCAAGTACGGCGCCTCGAAAGTATACCAGGTAGTCGATTCCCAACTGAATGATTTCGACAGCCAGGTGTACGCCGCCGCTATCGGTAATGCAGCAGAAAAGCTGGAAGCAGGGGTAGTCATTGTTCCTCATACCTCCACGGGTAAATCACTGACCGGCCGGCTGGCGGTACGCCTGCAGGCCGGCGCCGTATCGGGTGTCAACGGAGTGCCTGACACGGAAGGCGCATTCAAAGTGCGCAAGCCTGTCTTTTCCGGGAAAGCCTTTGCCGATGTTACCCTAAAGTCGGAGAAAAAGGTGTTATCGCTGATGGGCAACTCCTTCCAACCGGAAGAGGTGGCCGCCGCGGTGGAAGTCAACCCCCTGGAAATAGACCTGCCGGAAGGCCGCATCAGCGTCAAGGCTGTCAACCGCGTGGAAGGCCGCACCCCGCTGCCCGAAGCGGAGTTGGTCGTCAGCGCAGGCCGGGGCATGAAAGGTCCGGAAAATTGGGAGATCATTGAAAAACTCGCCGATACGCTGGGCGCTACTACGGCCTGCTCCAGGCCCGTCTCTGACACCGGCTGGCGCCCCCACCATGAGCACGTAGGACAGACCGGGATCACCATCCGACCCAATCTGTATATCGCGGTGGGCATCTCCGGAGCGATTCAGCACCTGGCGGGAGTCAACAATTCCAAGACGATCGTGGTTATTAATAAAGATCCTGAAGCACCCTTCTTTAAGGCTGCGGATTACGGGGTAGTGGCCGACCTCTTCGACGTCGTCCCCCGTCTGAATGAGGCCCTGGAAAAGTTCAGAGCGGAAAAACAATGATGCCTCTTTAAATGCTATCCGGTAAAAAAAAGCGCCGGTTACACGCTATTTCACTAAAAATACTTACTTTTGCACCGCTATAACTGATTTTCGTAATCACTAATGGTAAATTAAATTTATGCCAAACTATTTAACCAAAGAACAGAAGGAAGAAATCTTCCAGGAATACGGAGGGTCGAAAGATAATTCCGGTTCCACCGAAGCTCAAATTGCATTGTTTACGCGCCGTATCAAGGGCTTGTTCGAGCACCTGCAGGAGAACCGCAAAGACCATTCCAGCCGGCGAACCCTGCTATCCCTTGTTGGGAAGCGGAAACGCTTGCTGCAATACCTGGCGAAAAAAGATATTCAAAAATACCGGGACCTTATCGATAAACTAGGTATCCGTAAGTAAAAGAGTTCCAAAAGGGAGCAACTCCAACAGGCGAGTTGCTTCCTTTTTTCTTATTATATTTATCTCGAAAAGAGAAGCAGTCCGGCGGTGGCGAAAAATACCGTGGATTGATTTAGGTGATTGTAAAGATAGAACAAGGAAAAAATAAAAAATTTTCTCTGGCCTGTCCGACAGAATACTCGAATTCTAACGTCCTCCCTACACTTACCTTCTTCGCATAGAACTTCACTCCGGTGTTTCTCCTTACAGGGGTAAGAACCCGCAACTCTCAGAAGATAATTGATTTAGTTTTTTAATTAAAATTTGGTTTACATATGGGACAACAGATTCCAATCAGTACGTCCTTCGATCTGCCGGACGGCCGCACCGTCACTATAGAGACGGGTAAGCTGGCTACGCAGGCTGATGGATCCGTACTAATTCGCATTGGAGATACCATGCTGTTTTGCTCCGTTGTTTCCGCCAAGGAACCAAGGGAAGGGCAAGCTTTCTTCCCGCTTTCCGTCGATTACCAGGAAAAGTTCGCTTCGGCGGGCCGTATTCCCGGTAATTTTTTCCGCCGGGAAGCCAGGTTGTCGGACTACGAAGTAATTATTTGCCGCCTCGTCGACCGGGCTATCCGGCCGCTTTTTCCGGAAGGGTATATGAATGACACGCAAGTGATCATCAACCTGATCTCCGGGGAACAGGAAACCCTGCCCGATGCCTTTGCGGCACTGGCAGCCTCCTCGGCGCTCGCCGTATCCGATATTCCTTTCGCCGGCCCCATCTCTGAGGTGCGCGTTGCGCGCATCAAGGGGGAATACATGGTCAACCCGCACAAGAGCGACCTGGAACAAGCCGATCTCGACATTATTGTCGCCGCCTCGATGGATGACGTCGTTATGGTGGAAGGAGAGGCCAAGGAAGTCTCGGAACACGCATTGATCGAAGCCATTAAGGTCGGTCACGAAGCAATTAAAGTGCAGTGTCAGGCACAGCTCGACCTCGCTGAAAAAGTAGGTGAAAAAGCTGCTCAAAAACGCGATCTTCCGGAAATCCCCTCGGATGAGGCGGTGGAAAAGATGGTAGCAGATTTTGCTAAGCAACGCATCTACGAGGTGGCTAAATCGGCCTTGGACAAGCAAGTCCGCAAGGACCGCTTCAGTGAGATCAAAGACGAATTGATCGAGCAGTTTACCGAAGACAAAGGGGAAGAGTGGATGGAGGAGAACGGTGAAATGGTCAAGGATTACCTCGGCAAACTGAAGAAGGACGTCATCCGCCGAATGGTGCTGGATGAAAAAGTTCGCCTCGATGGACGCCAACCCGATGAGGTTCGCGACATCTGGTGTGAGGTAGACTACCTGCCCGCCGCGCACGGCTCCGGTCTTTTCAACCGCGGTGAAACGCAGGCGCTGGCCTCACTGACGCTCGGCACCAAACTCGATCAAATGATGATCGACAAGGCTATGGAACTCTACTACGAGAGCTTCTTCCTGCACTATAATTTCCCTCCTTATTCAGTAGGAGAAACCAAACCGCTGCGCGGCCCCGGCCGCCGCGAAGTAGGCCACGCCAACCTGGCTTCCCGATCTCTGCGCCAGGTGTTGCCCGATGAACTTCCCTACACCATCCGCATTGTTTCGGACGTACTGGAGTCCAACGGATCTTCCTCCATGGCTACCGTCTGCGCCGGCTCGATGGCGCTGATGGATGCCGGCATCAACATCAAGTCTGCCGTTTCCGGTATTGCCATGGGGCTCATCTCCGACGGCGAGAAGACGGTCGTCCTCTCCGATATTCTCGGTGATGAAGATGCGTTGGGCGATATGGACTTCAAAGTCGCCGGAACGGAAAAGGGTATTACCGCTTGCCAGATGGATATCAAACTGGAAGGCCTGCCTTACGAACTGATGGAAGAAGCCCTGGAGCAAGCAAAAAAAGGCCGGATACATATCCTCGGTAAAATGGCCGAAGCAATCGACAAACCGCGTGAAGACCTCAAACCGCATGCACCGCGCATCGTGGAAATTGTGATCGACAAGAGCTTTATCGGCGCCGTGATCGGCCCCGGAGGTAAAGTCATTCAGGAAATTCAGGAGGTTACAGGCACTACGATTAACATCGAAGAAGAAGGAGATAAAGGTATTGTCAGTGTTGCCAGCTCCGATAAACCTTCTATCGATGCAGCCCTGGAACGGATTCGTCGCATCACGTTCACCCCCACCGTTGGTGATGTCTATCAGGCTAAGGTCAAAACTGTGATGCCTTACGGCGTTTTTGTTGAATTCAACGGAAAAAGCGGCTTGCTGCACGTTTCTGAATTTTCTCACAGCCACATCGATAAAGTGGAGGATGTCTTCTCTGAAGGTGATGACGTCAAGGTCAAACTTATCGGAGTCGATAAAAAGACGGGTAAACTGCGCTTGTCACGTAAAGCCCTCTTGCCACCACCCAACGGAGGTGACAATAAAGGCGGTGATGATCGTCGAGGCGGAGGAAAGAGAGGCGACCGGCGCTGATTTCGTCATTTAGTTCGTACAGACGCCTCCGGCAACCTGTCGCATTACGCTTACATTCGGCAGTCAAGCTGCCGGGTCCGAAGCGGACCCTGTAAATTCAAGGAATCCGGCTTTAGCAATTCCGCTAGAGCCGATCATTTTCCTTGAATTTTTTTTTGCCTGAAAGTATCGGGTATTTGTTAAAATATACCGACTTTTAAAAAATGAAGGGCGGCGGAGAAGCGGATAAAGAACAGATAGGGCCAAATTTGATTGGCTCCTGCGCTTTTTTTGAAAAACTATTGCTTTTGAAAAACTATTTATTATTAACTTTTTTTGGCAAAAAGTCAAGTTTTTTTTTGGGCCTTGAAACTATTTTTTGAAATAAAGCGTATAGGAATTAAATGGCATCCTCAAAAACCCGTATCACATGCGTCAGTTAAAAATCACGAATAAGATCACGGCCAGGGAGAGTCTGGCGCTTGATAAGTACCTCAATGATATTGGTAAGATTCCGATGCTGAATGCCGATGAGGAAGCCGAACTGGCCCGCCGCATTAAGCAAGGTGATCAATTGGCTTTGGAGAAACTCACCAAGTCAAACCTTCGCTTCGTAGTCTCTGTCGCAAAGCAATATCAAAATCAGGGGCTTTCCCTTAGTGATCTGATCAACGAAGGCAACGTGGGCTTGATGAAAGCCGCCCGCCGCTTTGATGAAACAAAAGGCTTTAAATTCATCTCCTACGCCGTCTGGTGGATTCGTCAGTCTATCCTGCAGGCCATCGTCGAATATTCGCGCATTGTACGCCTGCCGCTCAATAAGGTGGGATCGTATAATAAAGTGAATGAGGCATTCCTGGCTTTCGTTCAGGAATTCGAGCGGGAACCTACACACGAAGAACTCGGCGAACTGCTGGATATGACCCCCAAAGAAGTCTCTAATATGTTAAAAGGCAATGGCCGCCATTTGTCGGTAGATGCGCCCTTGAGCGGGGAAGATGGGGACTCCACTATGCTCGATGTGCTGGCTATAGCGGAAAATATGAGCCCGGATGAAAGCCTGATGGAACAATCGCTCAAAGAAGAAGTGCAGCAAGGCCTTTCCATCCTTTCGCCACGGGAAGTGGAAGTGCTCAGCTCTTATTACGGCCTGAACGGCCACAAGCCACTCACCCTGGAGGAAATCGGAGAACTGTACGGCCTGACCCGCGAACGCGTCCGGCAAATTAAAGAAAGAGCCATCCGCCGCCTGCGCAAATCCTACAACCGCAACGCCTTGAAATCCTATCTGGGATAAGGGAAAGACGATTTACTGCATTATTTTGAGTAAGAAACGAACTAATCCACTATCTTCGGATGGTGGATTTTTCTTGTTAGAGACAGTAGGGGAGAGCAGGACAAGAAACTTCTTATAGTTACCCGGACAGACCACATTCAAGGATATGACTCATTCGAAAGATATATGGTTGATGCTCCTTATCTTATTGCTAGTGGGAGCCTGCAGCAATGACGACCATTTGGACAGTAGTCCGTCTTCCGGCATAGCCGGTGCAGTAACGGCGGAGGAGGAGACCTACCAGTGGTATACCGTTGGCCCGGATGGAGCAAGGCTTCGGCAGACAGCCGGTCCCGAAGGGCGTATAATCGAACAGCTGCCCGGCGGAGCCAGGGTGGCTGATCTCAATGAACTGAGCCCCTTTCTGACCAGTATAGAGCTGGCGGAAGCTCGTTTCGATGAGCCGTGGTGGCGCGTGCGTACCACCACCGGTAAGGAAGGCTGGATTTTCGGCGCCGCACTGACAGGAGTCGATTCGGCAACCTTGTTGCGAAAGCGAACGGAAGCGCTTTTCGGAAAAGAAATGGCGGAGCGGCTTTCGGCCTATCGCGGAGCTCAGCGGCAGGCGCGAACCGCAACGGAGGTGGCGCAATGTTACCGTCAGGGGCTGGGCCTGCGCGAGGAGCTGCTTACCCGGATCGAAGCCTATCTCGGGCGGCATCCCGGCCAGACCTTGCCCGATCTGTTCTGGCTGTCCGGGGCTTTACCGGCTTTTATTCCACAGCTCGTCGCAGAAAAAACCAGCTATTACCTCTTTGCCGATTACAGGGCCTGGTCGGATCTCGCAGGGCAAAGTACCGGGAAAGAGGATGATTATTTTTTCCAGCTGTGTATCCGACGCTTCCCAACCGATAGTATCGAATACTTTTATCCAGCCTGGACCATCGGGGATGGACAGCCGGGGCCTCCGGACGGACACAGTCTGCTGGGCAGGGGAATCCACCGGCGCATGTTGCAAGCCATCGAGCAAACGCTTCGGCTAAGTAACTCCTTCCGCCCGGAAATCGAGGCCATGAAACAGGAACTCATCAACGATATCGTCCATCCGCACGTTACTTATTGGGAAGAAACAGACAGCATCTCGACGGAGATCGAACGGATCCTGTCCGACAGCATTGCCTGTCTGAGCGGGGATGAGCGCGTCGCACTGCATATGCGATTGCAACAGATACAATCGGACTCTGTAAATCTTCAAACAAATTACAAAAACGGCGCGCCGCCGCCGCAATAATAAACACAACATCTGTAATGGGAATTTTTGCACTATCCACACTTTTAGTAGCCGGAGCAGGTATCTACATTTTTTCCAAAGTATTCCCCAATTTTCAGCCGGGAAATAAAAAAGTGCAGGCTGACCTGAAAGACATGAGGGAAGAACTGGCGCCCGCAGCAACCAACCTGGTGCCGCTGGATAACAAAGACCTGGAACTGCTGGCCGCCGAAGAAGAAGAACACAAGGTGAAAAAGGGATTTACCACCAAGGTGAAAGGAACCCTTTCTACCATTTTTCACGAACCGGTCGCGCTGTACAGTTATAAAAAATATCTCTCTACCAGTGGTAAAGACGCCGTGCTGTATGTTAAAACGGCCCGTCATGAATACTTTTACTGGATTAAGCATAAAGGGACCAAGGTGGTGATTGACAACAGCCTGATCGGTAACCTCGAAAACCAGGAAATACTCTACGGGGGTAAAAAAGACCGGATGATCGCCCGGATCAATCGCGATGAGGAAGAGTTCATGCCTGTTCTGGTGCAAGGTAAGGAGATCGGAAGTATCGTTAAAACGGGTCCCGGTGAGAAGCAGGCGCTGTCAACCCGGGCTTTCGGCTACGTCGTAGACAACGTCCTGCCTGAAGAACGTGCTGTTTTCCTGTCCCTGGCTTTCTACGAGCTCATCATGAGAAAAGTAGAGGAATGATGAATGGGCTGTAAAATTAGATTTATCGGCGTTTATTTGTACCTTCACCTATTCGTGAACTATTCGTCGATGCTATTGTTCGGCAAAATAAGGTGATTGTTTCCCTACTAGCTTGTAAACCAGTAACAATGAGTCTTTCAAAGAGAGTAAATCTGATTATTTATCGCTTCCGCGAAAAAGGGTTGGAAATTTTTCTGGTTAACTCCAAGGATGGAGAGAACTGGGAAATACCCAAAGGACCGCTCAATCAGGAAGGGCCTCGCTCTCTTCGGGAGGAGGACCGGCTGATTGAATTGGATCCGGTGCGGCAGGAAGATGGTCAGGAGGAAGAAGCACTGGCCGTAGAAGGGGAGTGGCATGACATTCCCTCGCTCAAGTCCATGATTTACGAAGATGCCGTTTACATCAAAGAGAAACTGAAAGAAATGGATGGCGGCACTTATATTTCCATAAAAGAAGCAGTGAAGAAGGTAATGCCGCATCAGTACGAATTCCTTAAGGAGCTCAAAGAAATTTTGATCGACAGGAATATGCTTAAAAATATGTGAAAGCAGTAGCGTGCTGCAGAAAAGAAAATAGGGCAAGCGATTAATCGCTTGCCCTATTTTCTTTTGAAAGGGCTGTCTTCCCGACCAGCCTTTTCAATTCTTTTCCGCGCCAGGGCAAGCACCATAGCCAGTTGCTCTGTTTTGCTGAGGTTGGTGTTGTCCACCACGACGGCATCTTCGGCTTGGCGCAGCGGGCTGTCAGCGCGGTTGGAATCGATATGATCCCGACGCGCCAGGTTGCGTCGCACGATTTCGCGGTCTGTAGTCTGGCTTTTTTGCCGTAGTTCTTCGAAGCGACGCCGGATGCGTTCACCGGTATCGGCGGTCAGAAAAATTTTCAATTCGGCATGAGGGAAGACGACGGTTCCGATATCACGGCCGTCCATCACAATACCGCCCTTTTCCCCGAGCTGGCGCTGCTGTTTGACCATAGCCCGCCGAACGGCGGAGACAGCAGCTACATCGCTGACGCGCTCCGACACTTCCATTTTTCTGATAAGAGATTCTACAGACTTCCCGTTGAGCAGCGTCTCGAATTCACCGTCATTCTGTTGAAAATCAATGTGTATTTTTTCTAGCGCCCGGGCTACCGCCCGTTCATTCCCTACGTCGACACTATGCTGCAGAAAAAAATAAGTCACGGTCCGGTACATAGCGCCGGAATCGATGTAGAGGTAATGGAGTTCCCGGGCCAGTGCTTTGGCCAGGGTACTTTTCCCACAGGCGGAATAGCCGTCGATGGCGATAGTAATTGACTTCACAGATTACAGCATTGTGATGGCAGGTGCTATAAACAACCCGCTAACATTGAAGTGACAAAGAAAGAAAGTATTGAAAACCTTTTCGATATAAAAGCAGCGCCCCGGCTTGTATTCCCGGGGCGCCATCTTTTAAATCTTACCGTTTTCAATTCGGGTAGGGGAGTCGTAGTATTAGTACTCGTCCTCGTTGAAAAGAAAGTCATCTTTTCTTGGATAATCGGGCCAGATATCTTCAATACCCTCGTAGACTTCTCCTTCATCCTCCATTTGTTGGAGGTTTTCAATCACTTCCAGCGGTGCTCCGGAACGGATGGCGTAGTCAATGAGTTCGTCACGCGTTGCGGGCCAGGGCGCTTCTTCGAGATGATAGGCTAATTCAAGTGTCCAATACATAGATAAACACAATATTTAAAGTTTCCAGACGCTTACCGACAGACGATGGTTGTAATAATTTGATAGTTGAGATTCAACTTGTAAAAATGGAATAAATCCTTGCCGGTAATTTATTCAATCAAATTGCTTTTAGCTAAAAAAAGTTCTACACAAAAGCAAAAAAACGTCACTTAATTTGAGCAAAAGTAAAAAACTTGTGCAACTGTGCAAAAACAATTTATGATCTGTAGCGCGGCGGGCTGAGTTATTCGTTACGGCAAGGGCTGCTTAAGGCTTTTTGCTTTGTAATATATTGTTTATCAGTTATTTGTACTGGCCGATAATATCGTAGGGGGCGTATTCATATCCCCGGGGCGCCCGCCCGATGACGGTTGAATTAACCGGACCGGTGGGATCACAGACGCAATATTCGCGCCCGCGGTATTCAATCGCATCCTCACAACTCTCGGAGAGCGCCACTCCAATGGTAAGGTGATCCTGGTAGGCGATAATGATCATCGGCATGCCCAGCAAGTCCTGTACCAGGCGATAAAAGAGGGCCGAGCGGTCTTCACAGTCGGAATAGGGATAGTGGAACACTTCGTCGGCAATCATGGGTTTGCTGTATCCGAAAAAATCTTTATCGTCCTGGTACTGGAAGGACGAGCGGGTGAAAGCAACGAGGAATTCCAGTGCCTCCCGCTCTGTTTTGTCGCTGATCATTTGCCTGAGCTGCGGGAGCAGGGAGGAAGAAATGCTGGAGGAGAGGGGAACTTCCAGGTATTGATTCTCGGCGATGAAGGGATATTGTTTCATGATCTCCACAATCGTCTGATCAGTAGTGACATCGATCTGATAGACGTATTCGCCGAAATTGAAGTCAAATACGCGTGATTGCAGCTGCGGACGCAATTCGGGGAGCCGGGAAAGGTAAAAAGAAAAAGGCCGCCCCTGCGGCTGAGCCACAAAGTTGAGCAGATAAAGAGCCTGCTGGCTGTTCGCTTCCTGGTTTATGCTGGTGAGGTTGACATAAGTGCGGCCGTTCTCCTGTATCATTGGCACCTCGAAGACCTCATCAGTGGTGTAAACATAAAGAAAAACCTGCTCACTCTGGAAGGTGAGGCGGGTATCGAAATCTGCCTGGGAAAGAAAGAACCAGGTGGTGAGTTCCTGCTGTACGGCGCTTTGCGCCGGCATGATTTCCGCTATCGTCTGCCGCAGCAGCTGATAGAAAAGCCAGTCGTTGAGCCCGAGGGTTTGTTTTTGCTCTCTGAGGGCCCGGAGCAGGGTGCGGTAATCCCGTCGCTGGAGTTGTTGGTAATAGGCAACGATGCTTCTTTCATCGACTTCATCGCTGAAAGGCAGAATGATGTTGGTGTTATAGGACAAATTAATTTGTTCGGAATAGAAGCTGAGGGTCACTGCTCTTACACCATCCGAAGCCCGGACGAATGAAAGCGATACAAAGCCTAGAAAAAGCACCAGGATTCCTCGCGGCATGGTTATTCACTGGATTTTGGATTCTTTAACGGTAGTTCGTGGCGCAGCATGTTTTGCAGAATGCTGATCTGTATTTTACTGCCTTCCGGAACCCAGTCAAAGATGATTACCGAAAAAAAGCGCATCCTTACTTATCTCCTGTAAAGATACGCTTTTCCTTCATTTTTATTTTACGTTGTAACCCCGGCTACTCGTAAGGTCACAGAATCAGCATCGCGTCGCCGTAACTGAAGAAGCGATATTTTTCCTTGATCGCCTGCTGATAAGCCTCCATGATCAAATCGTAGCCGCCAAAGGCGCAGACCATAATGAGCAAACTGGATTTGGGAAGATGAAAGTTGGTGATCATCGAATTGGCAATGCTGAATTCGTAGGGAGGATAGATGAATTTATTAGTCCAGCCCTCATCAGTTTTGAGCATGCGTTCCGCTGAAACGGCAGATTCGATGGCGCGCATAGTGGTGGTGCCTACCGCGCAGATGCGATGATCATTCGCTTTGGTCTGGTTGACTTTGTCGACGGCATCCTGCCGGATGCGGAAGTACTCGGCATCCATTTTGTGCTTGGAGAGATCTTCTACATCTATACTCCGGAAAGTTCCCAGACCGATATGTAAAGTCAGTTCGGCAAATTCCACTCCCTTGATTTCCAGGCGTTTCATTAGTTCGCGGCTGAAGTGCAGCCCTGCAGTGGGAGCCGCCACTGCACCAATCTCCTTTGCGAAGATGGTTTGATACCGTTCGCGGTCCAGTTCTTCGGCCGGCCGCTGCAATTGCTTGGGCAGCGGCGTATTTCCCAGTTGGTGTAACTCTTTCTGAAATTCCTCATCCGAACCGTCGTAGAGAAAGCGAATGGTACGCCCGCGGGAAGTCGTGTTATCCACAACCTCAGCCACCAGAACGTCGTGGTCATTTTCGTCGCTGAAATAAAGTTTGTTGCCTACCCTGATCTTACGGGCCGGATCGACCAGTACATCCCACAGGCGGGACTCGCTGTTTAGTTCCCGCAGCAAAAATACCTCGATTTTAGCGCCGGTCTTTTCTTTACGGCCGTACAAACGAGCCGGGAAGACCTTGGTGTTGTTGAAGATCATGACATCTTCCTCATCGAAATATTCAATGATTTCTTTAAAGGTCCGATGCTCTATCTTTCCGCTATCGCGATGGATGACCATCAGCCGCGATTCGTCCCGGTTTTCTTTCGGGTATTGCGCAATGAGTTTCTTGGGTAATTCAAAAGCAAATTGTGAGAGTTTGGTCCTCATTCCTCAGGTTTTTCGAAAAAATTGGATGCAAAGATAAAAATAATGTGATTCACGTGGGCAATATTGATGACTTTGCCGTAAGTTGATCCTGCTTGGAGCTTGTTTAAAATTCGTTTTGATGCCGATAATGGTCAGATTTGGATTCTTGCGAAGTCCTTTTAAGCTTCGTAGCAAAAAAAAGTGGAAGCCTGTCTGGTACATAGCCTGCCCCGTACACGCAGTGTCGGGGAATTGCCGGGATTGCAAAAATGGCATTTGCGGGCCGAAGGATGAAATTAAACACGCTCTTGAAAGGTGAATATTCCTGTTTCTATCCGTTAGCAGAAAAATAGCTTTCGTTGATCGATTGAATTCGGCAACCCCACCGGTCTTTATTAAATTCACCCCTGTTTTATTTTTCGGTGTGTGGTACGGGACATTTTCTTCCGAATACTGTTTTAAGGAGCTGTCCCCCCGAATGTTGTAGCAGAAAGTCTCTTTTTTTGCCGTAAATACAACCCCTCTTCCCAATGAATTGTTTGGCACAGACGCAATTGCATGCTACGGCTTATTTTGCGGAAGCTTCAAAAAGTTGTCGAATAGGGAAATTGTCCCGGCAGCAATGTATGTATTTGCTTTGCGGGAACCGGCAAACGGAGGCATTACTGATTTTACCCGGAAAGGCGCCGGACCTGCTCTTCGAGGCGCCGGCCCGAATAAAGGAAATGTGAAGATGGTTACCTTGTTAAAAATTATCGGTGAGAGTATTTCCCAGGCGCTACAGCAATTACGGGGCAGCAAACTGCGTAGCTTCCTGTCTCTTCTGGGTATTACGATTGGTATTTTCTGCATCATCGGCGTGCTGTCTGCCGTCGATTCTCTGGAAGATAATGTGCGGGGGAGCCTGGAAAAACTGGGTAACGATGTCATCTACGTACGAAAGTGGCCCTGGGCCGATGTCAGCGGTGATTGGTGGAAATACATCAGAAGACCCAATCCATCCCATGAGGATTACGAAATGCTCAAAGAACGTGCTCGCCTCACCGAAGAGGTTTCTTACCATGTCGTTATCGGCTTTCGTACTCTTAAATACAAATCGAGTAGCGTCGATGGGGCTGTTTTAATCGGGATCACCCAGGAATTTGACAATATGTTCAACCTCGAGTTAGATGAGGGGCGGTTTCTGTCACCGGCGGAATACCGGTATGGCAGTAACAAATTGGTACTGGGCTATACCGTGGCGGAGGAGTTATTCGGTTCGCTCAATCCCGTTGGCAAACAAGTGAAACTTCAGGGTAGAAACTACGAAGTTATCGGCGTCATCGAAAAATCCGGGAATGATTTGATCAATCCGCTTGACTTTGATAATACAATGATGGTTTCTTACCCCAATGCCCGGGGACTGGCGAACCTGAAAGCCAAGCAGATCTTCGACACCTCAATCAATATCCAGGCAAGAGACGGGATAGCCCTGCGTGAAGTCAAGGATGAAGTGCGCGGCATCCTGCGGGCTCACCGGCGCCTCAAACCCAAGGAAGAGGATAATTTCTCCCTGAATGAACTATCCATGGTGGCCTCCCTTTTTGATAATTTTTTCAGCGTTCTCAACCTCCTCGGTATTATTATCGGATTGTTCGCCTTACTCGTCGGTGGGTTCAGCGTCGCCAACATCATGTTCGTATCCGTCAAAGAGAGAACCAGTATTATCGGAGTGAAGAAAGCCCTCGGCGCCAAGCGGTATGTCATCCTGCTCGAATTCCTGGTCGAAGCCATTATTCTCTGTCTCATCGGTGGCATTATGGGATTGTTGCTCGTTCACGTCATCACGCTTATCCTCACGAATATCATCAATTTCGAGCTTTACCTCGATTTCGGAAACATCATTATCGGGATCACCTGTTCGGTGCTCATCGGGATTGTCTCCGGCCTCGTGCCGGCTATCCAGGGCGCCCGCATGGATCCGGTAGATGCTATGCGAAAGTAATATTGTTGCGCCGGCGATCACCGGGGAACTCCGGGGCGAAGGCGGTCAGCAAAGCTAAAAATTCATTTTGACCGCCGAGAGATCCCGGCGCAACAATTCTGATCCTTTGCCATCCCTCCCGAAGCGCCGGAGCGCCGTTCCGTGGCGCCAGTCATAACTGGCTTTACCTTTCTGACCTGGACCATCTGAAAAACGATACCGGCCTTACCGAACTCAGCAACTCATAACCTTTTATCACACCGCGGATCGGGGCATGTGAGAACCTGCAAACCGGCACCGGAAGTGGCCGGCAAGCTTTCAATCTCCAATCTTCAATTGCAGAAATTTAACCCACTCCGATAATAAATTGGAAAAATTAACATTTATATACTATCTCGCTAGACTTCATTGTTTAACTTTGAGGTTCTGAAGAGACTCGATTAGGATTTTTTTATTATAAAAAAAAATTAAATATTAAGGCTTTGAAAGGCTCCTTTACCCCCCCTTTTGCGTCAGCCAAGAGGGAAGCAGTCTTTGGGATTTTAACCAAGAACAGCTAATTGCAGCTGGAATCGAAAATTAATTTTACTAACTTTGCGCAGCTTAAAATCATATCCCATGACCGGATTTCGCTTACTTCCGTTTCTTTTGTTGACGACCTATTTTGTTCAGGCTCAGCAGCTTACCTTGTTTACACAATACCGGGAAAACACGACCCTGATCAATCCAGCTTCGCTGGAAGGTGATTATCTCGCTTTCGGACAAAACCTGACTGTGGGCGCTTCCTACCGGGCTCAGTGGACGGGGCTTTCCGGAGCTCCCCGCACCGCGTCGGTAAGAGCCACTTATCTCAATGTTGATTGGAGTGGCGTGACGCTCATGGCGGGTGGTCATATACTGAATGATCAAACCGGCCCTACCGGTTTTACCGGCATTTACGGGCGTCTGGCAGGAGTGCTGACCGATGATCCCGAGTTCGGAGGCTTGTCTGTCGGCCTTAGCGCCGGTATGGTCCAGTTCCGGGTCAACGCCGGCGATATCGTGCTCCGTGAGGATGGAGATGTACTCGGCGCCGTGGATCAGGCCCAGTTTTTCCCCGATGTCGGTGTCGGAATATTCTTCTATCGCATGCTGGACGGCGGTGCATTTGATGGCGATTACTTTTATGCCGGCGCGTCCATTCCGCAAGTGTTAGGTCTTGACTTTACCTTTCAAAATGAAGATGGAGATTTTCTCACGAGGCGGGTACGCCACTTTTACGGACAGCTGGGGATGTATAAATTCTTCGATAACGACAGTTTCCTGGAACCGTCAGTATGGGTGAAGTATACGCCCAATGCTCCGCTGAACGCCGATTTTAACCTGCGCTACCAGCTCCCGACCAATTTATGGATAGGCACCGGTCTTTCAACTGCCGGAACTTATCACCTGGAAGCAGGGGTTCTGCTGGGGCAAAATATCGGATTCGATAACACTATTCGCATCGGTTACGGATTCGATCATACTTTTAGTACGATCGGACCGGCGGCTGGCAGCACCCACGAGATCAACCTCGGATTTTCTTTCTATACCTATTAATTTATTAGAATGGTTTGGCTTGGCCCCCCAGCCGCTGCAATATAGCAACCATCACATCAGAATGGTGGAGCACATAACAAGCATGAGGGCGAGTTTAGGCCATGGGAAAAATAAGCTCTTTATCCCATGAAAGTTTTCACTACATCCGTACATCCCAAATTCGGAAGAGGTATCATGAAAAAATTACTAGCGTTAATTGTATTTATCGTGGCTGTGAAAGTCACTGCCTTTGCGCAGCCAACCATTTCACTTCCCACTATTTCTCCCTGTACTACGGATGACCCAAGCTTTTGCATGGATGTCACCGTGAAGGACTTTACGGATATCCTGTCGATGGAATTCTCTATCGCCTGGGATCCTTCGGTGATCCGGTTCGACGAGGTGAGAAACTTCTCTCTGCCCGGCCTGAGCGTCGCCGATTTTGACGTGACCGACGCCGCCAACGGTATAATCACGCTCAAGTGGCGATTCAACGATTGCGGGCCGGGAGTAACAGGCGTTACACTTGATGATGACCAACGCATTTTTAGCCTTTGCTTTACTGCGTTGGGCGCTTACGGCGCTACCACCGCGGTGGAAATCACGAATATGCCGGTCGACATAAAAGTGACCAGGGTCAATGCCTGTCCTAATAATATCGGCCTGTTCCGCGAAAACGGACTGGTTTCTACCTGTGTACGTCCTCTCGAACTGGTGGCTTCCGAAGAAGAGGGCAACGAAGGGGATCTGATCTGCGTCGATTTTGCCGTTAACGGCTTCGACAACCTGACGAGTATGCAGTTCTCCGTCAACTGGGATTCCGATATCCTGCAATTCGAGGACGTTATCGTCCTCGACAATCTGGTCAACCTATCGGAAAGCGGCTTTGGTAAACCGGGCGACTCGGCCGAGGTGCCGCCGGGCGCGTTGACCGTTTCCTGGAACTTCGTCGATCCCAGCAGCAATACCGGCATATCCCTGGAGGATGGGACCAATATATTTCAGATCTGTTTCCGGGTGATCGGACCCTGTGAATCGGGTTCGGATATCACTTTCACTAGTTCTCCGACGCTGATTGAGGTGACCAATACCGTGGAGGAGGGCTTCGAATTGACCGTCACTTCTGATCCGGGGAGCATACAGGTAGGAGATTGTGACCCTACCGGCCTGCAGCTGATTGCCGATTGCGGCCCCCCGGTGGATATTAACGATGAGGTTTGCGTACGGGTGACTACGGCTAATTTCAATGATATTGAGGAGCTGGACTACCTCATGCAGTGGAACCCGAATATTCTGGAATTTAAAGAGGTGAAGAATCCCAACGGCGGGGTTGTCGGTTTCGGGACCAATGACTTTCTGGAGGACAACGTCCAGAACGGGGTACTCGGAGTACAGTGGGAGACCGTTTCGCCGGGCCTCGGGCAGAGCCTTCCCGACGGCGCCTTACTCTACGAAGTATGTTTCACCGTTAAAGGACTCGGGGGAGATAGTCCCTTCCGCTTTCCGGCAACCCCGGCCCTCGTAAAAACGGGCAGTAGCCCCAATATCGGCATCGCGCCTTCCAACTGCGAGGTGCAGGTAAATCAACCCGAAGGCGTCACCCTGGTCTTCGATAACGGAGAAGGATCGCCGGGCGATACCGTCTGTGTGGATGTTTCTGCTTCCAACTTTCAGGATATCCAGAGCATGCAATACTCACTGGCCTGGGATACCGCACACGTCACTTTCCTGGAGGTTCAGAACCTGACCCTGCCGGAAGCTGGTTTGGATGACTTCGGGCTGTCCGGAATTAACGGCGGAAGCCTGACCTTCAACTGGCAGCCTTCGCAGTCCTACACGCTTGACGAAGGGGAACGCATCATGACCTTGTGCTATGTCGTGACGGGCACTCCCAAAGAATGCCAGTTTGTTGAGATCATCGATCTTCCTTTGGAGTCGGAAGCTATCAGCGCTTCCTCCAACGGTAATAACGTCGGTCTGGCCGGACAGGGCGGTGAGATCTGTGTGCTGAATCCCGACGGCTATTCTCTGATTATCGGCCAGGAAGAAGGATTCCTCGGCGATACGGTCTGTATACCCTTTACAGTAGCCGATTTCCAGGGAATCACCTCTACTGGATTTACCGCCACCTGGAATCCCGCTGCCCTCAATTACCTGGAACTGAATACGACCGGCGCCCTGCCGCTGGATCCGAACCTAAATTTTGGAACGGGCTCAGTTGATGTGGGCTTGCTTTCATTCAACTTTGAAGACGCAGCCGGCGTGGATCTTGCAGACAGCACCGTAATCTTCGAGATATGTTACCTCTTGCTCGGACCGAAAAACGAATGCCACGAGATCACGCTCACCAATGACCAGGCGGTGAATACCCTGGACGGAGAAGGCAGTATACAGCTCGAACCCGGCGCTGTATGTATCAAAGATCAGTTCATCATTGAGAACGTGGCGATCAAGCCCGTTTCCTGCCCCGGTGGTAAAGACGGTGAAATAGAACTGACTGTATCGGGCGGAACAGGAACGATTTTCTACAACTGGGGCTCCGACCCTATCCAGTTTACAAACCGGGCTCGCAATCTACCGGTCGGACAGGTGACCGTAACCATTTTCGATTCTAATAACCCGCCGTTGATTCAGCGCGATACCTTCCAAATACCCTTGACCGACAACCTGCCCGTGGCCGACGCCGGTATGGATATGGAAGCTCCCTGCCGGGAAGATGGCCAACCGCTGGATATTTTTCTGCTCGACGGTAAGGGCAGTGAAGGCCCGGAATACTCCTATCGCTGGTCTACCGAAGGTGGAACCCTGCCGGGAGACCGCGATGCGTTGATTTCGGTAGGACAAGGCCCCGGTCTGTATATCCTGACCGTAAGGAATGATGAAACTTTCTGCTCGACCTCCGATACCATTCAGGTGTCCGAACCTACCGTGCCCGTTTCCGATGCTGGTCAGGATTTTAGCTTCGATTGCAGCATGGATACCCTGCAGCTCAACGGATCGGGCTCCACGATGGCCGATTCGGTGGCCTACGCCTGGACTGCCCTGGACGGGGGGGAGATCGTACCGGGAGAAGATTCCCTGATCTCTCCAAGCATCACCGCGCCGGGTACCTTTGTGCTCAATACTTTCTTCACCGACACCGGTTGTGGCGCCCGCGATACGGTTCTTGTCGAAGATCTTCGCGTCTTCCCTGATGCCGAAGCCGGAGCGGATACCGAACTCAGCTGTACAGAAGATTTCGTGCTGCTCGATGGCTCGGGATCGGTCAATGATGATCCGGTTGATTATTCCTGGCTGAACGCCGGCGGTGAAGTATTGAGCAGCTCCATTACCTATCAGGCCTCAGAGTTCGGTACTTATTTTCTGCAAGTGACCAATCCGGTAACCGGTTGCACATCAACCGATTCGGTCCGGGTAGTGGCTAGTGATGAGTTCCCGGTAGTGGATGCCGGCGAAAGCCAAACCCTGACTTGCTTTAACGATACGCTAACGCTGGTTGCGGAAGTGAATAATGCGCCCGACTTCGATTTCCAGTGGGTGACCACTCAGGGAGGCGAAATCGTTCCGGGAGAAGAAAACAGCCTGACGCCGAGGGTAGCTCAGCCGGGCGTCTATGAACTCGTAGTGACGAACAATGCCAACGGCTGTGTTGCCTCCGATTCTCTCGTCATTTCCGAGAACCGGAATTTTCCGCTTGCAGAAGCGGGAGACGGTACTACCTTGACCTGTAATGACAATACTTTCATCCTGGACGGAACCGGGTCTACTCCAGCAGGCGACAGCATCGCTTACACCTGGACACTCGATGGACAGACGGTAGCGCTGGATACCCTTCAGGTGGAAATCACAACCCCCGGGACCTACCTCCTGGAAGTGACGAATCGCATCAACGGTTGCTCAACGACGGATTCGGTGCAGATCATCGATGATACCCAGCCGCCGCAGATAACGATGGAGCCGGCGCCTACCCTGAACTGCACCGAAAGCATTGCCGTGATTTCGGCTACGCTGGAGCCGGCGAATGCCAACTACGCCTTCCAGTGGGAAGCCGTCGACGGCGGTAATATCGTCAGCGGCGCCGGCAGCCTCGCGGCCGAAGTCGATCAGCCCGGAATCTATCGCCTGACGGCAACCAATCAGGAGACGGGCTGTGTGTCTACTGAAGAAGTAGTAGTGCTGACTGATGTCGAATTTCCGGTTGCGGATGCCGGAGCCGATCAAACCATTACCTGTCAGGACTCGGTAGCGATGCTCGACGGCAGCGGCTCGAGTATGGGAACGCCCTTCTCTTACGAGTGGCTCGCCATTGACGGCGCCGGCGCCCCCAATCCGGCGGATACGCTTCAGACCATGGTTGAAACGCCGGGTTTGTACGAGCTGGTCGTAACCAACAACGATAACAACTGCGTATCCCGCGATACGGTTCAGGTCAATGAAAATACAGCGCTCCCTGAAATCAGCATCGCCGATCCGGGCCAATTGAGCTGTACCGACAATACCCTGACCCTCGATGGCTCCGCTTCTGAATTCGGTCCGCAGTACAGCGTGGAATGGACCGGAACAGCCGGTCAGCCGATAGAAAATACCAATGATCCCCTCCAGGTGAATATTTCCGAGCCCGGAACTTACCAGCTCTTGCTGCGCAACAATGAGACAGGCTGTGAAAATACCGCCACGGTGGAAGTACAGGCCGATGACAGCCTGCCTACTGCCGATGCCGGCGGTGATCAGGTGCTGCCTTGCCCCGGCCAGCCCATTACCCTCGATGGCAGCAATTCCTCCACCGGCGCCGATATCACTTATCAGTGGACCGTGGTGGAAGGACAGGGAACGATCTCTAATCCCAATTCCCTGCAGGCTTCTGTCACTCAGGCCGGCACTTACCAGTTGGAGGTTACAAATACCAGTAACGGATGTAGCGCTACTGCCACCGTTGTGGCCACAGAAGATCCCGATCTCGTACCGGCCAATGCCGGGGAAGATATGAGTGTATGCGAAACTACGGGAATGCTCTTCGCCGAACTGCCCGCCGCTGCGACCGGAACCTGGTCTACCACCTCGGGCGCTAAGATCGAATCGCCCAACCAGGCTTCGACCTTCGTCGAAGAGCTCTCTAACGGCGACAATGTCTTTACCTGGACCGTCTCCCTGCCTACCTGTCCGGAGTACAGCTCCGACGAGGTGATCATCCGCAAAGAGATCGCGCCGGTAGCCAATAACGACCTGGCTACGGTGCCGGCTGACAGCCGCGAACAGGATATCAATGTAGTCGCCAATGATCAGCTGAATACCAACGGCCCCTGGGAAGTCACTGTGCGAACAGAACCGAGCCTCGGACGCATCGAGGGCGTGAACGGCGGTACAGTGACTTACATACCGAACCCGGGTATCTTCGGAGAGGATCAGTTTTCCTACGAAATTTGCAACCTCAGCTGTCCCGGTCTTTGCGATACCGCCTTCGTCCAGGTTACCCTCGAGTTTGACGAGGATTTCCAGCCGGAATTGCCGAACGCCATCACCCCCAATGGGGACGGAATCAACGACGAATTGGTGTTCGATGTGCTGGAAAACGCCATTGACTTCTGGCCCGATAACGAGCTGGTCGTCTTTAACCGTTGGGGCGACATTGTTTACCGGGCCGAGCCTTATGCCAACAACTGGCGTGGTACTACCGATTCGGGGATGAAACTGCCTGATGGGACCTACTACTACGTACTGCGTCTCGACATATCGAATGGTATCATCTACAAAGGAGATATCACGATTCTCGACGGACCCGATGAGTAGGGCAGAGGCCGTCTGGTAAGGTAAAAAGCCGGTGTATGAGCCATCATACAACGGCTTTTTCTTTTTAAATGGAAAATAGTGTTAAATTAGCGGTCCAATTGTGGAATCCAACTATTTGCACTCTCCTTATTAAAAAGCACCGGTGGACCTGTAAGGCAAGTGGATTGTTCCCGAACAGACGACCGTAACGCCTTTAACCTTGTGGTCAACAACCAAAACCTTGGTTCGCTATGAGAAAAATTGCTTGGTGGAGCCTCCTGCTCCCGGCCTGCGTATTGCTCCTTCCCGCCGCAGCCTCCGGCGCTTGTACCAATGATGAACGCTGCGATGCCGTTGATTTGGGAAAACTGGATCGGGGCATGACACTCGGAGACAGGCTGCAAGGCCTTTACGATAATAACTGCGCGGGCAGCAGCACCGATCCGAACCCCTCCGATGACGGAGGCTGGTTTAATGATGCCGGCGTTTGGTTTCGATTCGAAACGGGGAATGACCCCAGCCCGGTAACACTGGTGGAAGCACTCAATGACCCGGAGGGCACGGGAGACGAAATTGACCTTCAGCTGGCGGTATTCCGCGCAATCACTTCTTCCTGTGACGGGGTACTTCGCTTTGAGAAAAGTTTGTCGGATAATAGTTCATTTGACGGTACCTTACCGCTCTTCTGTCTGCGTCCCAATACAGTATATTACATTCTCGTGGACGGCGGCGCCTCGACAGCTGGCAGCGACCGGGGCGTTTTTGGTTTGCAGGTGCGCTCCCTGGAGCTTACCGAAGCCCCCGATTACCGGTGTACTGCGCAAAATCTGGGACCGGTACCAGAGGGAGGCGCTACTGGCCCCGGCGGCGTACAATCCAATTTTTGTGCTACGAGTTTCGGCGATCCCCTCTCGAGTACTTTTGCCACTCAGGTAACAGTCTGGTACCGGTTTCAGGCTCCCTCCTCCGGTCACGTCATTATCGATGGCCGGTCGGAGGGATTGTTATTCCCCCTGGGTATACAACTGGCGCTGTATCGTCCTGTAGACAATGATTGTAACAGTTCTTTTGAAGAGGTCGCTAGTGGCTATGAGGGCAGCGACCCGGATGAACAATTGCAGGTGACCTGTCTGTATCCCGGCGAGACGTATTATCTCATGGTGGACGGCTTCGGTACCGGAGGGGTCGGTATGTTTGAACTCTCAGTACGCGACGCCGGTGATATTACTCCGGTGACGACGATCGACACCGTGCTCTGCGCGGGAGAGCGCCTGCAGGTGGGGACTTCCGTATACACAGAGAGCGGCAATTACGTAGATACCTTGCAACTACAGGCGGGTTGTGACAGTATAATACGCACTAATCTGACCGTCTTGACGCCGGTAAGCCTCTTGCTGGACCAAACCGAATTGGCCGTTTGGAGGGAAGCGCCGGGCTCCGCCGTGGCGAAGGCCGGTGGCGGTACGGGCAATTATGCTTTTGAATGGTGTGATGGAACGACGGGCTCGGAAAACCGGAATCTCATTGCCGGTGAGGATTGTTTTCTCCGGGTAGAGGATACGCGTGGGTGCTCGGCGGATACGACTTTCAGCGTATCTTTCACTACCCGTATTCTGCCTGCTGCTCAGACTCAGCCCGCCCGCTGTGCAGGGGATGACAGTGCTTTGTTTTCTGTCGTTGCCGGCAACGGCATCGCTCCCTATACCTACCGCTGGGAATCACTGAACGGTACCGGTGATGGACAAGGAGAGCTGGCGGCCGACGGACAGTCGTTCCGGGTAGACGGCCTTCCGGCCGGCGATTACCGCATCACGCTGGCCGATGCTTACAGTGACACGAGCTTTGTACTTTCTCTCCTGGAACCGGCGCCGCTGCAGTTATCTGCTTCTCAACAGACAGATGCCAGTTGCTACGGTTCCTGCGACGGCGCCTTAGACTTACAGGCGAGCGGGGGAACGGGCGCCTACCGCTACGCCTGGAGCAATGGCCAACGCGGCGCTAAGGTGAACGACCTTTGCTCCGGAAGCTATTTCCTGACCCTTACGGATGAGAACGCGTGTATCACAAGCGCCACCTACACGATTAATGAACCTCCGGAGTTTATCGCAAAAGCTTCCGAATTACAAAGCGTTCGTTGTTTTGGTGAAGCCAACGGCCGGGCAGAAGTGACCACTAATGGGCAGCCGGCGGCCTATGCCTGGAGCAATGACCGCGATTCCGCTCTGGTGTCGGGACTGAGCGCCGGAGCTTACACTGTAATCGTCACCAATGTTGATGGCTGCGCGGATACGGCATCCGTTCAGATAACTCAGCCTGAGGCTCCGCTTAGCGCCCGCATCACCGAAACGGAATCCATCAGTTGCCACGGCGCGGCCGACGGACGGCTGGAGGCCAGGATCAGCGGACCGTACGAGTCAATTGCGCTGAATTGGAGCGATGGGATACAGACCATTGATCCCGGTCAGCTTCCAGCGGGTATTTACCAACTGCAGGCTACCAATGAAAGAGGATGTACCGCTATCGCTCGCTATGTACTTAATGAACCTGCCCCGATCCGGGCTGATCTGAACGCCCGGGATATCACCTGTCTGGACCCCGATAACGGCGGTGAGATCAGGATAGGGGAGGTGAGTGGCGGCAAACCAGCCTTCACCTTTTCGCTTGACGGGATTATTTTTCAGCAGTCCAATTTCTTCGCCGGTTTGTTTCCCGGCAGTTATGAGGTCGTGATCCAGGATGCAGAGGGGTGTGAAGCACAGTTTTCCGTAACCATTGCGGGGCCGCCCGATCTGCGTGTCAACCTGGGGGGAGACCGCTCGATCCAGTTAGGGGATACCCTGCAATTATTAGCTAGAGCTAACAGCAGTAACCTTCAGTATACCTGGGAATCGGCAGAGGGGGCTTTCGATGTAGAGGGGGCTTTCGTAGAAGCGGTCCCGTTGCAGTCTAAGGCTTACCGGGTTACGGTACGTGATACAGTGACCCTCTGTACGGCTACTGATATGGCTTTCATTACCGTTCGTAAGGACCGGAAGGTTTTCGTGCCGACGGCCTTTAGCCCTAACGGTGATGGCATCAATGATCGTTTTTCCCTTTTTACCGGACAGGGAACTACGGCGGTTCGCTGGCTGCGTATTTTCAGCCGTGAGGGCGCACTGGTTTACGAGGCGGAGAACCTATCCTTGGGAGATACCGGCATCGGCTGGGATGGTCGCTTCCGGGGGCAGATGCTGTCCAGCGGTGTCTATGTCTATGCTGCCGAAATTGAGTTTCTCGATGGTGTTTCAGAAATATTTAAGGGAGAAGTGGTCCTGATACGATAACTGAGGCCCCTCCTCCCTCTCTATCAGCTTTAATTCAGCAACTCGTAAATTCCGGCGATCCCCTGTCCGCCGCCCACACAGGCGGTAACCATGCCGTACTTCTTATCGCGCCGCCGCATTTCGCCGAACAGCTGGGTCGACAGCTTGGCGCCGGTGCAGCCCAGCGGATGGCCCAGGGCGATGGCGCCGCCGTTGACGTTGACGATTTCGGGATCGAGGCCGGCCTCCTGGATGACGGCCAGCGATTGGGCGGCGAAGGCCTCGTTGAGCTCGATGAGTTCAATGTCGTTTAGTTTCATTCCGGCCTGTTTCAGCGCCTTGGGAATAGCCACACAGGGACCGATGCCCATATATAGCGGATCGACCCCGGCCACCGAGCAGGATACCAGACGGGCAATGGGCTCCAGGTTGAGCTGCTTGACCATTTCTTCGCTGACTACCAGCGTGAAGGCAGCTCCGTCGGAGGTTTGCGAAGAATTGCCGGCCGTGACGATGCCGCCTTTGCGGAAAACGGGGCGCAGCTTGCCCAGCACCTCGAGGTTGGTATCCGGGCGCACGCCTTCGTCGGTATCCATGACGAAGACTTTTTCCTTGCGCTGATCATTTTCCACAAAAACTTCTTTGACATCTACAGGGACGATCTCGTCTTTGAACTTACCTTCCTTGATGGCGCTGCCGGCCCGCGTGTGCGAGCGCAGTGCAAACTCGTCCGACTGCTCCCGGCTGATGCCGTACTTCTCAGCGACTGCTTCGGCGGTAAGCCCCATGCTGGCCAGATAGTTCGGGTTTTCGGAGGTGACCTCGTAGCTGGGCGCGAGCTTGTAGCCGGTCATGGGCACCAGGCTCATGCTCTCGGCGCCGCCGGCAATGTACACGTGGCCCATGCCCGCCGCGATTTTACCTACTGCAATCGAGATAGTCTCCAGTCCGGAAGCGCAGTAGCGGTTGACGGTCATGCCGGGCACCGACTTGCCGAGCGCGCGCAGCGCGATCTGCCGTCCGATTTGCAGCCCCTGCTCTCCCTCCGGATTGGCGCAGCCGACAATAACGTCATCGACCAGCTTGGGATCCACATTCGGTGTCTTTTCCATCAGGTATTTGACGACTTCCACCGCGAGGTCGTCGCTGCGGAAATTCTTGAAGCTGCCTTTGTTGGCTTTGCCTACGGCCGAGCGGTAGGCATTTATTATATAAGATTTCATGTCAGATTTTTATTTGAAAAATTTTCAATAGATTTTGGTCGATCTCACGAAGTTTTGATGGACTGACTTCGCCCAATTTTCCCAGGAAAAGCTGTTTTTCTAAGGTCGCTATCTTGGAAAGTTTGATAATCGAAGTCTTTTTCAAGCCGTTTTTCTTCGTAGGAGTCAACGAAACATCATTCGCTTCGGCTTTAGCTAATTGCGTAGAGATAAAGGCCACGGTAACATCCCTGAGTTGATCTACCAGTACCAGCGCAGGCCGCGTTTTACTTCCTGAAAGATCAGTAAAAGGGAAAGGAACCAGTACTAAATCACCTTTATTCATTTCCGTATCTTTCTTTCAAGTCCTCTACAGTATAAAGATCTTCCTCTTCCTCTAAAAAGCTAAAGCTTTCCGATTCGAGGTTTAACTTAGAGACTCCCTTGGTTAGGGTTTCCTGTTCGTATTTCCAGAGGAGATACTGAATGAAGTCGATTGCTTGCCGGAGTTTGTCTTCCGGTAATTGATCCAGCAGATTTACAGTCCGGTTAATGATAGCTTCGCGACTCATAAGCGGTTTTTTGAATAAGATAAGAAGATCTCCTCTCAATTGCTAAAGGAGATTTGCAAGCGTCTCGTACTAATTCCGAAGCGGCTTATTCGTCTGCAGCATATGCTGTATCCGTTCGTGCGTTTTTTTCTCTCCGGCCAGGCTGAGGAAGGCCTCGCGTTCCAGGTCGAGCAGGTACTTTTCGCTGACGCGCTGCGGGCCGCTCAGGTCGCCGCCGCAGAGCACCCAGGCGATCTTGTGGGCGATCGTGATGTCGTGATCGGTGGCGT
>CAZWDL010000028.1:0-66461 GCA_964632995.1 uncultured Saprospiraceae bacterium
ATCTCTGGGAAGCCCGAAGCCCACCAGTCTTTAGCTGGTGGGTAGTTCACACTGGGAGTTTCCTTCCTATACCGGCTAACAAGCCCTGCGCCTGGGGTCCTGGAAAGGCATTCGGAAAAATATTCTGCAGGGGAATACTGACATCGCTCTGTACCACCTGGCCTCCGATACGCTGGAACAGCACAACCTGGCCGCCGCCCATCCAGAAATGGTCCGGCGAATAAAAACCCTAATGGACAGCGCCCACCGCCCTGCAACACTTGATCGATTCAAAATGGAAGCCCCGGGGGATGTGAAAGAGGCTTACCTGCAGGCCCGGAAGCGGATCAGAGAAAGATTGGGGGACGATCTGGCATGGTCGCTTCAGGAGGGCTACTTTTTGATTTCTGAGTAAACAAAATTCGCAGGAGCAGCGCTGGCGCCGGAAGCAGTGGCGGTGCTGCAGAAGCAATTACAACAAACGGGAGGCTATAAACTGAGAACCAGAGAAGAAGAGGCTGCCAATACGCTGCGCTTTGGGAGAAATACCTCCCTGCAGCAAGGCGCTTTCCGGCTTTCCTGCGACCCGGAACAAATCCTCATTGAAGCGAAGGGCCAGCGCGGTTTTCAAAACGGAGTGCAAACCCTGATGCAGCTGATGGACGATAAAATTTGGGAGCATAAGGAGATGCACCGGCCTAACTGGATGATTGCCGCTGTGCAGATCGAAGGAAAAGAATAGCTGGGCGGAGCACTTTTTGTTTCCTCATTTCCTATATTAGGGGGCAAATACCATTCACTGATGCTGATGAAAAACTATTCTCCCCTTATTCTCCTGGTTTTCTCCTTTTTTAGTTGTGAATCGCCCGGCACCCAGAGAGCCGCAATAGGCGAACAAGAGTACTTTCACATTACTTTCGATGCGGACACCACCCTCGACGGCCGGCTTCTGCTCCTGCTCTCCACCGATTCCACTTCCGAACCCCGTTTCCAGATCTCCGATGGATTGAGCACGCAGCTCGTCTTCGGTACTGATGTGGAAAGCTGGGAGCCCGGCCGGGACGCCATTGTAGGAACCGGGGCCTTTGGCTACCCCATCCGCAGCCTGGCTGACGTGCCGGCCGGAGAGTACTATGTGCAGGCCCTGCTCAATCGCTACGAAACCTTCGAACGCAGCAACGGCCACACCGTCAAAATGCCGCCGGATAAAGGTGAAGGGCAGCAGTGGAACCGCAAACCGGGCAACCTGTACAGCACGCCGCAAAAGATTTCCTTCGATCCGGAGAGCGAACATATCATCGCCATTGAACTCGACCGGGAGATTCCACCTATCGAACCGCCCGAAGATACTGAGTACATCAAGCACGTACGCATCCGTTCTGAAATGCTCAGCGAATTCTGGGGGCGCGATATGTACCTGGGCGCCCATGTGCTGCTGCCGGAAGGCTGGGAGGAAAACCCCAATCAAAAGTATCCGCTGGCCATCATGCACGGCCACTTCCCCTACGATTTTGGCGGCTGGCGTACCGAACCGCCCAACTACGACGAACCCTGTGAATACAGCGAGCGATTTGGGGTAGACTGCTACAACCACATCGTGCAGGAGCAGGCATACGATCTGTATAAAACCTGGACCGGCCCCGACTTCCCGCGCGTGATCGCCATTAAAATACAACATGCCAATCCCTTCTACGATGACAGCTACGCCGTTAACTCCGAAAACCTGGGGCCCTATGGCGACGCCATCACCTACGAACTCATTCCCTATATTGAGGAGCAGTTTCGGGGGATAGGCGAGGGCTGGGCGCGTTTTACTTATGGCGGCTCCACCGGCGGCTGGGAAGCGCTGGCCGTGCAGGTCAAATATCCGGACGAATACAATGGCTGCTACGCCGCCTGCCCCGATCCCATCGACTTTCGCGCCTACTGCCTTGTCAACATCTACGAGGACGATAACGCTTATTATTACGATAGCCCCTTCAAAACCCTGGAACGCCCCGGCCACCGCGACTCGCTGGGGCAAATATCCGCTACCCTGCGTGATATGAACCTCCGCGAACTGACCCTGGGCGCCAAAGGAAGGTCGGGCCAGCAATGGGACATCTGGGAGGCGGTCTATTCTCCCGTCGGAGAAGACGGCTATCCACAACGCCTGTGGAATAAGGAAACCGGGGAAATAAACCGCGAGGTGGCCGGGTTCTGGAAGGAAAACTACGATTTGGCCTATATACTCAAACGCGACTGGGCGGATATAGGCCCCAAGCTCAAAGGCAAAATCCATATCTATTGCGGTGATATGGACAATTACTATCTCAACAATGCCGTCTACTATATGGAAGACTTTCTCGAGGAAACCACCGCTCCTTATTACGACGGAGAGGTAGATTACGGAGATCGTGCCGAGCACTGCTGGAACGGTGATCCTACCCGGCCCAACTACCTGTCGCGGCTGCGCTATCACCGCATGTTCATCCCCAAATGGGCCGAGGAAGTGAAAAACCGTGCACCGGCAGGCGCCGATATGAGTTGGCAGCGATGACAGCTTTGTTCCCTGTGTAATTCAGCTTTTTCTGATTACTCCTGCTCCTGCTGCAAACAATTCGGTACCTCTACCGGTCTACAAAGCAGAGCGTCTTGGTTTTCCGGGAAAAGACTTTCCGTGGCCAGGGGTTTTATATGAACAAAGTTTTGATTATCTTTCAATCTTGTAGCAGCGATTAGCTTGCTCGATCTCCCTGTTACCGGCTGCGAAAAAGTAAATTCCACAGCAGCCGAAGACCAATAAGTTTTACGCTCAAGTACATAAATCCGACGAATGAGCTTATACGATAATCACGGCCGACTAATCAATTACGTTCGACTGGCAGTTACCGATCGCTGCAACCTTCGTTGCTTCTACTGCATGCCGGAGGAAGGCATTAAGTACGTTGCCCGGCAGGAATTGCTGACTTACGAGGAAATGACGCGCCTGATGAAACTGCTGGTAGGTATGGGCATAGAGAAAATACGCATTACCGGTGGCGAACCCTTCGTGCGCAAGGATATGATGCAGTTTCTCCGCAGCATCAGCCGGCTGGAAGGCCTTAAAAAAATTAATATCACCACCAACGGTACGCTTACCGCCGCCCTGGTTCCCGAGTTGAAAGCCATAGGTATCAATAGCATCAATCTCAGTATGGATACCATCGACCGCGAGCGCTTCCACCGGATTACCCGCCGCGACGAATTCGACAAGGTAATGCAAACCTTCCACGCCCTGCTTGAGCACGACATAAAAACCAAGATTAACGCCGTCGTTATGCAGGGAAAAAATACGGAAGACCTGATTCCTATGGCGGAACTTACGCGAAATCACCCCGTCAATGTGCGCTTTATAGAGGAAATGCCCTTCAATGGAGAAGGCAGCCATTACGAGAAGTTGCACTGGAACCACCGCAAAATATTGCAACATCTGCAGGAACATTTCCCGTCAATGGAAAAAATCCCCGATCCGCCGCACTCCACTTCGATGAATTACCGCATTCCGGGCTACGCCGGTTCCATCGGTATTATCGCCGCTTACAGCCGGACTTTCTGCGGCACCTGCAATCGCATCCGCATTACCCCGCAGGGTATGCTGCGCACTTGCCTGTACGACAACGGCGTCTTTAATATCCGTGACCTGATGCGCGCCGGGGCAACTGACCAACAATTGAGCGACGCCTTTCTCGACGCCCTTAGCAACCGCGCCAAAGACGGCTGGGAAGCGGAGCAGAACCGCCGCTTCGGCCTGCCGGTGCAGGAGTCGATGTCGACGATCGGAGGGTAGATCCTGAAACCCTCAGCGAACTAGCACTTATACTGACGTCGAAATGGTTTGAGAATTTTCTCAAACCAATTTACGTCGAGTATATTTCGTAACTTCGCCTTTCTCGAAGTAAATCGTCAATGCCGGATATCAAGAACAGCCGCGAGCAGTACAACGAATCCTTTATTCAGGCGCTGGAAGGGCTTAATACCCGGCAGCGGCAGGCCGTAGAACACATCGACGGGCCGGTGCTGGTGCTTGCCGGGCCGGGTACCGGAAAGACGCATATTCTCACCGCGCGTATAGGACGTATCCTGCTGGAGACCGATACCCAGCCTCACAATATACTCTGCCTGACCTTTACCGACGCCGCCGTACGGGCCATGCGGGAGCGCCTGCTGGAATTCATTGGACCGGAGGCCCATCGCGTTCCTATTTACACGTTTCACTCCTTTTGCAACAGCATAATCCAGGACAACCTGGAGTACTTCGGCCGGCACGACCTGGAACCGCTCAGCGAGTTGGAGCGGGTCGAAATTTTCCGGCGCCTCATCGATGAACTGCCTACGGATCATCCGCTCAAGCGGGGCCGCTCCGATGTCTACTTTTACGAGCAGCACCTCTACGAGCTTTTCAAGATGATGAAAAAGGAAGACTGGACCGTGGAGTACGTGCATCGCCGTATCGATACTTACCTGGAAGACCTGCCCTTACGCGAAGATTTTATTTATCAGCGTAAGACGGGCCGTTTCCGCAAGGGCGATCCAAAAGAGGCGCGTATCGAGGAAGAGCAGCGGCGAATGGAGCTGCTGCGTTCGGCTGCGGCTCTGTATCCCCGTTATGTGCAGGCCATGCGGCAGGCGCGGCGTTACGACTATGACGATATGATTCTCTGGGTCCTTCGCGCTTTTGAAGAGAACGAAGCCTTGCTGCGCAGCTACCAGGAGCGGTACTTGTATTTTCTGGTCGACGAGTATCAGGATACCAACGGAGCTCAGAATGAGGTGCTGCAAAAGCTGATCCGGTTCTGGGAGAATCCCAATGTTTTTATTGTAGGGGACGATGACCAGTCGATCTTTGAGTTCCAGGGCGCCCGGCTCCGGAACCTTACGGAATTTTACGAGGATTACCGGGAGGAGCTGAAACTGATCCTGCTTAAAGAGAATTATCGTTCTTCCCAAACTATCCTGGATACTTCCGGGGCGCTGATCCGGCACAACGAAAAAAGGATCGTCAATAGTCTGCGCGAGCTGGGCGTGGATAAAGAGCTTCAGGCCCGGCACGAAATCTTCGCGGCAAGCCCGCTGCGACCGGAATTGCTGGTTTATCCCAACCGCTTACAGGAGGAGGCGGGCATCGTTCTGCAGCTTGAGCGGCTCCGGGAGGCAGGCGCTGATCTGGAAGAGGTAGCTATCATCTACGCACAGCATCGGCAGGCGCGCAACATCATTAAGCTGCTGGAAAAGCGTGGCATTCCTTATAATACGCGCCGCCGGGTGAATATCCTGCATTTGCCGCTGATCGAAAACCTCAGGGATTTTCTGGAATACCTGGACCGGGAGGTGCAACGCCCTCACAGCGGCGCTCATCTGCTGTTTCGCATACTTCATTTTCGCTTCCTGAACATCGACCCGGCCGATGTGGCCAGGTTGAGCGCCTTTATGGCGTCCGCCGCGGGGCGGGAGGAGCGCCGCGAATGGCGTAGCCTGCTGCGCGACGAGGTGCTGCTGCAGCGCCTGGAACTACGGGATCCCGGGGCCATCCTGCGACTGTCGGCCCTGCTTGACGAATTGCTTCATCAAATCTATGAATTACCCCTGCCGGGCCTTATCGAACGGGTGATCAACCGCAGTGGCTTGCTCCGGTACCTGCTGAATCACGAAGAGCGCAACTGGTTCATTCAGGTGGTCAAAACCTTTTTCGATTTCGTTCAGCAGGAATGCGAACGGCATCCCCGGCTTAGCCTCAAAAAGCTGCTGGAGCAGTTTCGGCGAATGGATGATAACCGGCTGGCTATTGAGTTGAACAAGGAGGTGCGCGCCGAATCTGGGGTCAACCTGGTGACGGCGCACAGCGCTAAGGGGCTCGAGTTCCGGACCGTATTTCTTCTCGATTGTGTGAAGGATTACTGGGAGCCGAGGAACCGACGGGGCAGTTACCGTTTCAAACTTCCCGATACGCTGACCTTCTCCGGCGAGGAAGATGCGCTGGAGGCGCGCCGCCGGCTCTTTTACGTAGCCATGACCCGCGCCAAAGAACGCCTCCTGCTCACTTACAGCCGCACGGATGCTGCCGGCAAAGAACTGCAACGCAGTATCTTCGTCGAGGAGATCAGTCAGGGCATGGAACTGGAAGAACAGCATCAGGAAGTACCCGAGGAAGCATTGCTCGAGGTACAAATTCTGTACCTGCAGGCAAATACGCGCCCCCGGTTACCCGGGCATACGCAACTGGAATACGAACAACTGCTGGAAGGATTTACGCTCAGCATCTCCGGCCTGAACAGCTATCTGAGGTGCCCGCTCGGCTTTTACTACGAGCACTTGCTTCGCGTGCCTGTTCAGGAAAGCGAAGCTGCCGGCTACGGTATTGCTGTTCACAATGCCTTGCAGCGACTTTTCGAGCGCATGCTCCGGCATAAGCAAAACGAGTTTCCGGATGAGGAGACCTTTCTTCGCCTGTTTGAATACGAGATGGAAAGCCGTCGTGCGCAATTCTCCCCCAAAGAATACCAACGCCGATTGGAAACGGGCCGCCGTTTTCTCTCCGCCTATTACCGTCATCACAAGCCGGAATGGCCCAGGCAGGTCAAGGTAGAACACACCGTGCGCAATGCGGAAGTGGATGGAGTACCCTTGACGGGCGTGATCGACCGGCTCGACTATCTACAGGGGAATACCGTTCGCATCGTGGATTATAAAACCGGAGCTCCGCGAAGCAGCAGGGTTCGTCCGCCCACCAAGGCGCACCCCTACGGCGGCGCTTACTGGAGGCAGCTCATCTTTTATAAACTCTTGTTTGAAAATGCCTCCGCTGCCGCCCCCCGCGTGGATAACGGGGTCATTTCCTACATAGAACCCGACAAAAGGGAGGATCTGGTGGAAAAGAAGGTGTATTATCAGCCGGAAGATGTGCAGCTTATCCGAAACCTCGTTGTAGAAGCGTACGCCGGGATTCGTGAATACCGCTTTGTCGAAGGCTGCGGTGAGCCGGGTTGTAAATGGTGCCACTTCGTCCGGCATAACGTCAGCGTCGATTCCTTCGCCGATCCGGAATTGGAGGGGTTGGATGATGAACTGTAGTGCGTTAGTAGTCATATTTGTACAGGTCCAGTTCTTCAATCAGGTTAATGAGTTTTCCGGCGTAGTGGGGGTCGGTAGCGTAACCTGCTTTTTTCAGTTCTTTTGCCCAGTTGCGGTAATCGGTTTGCGAAAGGTCGAAGAGTTTGCGGTAGCGTTTGGCGCCTAATAGGCGGCTGTGGGCGCGGTAGCTCTCCTCCGGAGTTTTATAGATGCGGAAGAAATCTTTGTGGTGATCATCGGTAAAATTGCTGCAATGGTTTTTGCGGCAGGATTTTGAAAAGCACTTGATACCAAAGTGATTTTTATTACGAGTGGCCAGGGCGCTTTCTCCGGCGTTGCTTTCCAGCAGTCCCTGGGCAAGGGTAATGCTGGCAGGAATGCCAAATTCCTCCATTTCCCGTTGAGCAATTTTGGCGTAAGCCTTAACGTATTTGAGCTGCTTCCGTATCTTTTCAGCCCGGGCCCGGTCCTCCTCGCTATTGGTAAAATCACCAATGGAAAAGGTCATATTGGAGAAGGTGTTGGCCAGATTGTGTTCTTCCCCTTCGAGGCTGGTCAACTTCGAAGCGTTACCGCCTTCCTGATCCAGCATGGAGGTGTTGACCGGATTGGTATACTGACCGGGTTTGTATTGGGGCAGCTCCGTATCCTTGCCGGCAAATGCTTCGTTGAAAAAGGTGCTGACCGATTGCTCCATGGCCTTCCAGTTCAGCCAGGAAGCGGAGTTTTCTTCCGGGACTTCCTGAGTGGGGACGGTACCGTCCAGGCTCAGGTCTATGGCCACATCCTTGTGCATGATAATGAACACGGCAATTGAAAGCGCTAAACCGCTTTTCCAATAGCGCTGCACGAAGATCTCCGTCAATTCGTACCTTTGCCGGCACTCGTATAAAAACTCCTTGGCTTTGTGATACATCGTCCCGAATTTTGCAAGCAGAAAGCAATGTTGTTCTTTTCACAAAATAAAACTTTTTGTGTTTAAAATGCAATTAATTACGTGTTTTTGTTTTAATAAATCCTTAAAGCAGTATCAGTAAAGCGATGAGGATTTAAACTTCCGTTAAAAGTTGGGATAGTTTGCCGGGTAACGCTACCTTTGTCCGTAATTTTTGAAGTAAAGTATTCAACATGAGAAAAGCATTTATTTTAGTCGCCGCATTGGTTCTTAGCGCGACAGCTGTTCAGGCGCAGAAGTATGGACATATCAACTTCGGCAACCTGATCTCAGCTATGCCGGAGACCGACGCTGCCGATGCGGAACTGGAAGCATATCAAAAACAACTTGTTCAGAAAGGAGAACAGATGGCGCAGGAGTTCCAGGAGGAATACGGTCAATTTGTTACCGAGGTTCAAAGCGGATCTCTTCCTCCGAAGCAACAGCAGGAACGACAGGCCAAGCTTCAGGCAAAGCAGCAGGAAATTCTGGCTTACGAACAACAAATCCGCCAAATGGTACAGGAAAAACGGCAGGAACTTCTCGCTCCCATTGTGGAACGAGCCGAGGCTGCCGTTCAGGAAGTGGCAAAGGAGAACGGATTCGTCATGATTTTCGATTCAAGCGCTTTTAACGCCGTTTTGTTCGCTCAGGAATCTACCGATGTTATGTCGATGGTTAAAGCAAAACTGGGCATTGAATAGGCCAAAGCAATGGATATTGCAGCCTTTGGATTAAAAAAATTACGCCGGAGTAGTGCTCACTACTTCGGCGTTTTCATTTTCAGGGCGCGCCGCTATCGCGGCCTTATTTTCTTTTTTCTCTTTGCAGTTGAAGGAAATTGTTTATGCCCTGCAGGTCGACGACTCCGATAATGACACCATTTTGATAAACGGGTAGGGCGGCGTGATCCTCGCCCTGTAATTTGGCCAGCGCTTCTTTGAGGGAATCGGTGGCGAGTATCGCTTCGTAGCGATAGGTCATATAATCGGCCACCGGGGCGCCGAAGTTTTTCTCCCGGATAGCGCGCATGAGTTGTTCTTCTCCGAGAACGCCGCTGAGGTTATGCCATTCATCGAAGACGAGGAAATTGCGTTCCAGGCCGTGGGTGAGCGCCTCGACAGGGAGTTCCATGGGATCCGGGTGGTAGATCCGGGTAAAAGACCTTCGTACTATCCGGCTTACCTGGTGTTTTTCCAGCAGGCTGTCCAGCTTAACCATGCGGTTTTCGCTGGAAGCGGTTACAAAAACAAAGAGGCCGATGAAAGCGGTGACCGGGCTCCAGCTCCAGAAGCCATAAACCACGAAAAGCACGGCCAGCGCCTGGCCGATAAGAGTGGCGATCCGGGTGGCGCGCATGCGGCCCAGCCGCAGGGAAAGCAAGGCGCGCAGGATGCGTCCACCGTCCATCGGAAAGGCGGGAAGCAGGTTGAAGACAGCCAGGATACCGTTGAGCAGGAAGAGGCCTATGAGGAAATCATCGAAAGGGGAAAGATCAATGAGAAAGACGTTGCTGTTGCGATCCAGGAAGGTGAGTAACTGGTTTCGGGTGGCAGCTTTGGAAAACAAATAGGGCGTCAGCAAAAGAGCTATGACGATATTGACCATAGGGCCGGCGATAGCGACCATGAATTCCTGGCGCGGACTGTCGGGCAGCCGCGTCAGGCGGGCCACCCCGCCGATGGGAGAGAGGATGATATCGCGCGTGTCCACCCCGTAGCGGCGGGCCGTTAGCGCGTGACCGAATTCATGTAGCACCACGGATCCGAACAGCGAGCCGACAAGCAATACCGCCCATACGGACTCCCACATCCCCCAATTCTGGCTATACCCGAAATATATACCCCCCAGGATCAGTAACGCAAATGTCCAGTGGATCAATAAGGGAATATTGAAAATTCTCGCAATTTGAAAGGATCCTTTCATGTATACTATTCAGGGCGGATCCGGATCCAGCGACGAGCAATCAATAACTGCCGGTTTTCTAGGAGTGCTTTTTCCTTTATCCGGCCCCGACACTTTGTGTTCGGTACAGACTGTTGAATCCCGCTTTATGATTCAAAAAGCGGGATTCGCCTTGGCTAAAGAAAAAATCACTTGCCTATCTAAACACGACACGGATTAATCGCTCGTCGCTAAATATCCAGCCCCGCTGGTGGTCTTTTTTTGTAGAAACAGTAGAGTTCCTGATTGGTTGATTGAAGGAAGAGGTAATTGGGTGACAGGAACCCAATTACCCCATCCGCTTATTACCCACTAACCCCTTCGAAGGTAGAGCCGCCGAATACCGGCAGGTAGAGTTGTCCTTTGAGGATATTTCTTGAAATAACGATGCGTTGCACCTCTGAGGTGCCTTCGTAAATCTGGGTGATCTTCGCATCGCGCATCAGGCGTTCTACGTGATACTCCTTCACGAAGCCATAGCCGCCGTGGATTTGCACGGCTTCCACCGTTTGTTTCATGGCTACTTCCGAGGCATAGAGTTTAGCCATGGCGCTTGCCGTATTATAGTCCATGCCCTGGTCTTTGAGCCAGGCGGAGCGATAGACCATCAGTTTGGCAGCTTCGATTTCGGTAGCCATGTCGGCTAGTTTGAAGGCGATGGCCTGGTGGCGGCTGATAGGTTTGCCGAAGGTCTCGCGTTCCTTCGAGTAGGCAAGCGAGAGTTCGTAGGCGCCGCCGGCAATACCCAGGGCCTGCGCGGCAATACCGATGCGGCCGCCCGCGAGGGTCTTCATGGCGAAGGAGAAGCCAAAGCCGTCTTCATCAATGCGGTTTTCCTTGGGAACCCGAACATCATTGTACATGATAGTGTGGGTATCGGAAGAACGGATGCCCAGTTTGTCTTCCTTGGCGCCTATGTTGACCCCGTCCCAGTCCGTTTCTACAATAAAAGCATTGATGCCCTTGTGCTCTTTTTCAGGATGGGTTTGGGCTATGACAATATGAACCCGGGAAGAACCCCCGTTGGTAATCCAGTTCTTGGTTCCGTTCAGTATATAGTGGTCACCTTGATCGATGGCCGTGGTGCGCTGGCTGGTAGCATCACTGCCGGCTTCGGGTTCGGACAGGCAGAATGAACCGATCCATTCTCCGGTCGCGAGTTTGGGCAGGTATCTGGCTTTTTGTTCCTCCGTACCGTAGGTCTCAATACCCCAACAGACCAGGGAGTTGTTGACCGACATCAGTACCGAGCAGGAGTTATCGACTTTGGAGAACTCCTCCATCGCCAGCACGTAGGATAGCGTATCCATGCCGCCGCCGCCGTATTCCGGATCGACCATCATGCCAAGAAAACCGAGCTCGGCCATGCGCTTTACCTGTTCTTTGGGAAAGGTCATGTTCTTGTCGCGCTCGATGACGCCAGGTTTGAGTTCTTTCTGAGCAAAATCCCGGGCGGCTTCCTGCACCGCCAGATGTTCTTCATTCAATTCGAAATACATATTCAATTCTTTTTATGGTAGTTATTTGGTTAGTGATTTTCGCTTCCAGCGAATTTACGCTGATTTTTTAACAAATGGTAGCGCGATTCGTTCTTCCACTGCTGTAGCTTTATGGGTTGGCGGGTTCCGGCCGCCCACTGTCGTCGACTTCCTGTATCCGTCGCTTTCATGCGGGATACACTTTGTGCGGCAGCGGTTTTCGTATGTATTCGCACCGGAAGACGGGATTTGTGGGATAGAAGAGACTGGAAATAATGAAGTCGTGAATCCAGGAAACAGGGAAATTCCGAAACGCTGACAGCTTGAAATACCTCTGAGCCGATGTCGCCTTCCCGTAGTTGAATAGGGTCAATGAGCGTGAAAAGTACTCCAATGGAAATTCAGGTAATCAACAACCCTGACAAAAAGCACTCCTGGAAAACCTGCAGTTATTGATTGCTCGTCGCTAATTGTTTGAGATTATTCTGTAAGGGGAAGTGGCTGTCTTCCGAAGGATTAGCCGATAAACGGAAGACAGCCACGGAAAAACGAAACGAAGTGATCAAATTTTGTTAGGCACTAGTTCTTTTTGCCTCCTTCTTTTTTTGGTTCCTCCTCGGGAAGTTTAAAGTACTTGGGGTAAGATCTTTTTATCTTCGGCGACATTCAGACAAAAATTTCCGGAACTTTTGTGATAAACCTCCCATTGACAATTCCCATTGTAAAAGATCCCAATTTCGTAGACGCACTCCCTGTTAAATAAATTCGGACTTGGTTCGAAAGAAAATAAACCGGGCCATGCTTCATCGCAACTAACGGATCCAAATTGATTATCACAACAGAGGCAATCTTCTCATAATACCAGCTTTTTGCTTTCTCAATAGTAAATGTCTGGTTAGGGGAATACTGATTTTCATCTTTTTTGCACCCCAGAAAAAAAATTAAATTGATTAAAATCCATGGGGTAATAAGACTTCTTTTCATAACTTTAATGAACTTTAGAATTAGTTAATAGGATTTCTGTCGTCGGCGGACCAAAGAAGACGGCAGAAACCTTTTTCTGCTAGAAATCATCTGTATTAAATCAGGATGATCTAAGACCATAGCAATCGATATGCAATACCACTTATTATAGCAGGGAAAACGATGAGAATCCTATAAGAGTAGACTACCTCGAAGCATTTTTCTATTTAGAATCAGCCCCGGATACAATATCTATTTACAGGAGTATGTTGGGTAAGGCGATTAATTAATCGCTTAAGATTAAGTATGCAAAATAAAGTTAAAAAATCAAGCTTTAGCTGGTATAATAATTTTCACTTTAGATATTTCCTGGCCTTCATCCCGCCCCCCTGAATTTCTTTCGGTTGCCAAAGCCATTAAACGCTTATGAGCTTAGCGGCGGGCGCAACCAGGTTTAAACTACTTTTTTATGCGCTCAATTTTCATCATTCCTTCCTTCCTCCTTTGTCTGGCAGCCTTTCTTGCCGCCTGTCAGTCTCCTGACTCCGGGGAAAAAGCAAGTGCCAAGGAAACACTCCTCATCGCCACCGCTGCCAATGTGCAGTTTGTCATGAAGGAACTGAAAGCGGCTTTTGAATCGGAAACAAGCATTGCGGTGGATGTGGTGATCAGTTCCTCGGGCAAACTGACCGCCCAAATCCAGCAGGGCGCACCCTACGATCTTCTGCTGTCAGCCAATATGAAATATCCCCGAACCCTGTATGAAGAAGGTTTGGCGGAAGCCGAACCCCATGTCTACGCCCTTGGCGCTCTGGTGTTATGGACGCTGAAAGATCACGAGCTGCCGGAAGATCCCCGTCTTCTGCTCGACCCCCAGTTCGAAAAAGTCGCCATCGCCAATCCGAAGAACGCTCCTTATGGGCAGCAGGCCATCCGCTTGTTCGAGTACTTCGGCATGCTGGAGGACATCCGGCCCCGGCTGATCTATGGCGAGAGTATCGCTCAGACCAACCAGTACATCATCTCCCGCGCCTGCGACGCCGGCCTGACGGCCAAATCGGTGGTTCTCTCCTCCGAAATGAAGGATCAGGGTCACTGGGTGGAAATGCCCGCCGGCGCCTACCAGTCTATCGAACAAGGCGTGATCATCACCCGCCACGGGCAGCAGACCCATCCCGACGCGGCACGCCGCTTCTACGATTTTCTCTTTTCGGAAAAGGCCAAGGAGATTTTCCGGGAATACGGGTACCTGATTCCCGGAAGATCAGCCAATTAAGTAAGTATTTTCTTATGCGATGTCACCACCTATCCGCGGCGCTAATGACCTCGACCAAATACCCTGCACGCTGTGACCGTCACCTGGATTTGGGTGTGAAATAGCGGTATCCGCTAATACCCAAACCCGCCGAAGCGCAGGATGAAGTTGCCGGTAAGCCCGCTGAAGTCGTCATCTGTCAGGCCGAATTCCTGCATGTCGACATCGTTGACCATGCGGTAACCGAGGGTAGCTCCTACCCGGAACCAGCTAAAGAGGTTGAATTCCACGCCTGCTGCCGGAACAAAGACGAAGACATTGTCCCAGTCGCCGAAATCCCAGTCCTCCTCTCTGGTTTTGGAAAGCGCGATGCCGCCCCAGGCGATGCGGGTGCTGATATAGGGGTGGACTACCCGGTGGCCGAGAGGGGCATATCCCAGCCACAGGCCCCCGTAACCGAAGTTGATATTATACCGTCCGTCGGTTAAATCAATGTTGGCGAAGTTGGACCCGACACCGAAGCCGCCGAGGAAGAAATCATTGACGACGACCGCGCCGCCGCCGCCGAAAGCGGTGCCGGATTGATTGTCGATTTCGCTTAGCTCAAAAATAGGCGCCCCAAAGCCGCCTACTCTCGAACCTTTACCGAAGAGCGTCTCAGCCTCCTGTGCCGTCAGGGCAAAGGGCAGGCAAAGCGTGAGCAAGAAAAATAATAGCTTTTTCATGAGGGGTGGTTTCTTTTAAAACACCAAATTAAGCCCGGGCAAAGAAAACTCAAATGACTTCAATCAAAGTCCCCGTTGATATTTGTCAGAGGGCGTATTTTGCTGAAAGACAAATCTTTGTCAGGCTTGTCGGCGGCGGAAGTTGTTAATTTTCTCTGCAGCATACATAAAGTTGTACTGCTTTACTTATGTTTGTTATATCTAAAAAAACATAATCCTATGAGCCGGTTTCAAAAAGCCTCTTTCCTGCGATCCTTCTTACCGCTGTTGTTTCCGTTCACCTGTTTTTTAGTCGACGCCCAGGAGGTTTGCCGTCGCGATTGGCTGACAGCGCCTTACGCCCGCTGTTACGGCCAAAACGGACTGGAAGCCGTCGACCTCGATGGAGATGGAATGGTGGAAATCGTTTCAATGGCGACAGACCTCTGGAAGGTCCTGCGGTTTGATTCTTTTACCGAGGGCTACGTGGAGGAGTACGTACACGGGGTCATCGCCGGAGAGGTGATCTACCACCTGACAGCGGGGGATGTGGATGGAGATGGTTTTCCGGAGATCATTACGGCGGGCAGCGAAGGGATAGAAGTATTTAGCGGAAGCGACTACGGCCGCCTGTCGCGGTTTGACCTGCCGTCCAGCTATATCAATGACCTGCTGCTCGATGACGTGGACAATGACGGCGTGGTCGAGTGGCTCTTTTCCACCCGGCAGCACATCTATGTGATGGAAGTGGCCGGCGGACAGATCACCCGCGAATTGCCATTTGGGGCGCAATGGCTTCGCCTGGGGCAGGTGGATATGGATGCGCCCCGGGAAATCGTCACCAGTAATGGCAGGGTAATTGAACTTTCAACAGTTTCTTATGAAATTGAGTGGGATCGTGCCTATACTGCCGACCGGCTGCTGGCGCTGGGCGATATCGACGGCGACGGAGTAGCGGAAATCGTGGAGGCCGGTGATGAGCGGATTGAGGTGTTCAACGCCCGCACACAAACCAGAGAGGATTGGTATAAAACGGACGGAGCTATTGATGCGCTGGCGGTCCTTGATCTCGCCGGTGATGCGCGTGCGGAGATCCTGTGCCACCGGGTTAACAGCGGGTACTTACAAGGCCTGAGCACTTATACGGGCGATCCCGTCTGGCAGGCCTCCGTTCGGGCCGGCCGCATCAATGACCTGGTCATTCATGATACGGACGGTGACGGCAAGCCGGAAGTCATCAGCGCAGAGGGATGTCCTGCTGACCAGCCTTCCTTCCTTCGGGTGCTGAAAATGGACGGAAGCATGGCCTGGCAAAGTCGCGAAGCTGCTGGCCCCTGCCGCGTAGTGGAACTGCGGGATGTCAACGGCGACGGAAGAGAGGAAATCGTCGCCTTGTCGTCCCAGGCTTCGGAAGAGGGCGTACTGCTTTCCGTTTATGATGCCGAAACGAAGGTGCTGCTTTGGCAGAGCCCGGCAGGGGCCATACCTACGCCCTATACCGACCTGCAGGCGCTCATCGTCGCCGATGTTGATCAGGACGCCGGCCTGGAGATCGTTGTCGGCGGAGGAAGCGGGATAGGGCCACGCCTGTGGATTTTTTCCGGAAGCGATTTTCGCCTGGAACGAATTAATCAGTATCCCGGCAGCGGGCGCAGCGCCATTCAGGCGATGGCCACCGGCGATCTCGACGGCGACGGGCAGCCGGAAATTGTGGCTTGTACCGGCGAAGAAAACCTGTTGTTGTCAGGTCCGGAACTCAGTCAGATACGCAGCTTTGGTACGGCCGTACATCCTGTTTCGCGTGTATTTATCGAAAATGTGGACGAAGATACTGCCCCGGAAATCATCATCCACCGGCGATATCCTTACCTCTTCGACAGCGCCGCCAGCGCTTTGCTTTGGGGTGGCCCGGACGATGTACTCCCGCTTCGGACGATTGATGTGACGGATTACAACGGGGATGGCCGCCGGGAAGTCGTCGGTTTTGACGGTGCAGACTCAATACTGGTCCTGGAGGGAACTTCCGGAGCACGTATACACACGCAGGCAGTAGCGGTGGAGCAGGCCGGCAATTTCCGGGCGGGTGATCTCAACGGCGACGGCCGGGCGGAGTGGCTGTTCTCCAGCGATACGCAGGTGTTCTTTTTTGACCAGCAGGGGCGGCATTGGCAAACGCCCCTGCTGGGTACTGCCCTGGGCCGGCACGAAGCCTTCAAACTTTCGGACGGCGACGGCCGCCCGGAACTTTACCTGGGGCATGCCTTTGGTGTGCTCTCCCTGAATAGATCTTGTCTGAGCAGCTGCCTCTCGGTTGAGCTCCATTTATCGGCTCATCCGGCGGGCAGCCCCGGTGTCACTAACGGAAGAGCAAAGGTGGAGGTATCGGGCGGGCAGGCCCCCTTGCAGTACGAATGGTCGAGCGGTGAAACCACCAGCCAGACCCGCGGGATAGCACCCGGCAACTATACAGTGACCGTAACTGACGCCGCCGGCTGTACTGTTTCCGCTGCGGTAAAGGTTGGAATTGCGCCTCCGGGAACACCGGTCCTTCCGGATATCGATCTGCCGCGGGGAACCTCGCCCCCGCCCGGTTCCGGGGCGCCCGTTACGGTATTTCCAAATCCAGCGGGAGGAATGCTCACTATCGTGTGGCCGGAACCGGCGCAAGAGGGCCTGCAGCTTCGGCTGACCGATGTGCTGGGAAGAACATGGAAACAGATTGCGCCGCCATCTGGAAGCCGGGGCATAAAGCTTTCTCTGGAAAGCTTACCGGATGGGCTGTATTTCCTGGTGGGCGATCATGGCGGCAACAGCTATCGCATTCCCGTACAGAAAACCTCTTTTTGAATACTGTGTTTTCTCCTTGAGCATTTTCCTCCGGCAATGTCATTTTGTACAGGAAAGTGGCGGGGCAGAACGCAGGCCGAACTCCTGATTAAAAAAGCCTAAAAGGGTTATGAAGTGACTCAAACTTTATTACATTGGCTCGCAGCGGAGCCCATGAGGGATCCTTTTCGGCGGAAGGAAGAACGTTTAAACCATTTCGATATGTCAATCAATGAAACTGTAAATACCCCCCAGGGAAAGCTCGTATTTGAAGATTTTACCTATGAGCGTCCCGACATGGAGACTTTCAGCAACCGCTTCGAGGCGCTGCTGCAAGAGTTTGAAGAGGCTGGAAGCGCCGCCGCGCAAAAGCGGATTTTTTCCCAGCTGAACGACATGCGGACCGATTTGCTCACCATGTACAACCTTTGTCACATCCGGCATACTATGGATACACAGGATGAGTTTTACGAAGCGGAGAACGATTTTTTTGATCAGCAGATGCCCAGCTTCCAGGCGCTGGTCACCCGGCTGTATCAGGTTGTCCTGGATTCTCCCTTTCGGAAAGAACTGGAAAAAAGCTGGGGCGCCCAATTCTTTCGCGTGGCAGAGCTGAGCCTGAAAACTTTTATTCCTGAAATACTGGAGGATCTCCGGGAAGAGAACCGGCTGAGCAGCGAATACATCAAACTGAAAGCCACGGCCCGTATCGAATTCCAGGGGGAGGAATACAACCTGTCCTCCATTCAGAAACTGGAAGTCAACCCCGATCGGCAGACCCGTCGCGAGGCGGCGGAGGCCAAATGGGATTTTTATGCCACCCATATTGAAAAAACAGACCACGTCTACGAGCAGCTGGTCCACACTCGTCACCGCATCGCCCGTAAGCTGGGCTACGATAATTTCGTACAGCTGGGATACGACCGGCTGGGTCGCTCCGACTACGGTCCTGAGCAGGTAGCGCGCTTTCGCCGGGAAGTCAAAGAACACATCGTACCGGCAGCCAATGCTTTATATGAGCGGCAGCGGCGCCGGCTGGGGCTGGAACAGCTAAAATACTACGACGAAGAGTACCGCTTCCCTTCCGGCAACCCGGAACCAAAAGGAGACCCGAAGTGGATCATCACTCACGCCGGCACGATGTACGAAGAGCTTTCTTCCGAGACGAAGGCTTTCTTCAATTACATGCGCAACAAGCATCTCATGGACCTGGAGACCCGCCCGGGCAAGGCGACAGGTGGGTATTGCACCTATATCGGTAAATACAAGTCGCCCTTCATCTTTTCTAACTTCAACGGCACCAGCGGTGATATCGATGTGCTGACTCACGAAGCCGGCCATGCCTTCCAGGTATACGCCAGCCGTAACTTTCAGATCAACGAATACATCTGGCCGACCCTGGAAGCCTGCGAAATTCATTCCATGAGCATGGAGTTTTTTACCTGGCCCTGGATGAGACTCTTCTTCGAAGAGGATACAGAAAAATACCGCTTCGCTCACCTGGCCAACGCCTTGCTGTTTATGCCTTACGGCGTCGCCATCGATGAGTTTCAGCACTTCGTTTATGAAAATCCAGATTGCTCGCCGGCCGAACGCCGCGCCGCCTGGCGCCGCATCGAAGGGGATTATCTGCCGCATCGCGATTACGACGGCAATGCTTTTCTGGAGGACGGAGGCTACTGGCATAAGCAGACCCACGTTTTTTCCAGTCCCTTCTATTATATCGATTACGTCCTGGCTCAAACCTGCGCCCTGCAGTTCTGGAAACGCAATACCGAAGATCATCAGTCTGCCTGGAGTGACTATCTTACCCTCTGCCGCGCGGGTGGCAGCCGCCCCTTCCTCGACCTGGTGGAACTGTCGGGCTTACAGTCGCCTTTCGACCCCGGAGTGCTTGAAGAGGTGGTCGGCGAAGCCGGCAGCTGGCTCGATAGGATAGACGATGCCGAGTTTTGAGGGAATGGATTCCAAGTGACTTAAAGCGCCGGCATAGAATTTCTGCAGCCGCTAAGCCCCGCCAGGCTTTACCGACGCACAGCTACCGCCTTGCACTGCCCCGAATAGCCAGGCATTTGCCAGACCAAGCCCCGCCAAGCAGCCAAAAGACGCAAAGCCCGGCCATGCTTTGCCAACGGCTAAGCACCGCTCCCCCGCCCTCCTTCAAAATGACAAGCGAACTAAACTTTAATCCATACGTATATAATTTGTAAATTTAAGGATGGCGACTCTTCTTTCCGGAGCTGCCTGCTAAAATCACAAGGATCGATTATGCGTCAGGAAGACAGAGACGGCTTGCTCGAATCAAAAGAGGAAAAAGCAAACAGCGGCGCTCAGCCGCCTGAGGAATTTACCGGGCTGAAATTGCGCGAGCCCATGACCAGCAGTGCAGGTATCACCGGTGTGTTGACTGCGTTCCGGCATGCGGCCAAATACGTAGCGCCGGGGGATGCTTTCAAGACTATGTTCCGGTTAAATCAAAAAGGCGGCATCGATTGCCCGGGTTGCGCCTGGCCGGATCCGGATGACGACCGCTCTTCCCTAGGGGAGTACTGCGAGAACGGCATGAAGGCCATTTCCGAAGAGGCACAGAAAAAGCGGCTGACGCGCGAGTTTTTTGCACAGCACAGCGTTGCGGAAATGCGCAGTTGGTCAGACTTTGAGCTCGGCAAAAAAGGGCGGCTGGCCGAGCCTGTGGTCTTACGCGAGGGGGAAACCCACTACCGGTCTATTTCCTGGACGGAAGCTTTCGATCTGATCGGTTCACAACTCAAGGCGCTCGATTCACCGGATGAAGCGATCTTTTACACCTCCGGGCGCACCAGTAACGAAGCGGCCTTCCTCTACCAGCTTTTCGTGCGCGAATTCGGCACCAACAACCTGCCCGACTGCTCCAACATGTGTCACGAGTCGAGTGGGATGGGGCTTACCGAAACTATAGGCATCGGCAAGGGAACGGTCACGCTGCCCGATTTTTACGAGGCGGAGGTGGTCATCATCATGGGGCAAAACCCGGGGACCAATCATCCGCGCATGCTGCAGGCGCTGGAACGCTGTAAAGAAAACGGCGGCCGCATCATCACCATCAATCCGTTGCCGGAAGCCGGTCTGCTCAATTTTAAAAACCCCCAGCGTCCTCTCAAAATGCTGGGCAAAGGGACCGACCTGACCGACCTGTTCCTACAGGTGCGCGTCAACGGTGACGTCCCCTTGCTCAAGGCCATTATGCTGCTGCTGTGGTACGAAGAACGACGCACGGAGACCGTCTTCGACTGGGACTTCATCACTGAAAAGACGGAAGGGTACGAAACATTCATCAATGACCTGAAACAGTACGACTTCGCTACCCTGGCCGCAGCCAGCGGCGTGCCGCGGGAGCGCATCAAGGAGGCGGCCGAAATGCTGCGCCATAAAAAGAAGATTATCATCTGCTGGGCCATGGGCCTGACCCAACACGAAAACGGTGTGGACAATATCCGCGAGATTGTCAACCTCTTGCTCCTTAAAGGCGCCCTGGGGAAACCCGGCGCCGGCGCCTGCCCCGTGCGCGGGCACAGCAACGTGCAGGGCGACCGCACCGTAGGCATCTGGGAATCGCCCAAACCCGAAATGCTCGATCGCCTTAAAGCCGTCTTCGGTTTCGAGCCGCCCCGCCGTCACGGTTACGCTACCATCGATGCCATCAACGCCATGCACGAAGGGAAAGCCAACGTATTCTTCGGCATGGGCGGCAACTTCCTCTCGGCCACCCCCGATACGGAATTCACTGCCGAAGCCCTGCGGCGCTGTGAACTGACGGTACAGGTGTCCACCAAACTTAACCGCAGTCATCTCGTCCATGGCAAGCAGGCCCTTATCCTGCCCTGCCTCGGCCGTACCGATCAGGATATACAACAGAGCGGCGAGCAATTTGTCAGCGTGGAAAACTCGATGGGGATCGTTCACTCCTCACAAGGCGTTTTGACGCCCTGCTCCGATCAGCTGCGCAGTGAACCGGCTATTGTGGCGGGTTTGGCGAAAGCCACGCTCGGCGAAGGTTCCAAAGTAGACTGGGACGCTATGGTCGCCGACTACGACCGCATCCGCGATGCTATCGAACAGGTGATTCCGGGCTTCGATGACTACAACCGCCGCGTCCGCAAACCGGGCGGCTTCTACCTGCCCAACGGCGCCCGCGAAGGACAGTTTAATACACCCAGCGGCAAAGCGCATTTCTCCGTTACGGCTGTTCCCGAAGAGCAGCTCGGCGAAGCAGAATACGTCATGATGACCATCCGCAGCCACGACCAGTTCAACACTACGATTTACGGGCTCGATGACCGGTATCGCGGCGTCTTCAACGAACGCCGCGTCGTGCTGATGAATCGCGAGGATATGGAGCGAGAAGGGTTCCGGGAGAAGCAGGTTGTCGACCTGGTAGGCGAACACCGGAGAAAGGTGCGCGTGGCCCGGAAGTTCCTGGTCGTCCCCTACGATATTCCGCCCCGCTGTGTGGCTACCTACTTTCCGGAAGCCAACGTGCTGGTCCCTATCGACTCCTATGCCAAGGGTAGCAAAACGCCGGCTTCAAAGCGGGTGATCATCAGGATACGGGCGGAGGAGTAGAGGCGGGCATTGCAGAGCGATGCCAGTCGATCGGCAATGCCGCCAGGTCCCTTAGTACATTGCAAACTAAGGGACTTTGCATTTTGGCAGTGTCTTTTGGCGAAATGCTATCCCGGATTATTCATGGATTCATCTATTACGATGCCAAATTGCCCGCCATTCTTGGGCGTCCTCCTCATTCGGTGCTCACCGTATCTGGGGATACGGCTGCGCGCCTCATTCGTGCGGGAGCCCAAGCCTGGCAACCACTTTGGCCTCTCATGACGAAGACCCCATGAATAATCCGGGCTATGCTGTTCGACCGGTCAGCCTGTCAGGTTACACTCATCTTTCGGCGCCTTCCTTCGGGCGGAAAATTCTTTGTGAATTTTCCGGGTTAGCCGGCCTCCTTCGTAGAACTGCTTTGCTGTCGTCAGGCCCGCATCCAGCATCCAGGATCACTATTCCCCCAGCACCCCGGCAGCCCAACGCAGTCCGGCGTAGTACTTCCAGAAGTTGCCGCGCAGCTTAGCCAGTTTGAGCTGCGCATCGATAAGTTTCTGTTCGCGGCTGTTGATGAGGAAGATGGAGCTCTCCCCGATTTCGAACTTGCGCAGTTCTGCATCCAGCAGTCGCTGGTAGTTATCGACCATATTTTCGTACAGCCCGACCTGTTGCCGGGTATTGACCACATCATTGTAATACTGCTGCACCTTGTTGGTCAGCTCCAGTCGTTTTTGCTGCAGCTTGAAGTCGGTATCCATGATTTTGATCTTATTAAGCTGCAGCTTACCGCGTTCCTTGCGTAGCAGGATGGGGAAGCTGAAGTGGATACCCCACTTATAGTTTTGGGCCAGCAGCTGGGAGATGCCGTTATCGTTTTCGATTTCGCCGCCGCTGAAGTTGAAGCCGTCGGCCAGGAAGTTGTACTCCACGTCGAGGCGGGGTTTGAGCATTTCGGCGGCCAGGCGGCGGTCTACATCCAGCTGTTCCAGTTTGACCTGATATTGCCGTAGTTCAGGATGGCGCAGCGCGAGCAGTTCCTGGAACTGACGCACCGGGGGCAGTATCACCTGGGTATTGAACTCGGCTTCGCCGGCTGGGCGCAGTTCATCGGTGACCTCGAGCGGCACCCGTCCTTCGTACCAGAGGAAATTGGAGAGGTAGAGGGTGGCGTTGCGGTATTGCACCTGCGCTTCGTTGAGGTCAAACTGCCGGCTCTGCAGCTGGATGAGGGTCTCCAGGGTGTCGACGGCAGGCAGGTCGCCCACGCGGAAGCTTTCCACGATGCCCCCGTAGCGCTTCTGGGTGATGTCGAGCGCCTGTTGGAAGACGCGCAACTGGTTGTAGGCTACCGTCCAGTTCCAGTAGGCTTTGGCGGCGTCCTGCAGCAGGTCGTTGACGGCCTGCTGCTGTTCGGCCTCATTGAGTTTTCCCAGGAGCTCGGCTTTGCGCAGGGCGGCGCGCCGTTCGTCAATGAACAGCCCCTGGCCCAGGCTGGCCTTGACGCCGAGGATGGCCTGGCCGGCGTCGGGCAGGTTGTTTTCGGGGTTGAGAAAGACGCCGTCAGTAACCTGGAACATGGCTTTGAATTCGAGGCCGAACCAGGAGGGGACTTTCATACCGCTTTCGCCCAGGGTGAAGTACTCCTTGCCGTCGAATGACTTCTGCTGCCAGTCGGAGACGAGCTTGGGGTCGAAGCCGCCACGGGCCATGCGTTCGGCGGCTTCGGCCTGAATACCGAGCAGGCGGGCCCGGCTGGCCACGGGGTGGTATTCCGTCACCCAGCCGAAGTATTCCTGCAGCGTCAGCAGCCGCGCCGAGTCGGCCGGTTGTGCGGTGGACAGCATGGGGAGGCAGAGCATTAGAAAGAAACAAATTCGGGTCATACCGAAAAGCAGTTTAGAAGTTAGAAAGTTTACAGCATAGCCAGTCGGCAGTTGGCCGGCTATTGCTTGCTACCGCATTCCAGTCCGTCCAGATCGCGTAGCGAAATGGTTGGGTTTCCTCTGTGGAATAGTCGCATTTCGAATTCCACAGGGGAGACATCCAGCCCTATCCGGGCTTGACTGACTTTACCGGCGCCTTCAGCTTGGGTTCTTTGACGTTATCGGAGCTGTTGTAGAAGTCGGGCGGGAAGCCGTTGAGGCGACGCCAGAGCTCATACCACAGCGGCACATTGTTGAGTAAGGCGATACCCTGAGCGCCCGAGCCTGCTCGCAGTTCTTTAGGCCAGGGTTTTTCCGACTCATCGGGTGCGACGAGGATACGGTACTGGCCGTTTTCGCTGATGGTGTTGTCGATGGCCACCACTTTGCCGCGGTAGGTGCCGAAGGATTGTCCGGGCCAGCCCGAGAAGATGAAGGCCGGCCAGCCGTCGAAGATAAAGCGCACTTCGCGTCCTGGGTTTATGAGTGGGAGATCCATCGGTTTGATGTATAGCTCGACAGCCAGCTGGAAGTCGGCCGGCATGATGCTGACGACCGGGTCGCCTTCTTTGACCGTTTCTCCGAGGCCCGGTTTAAGCGCCTTGGTGATGTAGCAGTCCTGTGGGGCGGTGATGAAATAATACTGGCTTCGCCATTCATAGTTGGCGGCTTCGATCTGCAGTTTGCTGACGTTGGCTTCGGCGTCGTAGCGTGCTGAGAGCGTACTGAATTTATCCGATTCGGCTTTGGCGATCTTCTGGTTGTATTCGTAGCGCACACTGGTCAGCGCCAGGCGGTTGTTTTCAAGTTCGTTGCGGCTCGTTTCGAGTTTGTTTTCCACATTGACGAGTTTGGCGCTGGTCTCCTGCACTTTCAGTCTTTTATCCTCCACTTCCGTCAGTGATTTGATGCCCTGTTTGTAGAGCTCATCGGTTCGGTTGAACTGTCGCTCGGCGATTTCCAGGTCTATCCTGGCGCGCTCGAGGTCGATGCTGTCGGAAGTGATTTTGAATTGAGTCTGCCGGATTTTATTACGCAGTTGCCGCTCTTTATAGTCTAGTTCCGTCTTAAGCGCTTCGATCTGATTGTCGAGCGCGATGACTTTTTGCCCATAGGAAGTGATAGAGCCTTCTTTAGCCTGTACCTGTTGGGTGGTGCGTGAGACGAGTTTCGGATCGAAGTACTCGGCTTTGATTTCGGAGAGGTGAACGATGGTGTCACCGCGTTTGATCAGTTGCCCTTCCTGTACGTACCAGTCTTCGATTCGCCCGGCGATGGTGGAGTGGATGGTCTGTGGCCGGTGTTCGGGGCGCAGGGTAGTGACCTTACCATCCGCCTGGATGTTCTGCGTCCAGGGCAGCATCACAAAGGCGATGACCAGGATCAGCGTGCCCACCAGCCAGCGGGTGAAGAGCCGGTTGGCGGAAGAGAGGCTGGATTTGTCGAAGGAGCGAAACGCTTTGACCTCCAGGGCTTGATTGATGGTATTGGGTGAAATATTTAACATGGCATTTTCGGTTTAGACAACCTGCATAGCAGGCGTTTTGAAGACGTAACGGTAGTGCTTGCTGCGCTGTATCTCTTCGAAAGTTCCCTGCTTGACGATCTCTCCGTCCTGCAGCACGATAACGCGGTCGCAGCGAGAAGCCAGCATGGGATCATTGGTGACGGCGACCAGGGTCCAGGGGCGGTCGGGAGCGGTCAGCATCTTTGCTGCCTGTTCCCTGTCCTCTTGCTGGAGATGGTGGAAAAAGCCCTCCATCGTGAGCAGTCGGGGTTTGGCGAGGATGCTGCGCGCCAGAATGATTTTGGTGCGTACGTGCTGCGGGATATTTCTGCCTTCCGGCAATAGTTCGGTTTGATAACCGCCGGGCAGGCGTTCGACGAAGTTGCTCAGGCCAACTTTTTCCGATGCTTCGAGGACCTGCTGCAGCGTTGCGTTGATAGCGCCCAGCGCGATATTGTCGTATATGGTTCCGCGGAAAATATGTTCCTGCGAGCTGAAGTCGCCGATCAGGTGACGGAGGCTGTTAAGCTCCAGCGTACGCAAAGGAAATCCGTTGAAGTTGATGGTGCCCAGGAAATTGGTATACAGGCCGGACATGAGTTGCAACAGTGTAGTTTTTCCGGAGCCGCTGTAACCGGTGATACAGAGCCGCTCTCCGGAGGCAATCTCCAGCTTGATGTCTTTCAGGGCGGGGACTTCCGCTTCCGGAAACTGATAGGTAAGATTTTCCAGCAGAATACGCAGGCCTTTTCCCTGATCTATTTTGTCAGCCGGCAAGCCATCTTCTCTTTCCATCGGCAAGTCGGTAACGGTACCCAACTTTTCGAGGGCGGTCAGCACATCGTAAATGGTTTCCATGCTGAGGATGAGCTTTTCTACGGAAGCCATAATCAGGATGACTACGATTTCGGCGGCTACAAATTGCCCGATATTGATCTGGTTGTCAATGACCAGATAGCTGCCCAGAAACAGCAGCCCGGCAGTGACGACGGTTTTAAAGGCCACGATATTGCCGTACTGAAACAGCAGAATACGGAAGTGGGCCTTGCGGCTGTCGAGGTAGTCGCAGGTCAGTTCGTCGGTGCGTTGCAACGACAGCGGGTTACCGCCCGAAAGCTTAAAGGTGCTCATCGTACGCGCCAGTTCCTCCAGCCAGTAGGCGACCTCGTATTTATACTTCGATTCTTTCAGGCTGGTCTTCAGGCCGCCTGGTCCGGTAAGGCGAAATATGGCGATCAGAATAACGATCAGCACGATACCGAAAAACACGAAAAAGGAATGATAAAAGGAAATGAGGATCAGGCCAAAGACAATTTGCAGCAGGGCGGTGGAAAAATCCATCAGGATTTTAGGCACGCCTTTTTGCAAGGTCAGCGTATCGAAGAAGCGGTTGACCAGTTCCGGCGGATAATAGTTCGCCAGCTTGTCGATGCGCAGACGGGGAATGCGGAAAGAGAAATCAAAAGAAGAGCGTGTAAAAATGCGCTGCTGTATGGTTTCCGTAACGGTCAGTTGCATAATCTTGAGGATGCCCGAAAGGGCTGTTGCCACCGAGACCACAGCAATCAGGAGTATTAGCGAAGCCGACATAGCGCCGCCGGCGATCAATCCGATGATGGCCTGTATGCCAAGGGGCAGGCTGAGGGTAATCAGGCCCGCAAAGATGGCATAAAGGTAGATATAGGTGATCTCTTTCTTGTCGAGTTCCAAAAGCTTGAAGAAGCGCTGTAAAGGGCTCAGCGTCTGATTATTGTCCATTTTCCTGTCGTTGATAAAATTGATTAACCTAAAATACACAAGATTGTTCTTCAATACTAGAAGTACGGAAGAAACAAAAGCAGGTAAAAGGCGACTAACTGCAAAAAGGCCAAAGCAGCAATCAGTTCGCTATTATCAGTAAAAAATGAAAATTGATTAGGGCTTGGGGGCAATGATCTACCTTTCACCGTCCTGTCAAAAGGGAAGGACTGCTATAGTCTTCCCTTTTATTTCCTGAATAAGAACCGGTGAAACTTGTATCTGAGTATCATAAATCAGATACCAGTATTACAGGAAATGGGCGCCGTTAGTTCCGTTTTTAGATTGATTATTATTCAGACTACCGGCCTGTTTCTTCCCGCTTTTTCTATTGCTCATGCCCTCAAGCAGTTCATCGACTGCTGCGCCGTCTTCCGCTTTTTTGAGCAGGTTAAAAGCAAAAAAACGAAGCAGCGATTCCACCTGAAGCAGTACCTGTCCGCGGGCGGCTTCCACATCGGTAAGCCGCGGTAGGTGTTCAGCAAAGTAAATGTGGTTATTGGCCATTTCCAGCAGCGAACTGGCCAGCGCCCGCGGGTAAGGAAATTCCGCTTGAATCTCCAGGATGATACCAGCGATTTTTTCACACAGCGATTTATAGGAGAGGAAAAAGCCTTCCCGGTTCAGTTCATCGACTTCCTTGTTGTGATAAGCTTTGGTTCCTTCCGTTACGACAATACGGTGGAGGATGTCTTCATCGATGAATTCGACATGCGTGTTTCTCTTGGCCGTATCGACAATAGCGCTGATCACAATATTTAATCGCTCCTTCGGGTCTTCCACGTTCATGGTCTTGAAGTCAATCCGGAACTTCATCCATTCCCAGTACCAGTTAATCAGGTACAACAGCAGCAGATGTTTGTTTTCAAAGTACCGGTAAATCGAAGCTTCCGCCGATCCGATCCGCTCGGCCAGCTTCTTAAAGGTGAAGCGCTCCAGTCCTATCTCGTCGATCAGCAGAATACTGTGTTGCAGAATCTTTCGGCCGAGCGGAGAGCGTTGCGGGTTGCGCAGGAACAAATTCTCTCTTACGTCGAGTTCGATGGAAAAAGATGGCATAAGGCTCTTTTGTTTTATTAGGCAAGCATTTCTTCCGTCAGGTCGTGCTTGTAATGCTGATAAATCATTTCTTTCAGCCGTTTTCTGGCAAAAAAGATGCGGCTTTTTACCGTACCCAGGGGGATGTCCAGTTCCTCGGCGATCTCATCGTATTTGAACCCCTGGTAGTGCAGCAGAAAGGGAATGCGGGCCCATTCTTCTACCTTGGCTACCATTTCCTGTAGTTCACCGATCGTCACATTGGCTTCGCCTTCGTTGCGTACTGTTTGATCCCCCGAATTCAGGAAGTAGTGGTTGTCCGTTTGATCGTGCAGTGTCTGCCGGCGCTTTTTTTTGCGGTAGTTATTGATAAAGGTGTTCCGCATGATCGTCATCAGCCAGGCGCGCAAATTGGTGTGCGGCTTGTAAAGATTACGGTACTTGAACGCTTTGTAGGCTGTTTCCTGCAACAAATCCTGTGCATCGTTTTCGTTTTTGGTCAGGCGCATGGCGAAAGCGTACAGTATATTTTCCATCCTATTAAAATGACTAACAAATTCTAAGTTTGACATAGCCGTTTTTTTTTCAAATATAGAGCAAATCTCTTTGAAATGAAAGTAATGCTATTATTTTTTTTAGCTAAACTTGAAACATTGAGGGCGTAAAAAAGTTGTAGGAAACTAAATTTTCTGCGTTTAAAATTTAAAAAATCAATTAATTTTCTTTTAAAATATTGATAATTAAATTTTTAAGTGTTATTAATTTTAATAAATTGATTTACGCTTTTTCCTGATAAGAAAACTTTCTTAAGAGCAGAAATACAGCGTGAAGGGGCGGGTAAGAACCATAGGAGTGGGCTGCCGGGGGCCGGCCTGAGAGCAGCGAGGGTAGCCGGGAATGAGCGGAGGTTAACGGCGGAACGACCTCGAACCACTAATACGCTGTTCTTAATTTTCTTCGTACCTTCCGACAGGCTGCTAGCCTCCGTTATTCCCGGGCAAGCGGTACAGAACAACCTCGAACCATCTCAAACCATCTCAAACCACTATGACCTGGAGTGCTCACCTCAAAAGCTTCCAAAACTACCTGATGCTGGAGCGCGCCCTGTCCGACAACACCCTGGCGGCTTACCGGCGCGACCTGGAGAAGCTGCTGACCTTCCTGGAGATCAAAGAGTACGAACTCTCTCCGGAGGAGATCGAAGTGACCCATCTGCAGGAGTTCATTCTGTGGATCAACGAGTTGGGACTGGGCGCCCGCTCACAGGCGCGGCTGTTGTCGGCTCTCAAGACTTTTTACCGCTATCTGCTGATAGAAGACCTCGTCGAGGCCGACCCCACCGAGCTGCTGGAGGGGCCCCGCCTCAGCCGCAAGATTCCCGAGGTGCTCACCTACGATGAAGTGCAGCGCATCCTGGAAGCCATCGACCTGAGCACCGACCACGGCGTGCGCAACCGCGCCATGCTGGAGACGCTCTACGCCTGCGGCCTGCGCGTGTCGGAGCTCATCGAGCTGCGCCTCAGCAATCTTTTTCCCGATATCGGTTTCATCAAAGTAATCGGCAAGGGCGATAAGGAGCGCATCGTGCCTATCGGTGAAGAAGCGGTCAAACACATCGAACTCTACCTGGAAGGCGTGCGCCGCCCGATGATGAATATCAAAAAGGGACACGAAAACATCCTCTTCCTCAACCGCCGCGGCCGGGGCCTCAGCCGCGTGATGGTATTCAATATCGTCAAGGAGGCCGCCCGCGACGCGGGCATCGCGAAGAACGTCAGCCCCCACACCTTCCGCCACTCCTTCGCCACCCACCTCATCGAAGGCGGCGCCGACCTGAAAGCGGTGCAGGATATGCTCGGCCACGAGTCCATCATCACCACCGAAATCTACACGCACCTGGATACGGATTACCTCAGGGAAACGATTATGATGTATCATCCGAGGAAGTGAGGGGGAGAAGGCAGGGCTAACGCATCATAGAAAAAATAATTCGTTTTTTCCCGGCAACAACTCGGATTGACTGCTTTAGGGTATTTTTACCCCGCCCTTGTTCTCCTCCCTTCTCCGTTCCGGTCCATCATCCCCTGATGCCACCGCCGGAGGCCAGGCAGTGCGGGGGGATGCCGTCCATGATCGCCAGCCACGTGGGCGGGGGGGCGCGAAAAAGGGGTTTTTAATTCCGAAATACAGGGGGGGGCGCAGTCAGCGTCGGGAACCATAGGGTACATAGCGCCCCAGGCGTCGCCTTGCACCTGCGTCAGTTCGCAGGTGTTCAACTTTTTCACGTTGCGTAAGTTTTGGTAATGAATATATTGATGAAGAGAGTGCTTGATTTTCGGCTGCGCTAATACTTCTATTTTATCTATTCCCGCCTATCAGTATGAGCGTGAAAGCAAAGGCAAGCAGGGCTCCCAGGATGACGAAAATCAAAACCTTTCGCTCTTGAGCGAGCGTCACAACCTCACTTTCGGTTGATTCCGGGCGCGATGAATCAGGCTTGAAAATGTAAACCAGCCAACATGCCAGGATCAACAAGCCCATAGCAACCTTACCCCAAATACCAGGATCAAGTCCGGTATACTTTTCAAATTGCAGGATAGTCAAGGTAGCGAAAGCACCCCAGCCGAATAATTCGAATTGGCTCATTTTCTTTTTCATTGTTCTTATTTTTTACGATCTACTGAGGGGAGCTAGTGCATGATGTGATTTGGCCGAGCAAGCCCTGGAAAACTACTTCAACCAAACCACATCGCTGTCAGCAGAATAAAGGGAAATCAAGTTGCCCCGGCAGCGGCTCCGACGGCAAGGCATCCGATGGCAATACTTCCCCAAAGCACCTGACTTCCGGGGACTGCCACCGATGCCAAGGCAGCGATTCCACGGACGGCGGCAGTCCCGGCGCAGACGCCTGCGGTGAAATCAAGCGCATCCCGCCACCAGGCGCCGCCTTCGATATTTGAAAGTTCTTCGAGATTCATTTTTTTCATAAAGGATTGATTTTAAGGTCAATTAATAGAAAGCAATCCCAGACAGGTTCCTATGGCGCTGCCCGAAGCGAAACTCGCTGCGTATACACCGGCGGTAAAGGTGAGGGGATTGGATAAAAGAACAGCGGTACCCAGGAATCCGGCGCCGCATAGCGCCCCGGCAACCCAATGCTTGTAGGCGCCGCCTTCCAGCATCTCCATCCGGCTGAAACTAAGCGTTTCCATAATAAACGTATTAAAAAGTGAAACTTGGACCGAACACCTTTTCAGAGCCGTCGGCTTTCGGCTCTCCGATGCGCATCTGGTTTCTTTTCACTCGCAGTCAGATGTTCTGGTATATAGTTAAATGAGGGTATTACTTTCAATCGGCTTTCTTCAAAATTACGGGTTATCCCAATACGATGTTGGGACATTTTGGGACAAGATGGGACATTTTGGGACATCCGGCGGCCGATATCAAAAAATTCCGCCCCTTCACTCCGGGAATTTTAGAGTGAAACACTGAAACAGTGAGTCAACCTTTCCCATTTCCGTTTTCCAGTTTTGCCACCCGTTCCTGCAGCGTTTTCACCACGCGCACCAGTTCGCGATAGTCGTACAACTCCCCATACGGCGTTACCGGTTCGCGCACCCGCGGCGGCGCCTGTTCCTCCGGCAGCGGGTAGGGTTTTTCGAGCACGGGCTGCGGGGGAATATCTTCGAAGGCGAGGTAGCTGCGCAGCAGGCGATTGAGGTCGACCCGGGCGATGTCCTGCAGGCGCAGGAGGTAGTCGATCCCCGGATTGTTGATGCCCCGCTCCCAGTTGCTGACGACGGCCGGTTTGCTGCCCTTGCTTTCGATGCGCAGCAGACCGGCCATCTCCTCCTGGCTGAGGCGCCAGCGGGAGCGGATGGTCTTGAGGTTCTGAGGCAGATGGTCCTTTTGCATTTTTTAATCATAAAGATAAGTATCTGTTGATTAATTCAAAAAATAGTTGAATGTTTTCATGCTTTTTCTGATATTGATTCCCCAAGCGATTTTTGCTAACTTGTTATTGTCTGCTAATTCAGGATTTGTGAAAATATGACGCCGCTATTTTTTTGGCTCGCAAGGCAAAAAATGCAGGCATAGCGAAGCTACGGCGAGGCTTTTTAACGCAGCGAGGCGAAAAAAGAGAAAGTCAGAATTCAACAAATCCTGGGTTGGTAGACTATATTCCCAAAACCCGTGAAAAAGCGCAGGCAAAAGCATACAGGCAAAACGTTTGAAACGCGGCGGGCGGCGTTCCGGGAGGCGAAGCAGGATCATGGGGTGCCGATGGGGAAGCAGCCGGATGAAGTACTCAGACCCAAAACGTCGATGGGAAAAAAGTATAAGTTGGATCGCCGTAACCGAAGGCTTTACATTTTCCGCATACTGGTTTCGCTATTCGGATTTAAGGATGTTGACGAAGAAGAGATCTATATTCGGGAAGATAAGGAAGTCATATACACCGATGGAGATCGGCAGATGGAGCATTTCAATACTGGTAAAGGAAACCCCAAACTCAAAAAGCATTATTATTTCAAAAGAAGATGATTGATGTTGAATATATAGCCAACCTCGCAGAGGAAGACGATTATTATTTGTTTCCCGAGTACGCCGGTGCGAAAATGCGTCAACTGGAGGGATTATCTGTCGTTAGCCTGCGGATCAGCAGTGCTAGGTTCGATTCCATGGTCAATGAAGCATTGGAGCTTCCGGCCCTGATGGAGTTTGCTTTGCTTAGGCTACAGGAGTTCAATCGATTGTATGCTGCCTTTGTAGAATTGACCCCCAAAAGAAAGAGCAGGTTGAGATCGTATAAAGGAATGCTGTATGGGTTGCACAAGGAACTTCCAGAAGCAAGATTTGTACAAAAAGAATTTGATTTGCCGGGAGGTTACTCCCAATTTGCCGGGCTGCTCGCCTTAGAAAATTATGCTATTCCGTTTTTCGCCCGGCGTCTGCTGATTAGTCCGTTTTTTTTCGGACTCATCATTCCTGAAAACCTGTTTCACAAATCGCCGGCGGAAGACCTGTTAGATAAATTATACGCCTTGATGACGCCGGAGATCAATCGCGGGGATCTGTATGAGGCAAAAGTAATGACCCACATCGCGGATTGGCGGATGCTGATCTTTCGTACTATGACGGATGGTCAGGACCGGCAGTACCTGGAGTTTTACGGTCGGCGGGAACAAGTCGAACCCACGATCGTCCGCTTTTTACTTCCCCGGATGAAGGAAAAGTTTTACTTCAGGGACGCACAGCCGGGGAGGCAGGGCCGCTAACCGGAGGAAGCGTTTACCGCTCCGGTTGCCGCCGAATTTTCCCGAAGAAAAAAGCAGGTGAGCTCCAGCGCCGCCTCCACGCCGTACAGGTTGGCGGCGACTTCAGCCAGCACCCGGCTGAGGTGGCTGACGCGGCGATCGTCTTCCAACCGGAAGATATAGGTTTTCCAGTAGGAGGCATAGCAGTCAATGGCCTCCTGTATTTGTTTCCTGGTCGGTTCGTCGACTTCCATCGGCAGGGTAAATTAAAGCATCATTTAAAAACACATCTTTTTCTTTCCTATAAAGAATATTGTTATTATATTCACTTAACTAGGTACAAACGAGCTCCCGCCCAAAGGCTTTGAGGTTGTTCCGGCTATCAAAATATTGTATTTGCTGTGTCTTTTTGAAAAGCTGCGGCAAAAATGCCTGTGAAATTAATTGGTCAGCTCCCAAAAACGCACCTTATGACCGATCAACAAAAGCTCTACCGTATCTTTCGGCTGATCCGGCTGCTCAGTCAGCGGCCGCCCCTGAAAGCAGCTCGGCTTGCTGAGATTTTGGAAACCAGTCCGAAGACTATCTACCGCTATATTAAATTATTGGAGTCGGTGGGTTACCAAATAGATAAAGATGAGTACCACCGGTACTTCCTGTTGGTGGACTTCAGTCACGAGGATGGCAAGTTGTTCGATACGGAAGAAGCCGGCTTTCTACAGGACTTGCTCTGGCAGGCGCCCGCGGGGCATCCGCTGCGCGACCGGCTGCTGCATAAATTGAACCGCTAGTACTCTCTGGCTCCTCTGGTGCAAAGCCTCGTCAAGTTCAACGTCTACGAACACATCCGCACACTGGGCCAAGCGCTGGAGTCGGGACGGCGGGTTCGGCTGCACAATTACTATACGGGAGAAGGAAATTTGAGCACCCGCTATGTAGCACCCGTAGAGTTTCAGCAAGGCTATACCTACATCTGGGCTTTCGATCTGGACAAACAGGACTACCGCCAGTTTAAAATCGAACGAATCAGCGACGTGGAAATCCTGGAGGAACCCATAGAGGGAGAACACGAAAGCCGAACCCTGGATATCTTCGGCTGGACCGGCCCCCAGTGGTTACCCGTTAAACTTAAACTCAATACCCGCGCTCATCAACTCCTCCTCGAAGAATACCCCGACGCCCGCCCTTTCGTGCGCACCCACAAAGGCCGGGCCATCTTCGACGGCATGGTTCGCGACTGGCACGGCATCGGACGGTTTATCCTCGGCCTGCCGGGACAAGTCGAAGTGTTGGAACCGGAGGACCTGAAACATTATCTGCGGAAAAGAATCGGAGAGTTTGATTTTTAAACCGGAAAGCGGAGACAAGCGAGTCAGGGGGGAATTGGGGAAGCGATAAGAGATACAAATCTATTCGGGAAGGCAGTGTTGTCGAAAATCGAATAAAATAGTTCCTTGACAATTTGACAAAAAAATGAATATTTTTGTTTAAAGATATGTAGTAGGTGTTGAAAAATGATCAAGTTTATAAAAACAAAAATTGAAACAAGATCATGGATGTAGGGGTTGGCAGAAATTTTCCATTAAAACAAGGGCTTTAATTCTCCACCCCTCATTTAATCATTTCAAAAGAAACTAAAATGGACTTATATGACTGGATTTTAAAACAATTTAAGGAGGGAGTCACTATTTACACGGTGATGCTCTGCTTTGGCTGTATTATGTTCATGGGGTATGTAATCTACTTGGGAAGTAAAGCCAAAAGATTTATTCTGAAAACAAAATGGCTCGGATTAGAAGTAGTATTTGATAATAGTCCAACCTTCATTGAGAAGGGAGGTGCTAGTCCTTTAAAGGAAGTTGCAGGTAGAAACGGCAAGGTCGAGAAAGAAAAATAGAATTATTTATTCTAAATCTGAAGGCCGGCCGGAAAAAGAAAAAATACACAAAAATTATGTCCTAACCTCAAAGTGACGGTAGTTGACAATGCACCATTGTAATATTGCCCATGAAAAATGTAGAAAACGATGATCAAAAATTTATACCGGCTTGGTAAAGCCATTCAACAAGAGGAGAAGTATGCGGATTACTTCTCTCCCTGGCAGCATCCTTTCCCAAAAGTGGAATTGGATAAAGCGAAGGTAATTTATTTTGATATCGAGGATGGAAAAATTAAAAACGGTTATAGTATAGAGCCTTTTAAGCCTGCCTTGCTGAAAAATTATCTGTACCGCAAACCTAAAGGAGCCAGAGGAGCACCCTTGGTTCCGACGGATTATTTCTACCCTTCCGGCAAGGAAGAGAATCACGCCGAGAATGTCAGAAAGCTCATGAGCAGGCTGGAGCGGGCTTTTTCCAATGGAGAAAAACTATACTTTCAGTCCAAGGGACAAAAAGATGCGGCCCTGCAGTATATCGAGCAACAACTGCTGTCTTTCAACGGCAATCCGGATGACCGGTATCTGCTGACCTTTAGGGTGAACGACCGCTGGCTGGGAGAGTTTACCCGGAATATTGAATTGTTTGAAGCAGAAGCTTATAGCAAGTATTATGAAAAAAGCCGCGCCGAGGATCAACTTTGCGCCATCACCTACCAGGAATCACCGGAGGTATGGGGGCGGATAGACACCTTGGGATTTACGGTCAATGATTTGACCTTTTCCCGAAGCGGTTTCAACCCGAAAGACTCCTTTAAAATGTTTCCGGCTTCACCCGAAGCGGTAAAAACATTGGAAGGAGCGCGGAGGTTTGCCTTGTCGAAATTGACCCGTAGCTTTTACTCCCTGAATTATTTCATTATTCCGCATTTTATTCAGGAAGATGATGAAGCCATGCTGGAGGCGGTGGATGGGCTCGTTCGGGCAAGCCAGGAGAACAGCAATATAGGAGATTATAGCCGCTCCATTTTGAATAATGAGCGCGTCATTGCTGATATAGCAGAAGAAAAAGAGCTGGCGCAACAGGGGATATTCTATGACATACTGTTTTTCCAGAAAAAGCAAGCCCAATTTGCAATTAAATTGCACTTGACAGACATATTACCCTCTCGCTTCAGTCAGGTTTTTCATGCAAAGAGGAAAATTGAAAAACGTTACGGACGAATCAACCGGATCAAGACAAAGAAGGAAACGCTGGAGTTCTTCGTGACCTTTTCCCGGATTCAGCGATACTTTTCCACCAAGGCGAATAACGAGGTCATTTTCCACCCTTTCTTTTATCAGATTCTGGAGTCGGTATTCTACGGTCGCCACCTTGATGAAGTGACTGTCGTGAAGGCCTTTGTTGAAGAGATACGGAAGGCTTTCAAGCAAAGGCACGAGGATAAAAACCGCTATCAGTTTCGCACCAAGGAGGCCTTCGCCCTCTGCCATTTTTTTCTTGAATTAAATCTTTTCAATTACCAAAACAGACAAGCTATGGGAGATAAACCTGTCCCCAGAACCCTGGATGCGTTTGTCGAAGCGCATCCGGTATTTTTCGCCGATCCGTACAAGAAGGCATCCTTCTATATGGGATGCTTAACCGAGTTGCTTCTACAAGCCCAACGGAGAAAACTGGGCAGTGAGCCCTTTCTCGAAAGATTGAGCGGGCTCAATCTCGACGATCGTGATTTGAAAGTCCTGTTTCCCCGCCTGCAGGAAAAGATGAACCAGTACGGAGATATCCTTTATAAGTACGTCAGTGGGAGGGAGTACATCCAGAAATTGCGCGCCGAAATCGTACCGGTGTTGATGGAGCCTTCCGAATCCAACCGGGCGGAGATTTCATTCGCTTTTTCGGCCGGTTTGGTAATGCAAAAGGAGTTCACCCAACGGGAAATTGAAACCCACCGGGAAGCCAAGGCCAGCGCCGGCGCCGAAGAATAATCCTCATTCTCTAAAACTAAATTATATCGTCATGTCTGATATCATCTCTAGCCGAAGTGAACTACTCTTCCTTTACGACTGCAAAATGTGCAATCCCAACGGCGATCCGCTGGACGCCAATAAGCCCAGAATAGACGAAGGGTCAGGCGAGTGCCTGGTTACCGACGTTCGTCTGAAGCGGACCGTTCGCGATTACCTGATGGAGAACGGCCACGACGGGTCGGACCCCGATAAGGATATCTTTATTCGCGATGAGGACGGGAAACCCGTTACCGGCGAACAACGGAGCAAATCCTACAAAGACAAGGAGGAATTTATCGGGAAGTTTATTGATGTACGGCTCTTCGGTGGAGTCTCCGCTCCGAAGGCCAAAGCAAAGGTGTTCAACCTTACCGGGCCGGTACAATTCGGCATGGGCCGAAGCCTGCACCGGGTAAATGTCAATTTTATCAAGGGAACGGGGGCTTTTGCCTCCTCGGAGGGGGCTCAGCAACGCACCTTCCGGGAAGAATACAACATCACCTACGGTTTGATCGGTTTTCACGGGGTGATCAACGAGAACGCGGCGCGCCATACTCAGCTGACTGAGGATGGTGTTCAGAGTCTGCTCACCGCTATGTGGGACGGTACGAAAGGCTTGCTCAGCCGCTCCAAAAAAGGGCATATGCCCCGGTTGCTTCTCAAAATTGATTATAAAGAACCCCAGTTTTTCATCGGCGATTTACTGGAACGGTTGGATATGGAGTACGACCAGGGCGTGAAACCAGATGCCATTACGGATGTGGAAGACTACACCCTGAATATCGGCAGGCTGAATACACTTTTGGAAAAGTATGAAGAAAAAATCGACAATATTTTCGTACAACAGGACGATCGCCTGCGCCTGTCCGCGCCTATTTTTCAACCAAAATAACAGATCACAATGGATCGAATCATTGCTTTTGATCTGTGGGGAGCTTACGCGCATTATAAAAAAATATACGCTACAACGACGGCGCTCACCTATCCTATACCGGTCAAAACCGCGGTATACGGCACCGTGGGCGCCATTGTGGGCCTCGGCAAGCAGGATAACCGGTACCTTAGGCACTTTAAGCCCGGCGCCTGCAAGATAGGTATCCAGATAATGCGTCCCTTAGCGTTTCAACGGATCAACATCAACTTGCGCGCCGTTTTCGGCCCCATGACGGCTACGGGTAACCGCAAACCGACTCTGATGGAATTTGTGCACCGCCCCCATTATCGAATTTATTTTACCCATACAGACCATCATTTGCAGGATGATCTCAAGCAGGGGCTTCAATCCAAACAAAGCGTTTTCACCCCTTCGTTGGGGTTGGCAAATTTGTTGGCGGGGTTCGAATTCAGCGGCGAGTGGGCTTATCAGTCTTCATCGTCCTCATCAACTCAACCAGTTCATTCCGTGATTTCCAAAAGAAATTTAATATCTCTGGATAATAGCAGGACTTTCCAGGGAGGAAACCGGATCATGGAAATTTCACAGTATGCGTTGGAAATGGACGAAAATAGAAATGTATTGGACCGCGATGATATCATTCTGGATCAAAACGGACAGCCGATTTATGCCCGGGTAAAGGAATTGGCTGTTCTGGAAAATAAAAAAGGTGAAACAAATGTCGTCTTATTCTAAACTGATTTCACATCCGGACCGGCCGTTATCCCGGCATTTGAGCGAGGTGGACAATATTTCTTCAAAAGCGCTGTCGGCAAAATACATTCAGCCCTCCTTCGCATCTCCGGATCAACTTGAATACTGGCGCCGGGTTTTGGTTTATTTTCATGATTTCGGAAAGTCGACAGCCTTTTTTCAACATAAAATCATCAAGGCTGTCCACGAGGAAAATCCGCGGAAGGAAGGCATTGATGCCGCCTACATTGATCATTTCTATGACAAAAATGCCCGCTTTGAACTGGAGGAAGCCTTGGCGAATAATTCCATGCTGGGCTCCCACGCCCAACTGGGAGCTTATGTCCAACAGTCCAATATTCGTGAAGACTCCATGCTGCTCCGCGCCATCTTACTGGAAGTGGTAAAACGCCATCACGGCAATTTGAAAAACTTTTCGGAGGATGAGTTCATGTTGGATCCCGAACAGGAAGAGGTGCTGCTCGAACAATGGGGACGGACCGACAGGAAGGATTACCGGCTTATCATTGACGCCATAGCCTTTAACCTGCCGGATGAGATGGGGACTTTGCTACGGTCTTACGGCGGCCCCAAATTCTGGAGAAAGATGAGCCGATCGTTACCCACCGAAGACGCACATCCTTACTTGCTGACTCTTTTTCTCTTCTCCCTCCTGCTCGCTGCCGACAAGGGCGACATGATGCTACAGGCCCGGGAGGGCATAGGCCGGGTTCACTTATTTGACTCCGGCGCGGTCAGCGGGTTTAAGCTTCGGGAATTCGGAGGAGCGCCCGTCAAGCCTATCGATCATCTCAGAGAGAAAGCTTACCGGAGTGTTGAGGAAAACATCAGGAGCCTTCCCGGTGCGCCCTTTTATGCTATCACCTTGCCTACCGGTCTTGGAAAAACGCTGACGGCTTTCAATGCGGCGTTCCAGTTGCAAAATATACTCGCAAAACGATATGAACAGGAAGGAGTTTCGACGGCGCCTCGAATAATTTACTGCCTGCCTTTTACCTCTGTTATTGACCAGAACGCCCAGGTACTGGAGAAGATATTTGACCGGATCGGCATAAAGGACGGCTACCTTGCCCGGCATCATTATCTTTCCGACTGGCCCGGACGAAAAGAAGATAATGAGGAGCTGTCCGATTCTGAAAAAGAATACTTCACCGAAGGCTGGGAATATCCCTTCACGGTAACCACCTTCGTGCAGCTGCTCGAAACGATCTTTTCCAACCGAAACCGGAAGTTGCGTAAGTTCCACAATTTGGCGAACGCAATTATCATTCTGGACGAGGTGCAGAATATTCCGGCCAAGTATTTTGAAACGGTAGAGGTGATGTTTCAAGCGCTGTACGATTACTTCAACACCCGCTTTATTTTCGTAACAGCCACTCAGCCTTTTCTCATCTCCGGCCGCGAAGTGACGGAGCTCACCGATCCCACTCATACCCAGACGCGCGCCTTTTTCACCGGCATGGATCGCATCCGGCTCGACCTGTCGCTTTGGAAAGAAGGAGCCTTGTCTCTGGAAGCTTTAATTCTACGCTACCAGGAAGCCATCGAAGCCAACCGGGATAAATCGTTTTTGATCATTCTGAATAAGGTGAAAGCCTCTCAACAGGTATTCAGGGAACTCGAAAGGCTGAATCCCGATGCTGAACTGGAATACCTCTCCGCCGCCGTATTACCGGTACTGCGCCGGGAACGCATTGAGAAGATCAAAAACCCTCCGGAAGACAAACAGCTCATCGTAGTAACCACCCAAGTGGTGGAGGCTGGAGTTGATATCGACCTGGATATTGTTTATCGCGATCTGGCGCCGCTCGACAGCATCAACCAGTCGGCCGGCCGCTGCAACCGGAATGGGTTGAAAGGAAAGGGTGAAGTCCGGCTTTTTGAAAGTGAAAAAGGCTCCGGTATTTACGATAAGGTGCTCATACATATTACTCGGTCAGTACTAGACCGCGCCATAGAGCGAAATGGCGGCCGGATTATTCCTGAAAGTGACTTTTTTACAATAAATGAGGATTACGCCAATGAGATAAGAGTAAAAATTGCCGATAATAATGCCCATTCACAAATGATCGACTGGATGAAAAATTTACAGTTCGAGAAGGTCAATGACAATTTCAAACTGATCAAGCAACACCTCAACCGCTATAGCGTCTTCATCGATTATTGCGAGGCTTCGCATGAAATTTGGCAGGCATACGAGCAAATAATCGAAGAAGTGAAAGACCGCTGGGAGCGAAAAGACGCGCTTAGAAAACTCCGGCCAAGGTTGTTGCAATACGTTGTCCAATTTCCTCAGAAGGCTTTACCTTCTTCTTATGAGGAAGATGAAAGTCCGATAATCCGCCTGGACAAAGCCACCTATCCAAGGTATTACGATCTGAAAACCGGCTACGGCCTCTTCGAACAACCGCGAGAGAATGAGTCGGTAAATATTTGAACTAATTCGACATGTTTGAAGAGTAAGGAATTTTTCAATAATCTTAACGGTTTTTATTCCAAAAGGAAAAAAATGAATACACAAGTTTCCATTCAGATCGATGAACAAACTTTCCAGGACGCAGAGATGTACGCCAGGGAACACGAAAAAACGCTAAATGAATTGCTGACGGAGTATGTACATGCATTAGCAAAAATCCAACGCAGCGGCGGCTTCTCGCCCATTATCGAACAGATGATCGGAGTTGTTCGTGATCCAGGAGGAATAAGCGAGGATGATGCCAGGTGGGACTATTTGAGAAACAAATATCTCGGCAAATGATATTCATTGATACGGACATACTTTTGGACATCGCTCTCAAAAGAGTTCCTTTTTGGATAGATGCCGCCTCTTTGTTAGATGTCGTTGCGCGGGACGAACTTGAGGCCGGTACCACCACTCTCGTGGTGGCGAATTGTTATTATATGATTGGCCGCTTGGAAGATCGAAGCACAGCTGAAACTTTCGCCGATTCCACCCTTAAATTGCTAGAGGAAATTCCACTGACCTTTGAACATCAGCGAAAAGGCCTAAAATCAAATTTTAAAGACAAGGAAGATGCCTTTAATTATTTTGCTTTGCTCGAGTTCGGCGGAAAGGCCATCGTCACGAGAAATAAAAATGACTTTCGCTTCGGACAGATACCTGTCTTTACTGCCAAGGAATATTTAAACTCGATTTCGAAATCGTAACCCACCCCATGCACTTCACCCGCCTCACCTTCCCCGAGCTCCGTTTCACGCCTCGCCAGGCCCATCACCTGCGCGGGTATTTCGGGCGTTTATTTCAGGAGCATTCGCCGTTGTTGCACAACCACTACGCGGGTGGAGGGCTGCGTTATGGTTACCCTTTGGTGCAGTACAAGGTGATTGACGGCGTGCCCGTGCTGGTGGGCGCAGGCGAGGGAGCGAAGCTGCTGGTCGACCTATTCCTGCGGGTGCGCGAGCTGGAGATCGACGGTAAGGTGTATCCCCTGCACAACAAGGAGCTCGACTGCCGGGAGGTGGAGGTGGGCTATTCCGAGTCCCTTCACCGCTACGTTTTCAAGACCCTGTGGATGCCCCTCAGCCAGAAGAATTACGAGAAGTACCTGCGCCTGCCGCGGGAGCACCGCCGCCCCGAGCTCGAGCGCCTGCTGCGCGGGCAGATTCTTTCCGCCTTCAAGGGCCTGGGCGTCTGGCTGGCCCCCGAACAGCGCATCCTCGCGCAGGTGCAGGTGCGGCAGCGCAGCACACAATTCAAGAACCAGCGCATGCTGGCCTTCGCCGGTGAAATGACCACCAACGCCGTGCTGCCCGACTGGATCGGGCTGGGGCGGGCGGTGTCGAGGGGCTTTGGGACTGTGGAGCGGATTAATCATTGACGCTAATTGACAATCCTTCCTCATACCTTGCAGACGAAAATAACGTCTGCCTATGCAACTCTACCTCAACTCCTACGGAACCTACCTTCATGTCAGGGACGCCATGTTCGAAGTCCGCGTCCCGCAGGAAGAAGGGCCGGCCCACAAGCACCACTTCGCCGCCCACAAGGTCACCTCGATCATCATGACCACCTCGGCGGCCCTCAGCACCGACGCCGTGCGCCTGGCCCTGCAGAACAACATCGACATCATCTTCGCCGACAGCAGCGGCTTCCCGCTCGGGCGCATCTGGCACAGCAAGCTGGGCAGCACCACCCGCATCCGCAAGCGGCAGCTGGAGGCCAGCCTCAACGGCGAGGGCCTGCGCTGGGTCATCGAGTGGCTCGACCGCAAACTCCAAAACCAGCTCGAATTCATCAAAGACCTGAAAAAACACCGCAAACGGCACGCGGATTATCTGCAGGAGAAAGTCGACAAGATTGACAACCTGCGCCGGAGCATCCGCCTGCAGGAAAATGCCGCCGCCGTCGACGCCGTCGCCGACACCCTGCGCGGACTGGAGGGCGCCGCCGGGCGCCTCTTCTTCGAAACCCTCAGCTACGTGCTGCCGGCCGGTCACCAGTTCGACGGGCGCAGCTTCCGCCCCGCCCGGGACCCTTTCAACGCCTTTCTCAACTACGGCTACGGCGTGCTCTACAACCGCGTGGAGAAAACCCTGATGATCGCCGGCCTCGACCCCTACGTCGGCTTCCTCCACCGCGACGACTACAACCAGAAAAGCATGGTGTTCGACTTCATCGAACCCTACCGCATTTACGTCGACGAGGTCGTCTTCCGCCTCTTCGCCGGCAAACGCATCAACCAGTCGCACACCGCCGAACTGGCCGACGGCGTCACCCTCGTCAAGGAAGGCAAACAACTGCTCATAGAACGCCTCAACCAGTTTACGGAAGTGGATAAAATCCGCTACCAGGGCCGCAACCAGACGCGCATGAACGCAATGCAGATGGATGCGCACCGGTTCGCGAATACGCTTATTGGGAAATAGGAAATAGGAAAAATATGATTGCCTGGGTACTTTATGATATCGAAAATGACAAGGCCAGAACGAAAGTGGCCCGCATTTGCAAACAAACGGGGCTGTACCGCGTGCAGTATTCGGTCTTTCTCGGAACCATCGACGCCGAGCAGCGCGACACGATGCAGCTGCAGATCGAAGCCCTGATCAATCCCGACCGCGACAAGGTGTACATCTTCCCCATGTCCAAACAGGAGCTGCGCGCCACCATCCTGCTCGGCCAAGCCTTCGACAAGAGAATGATCACCGACGACGTCAAAGCCCTCTTCCTATGATCAGCATCACGCCTTCCCATATCATCCAGCACCTCTACTGCCCGCGCTTCACCTACTTCGAGTACGTGCTGAGCATCCCGCAGTACGAGGAGAAAAACTACAAGGTCATGCGCGGCCGCCACCTGCACGACGAGCGCCTGGAACGCAACAAAAACTACCTGCGCCGCCGCCTCGGCGTCACCGCCCGCCACGACGACCAGTACCTCACTAACGATCTCCTGCGCGGCCGCGTAGACGAGGTCCTGGAACTCGCCGACGGCTCCATAGCTCCGCTCGATTATAAATTTGCACGATACGAAGAAAAAGTGTATAATACGTACAAAACCCAGCTGTTCTGCTACGCCTGGCTGATCGAGGATAACTTCCGCAAACCCGTTAATCGCGGATACCTCGTCTACACGCGCAGCAACAACAAGGTGGTGGAAATCCCGGTAACGCCGGACGATAAGCAAACCGTCCGGAAAGCCGCCGAATCCATCCGGCGCATCATCCAGGATAACCGCTTCCCCCGGGCCACGCGCTATAAAAGCCGCTGTACGCATTGCACCTACCGCAATATCTGCATCCGCTGAAACCACCCTTCCGGCGGCGAACTTATTTTCAAAGGTGCAAAAACAGCGGCTAACCGGCTGCTATACAATGAGTTGTCAATTCGAAAAACACCCAAAAACAGCCGAAAATGCTCTTTGACAGACGGTTCTTTTTCCATTTTAAAGTTTCCGGCTTTCTCGTATCGGCCTCATTCTCAACACGGTGCGAAAAGGGACGCCTTCAGATAGCACTTCCACGAAAACAAGGATTGAAACATAATGTCAATTGACTAATAAAAATATCCCCGAATGGCTTCAGATAGCACTTCCACGAAAACAAGGATTGAAACTTGTAGATGCGCAAAAACTTATCGGAACCGGATTTCCTTCAGATAGCACTTCCACGAAAACAAGGATTGAAACTTAGTCAATTGACATTATCAAAGTATTCCGGGTATCTGCTTCAGATAGCACTTCCACGAAAACAAGGATTGAAACACCTTAGCCTCCCTGCCCTTTGGGATAATGACCAGAACTTCAGATAGCACTTCCACGAAAACAAGGATTGAAACCTGATGTGAAACTCATGATGATTGAGTTCGCCACTTCTTCAGATAGCACTTCCACGAAAACAAGGATTGAAACCCATACCGAACGATAAAACGCCGTACAGGTACCCGGACTTCAGATAGCACTTCCACGAAAACAAGGATTGAAACTCCGTAGAATACTTTCCATTATGCACCACTACTGGGCTTCAGATAGCACTTCCACGAAAACAAGGATTGAAACAGAATAATGAAGCCTGAAATTCTGACAAGAGGCCAACTTCAGATAGCACTTCCACGAAAACAAGGATTGAAACCGCTAAACGAAAGGATATGAATAAGGGTACAAAGATCTTCAGATAGCACTTCCACGAAAACAAGGATTGAAACGCTGAGTAAAAATCATGCTGAATCCCTGGTTGGTATCTTCAGATAGCACTTCCACGAAAACAAGGATTGAAACAAACCAAAAGCAAGTCTAATATGAAAAACCTGAAAATCTTCAGATAGCACTTCCACGAAAACAAGGATTGAAACAATTTGAGCCCCCGACCGTACTCCGGAGGGCTCCACCTTCAGATAGCACTTCCACGAAAACAAGGATTGAAACTTCTCTCGAAGTTGTTAATTCCGTCTACAATAATTGCTTCAGATAGCACTTCCACGAAAACAAGGATTGAAACGAAAAAAAGCCGCCGCCCCAAATCCCAGTTAAACATCTTCAGATAGCACTTCCACGAAAACAAGGATTGAAACAAAAAAACAGAAGAATGATAGAGACAGCACTCCATTTCTTCAGATAGCACTTCCACGAAAACAAGGATTGAAACATGTGTTACTAATCATGCTGATGTCCTCCTCCTGGTCTTCAGATAGCACTTCCACGAAAACAAGGATTGAAACAATAACTGTTATGTTATCGAAATCTCACATCTCAACTTCAGATAGCACTTCCACGAAAACAAGGATTGAAACAGAAGGCTGCTGAGAAAGCATTAAAGGGCGACGATCCTTCAGATAGCACTTCCACGAAAACAAGGATTGAAACCTTCTTCGATGACGGCCTCAACTGCCTTTGCTACGGCTTCAGATAGCACTTCCACGAAAACAAGGATTGAAACAAACGGCGTGTCTATCGTGTACCAGGTTAGTTTTTCCTTCAGATAGCACTTCCACGAAAACAAGGATTGAAACCTTCCGGTTCGTTCGCTTTCCCCTGTCGGATCTTTTCTTCAGATAGCACTTCCACGAAAACAAGGATTGAAACAAACCCTTTTTCAATTTCAGTAAACCGGTGCGGTAAAGCTTCAGATAGCACTTCCACGAAAACAAGGATTGAAACACACTTTTGTGCCCTAAAAAGTAGTATATTGTAGCATCTTCAGATAGCACTTCCACGAAAACAAGGATTGAAACGAATCAGCTGGGAGTACATCCTGTGCGCTCCGCATCCTTCAGATAGCACTTCCACGAAAACAAGGATTGAAACACGAACGTTTTCGTGTATCTCCAGCGCGCCAGTATGCTTCAGATAGCACTTCCACGAAAACAAGGATTGAAACCAAGGAAGAGCAAAGCAAGATCAAGCAGGAGACAACCTTCAGATAGCACTTCCACGAAAACAAGGATTGAAACTCGCATCGAATGTTGTGTTGATCATAAGAAAATAATCTTCAGATAGCACTTCCACGAAAACAAGGATTGAAACTAACATCCAGTAAATGCCGGATGTCCGGATCCGATTCTTCAGATAGCACTTCCACGAAAACAAGGATTGAAACCTGCATCCATGTCTTGATACCCTTCCCTCGCGTCCCCTTCAGATAGCACTTCCACGAAAACAAGGATTGAAACTAATTCAAATGATTGTGGAACATTGGGGTAAATTTTCTTCAGATAGCACTTCCACGAAAACAAGGATTGAAACTGCCGTCCTTGCTCCCACTTCTCAAATGTTGCATTCCTTCAGATAGAAAGTACAGTGAAAAGCTTATACTTTCCTTATGCTCGGTCAAATGAGTTGACGAGTAATAATATTTGAAAAATTTACGTAAGTAAAGCAAGAACGAAACGGTTAATATCATTTGAATCTAAATCCATTTGTTGTTACTTTTGATCTCAACCCAGATCAAAAATATGGAAGAACTGATTTCATACCAGATCAGACTAATGGATCAGGTCAGCGACCGCTTTTTCCGGTTTCGCTACCGGACTTTACCCTGGCGGCAGCGGTTTATCGGCATCAAGGGGCCGCGCGGCAGCGGCAAGACGACAATGTTGCTGCAGTACGCCAGGTACGAATTGAAAGATCCCGCGAAGCACCTGTACATTACGATGGACCATCCGTACTTCTACAATCACAAGCTGTTGGAGCTGGCGGAGGACTTCTACAATCAGGGCGGAGAAACGCTGCTGATCGATGAAATTCACAAGTACGAAAACTGGTCGAGAGAGCTGAAAAACCTGTACGACGGCTATCCGAATTTACAGGTCATCTTCACCTCCTCGTCCGCGCTGGACCTGTACCGGGGAGAAGCCGATCTGAGCCGTCGCGTCATTGCTTTCGAGTTGCCGGGCCTGTCTTTCCGCGAATACCTGTCGTTGGAACACGGGATCAACTTTCCGGCCTATTCCCTGCCGGAACTGCTGGACCGCCACCTGGAAATAGGCCGGAAGATCACTGCGACAATCAAGCCCCTGGCGCTGCTGCCGGCCTACTTGCAGCACGGATACTTTCCCTTTTTCGTGGAGCGGGAGCAGAAGATTTACCAGCAGCAGGTGTTTCAGGCCATGGAGACGACGCTGTTCCAGGACATCAGCTTCATCGAGGGATTTGCCGTAGAAAATGTGCCCAAGATGCAGCGCCTGCTGGCCGTCCTGGCCGAAACGGCGCCTTTCGAACCCAATATTTCCAAACTGGCGGAGCGGCTGGAGCTCGGGCGCAATACGGTCAAACAGTACATCTTCCTGCTGGGAAAAGCGCGAATCCTCAATCTGCTGTCGCGCGAAGGGAAAGGTATCTCCGCGCTGCAAAAGCCGGACAAGATCTACCTGGAAAACACCAACTTCAGTTTTGCGCTCAAAGAAAGACCCGATACCGGCAACCTGCGGGAGACCTTCTTTCTGAATCAGCTGAAGAACGCCGGCCACGACTTGTTCTTCCCCGGCAAACACTTCGACTTCATCACGGCGGAGGGACTGAAGTTTGAAATCGGAGGAAAGAATAAAAAGAAACCCCAAGACAAAGATGTTTATCTGGTTAAAGACGGCATCCCCCTAGGATTCGGCCACACGATTCCACTTTGGCTATTCGGTTTCCTTTACTAATTCAGGCGCTCATGCATATCACCGGCACTCATGTTTCCTATCTCCACCTCTGTCACCGCAAACTGTGGCTCTTCGCCAACGGCATCAACATGGAGCAAAACAGCGCATTGGTGGCGGAAGGAAAATTCATTGATGTGACCAGCTATTCTCAGCGCGCCGCCCGCCGGCAGGCGCTGGAGACGAGGGCATCAAATAGATGCGGAGAGGCGCGAGGGCAAGCCCAAATACCTGCCCGTGGAAGCGGTGGAAGGCCTGTACATTTTCGGCAGCGTCGACGCCAACAGCGCGCTGTTCAACTTCCTGTCTCCTATCCCTACTTTAATCGTACCAGAGTGGAATTGAAACGAGATTTTCTGTAAAATTGTAAAACTCAACCCTATCAGCAGGACGAACAGTTTAAAATAGATTTTTTCTGTCCGACGAGATTGCCTTTTCCAGAGGCGAAAGAAAAGAAAATCTATTCAGATGATTTGATCTTACAAAGGTTGATCATAACGTTTAATCGACAAGAATCAGCTTCAAGAAAACCAACTCCCCATGCGTCAATACCTCAACCACCTACTCCAGGATATTGCCGCGGCCAGGCGCCCGGACCCGCTCCCTCAATCACCAGAACCGGAAGATCACATCGCCGAAGTCGAGCGCTATTTACATGAGGAGCCGGAGCTAAGTCTGGGGCAGCACTGCGGATTGAAGGAGGAGGCCTTTCCCCCAGCAGAGCGGCTGACGCCGGAACAGCAGGAAAGTGTGGTGGAGGCTTTGGAGCAGACGTATTTTTCTTACGGCATAAGCCTGGCCGTTCCGGAAGCGCTGCCGCCGGCCCTTAAGTACCGGTTTTTTGTGGAGGCGCTGGCCAGGAAATGCTTTGTCAGTGATTGGGGGATGACCACTATCGAATATTGTACGTACAACGTGGATCTTTGCCCCTTTGGTGTCAAACATTGCACTTGTATGAACGACTGGCTGGAAGAAGTGGAGGCCATTCGTCGCAAGCCGCCTGAAGAATGGACGGAGATAGAACAACTGGAAGACTGCTGGATGACACTGCTCATACAGTACGATGAATGCCGCGCAGCTTGGGAAAATGAAAACAGTCCAAATAAACGCTTCGTACGCCAACTGTTAAGAGATATCGCGGAGGCTCGAAAGCTGTTCCACGGTGCAGGTGGCTCCATGATGCTGGAGCGCCCGGAGATGGAAGAGCAGGGTGCAGCGTACCGGCTGTTTTTTGAGTGGATAGGACTGGAAGACGTTCATTTTCCACAGGAGGACAACTTATCGGAAACAGAGGTAGAGTTGTTGGGATTTGCCTTGTTGCGCCTGTACGGTAAAGAATTGATCGCAATCCCGCTGATGGCCCTTAGCGCAACAGACCGCTACCGGCAGTTGGTCAAACATTTTACGACGCCGATGCGCAAAATCGGGGAAATGCAGTTTCTTATCTCCCGTAAAGGCCTCGATTTTTTCCGGTTTCCAGATCTCCTGGAAGGGATATAACCCGACTTCCCGATGAAGTACTTCCACCGGATGGAGGAGGAGTCCAAACCCTTCAAAATCTGGTGGTGAGTAACAGGAAAAATCATTATTTTGAACCAAATACAACGGCTTATGGTAACCAAGCTCCACGATCTGGATCCGTCGAAAAAATATACCTACGCCGACTATCTGGAATGGCAACTGGATGAAATGGTGGAATTAATCCGGGGCCGGATTTTCAAAATGACACCCGCCCCCGACCTGTATCACCAGGAAGTTTCCAGTAATTTACACGGCGCTATTCATGCTTATCTGAAAGGCAAAGCATGCAAAGTCTTTCACGCTCCCTTCGATGTGCGATTCCCCATGCCTCCGGACCGGACCGGTGAAGAGGAAATCGAAACCGTTGTGCAACCCGATATCAGCGTCATTTGCGATCTGGGTAAATTGGACATCAAGGGGTGTCTCGGAGCGCCGGACTGGATTATTGAGATACTCTCTGTGAGTACTTCTGCAAAAGACCTTACAGAAAAATTCCAGCTTTACGAAAGCGCCGGCGTCAAGGAGTATTGGGTCGTTCATCCGCATGAACAGACGCTGCTGGTATACACGCTGAATGCTGATCGGAAATATCAGCTCCGCGGTCGACCTTATGTTAGAACAGACAAAGTGAAGGTCGGCATTTTTCCGGATTTCGAACTTGACCTTAAAGAGATTTTTCCTGAATGATCGACCCGCAAGATGTATTGCATCCTATTCTCTTGGTCGTGTTTCTCCATACCTGACCCGAAGAACCTCACCATAACATGCAAACGCCTGTATACTCGACCCCTCATTTTTACCATCATACCATCCCAACTGTCGGAGCGCTCTTACTCGTATTGCCGCTCTTTCTATCCGGTCAGGCTCTTCCTAAAACCCTCTACTTCAATACAGTACAAAATATTCAGACACACCGGTACGCCGGGGCTTTCCCTGATAGCAGGGGATACATTTGGTTCGGCACGCAAAGCGGTTTGTTTAGGTATGACGGAAAAAACATCAAAGCCTACAAGCCTGACTTAAATAATTCCAACTCATTGAGTTATGCCTGGATTGTCGATCTCATTGAAGACGAGAACGGGAAACTTTGGATAAGTACCAGAGGAGGTGGCTTAAATTCCTATGATATTTTTAAAGACAAATGGGAACACTTCTACTTTGAGCAAAACGACAGTACATCCCTACTGACGAATAGTCCTCAGTGGCTTGCCTTAGATGAAGAAGGGATGATATGGATAAAATTTGTCGGTCATGGAGGAATTGGTTGTTTTAACCCTGATACCGGAAAGTGCAAACGATTTATACCTCAACCAGGTAAAGCGGGTCATTTGCAGGGTGAGGTGAGTGGTAAATTAGTAGCCCTTGGTCAACAAATCTATATTTCTACCTCTATAGGGCTAGAGTATTTTGATAAAGAAACCGGGTCTTTTTCTCATATACCTTTCATAAATGAAAAAGGGGATAGCGTACCCTATAAAATATATCCAGCTGTTGGTAAAAGCAAAGATGGTATAATATGGGTCACGACACCGGATAATAAGTTGGGATTTTATGACCAAAATAGTCAAAGCATAAGATACTTTCCTCTACAAAACGATGTTAAACCATTTTCCCACCCAATAGCAGAGATAGAGGAGGATCAGCAAGGAAACTTGCTATTGTGTAATTGGTGGGAATTCTGGTCTCTTTCCAATGAGCGACGGCAGTTGCGAGAACATCAATTCGAGAGTATTGAGACACTGCAACGGATCGACAATCATACGGAATACAGGATTGCAATTGATAAGACGGGTATGATTTGGTCGGGGAACAATTATTACGACCCCAGAAAAAAGATATTTGATTTTTACGAAGTATTTTCCGAAGGAGAAAAGCAACGTTCTCAAACCTGGTCGGTAAAACGGATAAACGCCTCTCACGTATTGGTAGAAACACCAGACGGAGACTTTACATACCATTTAAAAGAACGCAAAGGTACTCCGGTCACTACTAAACCCATCGTCCGGTTAATAAAGGACAACAAACCCTATGACCTTTTCATCATGTCCTATGATTATGACCGGGAAGGCAACCTATGGATTACGACTTGGGGACAGGGATTGATTCGAGTGAAAAAACAAACGCTCACTAACACCCGAACACCAATCCGTAATTTTGATCAATGGCTGGCTGATGGCTCTCTATCGCTTATTCCCACCAATTATCTGAAAAGCGTGTATGTTGACAGCCACAATGATTTATGGATTTGTGGAAACGAAGGAGGGGTTACCAGGTTAAATGCAAACACTTTGCAGTCTACTCAATTTGATTACAAAAAAGGAGAAGAGAGTATTTCGGATTTTTACACCTTTCATGTTATTGAAGATGACGATGGCAATATCTGGATTACCACCAAAAGCGGAGGTATTAATAAATTTGACAGGAAGACTGAAAAATTTAAAGTGTTTAATGTCAAAGGGCAGATGATCGGCATCGATCAATTTCGGATCGAAAAAGACACAGAAGGGTGGCTGTGGTTCAATTCTTCGATAGGCTTATCTGCTATTGATCCTGCTACCGAACAAATCAGGCATTATACCCAACACGACGGGTTGGCGAGTTGGGAACACGGTTTAACAATTGACCATTCAACCAATAGCTTATTCCTAGCTGGGAATTTAGGCTTTCAGATTATCAATATTGATGATTTGAAAAACCGCCCCACTTATTCTTCACCAATCAGAATTAATGAAGTTCAAATCTATAACGCTAAGGAAAAAACCTCTCAATCACTACGACCCATCGACTGGGAAAAGCAGACCCTCCACCTATCTCATCAGGAAAACACTTTGACGATTGAGTATGCCATCCTTGATGCCAGAAATTCAAGCAAACATGAATATCTATACTCTTTTACAAGCGACAAAACTCCCGATTGGATTAGCAATGATAATAATACGCGTGTCAGTCTTAATCGATTGAGGTCCGGCGCCTACTATTTTCATATTAAAGGATGCAACAGCGACAAAATCTGGACAGAGTTAGCACAGCCGCTGAAAATCATTGTTCACCCGCCCTGGTGGCAAACCGAATGGGCGTATTTGTTGTATGTGTTAATTATATCTGGAACGGTGTATTATTTTTACCGTTTCAACCTTAGCCGTCAACTGGCCAAACAAGAAGCTACGCAGATTAAAGCATTAAACCAACTCAAATCCCGCTTCTACACCAATATCACCCACGAATTCCGCACGCCGCTCACGGTCATTCTGGGTATGAATCAGGAAAAAGACAACCCCAAAGCGCAAGACCTCATCGAGCGCAATGGTAAAAAAATGCTCCAACTCATCAGTCAACTGCTGAATCTTTCCAAAATTGATACCGGTAATCTGAACGTTCACTATCAGCAAATTGAAATTGTTTCCTTCACGCAGTACATCGGGGAATCTTTTCAGTCCTTAGCCGAGCAGAAATACATCCGGCTGACTATTTACAGCGAAATCAAGCAGTTGTACATGGATATGGATGAAGAAAAGTACAGCCAAATCATCAGCAACCTGCTTTCCAATGCCATCAAATTTACACCCGAAAGCGGCAAGATCATTCTGCACCTCTCCCAAAAAGAGAACCGGCTTCTGGTAAAAGTGACCGACAACGGCATCGGCATCAGCCCGGAGGCCTTACCCCACATCTTTGATCGCTTTTACCAGGTGGAGAACGTTGCCAGCCGGCAGGGAAAAGGCACGGGTATCGGTTTAGCCCTGGTCAAAGAACTTGTTCAGCTGATGGACGGCGCCATAAGCGCAGAAAGTGAAGACCGGGCCGGTACGACCTTCAGCTTGCAGTTCCCCATTCGACAAACAGCATCCCGAAAATCAACGAACTACCAGGACATTGCCCTCGATCATTCCATCGTGGATGAAGTAGAAGTACTGACGCTCGAACAAAACACCGAGCTGCCTCTGCTACTCATCATCGAAGATAATGCAGACGTGGTGATCTACATCCAATCACTACTGAGTCGGCAATACGAAATTCTAATTGCCGCCAATGGCGAAGAAGGCATTGAAAACGCTATGGAACACAGCCCGGATATTATCATCAGCGACGTGATGATGCCCAAAAAGAACGGCTTTGAGGTCGTAGAAACCCTAAAACAGGACATACGCACCAGCCATATTCCCATCATTTTGCTTACCGCAAAAGCGACTCAGGAAGATAAGCTGGAAGGCTTGAAATATGGTGCCGATGCTTATCTGATGAAGCCCTTTGACAAGCAAGAGCTGTTTATTCGCTTAAAAAATCTCATCGAAGTGCGGCAACAGCTACGGCAAAAATACGCCACCTTCCAACCCCAGCTGCATCCACCAACCAATCCGGAAGAAGAATTTCTGCAACAAGTCCATCAGCAAATAGAAGCCAACTACATCGAAACAGAATTTAGTGTAGAAACGCTGGCAAAAAGCCTCCACATGAGCCGGGTGCAACTCTATCGCAAGCTGAAAGCCATCAGCGACCAAACACCTTCCCAACTCATCCGCACCTTTCGCCTGGAAAAAGCCAGCGTTTTACTGGCCGATAAGAAGCTAAATATCTCCGAAATTGCCTATGAAGTCGGTTACAGCGATCCAAACTACTTTATTCGCCAATTTACAAAAGTGTATAAGCAATCTCCCAACACTTTCCGTAAGTCATTGTAAATCAAAATTTTAAACAGGTTGTGTTGCATGAGTAGAAACATCATGTAACATTTGTGCTACTACTGGTAACATTTGTCCAGCCTTTCCGGGCGCATGATCTACATTTTTATGGCGCACTCAAACCGAGAATTTGCCTGGTAGCGTGACGGCTGCCTGCTTGTACTCGATTTTCTATTTAAAAAAAAATCAAAACATGAAAAACGCAACCCTTTTAATAGGCTTACTATGCCTGTTTTCCATGACTTCCTTATTCGCCCAAAGTGCGGATGAAGCCGCTATTAGAGAAGTAATTGAAAAAGAATCGGAGGCCATTGCTCAACGTGATTTTACAGCCTGGAAGTCCTGTTGGCATCAGGATGAAAACAACTCGTTAGTACTTGTCCATGCTGGCTGGAACCTGCAAAGTTGGGATACCATCCAGAAACAAATAAAAACCTTTTTTGAAAATAGTCCGGCTGTTGCTGGGTCTGAAATTACCCTGGATCAGTTCAGGATCAATATCCAGGGCGATCGTGCTTTTGTACAGTATGAAGAAACAGAAACCAATCCGTGGACTTTCAGTAACGGGAAAAAGTGGGTCCTTAAATATTCAAATGTGCATAACATGCTAAAAGTAGATGGCCAATGGAAGAATGTGAATGTCAGGAGTGCCCTATCAAGGACCGAGTTAAATCATATAAATGTGGCTAGACTACTGGTAGATGCCAGTCAAATCCTCGCACAAATGGATCGCATGGATGAGGCCAATAAAATCGCTGCCATGATCGCAGAACTATTCCCTGACACGCCTGCCGGCTATTGGGGTATGGGAGCCTTCGCTCTTCAGCAAAGAAACAAAGCCGAAGCTTTGCAGCATTTGCAAAAAGCAGCCTCTTTGTTTGATAACGAAATTCCACCTACCCTGGAAAACCTCATCGAAGCGGTAAAGCAGATGGAATAAGAGATAACTAATCACCCGACTATGCGTCGGACCGCTTGACTTCAAAGATTTTATTTTTCACTTAGAAGCTGTTTGAATTTGGCTGTTAGAATTTGTTATAGGTCATTTTTTCGATCATTGAGGCACCAAAACCGGAGTTTGGCCTTAGCCAAATGAGGATTTTGGGAACGAAAAGGGGCGGAAAAAGGGCCATAACAAAACTGACGTGTTAAATTCAAACAGCTTCTTAAACCCTTTAATGATGAAACCATTCAGATTGATTACGCTACTATTTGTGCTGCTAGCCGGCACCTTATTTGTACAAGCCCAAAAAATGGATTACGCCGAGCTGGGCAAACGCATTGCTACCACTTCTGCTGATATTCAACCGGGAGATGTAGTAGTCGTTGTCGGCGGCAAACATACTATTGACCTGATGGAAGCGGTTGCAATTGAGGCGCAAAAGCAGGGAGGTTTAGTTACGATGTTCCTCCGAACGGATGCCCTGCAATATAGCCTGCTTCGGGACGTGCCGGAGGAATACCTGGGGCAAGAGCCGGCCTATTTTACAGAGTGGTTCAAGGAGATTGATGTGTGGATCGGCTTGCCGGCTTTCGAAGACTTTCAAATGATCAATAAGGATGTACCGGAAGAAAAATATGCGTTGCTGGCAAAAGCAGGTGAATCCTTCACCGAAAACCTGAATAATTCAAAAATGCGGGGCATATTTCTTAATTATCCAACCGAATTCCAGGCGAAAAACGCAGGACTAGATTTCAAAACCTGGGAAAAGATGGCCTGGAATGCCATCAATGCCGATTATAGCAAGATAGCCGCACAAGCTAAAAAGCTGGAAAAAATGCTGATGCAATCCAAAGAAGTGCATATCACGAGTCCGGCCGGTACAGACCTTACTTTTTCGGTTACCAATCGTCCGGTGTTGATAGATGACGGAGTGGTAACTACGGAGGATAAGGAATCGTCACTCGTCTTTCAACGTACAGCCAACTTGCCAGGCGGCAAGATACAGATGACCATCCATGAAGACTCTGCCGAAGGTAAACTGGTGGTTGCAAAAACCAAATGCGATTACAAACCCATCAAAAATATGTCCCTGGAATTTGAGAACGGAGTCATGCAAAACCTCCAGGCGAATGACGGCCAGGACTGCATGATGGAAATGTTCAAGCTGCAAGAAGGGGATTACAACAAAATTGCTGCCTTCGCAATCGGCCTGAATCCGGCACTTAAAGTCATGCAAGACGGGGAGCAAGACTTTCGAGGTATAAACGCTGCCGGTATGGTCTATGTAGTGATAGGCGATAACCGGGTCGTTGGCGGTAACAACGCGGCTAAAGGCAACTTTAGGTACGACTTTCCCGTCACCAATGCCACCGTCACTATCGACGGGGTGGTTGTGGTGAAGGATGGTGTGTTGCAGCAATAGGAAGCATTACTTGCCCGACCACACCGTGGGCGGGCGGAAGAAGCCGGAAAATACTCGTCTCGTAAGGGGGATACGAAAACCGGGAGGTGCAATACAGGTTTTCGTGATCCCCCAATCGCCCTGCCTGTTTATGGAAAAACTTAGAAAATCAACAGACAGTTGTCCGCGCCGTCTCCCCGGACGGAACCAACCCCCGCCTCCGGGCGTTGTCCAATCAAAGACAGCGATTCTTTTTTCGAACCCAGTCCAACTTGCATAAGAGCAGATAGAAAGTAATTTCAGACGTTTTTTCATGTTTAACTTCTATTTGTTTAACTAAAAAGAGGTAGATATGAGACTCGTAAAAAGCAATTCTTTCCTGCCCACCGTGTCCGGTTTCTTTGATGATTTCTTAACCAAAGATGTTTTCGATTGGACCGGCGCCCACTTTTCCAACACCAACACGACCGTCCCCGCCGTCAACATCCTCGAAACGCCCGACGAGTACGTCGTCGAAATGGCGGCGCCGGGAATGACGAAGCAAGATTTCGAAATTGAACTCGTCGACAACCTGCTCGCCATCCGCAGAGAGCGCGAAAAGGACGAAACCCTCGCCGAGGGTGAAAACTACCGTCGCCGCGAGTTCAGCTACCGGTCCTTCCAGCGTTCCTTCCGACTCAACCAGAACGTGCTGAACGAGGACAAGATCAAAGCGACCTATGAGGACGGCGTGCTGCGCCTGCTCATTCCCAAGAAGGAGGAAGCCAAGGCCAAACCGCCACGCCTGATCGAGGTCGCCTGACGGCCTGACGGCAGATGCTGAAAAATCAAGGTGGAACGCCCGGACCATCCAGGTTATACGGACGGCAGGTACTACGCCCGCCGCCGGCGCCTTAATTTTTCAGCATTTATCCATTTTCCGAAAGGGTGACAAAAACCTTTCAAGTGAGCAGTTTTCCGAATAATACCAGGGACAACAAGTAACCATGAGTCCTTTCGCTCCCGTATACCGAATTTCCGATAACCCCGCCTGCGCTTGACATTTTGATGACTCTTCCGAAAAGAGAAGAGACTTTCATTTTTCTCCGGTCCGTTCGCAGAAAGCATCAAAATGTCAAGCGCACCGTTTTCCACTTGCATTTGATATGGTAATTTCCTATATTAGACCACCAAGATGACATTAGTTTTCCCAAAAACTGGAGCACCCTCCTTCCTTCAGTTTTCCCCAAGAGATAAACCTGCACAGACAGGATGTAGCAGATGAACGGGAATAATCCGAAACAAGATCGAGTGAGGCTCCCCAGGAATTCTGCCCAACAGCAACTATTAATATCCAATTGCCTTTACGCATATAAAGCCGGAGCATTCCGGTTCGCCTTTTATATATCCTTAATCTCCAGCGCACGGCCAGTGCGCTTCACCTATTTTAAGCTGATGAAATCACGACAGGAAAGAAAGGCAAGGCAAGACGAACTAATGGCGCTGCGTCCCGCGGTGGAAAATGAGCTGCGCGCCATTCCCGGAGTGGTGGGTATTGGTGTCGGTTTCAAGGAACGGAACGGGCGGCCCACGCAGGAGTTTGCCTTCCGTGTCTACGTCAAAGAGAAGAAGCCCCTGTCTGAACTCGTTCCCGAACACTTCATCCCTCCTGCGCTGCACGCCATTCCCACTGACGTCATCCGCCTGCCCCGCGTTCGGCGCCTGGCGGACCGGGGAACCTATCGTCCCTTGCAGGGCGGCATCGCCATCGGTCCGCTGCGCGGCGGCATCGGCACCCTGGGCTGGTTCGGCACCTTGTCGGGCGGCGACAAGGTGCTCATCACCAATCACCACGTCGCTTTCGATCTGGAAGATCCCGCCTATTACCACCACGAGGACGCCGACGGCGGGCTGGGCGAGATAAAGCTCGGACAGCCCTACTATTACAAGTTCTGCGGCTGCTGCTGCGACTGCGATGTGATCGGCAAAGTGCTGGTCGCCAAGGATGACGACAGCATCGACTGCGCCCTCGTTCGCGTCGACGACGAGCTGGCCGGCAACCTGAACCTCGAAATCGCTAACAGTGAAAGTGAAACCACCCTACAGGTCAGCGGCGTCGCCGGAGCCGTCTGTGGTGATGTGGTGACCAAAATAGGAATGAAGTCCGGCCATACCCGCGGCTTTATCGCCGAAATCGCCGGCGTCTGCAGCGACGTCACCGAGGATATTGAAACCACCCTCAATACCGGTAAATCGGGCCAGATTTTCATCTACCCCGCCGAGGACGAAACCTATTCCTACGAAGACGATATCCCCGCTTTTTCCTATAAGGGCGACTCGGGTTCCGCCATCCTCAACGAGGACGGCGAGATCGTCGGCCTCCTCTGGGCCGGCGACATCATCAAGCTCGACGCGGACGACAGCCAGCTCGACATCACTATCGCCTGCCACTTCCAGGACGTGCTCGATTTCTTTAGCGACGAAGGCTTCGCCGTCACTGTCGCCGAATCGCCGGCCGGCGGTGATGACCGGGATTATGCCGCGCTTGTCCGGCCGAAGCATATCTACACCAACCAGGACGCGGCCAACTGGCTGCGCTGGGAGCTGTCGCAGTCGCCTTTCGGCAAACAATTACTGCAGTGCTACGAGGCACACCGGACGGAGGTCATGGATCTGATCAATCACGAGCGCGCGGTCACTGTCGCCTGGCACCGCAACCGCGGCCCTGCCTGGCTGGCGCATATGATCAAAAGCGCCCGCGATAAGACGCACCTGATCCCCCCGGTGATCGACGGTATAAGGCCGGACCTGCTGCTTACGCGCATGAGTGCGGTCCTGCGTACGCACGGCAGCCCGGAGCTGCAACGGACGCTGGATGAGCACGCCCTCGAGCTTATTCACTGTTTTGAAAATATCAACAGTATACGGATGCTGTTGCAAAAAATCAGCCGTTATGTACCGGTCTGAGGCGCCGAAATACAGCCTGATACGAATGCTGGCGCTGGGATGCCTGCTTCTATTTGTTAACTGTTCAAGACCAACTATGGACGCCCTGCAAGAAAAATTCTGCACCTGTGTCGACGACTGGGACAAAGATTGCTTTCAGCAGCAAATCAACCAGTTCCTGAAAGCACAGGACCGCTCGGTCAAGGCCCGCGAACGGCTGGCCGGCCTGCGCGACTGGCTCGCGGAAAGCCCCTGCGTCGAATCGGCGGAAATCCTGGGCGGCGTCATCGAAACGGATCCGCCTATCCACCGCTTCCAGGTCAAATTCCGCGACGATGCCGAAAAACACCTGCTCTTCATCTGGAATGATGAAGGGAAGTTGAGGTATAAAAGTATCCGCTAGAAAATGGCATAGATATTCATTTGATATCAGATCAGGATCAAAGATAGTAGGGGAACTACTCAATCCCCTAATTCTTTTTATCCGCCGTAGTCCCGCTTTCGAAGAAGCGGGACGGAGGCGGACAATCCTTTTCACCTAAAACCAACCGGCATGCCCGGAAAAGAAGAACGATCCCAACAACAACGCGTGCTGCTCGACGAGGTCGAGGCGGCCGAACAGGAACTCAAGCGGCTCCCCGGCATCGATGGGGTAGGCGTGGGCTTCAAGGAGCGAAAAGGAAAGGTTACCGACGAGCTGAGCTTCCGCGTCTACGTCACGGAGAAAAAGCCGCGGGAGCAGCTCTCCGATGAGCAGCTCATTCCGGAAGAGCTGCATGGTTTCCGCACCGACGTCATCCAGACGCCCGTACTGACCAAGTACAGCGACAACAGCCATTACCGACCCCTCAAGGGCGGTATCTGTGTAGGCCCCAAGGATGAAGGCACCGGCGCCATCGGATGGTTCGGTCAGCTCGATGCCGACGACCGCTGGGTCGTACTCAGCAACCACCACGTCCTGGGCGATGCCGACACCGTCGTCGGGCAGCCGCAGCACACCAAGTTCAGCGGCTGCTGCTGCGACTGCAACGTAATCGGATCGGTACTGGCGGGCGCCGACAACAACAAGGTCGACTGCGCCATCGCCGCCCTCAATGAGGATGCCGCCGACCAGATCCTGCTCGAAATTTCCAATAAGCTGACGGAAAACGTCTTCCGAATTCGCGGCGTGGCCGAGGCGGTCTGCGGCGACAACGTCTACAAAATCGGCAAGCGATCGGGGTATACCCGCGGCCGCGTCGTCGAAGTGCGCGGCACCTGCAAGGTGGTCACCGAAGACCTCTCCAACATCTACGCCGACAAGGTCGAACAGGTATTTATCTATCCTACCGACGAGGAGACCTACACCGTGCAGGACGACGTCGTCGCCTTCGCCTACAAGGGCGACTCGGGCTCGGTCATCATCAACGAGGATCACGAGATCGTTGCCCTGCTCGAAGGTGGCCACATCATCCAGCTCGATGCGGACGATCGCCGTATTCGCGTCACTTCTTCCAATAAAATCCAGAACGTGCTGGCTTACTTCGCCGATCAGGGCTTTCCCCTTACCCTCGCTACCAGCCCCCTGCAGCGAAGTGGCGGCAGCGCCGGGACGAAGCGAACGATTGCGGAACGCAGCCCCGAAGCCGCCGGCCGCTACGTACGCGCGCAACTGCAGCAGAGCCCTCTGGGCCTTCAGCTGCTGCAGCTCTTCGAACGGCACGCCGATGAGGTCATTCGCCTGGTCAACCACTGCCGCCCCGTCACCGTAGGCTGGCATCGCCATCAGGGGCCTGGCTTCCTGCAACACGTCCTGCGCAGCGCTCAGTATGCTCGCCATCCCATTCCGGCGGAACTGGAGGGCGTAACGCTGCCCGCCCTGCTCTCCCGCATGGCCTTTTTGCTGAAAAAACACGGCAAAGCGGAGCTGCGCCGCGATCTGAACGAACAATGGTTGCTCCTCTTTTCCCTGATCGACGAATGCCGCACCGTCCAGGATTTCCTTCACCGCGTAGAATCCAGCACCTATGCCTGAAAACACCGGAACACTAGAAAACCTAGTCCTCGAATTCACCAAAATCCTGCGGCCGCTGACCGAAGAGTTCAACGCAGCCGACGCCGGCGCCCTCTTCGTACAGCTGGGTATCCCGCTGAGCCCCGCCCAGGCCGACAGCATCGGCAGCGCCCTGGAACAAACCCGCCTGAAGCTGGATAAACTGACGGAAACGGTGGAGGAATTGATCCAGGCGATCAAAGACGAAGACACCAGCGCCATCATCAGCACTGCCATCGACGCCGTCACCGAAGTGAAGGACGTCATCGAGAGCTTCGTGCAGGTCAAGGACGCCATCGACGGCCTCACCCTGCCCGGCGTCTCCAACGAAGAAATACAGGAAATCCCCGAGCGCCTCCTGGCCTTCGTCATCATCCAGTACTTCGACAATATTCCGGGGCTCAACGAGGCCCTCGAATTTACCGGCGTCCTCAAAAGAGAACTGCGCAACGAAGGCTCCACCGATCCCGATGCACCACAATACTACGCCTCTACCTTTCAATTTAAGCAAATCGGCAATTGGATGACCTCGCCCGGCGAGCAGCTCGGTGATTTGTACGACTGGGGCCGCAACGGCTTCGACGGCACGGATCTCTTTCAAAAACTGGAGCAGATTATCGCCCGCGCCGGCTTCCCGGTGCTGCTCGATACCTCGGGACCGGTTCCCATGCTCGACCTCGTGGTGCTCACGGTGCAGCCTAAGGAGGATATCAGCCCGCCCGGGCTCTTGGTCACTTTCCACAATCCGCTGTCGGGCGAAGCCGTCAGCTTCGAAGAGGAGGAATGGGTGGTCAACTTCGAGTTCGGCTTCGATATCCCAAACGAAGCCGAACTGGTCGTCCGGCCTAAAGGCGAGGTCGACCTCATCCCGCCCGGCTCCACGGAACTGGAGGGGCGCTTCTTCTTCGAATTCATCGCCCGCCGCCAGAATGGCAATCCCTTCGTCCTGCTCGGTCAGGTCGACGGCAGCCGCTTCGAGATCAAAGAGTTTGCACTAAGTGTTGACAACCGCCTCTCCTGGGATGCCGGCAACGGCAAGGCGGACGGCGAGGTCATCTTTCGCGCCGGCATCAAAGAGGGCCGGGTGGTGATCGACACGCAGAGCGGCGACGGCTTCCTCTCGCAAATCCTGCCCGACACCAAAATGGAGGGCTTCTTCGACGTCGCCCTCGGCATCAGCGACAAGGGAGAGGTCTACTTCGACGGCAGCGGCGGGCTGGAAATCTGGCTGCCCGCCCATATCGACCTCGGGCTCATCGAATTTGAAAGCATCATCCTGGGCTTTCTGCCCAAGGACGGCAAGCTGCCCATCAATATTGGCTCCAATATCAAGGCAAACCTGGGCCCCTTGAAGGCCGTGGTGGAAAATATAGGCGTCACCGCCGAGTTCTCCTTCCCCGACGGCGGCGGCAACCTGGGGCCCGTCGAGTTCGGCATCGGCTTCAAACCGCCGAACGGCGTAGGCCTCTCGCTCGACGCCGGCGTCGTTAAGGGCGGCGGCTATCTCTTTTTCGACTTCGACCGCGAGGAGTACGCCGGCGCCATCGAGCTGGTCTTCAGCGGCTTCCTTTCGCTCAAAGCCATCGGCCTGATCACCACGCGTATGCCCGACGGCTCGAAGGGTTTCTCGTTGCTCATCATCATCACCGCCGAGTTCGGCTCGGGCATACAACTCGGCTTCGGCTTTACGCTGCTCGGTGTCGGCGGCCTGTTGGGCCTCAACCGCACCATGCGCCTGGAACCGCTGGCCGAGGGCGTGCGCACCGGCGCCGTGGAAGGCATCATGTTCCCGACCAATGTGGTAGAAAACGCGCCGCGCATCATCAGCGACCTGCGCACTTTCTTCCCGCCCGAGGCCGATATCTTCCTCATCGGGCCGCTGGCCAAATTGGGATGGGGAACGCCTACGCTGATCAGTCTCTCCCTTGGCATCATCATCGAAATTCCGGGCAATATCGCTATCCTTGGCGTGCTGAAGGTCGTCCTGCCCGATGAAAAAGCCGCCTTGTTAGTTCTGCAGGTCAACTTCATCGGCGCCATCGAGTTCGACAAAAAGCGGGCCTGGTTCTTTGCCAGCATGTTCGGCTCGCGCATCCTCTTCATCACCCTCGAAGGAGAAATGGGCCTGCTCATCGGCTGGGGCGCCGACGCCAACTTCGTAGTCAGCGTCGGGGGCTTCCACCCGCGCTATACGCCGCCGCCGCTGCCTTTCCCCAATCCGAAGCGGATTGCGTTGAATATCCTCGACAAATCCTTCGCCCGCATCCGCGTAGAAGCCTACTTTTCAGTGACCAGCAACACGGTGCAGTTCGGCGCCAAGGCCGAGCTCTTCTTCGGCCTCAGCGAGTTCAAGATCGAGGGACACCTCGGCTTCGATGCGCTATTCCAGTTTTCGCCTTTCTACTTCATCATCGAATTCTCGACCAAGGTGTCGGTCAAGGTTTTCGGCATCGGGTTGTTCAGCATCAGCGCCCGCGGCTCGCTGGAAGGGCCCACGCCCTACCGCGTGGAAGGCACCGGCTCCATCTCGCTGCTCTTCTTTGATATCGACGTCGACTTCAGCGTCACCTGGGGCGAAGAGGAGGATACCACCCTGCCGCCCATCGAGGTGCTGCCCATTGTAGAAAAAGAATTCCAGAACCTGGCCAACTGGACGGCCAGCCTGCCGGCCTCGAACAACCTGCTGGTCTCCCTCCGGAAAATCGAGGAGGAGGAAGGTCTGGTTATGCATCCCGTCGGCGCCCTGCGCATCAGCCAGCGCCGCATCCCGCTGGAACTGACCCTCGACAAGGTCGGCAGCCAGGCGCCCAGCGACGCCAACCGCTTCAGCGTGACGGCCGCCGCCGGGCTGGACAAGAAGGCCGAGGCCAAAGAGCGCTTCGCCACTGCCCAGTTCCAGGAATTCTCGGATGCCGAGAAGCTAAGCCTGCCCGCTTTCGAAGATCAGCCCGCCGGACTAGAGCTTTCCGATGCAGGGGGGCAGTATGCCACCGGCGTGGCCGTCAAGCGGGTAGTGCGCTACGAGAAGATCATCATCGACAGCCGCAAGCGCCTCTTCCTGCCCTTCTTCGCCTTCGCCGGACGCTTGTTCAACCACCTGCTGCGGGGCAATGCCGTCACCAAGAGTGATATTTCAAAGCACCAGCAAAAGCTGCGACAGCCCTTCGACGATAAGATCCGCCTGCAGCAGCCCGGCTTTACGGTAGCCTTCAACCGCGACAACACGCCCGTCGACGGAGCGGCCGCCCGCTTTGACAGCCAGGCGCAGGCGCGGGAGTACCTGCAGCAGCGCATTACCGAAAATCCCGAACTCGTGGACGCCGTCCACGTCATTCCTTCAACCGAAGTCAATACCGAAGCAGCATGAGTAAAATCGGAACATACTCCTTTTTACCCTGGCTCCGCCAGGGCGTCGCCAATAAGATCACTTCGCCCGATATGGATCCTGCCGTTACGCTGCGAGCCACCATTAAAATAGATTTGGAACTGGAGGCCAAAATGCTGGAAGGGGACCCGGAAACAAGGGTTATCTCCAAGGATATCCAGCTTTACGGCCCCGGCGATGTCGTCGGCATCGACAGTAAGGCCATCATCAAGAACGAACCCCGCCACGGGATCACCAACTTTGAACCCAACTACCTGCCTTATATCGATTTCTACGACGAAGATCTGCCCTGGCGCTATACGCCGGCGGCTGCCAATACGGAGACGGACCGCCTGCGGCCCTGGATCACCCTGGTGCTGCTCAAAGAAGAGGAATTTACCGAAGGTAAAAATATCAAAGATAAACCCTTGCCTTTCATCGAGGTAGAGGGCGCCGGTGAGCTGTTCCCCAGCGCCGGGCAGCTCTGGGCCTGGGCGCACGTGCACGTCAACCGCCCGCTGGATGAGCCGATTGTTTCCGAAAACACCAATGCGGTGCTGCAGGAATTTCAGTCCATATTGGATGAAAATGCCGATCTGGCCTACGCGCGCCTCGTCTGTCCGCGCCGCCTGGAACCGAAGGTCGCCTACCACGCTTTCCTCGTCCCTACTTTCGAAAGCGGCCGCCTGGCCGGCATCGGCATGGACCCTGCCGGCGCGCCTGACGCCACCGCTTCGGCCTGGGGCGACTATGAGGGGCGGCAGGCGGGTACGCAGTTTCCCTATTACCACCGCTGGTACTTCCGCACCGGCGAGATCGGCGACTTTGAATACCTGGTGCGCCTGCTGGAACCCAAACCCGTCGACAGCCGCGTCGGCCGCCGCGATATGGACGTGCTGCACCCCGGCTCCAACCTGCCGGGCATCGACGTGGAAGGACTGGGCGGCGTGCTCCGCCTGGGCGGCGCCCTGAAGGTGCCCGCCGAAGTGCTGAGCGACGAAGAAGAGGAGGAAGCCGAGCAATACGATAACTGGGACGAGCCCTATCCCCACGAATTTCAGCAAAAGCTTGCCGAGCTGATCAACCTCAGCGACGACTACGAAGAAAAAACGGCCGGCGCCGCCAACGAGGATACCAGCCTGCCCATCACCGAAGCGGATGACCCCGATCCGCTGATCACGCCGCC